>NZ_JBVIGS010000019.1:164420-202984 GCF_055570675.1 Streptomyces sp. NPDC031111
TTTTTGCCGGGGGTGTTCACCCTTGTGCATCCCCGCGGCCAGGGGTGCCCCCCCCCCCCCCCCCCCCCCACAGCCGGTTCAGTTGCTCTTGACGGTGACCTTCTCGTCGTTGTTCAGCTGGCTCACCAGCTGCTTCACCTTCGCCTTGTCCCAGAGCAGATTGCCGCCCGTGGAACCCGCGATCGGCATGTTCATGGAGGTGCCCTCGCCGCCGCTGACGCCCTTCATCGACCAGAACATGTCGGCCAGGTCGAACAGGCCCATCTCCTTGTCGACGATCAGGGAGTCCAGGCCGGCGCCCATGGTCGGGTAGAGCTTGAAGGGGTTCAGGACCGTGCCCGGCGTGGCCACCTGGTTGGCGAGGGCGGAGAGGAACTTCTGCTGGTTCTTCGTACGGTCCAGGTCGGAGCCCGCCAGGGCGTACCGGGTGCGGACGAAGGCGAGGGCCTCCTCGCCGTTCAGGGTCTGCTTGCCCTTCTTGAGGTCGGCGCCGGACTTGGTGTCCTTGATGTCCTGCGGGATGTCGATCTCCACGCCGCCGACCGCGTCCACGATGTTCGCGAAGCCGGCGAAGCCGATCTCCACGTAGTGGTCGATGTGCAGGCCGGTGTTGAACTCGACGGTACGGACCAGCAGTTCGGGTCCGTCCTCGGCGTACGCGGCGTTGAGCTTCACCTGCCGGCCGGTCCCGGGGTAGGTCTTGCCCGACTCGGAGCCCTTGAAGGAGGGGATCTCGACGTTCGAGTCCCGGGGCAGCGAGATGAGGGTCGGGCCGTTGTCGCCGGTGTGCAGGATCATCATCGAGTCCGTGCGCTTGCCGTCGGCGGACCCGGTGTGCAGCTTCTTCTTGTCCTCGTCGGACATGCCCTCACGGCTGTCGGAACCGACGATCAGGTAGTTGGTGCCCGCGCCCTTCTCGGGCCGCTCGATCACCTTCGACAGGTCGACCTCGCGGTTCAGCTTGGAGTCGGCCCAGAAGTACGTGGCGACGGACGTCACGACCAGCACGGTCACGACGGTGATCGCCGTCCACTTGATGCGGCGGCGCCAGTCCGGCGCGGGGCGCGAGGCGTAACCGGGGTCACCGCCCGGCCCGCCGGGGCCACCGCCGCCGGGGGTGCCGTAGACCTGGCCGGTGTTGTAGCCGCTGTCGTAGCCGTCGGGGGCGCCGTGGCCGCGGCCGTCCACGTACGACGGCTGCTGCGGGACACCGCCGTAGGCGCCCTGCCCGGGCGGGGCCGCCGGACCGCGGCGGACCTGCCGCATGACGCGGGCGCCCTCGGGCTGTGCGCTCGCGCTGCCGCGTCCGTAGCGTCCGCCGCGATTGTCGTCGGACCGTGCCTCGGGCCAATCAGTCATGGGAGACAGTGTGCAGGTCCCCGCTGTGCGTCATACAAGGGTCGTCGGAAAATCAGGGCACCGCTGTTGCGAAGCTGACACAAATCCCGCCGATGTCACCTCGGCATAAGGTGGAGGCCATGACAGACCAGGCCCCAGCCGCAGCCATGGACAGCCCGGACATCCCGGGCAAGCCCACCTCGGCGTCCCGTACGACCCTCAGCCACATCATGACCCACAACGACACCAACCTTCTGGGCACCGTGCACGGTGGGGTGATCATGAAGCTGGTCGACGACGCGGCGGGCGCCGTCGCCGGACGGCACTCCGGAGGGCCTGCCGTCACCGCCTCCATGGACGAGATGGCCTTTCTGGAGCCGGTCCGCGTCGGTGACCTGGTCCATGTGAAGGCCCAGGTCAACTGGACCGGCCGGACCTCGATGGAGGTCGGGGTGCGGGTGCTGGCCGAGCGCTGGAACGAGTCCGCGCCCGCCACCCAGGTCGGCTCGGCCTACCTGGTGTTCGCGGCCGTCGACGCCGACGGCAAGCCGCGCCGGGTGCCGCCGGTGATGCCGGAGACCGAGCGGGACAAGCGCCGCTACCAGGAGGCCCAGATCCGCCGCACGCACCGGCTGGCCCGCCGCCGGGCCATCATGGAACTCCGCGAGAAGCGGGCCGCGGAGGGCTTCGAGGACTGACCCCGCCACAGGGGCGCGGGGAACTGCGCAAGGGGGTCCGGGGGCGTAGCCCTCAGGGACGGGAAGGGAAGGGGCGGCGGGGGCGAAGAACCGCGCATCCGCCCGGCCCGCCGGACGGCCCGGCGCTCAGGAACAGTTCACCTCGTCGCCCCGCACCACGCCGAACTCGCCCTGGCCCGGGTCCTGCGCCCGCACCTTGCGGACCTTCTCGAAGTCGGCGCCCGCGATCACCTTGAGCGTGGCGCCCTGGCCCTTCACCGCGCGCAACTCGCTGCCCGGCAGGGCCGCCGCCAGGGACTTCGCGGAGCGGTTCCAGCGGGGGTCGTAGGCGACGACCGTCCGCTTCACGTCCCGGTCCGTCGCGTTGGCCGGGGCCCGGGTGGTGGCGAAACCGGTCGCCGCCAGCGCAGCGTCCACCCGCCGGCCGAGGCCCGCGGTGCGGGTGCCGTTCTCGACCTGGACGCGGATCTGCCGGGGGTCCACCGCGACGCGGAGCGCCGCGTCGGGGGTGCGGTGCGCGGAGAGCGGCCTGTCCCGGCGCAGCGCCTCGAAGATGTGCTCCGACTTCTCGGTGTCCCACTTCAGCGTCGAGCCGACCCCCTTCACCGCGTGGCCCATCTTCGCGATCGGCACGGTGGTGAACTCGGAGGAGGAGGGGGAGAAGTTCCGCATCGCCCGGCCCAGGTCGAGGAGCTCACCGGTGCCGAAGCCCTTGTCGGCGCGGACCGAGCCGAGCACCGCCCGGGTCACGTCCCGGAACTTCATCGGGTTCAGCAGGATCCCGGAGGACGTGACACGGTCCACCAGGGCCGCCATGAAGTGCTGCTGGCGCTTCATCCGGCTGAGGTCCGAGGCGCCGTCGACGTGCCGGGCGCGGACGTACTGGAGGGCCTGGCCGCCCTCGAGCGTGTGCCGGCCGGCGGGCAGGTCGAGCCCGGTGTGGCTGTCCTTCAGACGTTCCCCGGTGCAGACCTCGACACCGCCGACCACGTCCACGGTCCTCATGAAGCTGGTGAAGTCGACCTCCAGATAGTGGTCGATCTTCACCCGGGTCATCCTCTCGACCGTGCGCACGGTCAGCCGCGGCCCGCCCTCGGCGTACGCCGCGTTCAGTTTCACGGGGTGCGCCTCGTGCCGCTCGCCGCTGACCCGGTCGGTGTGCGGGGGCGTCATGGCGTACGAGTCGCGGGGCAGGCTGACGACGCTGGCGCGGTCGCGGTCCGCCGAGATGTGCACGATCATGATCGTGTCGGTGCAGTGGCAGGGCGCCCCGCCGAGCCGGTACTTCCTCCGCTCCTCCTCGCCGATCTTCTCCCGGCCGTCGGTGCCGACGAGCAGGATGTTCATGCCGTGACCGGGCTCGGGGCGGTTCTTCATGTCGCGGAACGGGTCGACCCGGGCGATGTCCTGCTCCAGGCTGCTCATCACCGCGTGTCCGATCCCGGCGGAGGCGAGCACCACGACCGACAGCGTGGTGACCGTGCGCATGGCCCAGCGCGGCTTCCCGCGCGGGGGCGCGGGCGGGCGCGGGCCCCGGCGGGGCGGCCGCGGGGGGTGCTGGGGTGCGGTGCGGGGCCGGGGGGACCGCGGCGGCGTGGGCAAGGGGGAACACCTCCGGAGGACGGCCGTGCGTGGGATCGTGAGCACCGTAGGCCGATACGATCTGCGGCCCGGCGCACAGCACCCCGGCACGCGCAACCGTGTCCCCCGTTCGCGGTAACGTGAGCCCCCTATGAACGCCAATCCCGACGTGCGGCTCCCCGCCGTTTCCGTGATCATGCCCGTCCTCAACGAGGAACGGCATCTGCGTGGCGCCGTCCGCGCGATCCTCGCCCAGGAGTACGCCGGCGAGATGGAGGTCGTGATCGCCCTCGGTCCGTCCACGGACCGCACGGACGAGATCGCCGCCGAGCTCGTGGCCGAGGACCCGCGGGTGCACACCGTGCCCAATCCGACCGGCCGCACCCCGGCCGCCCTCAACGCGGCGATCAAGGCCTCGCGCCACCCGGTCGTGGTCCGCGTCGACGGGCACGGGATGCTCTCCCCGAACTACATCGCGACCGCCGTGCGGCTCCTGGAGGAGACCGGCGCGCAGAACGTCGGCGGCATCATGCACGCCGAGGGGGAGAACGACTGGGAGCACGCGGTCGCCGCCGCGATGACGTCGAAGATAGGTGTGGGCAACGCCGCCTTCCACACCGGTGGTCAGGCGGGCCCCGCCGAGACGGTGTACCTGGGCGTGTTCCGGCGGGAGGCGCTGGAGCGGCAGGGCGGCTACAACGTGGAGTTCATCCGCGCCCAGGACTGGGAGCTGAACTTCCGCATCCGTGAGGCCGGTGGACTGATCTGGTTCTCGCCGGAGCTGAAGGTGTCGTACCGGCCCCGGCCGAGCGTGCGGGCGCTGGCCAAGCAGTACAAGGACTACGGCCGTTGGCGGCACGTCGTGGCCCGCTACCACTCCGGTTCCATCAATCTGCGCTATCTGGCGCCGCCGGCGGCGGTGTGCGCGATCGCGGCCGGAATCGTGGTGGGCGCGGCGCTGACGCCGTGGGGCTTCGTGGTGCCCGGCGGTTACCTCGCCGCGATCGCGCTGGGATCGGTCCCCGCCGGCAAGGGGCTGCCGCTGAAGGCGCGGCTGCGGATTCCGGTGGCGTTGGCCACCATGCACATGTCGTGGGGCTGGGGCTTCCTGACCAGCCCGCGTGCGCTGGCGAGGAAGGTCATCGCCTCGCGGCGGCCCGCCGTCCACGCGAACGCCCCGGCCGCCTGACGGACCCGTCACCCCATGAGCCCCTTCCCGGCCGGGAAGGGGCTCATGGGGTTCACCAGGTGAAGCCCGGGTTGACGTGCATGCAGGCCTTGTCGTCGGCCCCGTTGAGCGCCTGCGCCGACTCGGGGGTGGTGTTGTCCTCCTCGGGCGCCTTGTACTCCGTACCCTCGCGCCAGTCGGCGCCCACGACGAGCGTGACACCGGACACATCGGTGGACCGTTTCACCGAGTCCGCCGGGAGACCGAGGGCGTCGGCGACCCGACGGGCGTCGCCCTCCAGGTCGGCGCTCGGGTAGCGCACGACCGTCCGCTTCACGCTGAGGGCGCTGGTGGTGTCGGCGGTCGCTCCGGTGAAGCCCTTCTCCTTCAGCGCCCCGGCGACCGTGCTGGTCCGCCCCGGGGCGGCGGCGAGGGTGTCGGTGCGGGTGCCGTTGCGGACCTGTACGGCGATGTCGGCGTCGTCGGCGGCCGGGTCCGCCGGGGGCTTCGGCTCGGCCTTCTCCGGCTCGGCGTCCTTGCCGTCGAGGGCGATGTCGTCACGCACCAGACGGAACAGCTGCTCGGCGTCCTCGGTGGGCTCCACGCGGGCGCCCACGTACCGGTTGGGCATCGTGGTCATGGTGATGCGCTCCGGCTTCACCTTGCGCAGCTCGGTGCTCAGGTCGTAGAGCTTCTTCACCGTGTCCAGCCCGGGGTCGACGGTGAGCGCCTCGGTGGCCCTCTCGGCCAGTCTGCGCAGCTTGTTGGGGCTGCTCAGGGTGGCGTTCTCACGCAGCTGCCGGACCAGCGAGTTCATGTACATGTGCTGCGCCTTGGCGCGGGCGAGGTCGCTGCCGTCCTCGAAGCCGTAGCGCGTGCGCAGCCACTGGAGGGCCTGCTCGCCCTTGATGTGGCTCGTGCCCTTCTCCAGCTTCAGCCCGGAGCCGTGCCCCTGGCTGTCGCGCGAGTGGATGTTGGCGTCGACGCACACCGGGACACCGCCGACCGCGTCCGCCATGGACACCACGCCCGCGAAGTCCACCATGACGAAGTGGTCGATGTGGATTCCGGTGAGCTCCTGCCAGGTGGCCACGGTGCAGCCGGGACCACCGTGCCCGAGGCTCTGGTTGGTCATCGTGCGCCCGTTGCTCGCCGGGTACACCGTCCCGTCGTCCGGGTCGGTGCACTTGGGGATCTCGACCAGGGTGTCGCGCGGCATGCTGACCACGGACATGTTGGACCGGTCGGCGGACAGGTGCACCAGCATCTGCACATCGGCGAGCGGGGTGGAGCCGAACGTCTCGCGCGCACCGCCGAGTTGCTGGTTCTCCTCGGTGTCGCGCGCGTCGCTGCCGATGAGCAGGATGTTCAGCGGGGTCTGCCCGGCCGCGTTCGGCGTCGGCTCGGCGACCTTGTTGTCGCCCAGGTTCAGGGCGTCCTTCTTGATGTTGTCGTTCAGCTGCCGGTAGTAGAGGTAGCCCGCTCCGGCCGCGCCGATCATCAGCAGCGCGAGGACCGCGGCGAACCACTTGAGCAACCGGCGTATTCGGCGCGGGCGTGGGCCGGCCGCGCCGTCGGACGGGCTCTCGTCAGGGTCCCCCTCACGCACACCGTCACCGAGCGTCTCCGGTGCGGCGTTCTGCGTCACTGCCCCCGTCCTCCCCACCCCTGGCAACCCCTCGCATCATGAAGCAGGCCCCTCCTGCGTCCTGTTAGACGCACGACGGGCCCGTCAGTTGCCCCGGGAATCCGATCGACTTCAACAAGTTTCCGGCGGGCCGGGACGGCACTCCTCCGAACCGGCCCGTCACGTCACTTGGCGCACTCGACCTTGTCCGCCGTGGACTTGTCGATGTCGTCGGGCGCCTTGTCCGGAGTCGTCAGCGAGACGCCGGCGCCCTTGAAGTCCTTGCCGAGGGTCAGTGTCATCGCGGGCACGCCCTGGGAGTTGGTGACGCTCTCGCCGGGCTTCATCGCCGACCCGGACAGGCCCAGGATGTCCGCCAGGCGGCGTGCCTGGTCGGCCTGGTCGGGGGCGTACTCGAGCGTGGTCTTGCTCAGTTCCTCCGGCGCGTTGCCGGCGTTCTCGGACTTCGTGACACCCTGTTCGACCTGGAGCCAGCCGAGGGTCTCCTGGGCGCTGCCGGATTCGGCGCCGCCGTTGAGGATCCGCACGCGGACCTCGGAGGCCGGTGCCTTCTCGCCCTTCAGCCGGGCGGCGACGGCGGCCTTCTCCTTCTTTTTCTTCTGCTTGACCTCGGTGAACGACACGTCGTTCTTGATCAGGTCGAAGATCTCCGGGGCCTTCGCCTCATTGAGGACCACGGTCGCCTTCACCGTCTCCGCGGGGTTGTCGAGCACCGGCACGGTGGTGAAGGTCAGGTTCTTGGTGTCGAGCTTGCCCAGTTCCAGACCGAGGTCCTTGAGCTTGCCGATGCTGTCCAGCTGGGAGTCGACCGTGAGCGCCTTGGTGCCCGCCTCGGCCAGCTTGATCATCTTCGACGGGCTGGTGAGCGTGTCGTTGGACTTCAGTTTCCGCATCAGCGAGCTCAGGAACTGCTGTTGCAGCTCGATCCGGCTCAGGTCGCCGCCCGTGCCCACCGAGTGCCGGGTGCGCACGAAGGCCAGCGCCTCCTCGCCCTCGATGGTGTGCGTGCCCGCCGGCAGCTTCAGATGGGAGTCCGGGTCGTCGATGTCCTTGGCCAGGCAGACCTCGACCCCGTCCACCGCCGACGTCAGCGTCTTCACCGCGTTGAAGTCGGCGACCATGAAGTTGTCCGGCTTGATCCCGGTCAGCTCGGTCACGGTCCGCATGGTGCAGCTGGGAGTACGGCCGCTCTGGCCGAGGCTGGTGTTGAAGCGGACGCCGGGGGAGCCCGGGATCACCTTCTCGCTGCCGTCCTCCTGCTGGGTGGGACAGTCGGGGACATCGACTATCAGATCGCGCGGAATGCTGAGCGCGGTCGCGTTCGTACGGTCCTTGGAGACGTGCAGCAGGAGCGTGGTGTCGGCGTGCCCGGCGCTGCCCTTGTCGCCGTAGCTGTCGTTGCCCGCGCCGGTGCGCTTGTCGGTGCCGATCAGCAGGATGTTGATCGCCTTGTCCTTGCTGAAGCCACCGGTGCTGGCGCCGTCGTCGGAGACGGAGTCGATGTTGTCGTTCAGATGCTCCAGATACAGATAGCCGGCCGCGCCGACGGCGAGCACCACGAACGCCATCGTGCCGCCGGTCCACATCAGGACCTTCTTCGCCTTCGACTTCTTCTTCACCGGCCGGCGTCCGCGCCGCCCCGGGGCAGCCTCCTCCGGAGCGCCCCGGCGTCTGCGCTGCGGCGGCACCTCCCGGTCGGGCGTCTCCCGGTCGGGGGTCTCCCGCTCCGGCGCCGCCCGGCGGGGCCGCTCGGGCGCGCGGCCCGGTGACCCCGACCGGCCGCGCGGAGCGCCCGCGCCCGGGGGGCGTGGCCCGCGCGGTCCGGGGACCGGTGACTGCGGTGCGGAAGGGCTCAGTCGCAGTTCGTATTCACCGGTGTTCGGGTTGAGCACCCACTGGTCTGCGGGATCGATGTTCTCCGCCCGCCCACGGCCTTGCGCGTCCACGGTCGCTTGAATCCTCCGTCGGGGCCACGCGGCGCCTTTCCCCTCCCAAGGCGCTCGGGTCTCGGTCACACAGTGCGGGATCTCAGGACGATCCCGAAGGACGGGCCTGAAGGAACGGACGCACCGGAGCGCTCACACTAACGGTCCTGATCGAGTCGGGGCGACGCCGGTGACGAATTCCACGTCCATACAAGCGGGCAATCCACCCATTTCCCTGGACAAAGGTTCTCGGCCTTGGAGTTGGCTTGGAGCAGGCTTTACGCGCAGGTGTCCTCGGCGGCCGTGTTTCCCGAGAAGGTCGGGGCCGGAGAAGCGCCGCCCGACGGCTTCCCGGATTCCTCTTCCGTGTCCTTTTCGTCACCGTCCGTATCGACCGCCACGGGTGCGTCCCTGCGCAGCCGTTCGAAGAGTTCCTCCGCCGCGGGCTGCGCGAGTTGGTCACGATTGACGTCCCCGGTGTAGGGCTCCCGCGGAACGGTCAGGAATTGCACGCCTTCCGTGGGGATCTCACGCAGCCCTCGGGCGAGTTCGTACAAACTCCGCAGACTGGCCAGTTCCGGGTCGGTCGTGAGCGAGGAGGTGGCCGCGTCCAGAACGGGATACAGCTTCACCGGATTCAGCAGAACGTCATTGCTGCTCACCTTGTTGACGAGTGCGCCGAGGAAGCGTTGCTGCCGTTCCATCCGGCTGGTGTCGCTGCCGTCACCGAGGGTCTTGCGGGCGCGGACATAACCGAGCGCCTGCTCCCCGTTCAGCGTCACCCGTCCCGCCGGCAGTTTCAGCTCGGCGTCCTTGTCGTCGACGGGCTCGCGCAGGCACACCTCGACCCCGTCCACGGCCTCGACCATGTCCTTGAAACCGTCGAAGTCGACGACGACATGGTGGTCGACGCGGATGTCCGTGAGTTTCTCGACCGTTCGGATGGTGCAGGCCGAACCGCCCACCGAAAAAGCGGAGTTGAACATCGTGAACATCGGCTCGGAGCGCGATCCGTCGGGCCGGCGGCAGCCGGGCACGTCCACCATCAGGTCCCGGGGGACGGACACCGCGGTGGCGTCGCGCCGGCCCGCCGACAGATGCAGCAGGATCACGGTGTCCGAGCGCTCGGTCCCCGCGTCCCGTCCGTAGCGGGAGTTCTCCTCCCCGGAGCGCGAGTCCGAGCCGATCAGCAGGATGTTCCGGGCGTCCTTGACGAGCGCGGTGGGCCGCTCCTCCTCGTACCGCGCGAGTTCCGCCGCCGCCGCCTCGTCCGGGGTGATGTTCCCCTCCAGCTTCATGTACACCGCCCACCCGGCGCCCGCGGCCGCGAGCAGCACGACGGCGACCGTGAGCCCGGCACCCCACGCCCAGCGCCGCCGTCGGCGCCGGGCGCGCCCGCGTCCGCTCGCCGAGGACCCGGTCCCCGGGCCGAGGGCGCGCCCGCCCGCCGGCTGCTCGGAGGACGCGCCAGCGGTGTCGCTCATGACCGGGTCCACCCCTCACTGCGTACGGCGTGTGGTGATGCCGTTGCGTACGACGATGACGCGGGAGGGCGGTGCGGGGCGGGTGGTGATGCGCCGAACGGGGGAGGGGGTGGGGCGGTGGAGTGGTGGGGTGGGGGGTCGGGTTTGGCGGGGCGGGCGTGTGGCGGGGTGTTCCGCTAGCGGGCGATGGCCGTCACCCGTTCGCTCTCCACGCGCTTGTCCAGGGCCTCGTCCGCGAGGCGGTCCAGGTTCCGGCACAGCACCACGGAGCCGCCGGTCGCCAGCGGCCCGTACAGACCCGTGTTCAGCCCGTCCCACGTGTCGTACGGCAGCCCCGACAGGATCCGCGAGCCCGGCCCGGTCAGACCCAGCTCCGGGGCCTCCGCCCGGGCCCGCTCCACCACCTCCGCGCCGGTGAACTCCCGGCCCGCCACGATCAGCGCCGGCTCCTCGGGGTCGACCGGCGCGTACGGCACGAAGCGGTCGCCCTGCGCCGGCACCTCGACGGCGTAGTCGGCGAAGCCCTCCGGCGGCTGCGGAAAGCGTCCGCCGAGCGGCCTGAGCGCCAGCGCGACCCGCGGGCCCGAGCAGGCCCGCGCGGCGTCCAGCGCCTCCGGATCCGGACCGCTCACCACCACGTCCGCCGCCGCCGGGTCCCCGGCCACGTCCGCGACCACGCCCACCGACGCGCACGCCAGCAGCCAGACCGCCGTCTGCCAGTGCGCGGGCAGCAGCAGCGCCACCCGGTCGCCGGGTTCGACGGACAACTCGTCCTGGAGGAGGTTGGCGGTCTTGGCCACCCAATTGGCGAAGGTGGCCACGGACAATTCGACGCGTTCGCCCGTGGCGTCGTCGTAGAAGGTCACCAGGGGGCGTCCCGGGTCCGCGGCGAGCGCGGAACTCAGCAGGTCGGCAGGGGTGCGGTCGGTGGCGTTCACCCGGGCAAGCGTACGCGGACCCGTCCGTGCGCACCGTCGCGCACCGTCCGCGCGGGACACCGGTTCGGGGGAACGGGGTCCGACTGTCCGTCAAATCCCCGATGGACAGATTTGTCTGACTCTGTCCAAGCTCAGGAGCATGCGTGGAATTCTTGCTTCCTCAATCGGTGTCACCTGCGCCGCCGCCCTCGCCCTCCCGCTCGCCCCGCCCGCCACCGCGGCGGACGCGAGACCGGCGCCGACGGCAGAAGCGGCCACGCGCGCAGCCGTGACGGCCCAGCCCGACGTTCCCGGCAGCACCCAGTCGCTGCCCCTGACACCCCTCACCCGCGACCGCGTCACCGGCGCCGCCGTCCTCGGCCTCGCCCCCCGTGCCGTACGGCACTTCTCCCTCCTCGGCGTCATCTGGGACGACCCCGCCGCCGAACTCCACGGCCGCGTCCAGGTCCGCACCCGGGCAGCCGGCGACGGCGCCTGGTCCGGCTGGCAGGACGTCGAGACGCACTACTCCGACCACGCGGCCGATCCGGGCAGCGCGGAGGCCGCCTCGGGCCGGGTCCGCGGGGCCACCGCGCCGTTGTGGGTGGGGGAGTCGGACGGGGTGGAGGTACGGGTTCGGCCGGAGGCCGGGGAGCCCGGGGTGTCCGGCAGGTCCGGTGACTCCGGTGAGCCCGGGCCGGATGATTCGGGGGTGGCCGACTCCCCGGTGCTGCCCTCCGGGCTGCGGCTCGAGCTCATCGACCCCGGGAGCGAGGCCCCGGAGGGGCCCCGTACCGGCGTCATGAGCGCCGAGGCGAAAGCCGCCTCCGCCGTCAACTCCGTACTCGCGCCGCTCGGCGCCACCGAGATCCCCGCGCTGGACGGCGCGCGGACCCGGCAGGAGCTCCTCACCCTGCGCGGGGCCGAACTGACCGAGCAGCAGCGGGCCAAGCCATACATCGGGCCGCGCCCCGCCATCGTCACGCGGCGCGGCTGGGGGGCGAACGAGGGCCTCCGGGAGGGCGGGTTCGTGTACACCGGCAAGGTCAAGGCGGCCTTCGTGCACCACACCGCCTCCGGCAACAACTACAAGTGCTCGCAGGCTCCGTCGCTCATCCGCGGGTTCTACCGGTACCACGTCAGAAGCCTGGGCTGGCGCGACATCGGCTACAACTTCCTCGTCGACAAGTGCGGAAGGATCTACGAGGGCCGGGCCGGGGGAGTGGCGAAGGCGGTCAAGGGGGCCCACACCCTCGGGTTCAACAGCAACACCACCGGGATCGCGGTGATCGGCTCCTACGGCTCCAAGAAGCCGTCGTCCTCCGCCGTGAAGGCCGTCTCCCGGCTCACCGCGTGGAAACTCGGGCTGTACGGGATGAATCCGCGCTCCAAGACATATCTGACGTCCGGCGGTGGCAATCTCTACCGAAAAGGCAAGAAGGTGCGGCTGAACGTGATCTCCGGTCACCGGGACGGGTTCAACACCTCGTGCCCAGGGGGGAAGCTGTACAAGAAGCTCGGCACCGCGCGTTCCACGGCCGCCCGTTACCAGGGCCGCTGAGGCGGGGCGGGCGCTCCTTCCTGCCGGAGAGGGTCTGCATACACTGGCCGGCCGAAAGACAGTTCGGCCGGTCCCGGCAGGAAGCAGAGACGACAGGTGACAGAAGCGATCCTCCTGGTCGGCGGCAAGGGCACGCGACTCCGCCCGCTCACGGTGCACACGCCCAAGCCCATGGTTCCGGCGGCCGGGGTGCCCTTTCTCACGCACCAGCTGGCGCGCGCCAGGGCGGCGGGTGTCGAGCACATCGTCCTGGCCACGTCCTATCTCGCCGAGGTCTTCGAGCCGTACTTCGGTGACGGGGCGGCGCTGGGGCTGCACATCGAGTACGTGACGGAGGAGGAACCGCTCGGTACGGGCGGGGCGATCCGGAACGTCGCGTCCCGGCTGCGGTCGGGGCCGGACGAGCCGGTGCTCATCTTCAACGGTGACATCCTCACGGGGCTGGACATCCGGGCACTGGTGCGGACGCACGAGACGACCGATGCGGACGTCTCGCTGCACCTGACGAAGGTGACCGATCCGCGGGCGTACGGGCTGGTCCCGACGGACGACACGGGGAAGGTGCTCGCCTTCCTGGAGAAGCCGCAGACGCCGGAGGAGATCGTCACCGATCAGATCAACGCGGGGGCGTACGTCTTCCGCCGGTCGGTCATCGACACGATCCCGGCGGGGCGGGTGGTGTCGGTGGAGCGGGAGACGTTCCCGGGGCTGCTGGCGGCGGGGGCGCATCTCCAGGGCATGGTCGACTCCACGTACTGGCTGGACCTGGGGACACCGGCGGCCTTCGTACGGGGCTCGGCGGATCTGGTGCTGGGGCGGGCGCCGTCGCCCGCGGTGCCGGGGCGGTGCGGGGACCGGCTGGTGCTTCCCACGGCGACCGTGGCGCCCGACGCGAAGCTGGCGGGCGGGACGGTGGTGGGCGAGGGCGCGTTCGTGGCGGAGGGGGCACGAGTCTTCGGCAGCACGATCCTGCCGGGGGCGGTGATCGAGCCGGGCGCGGTCGTCACCGACTCGCTGATCGGTACGCGGGCCAGGGTGGGGGAGCGCTCGGTCCTCACCGGGACGGTGATAGGCGACGGGGCGATCATCGGCCCCCGCAACGAACTCCGTGAGGGCGTCCGCGTCTGGTGCGACGCAACGATCCCAGCAGGAGCCCTCCGCTTCTCCTCGGACCAGTAGCGCCCGCGGGTGGTGGGTGGATCGCCCACGGGTGGTGGTCGGGTCGCCCGCGGGTGGTGGCCGGGTCGCCCGCGGGTGGTGGGGCGGATCGCCCATGGGGGGGAGTGGGTCGCTCGCCCGCGGGTGGTGGGGTGGATCGCCCACGGTTGGTGGGTGGGTCGGGGCCGCGTCGGGGGTGTCCGTCCTCGGACTGGCGCGCATCACGTTTCTTGGAGGGGCTGAGGGCGCGGACGCGCCAGCCACTGCGGGCGGCCACCCCCGCCCCGTCCCCTCACCGCCGTACGCGGCCGCCTGCCGCCCATCCGCGGGCAGTCGTGCCGCTGGGGCGGCACGGGTGGGCGCGACGGCACCCCGCAAGCGCCGGGCCGCGCAGACACCCCCCCCGGCCGGCACCAACACCGCTCACCGGCGCTCGCGGGCACGACTGCCCGCAGCCACGCGGGGCACCCGCAACGCACCGGGGCTGCCAAGCCCCAAACCGCGCCTACAGCCGCCCAATGTCCCCGTACGGCATCCGCGGCGCCCGCCGCCCCGGCACCCTCCCACTCAACAAAATCAACCGCGCCGCCCGATGCCGCTGCCCCGCATACGGCTCCAACAGCGACAGCATCACCGCATCATCCGCATACCGATCCCCCGCCAGCGCCCACCCCACGATCCCCGGCAGATGCAGATCCCCCACGGTCACCGCATCCGCCGCCCCATGACTCCGCTGCACCGTCTCCGCCGACGTCCACACCCCGATCCCCGACACCAGCTCCAACCGCTCCCGCGCCGCCTCCGGAGACATCCCCACCGCCTCCTCCAGCCGCGCGGCGACCCGCACCGCCCGCAGGATCGTCGACGCCCGCTTGTTGTCGACCCCGGCCCGATGCCACTCCCAGGAAGGGATCAGCGCCCAGGTACGCGGCGCCGGCATCACCGACATCCGCTCCGGCGCGGGCCCGGGCGCCGGCTCGCCGTACTTCCGTACCAGCAGCCGCCACGCCCGATACGCCTCACCGGTCGTGACCTTCTGCTCCAGAATCGACGGGATCAGCGACTCCAGCACCAGCCCGGTCCGCGTCAGCCGCAGTCCCGGACGCCGGTGCCGGGTGTGCGCCAGCAGTTTGTGCCGGGGCACGAAGGCCGACGGGTCGTCGGCGGCACCGAGCATCTCCGGCAGCTTGTCCAGCAGCCAGTCCGCCCCCGGCCCCCACGCCTCGCCTCGGATCCCGCCGCCGCGCCCCGTCACCCGCAGCGTCCCCGGGCCCGCCGGAGTCAGGCTGGCCCGCCACACGGAACCGTCCGGCAGCGCCCGGAACGTCGGATCACCGGGCCCGCGCCGCAGCGGCCCGAGGACCAGCCCGAGGTCCAGGGGCCCTTCGGGCACCCACGTCCGTACCCGGGCGGGAGCCGGTGACTGTCGCGCCTGGTGGGGGATCCCCGGGGGCACGGCTACGTGCCCGCCGCGCACTGTCGTACGCGTGGGGCGGGGGCTGAAACGTCCTGCCACGAGAGATCCCAGGGGTGGAAGCGATGCGAGGGGGCCTCTATGAGGGTAGGCGGAGGCTCACCGCACCTCGATGAACGTGCCCGCGTCCCGGTCCGGCCGCGGGCGCGGGTCCTCGGCCGGGTGGCCGATCGCGACCGCGCCCATCGGGTCCCAGTCCGCGGGGAGGTCCAGGACCTCGCGGACCACGTCGCGGCAGAACATCGTCGACGACACCCAGGCCGAGCCCAGCCGCTCACCGGCCAGCGCGACCAGGAAGTTCTGGACGCCGGCGCCCGTGGCGACCACGAACATCTCCCGCTCCGCGCCGTCCCGCCGGGCGTCACCGTAGGTGTGCGAGCCGTCCATGACCAGGCAGGGCACCGCCAGGTACGGCGCGTTGCGCAGGACGTCCCCGCGGCGGACCCGCTTGGCGATGGACTCCTCCGTCTTGCCGTCGCGGCGCAGATCCGCGATCCACGCCTCGCGCATGGCGTCGAGGAGGCGGGTGCGGGACGCGGGCGACTCCAGCAGCACGAAACGCCAGGGCGTGGTGTGGTGCGGGGCCGGGGCGGTCACCGCCGCCGCCACCGCGCGGCGTACGGCGTCCGGGTCGACCGGCTCGTCCGTGAAGGCCCGCACCGTACGGCGCTGGGTCACCGCCTGGCGCACGGCCTCGGACGTGCCGAGGCGGAACATGTCGTCGCGCGCGCCGCGGACCATCGCCCGCGCGCCCTCGCCGTCGTCGGCCGCCACCACGTGCGGCAGCCCGCGGACGACGGCCACCGGGAGGCCGGACGCCTTGCCCTTGACCAGGTCGCCCGCCGCGGCGAGTTCGTCCGCCGTGGCCACGACCGTGGCGACGAGCGGATTGCCGTGCGCGTCGGTGCCGCCGCGCAGGTCGTCCAGGACACGGACGCCCGCCGCGCCGATCGCCACATCGGTGAGTCCCGCGCGCCAGGGCCGGCCGAAGGTGTCGGTGACGATCACGCCGACCTCGACGCCGAGGGCGTCGCGCAGGCCCTCGCGGATCGCCCGCGCGGAGGCGTCCGGGTCCTCGGGCAGAAGGAGGACCGTCCCGGCGGGAGTGTTGGAGGCGTCGACCCCGGCCGCGGCCATGACCAGGCCCTGACGGTTCTCGACGATGCGCAGGGGACCGCGCCGGGCCACCACGCGTACCGTCTCCGCGTCGATCGCGGCCTCCCGGTCGGCCGCCTCGACGACCCGGCCCTCCGCCTTGGACACGATCTTCGAGGTGACCAGCAGGACGTCGCCGTCGGAGAGTCCAGGCTCGGCTGCCGCGATCAGCTTGGCCAGGTCGTCGCCGTCCTGGACCTCGGGCAGGCCGCCCACGGCCCACACCCGGTAGCCCGTGCCGCTCATGCCGCCCGCACCTCCTCCGCCAGCGCCAGCGCCTCCCGGGCCATCCGCGCGGCGGCGTCGATGTCGGTCATCAGCAGCGGTACGGCCCGGCAGCGGATGCCGGCCGCCTCGACGCGCTCCACACAGGCCGCGTCGACCGTGTCGACCAGCCAGCCGTCCAGCAGGCCCGAACCGTAGTGCTCCGCCACCGCCGGGGCCGTGGACTCCACGCCGACCGCCGCGAGCACCTTGTCGGCCATGCCGCGCACGGGCGCGTCCCCGACGATCGGGGACAGGCCGACCACGGGCACGCCCGCGTCGGCGATCGCCTCCCGGATGCCCGGGACGGCGAGGATCGTGCCGACCGAGACGACCGGGTTCGAGGGCGGGAAGAGGATCACGTCGGCCTCGGCGATCGCCTCCAGGACGCCCGGGGCCGGCTTCGCCTGCTCCGCGCCGACCGGGACCACCGCCTCGGCGGGCACCGAGGCCCGCAGCCGTACCCAGTACTCCTGGAAGTGGATCGCCTTGCGTTCGCCGTCCAGCTCGACGGCGACGTGCGTCTCCACGCGGTCGTCGCTCATCGGGATCAGCCGCACGCCGGGCTTCCAGCGGTCGCACAGCGCCTCGGTGACCGCGCTGAGCGGGAATCCGGCGCCGAGCATCTGCGTCCGCACGATGTGCGTGGCGAAGTCCCGGTCGCCGAGGCCGAACCACTCCGGGCCGACGCCGTACGCCGCGAGTTCCTCCTTGAGGTGGAAGGTCTCGTCGGTCCGCCCCCAGCCCTGCTCCTCGTTGATACCTCCGCCGAGCGTGTACATCACCGTGTCGAGGTCCGGGCAGACCTTCAGCCCGAAGAGGTGGATGTCGTCCCCGGTGTTGCCGATGACCGTGATGTCCGCGTCCGGCACGGCCCGCTTCAGACCGCGCAGGAAACGGGCACCGCCGATGCCGCCTGCCAGAACCACAATGCGCATGGGGCCATCCTCGCAGGCCGCTACGACATCGCGTCAGGCAGTTACCGGGCCCGGCGTGCGCGCCTCGCAGTGCGGGGCCGTGTGCATCGGCATCTCGGTCAGGCCCGGGTAGTAGATGTGCAGGCTGACGGCGGGTTCCAGCGCGTCGTTGACGACCTCGTGCACGTAGCCGGGCGCGAACACGCGCTGCGTACCGGCCGTCAACGCGCGCGTGCCGCGCCCGGTGCGCTCGGTCAGGGTGCCGTCCAGGACGGTGAGCACGCCGGAGGAGCGGCCGTGGTCGTGGAGCCCGCTGCCCTGGCCCGGCACCCAGGACAGCAGCCACACCTCGTAGCCGGGTCCGGTGCGCAGCCGGTGGTACCAGCGGCTCGTGGCGTCGTACTGGACGAGGTGCTCCCACTGGGAGCGGTCGGCGGCGATGGAGCGGGCCAGCCCGGCGAACTCGGCGACGGTGGCCGGGTGCTCGCGCGGGGGCTGGAGCAGGTGCGGGACTTCGAGGATGTCGCCGGCGATCTGGAGGTCGCTGTCGCTGTTCATGGGTGTGGAGGTTCCTTGGCGGAGAAGCGGTGGGGGGTGCGGTGTGTCGCGTCGCGTGCGCCCGGGTCGCGGGCGGCGGCGGGGTGCGCCCCGGTGGGAGCGAGGGAAACAGCGGCCGAGTCGGTGGCTCGGCGGGGGCTGGAGCTACGGGAGATGGCTCAACAGCCGGAACAGCGACAGCTACAGCGAGCGCGGGCAGCACCGAGGAACCCGGCGGAGCGGGTCGAGGTGTGTGCCGAATTCGCGAGCATGCCCACCAGGACAGCGGTTCACTCGTTCACTGTCAACTCGGCGCCCGGAATGTGGGACATGGTTCACCTCATCCGGTTCATCTCTCAGGCGAAAGGTTTGCTCACTCGTTTCCCGGGACACAAGGTGCGCACGGCCGGCCGCCGCGCGCGCCGTTGCGATCCCGTGATCCGACTGTGATCCGGTTCGCTTCGGCGTGGGTGTCGGAACGAGTCCGATCTCCGGGGCGTCCTCCTTGTAGAGGTTCTGCGTGAGGCCGGAGGCCCACATGGGTCCCGTACGCGTGTCAAGGTTTAGGGTGATTTGAACACTTTCCGCTCGGCCTTGGTTCCGCAGAGTGAATAAGGGGCTCAATAGCAGATCTCGGCTTGACTCGCCCGGAGCAGCACACTTGTAATTTCACTCGTGTCGTTCAGCCGGAATCGGTAACGGCTGGATCACGGGGACGCGAAAGACAGACGAGGGGCGCACATGACCGAGCTGGTGCAGCAACTGCTGGTCGACGACGCGGACGAGGAACTCGGCTGGCAGGAGCGCGCGCTGTGCGCCCAGACCGACCCCGAGTCCTTCTTCCCCGAGAAGGGCGGCTCGACCCGGGAGGCCAAGAAGGTCTGCCTCGCGTGCGAGGTCCGCTCCGAGTGCCTCGAGTACGCCCTCGCCAACGACGAGCGCTTCGGCATCTGGGGCGGCCTGTCCGAGCGCGAACGCCGCCGGCTGAAGAAGGCCGCCGTCTGACGAACCGGCACATCACCGACGTACGCACGGTACGCGCGTCACTTCGTACATTCGTCACTTAAGGCCCGTCGCAGGTGGTTGTCCACAGGCGGCGGGCCGCTGTGTTGCCCAGCCGATAGTGTGGTCGCTCGTCCGAGACGCCCCGCTGCCCCCACCGGGCACAGGCGTCCACCACAGTCCACCGAACCGGGGCCCGTACCTCGATGTCCGTGCACAGCCACACGGCAGCCCGGCAAGACCTCGCTGCCACTCCTGAGTTCCCGCGTCACGTGGTGACCGCGGTCCTCGTCTCCCACGACGGCGCCCGCTGGCTGCCCGACGCGCTCGCCGGGCTGCTCGGCCAGGAGCGCCCCGTCCAGTTCGCCATGGGCGCCGACACCGGCAGCGCGGACGACTCCGCCCGCCTGGTCTCCGAGACCCTCGGCGACGACCACGTGCTGCACCTCGCCCGACGCACCGGCTTCGGCCAGGCGGTCGAGGAGTGCCACCGCGTCGCCCCGCACCTCACGCCGGACGACCTGCCCTATCTGAAGCGGCCGAGCGGCTGGGACCCGGTCACCCGCAGCTGGCGCGACGACGCGTACGACCTGCCGGAACTCCCGCACGGCGAACCGGTGCAGTGGCTGTGGCTGCTGCACGACGACTGCGCCCCCGAACCCGACGCGCTGGCCCAGATGCTGCGCGTCGTGGAGAACGAGTACGAGCTCGGCCGCGACGACGTCGCCGTCGTCGGCCCCAAGCTCCGAGGCTGGTACGACCGCCGGCAGCTCCTCGAGGTCGGCGTCTCCATCGCCAACTCCGGCCGCCGCTGGACCGGTCTGGACCGGCGCGAACAGGACCAGGGCCAGCACGACCACGTACGGCCCGTGCTGTCGGTGTCCACCGCCGGGATGCTGATCCGCCGTGATGTCTTCGACCGGCTCGGCGGATTCGACCGGCACCTGCCGCTCATGCGCGACGACGTCGACCTGTGCTGGCGCGCGCACTCCGCCGGACACCGGGTCCTGATCGCCCCCGACGCCGTCGTCCGGCACGCCGAGGCGGCCTCCCGGGAGCGCCGCACCGTCGACTGCGTGGGCCGCACCTCCGCCTCCCCGCACAAGGTCGACAAGGCGGGCGCCGTCTACACCCTGCTCGTCAACGCCCGTACCGCCGTGCTGCCCTGGGTCCTGCTCCGGGTCGTCCTCGGCACCCTGCTGCGCACCCTCGCCTACCTGGTCGGCAAGGTTCCCGGACAGGCCGTCGACGAGATCCGCGGCCTCATGGGCACCCTGCTGCGGCCCGAACGCATCCTCGCCGGACGGCGCCACCGCGGCAGCCCCCAGGTCGACAAGGGCGAACTGCGGCCCCTGTTCCCCCCGCCCGGCGCGACCGTCCGCGTCACCGTGGAGCAGGTCGCGGGCAGCCTCGTCGGCCGCTCCGACCCCGAGGCCGCCTCCGGCGCGGGCCGGCACGGCAGCGCCATGGAGTCCGGACCCGGCGGCGACGACGCCGACTTCCTGGAGGTCGAGCAGTTCGCCCGCCTCAAGCGCGTCGCCCGCAAGCCCGGACCGGTGCTCTTCCTGGTGCTGCTGCTGGTCTCCCTCGCGGCCTGCCGCAACCTCCTCGGCGGGGGCGCGCTCGCGGGCGGCGCCCTGCTGCCCGCACCCGCCGACTCCGGCGACCTGTGGGCCCGTTACACCGACGCCTGGCATGCCGTGGGCGCCGGCGGCACCGGATCCGCACCGCCCTACCTCGCCGTCGTGGCCGCCTTCGCCTCCCTCCTGCTCGGCTCCACCGGCCTCGCCGTCACGATCCTCCTGGTGTGCTCGGTCCCGCTGGCCGGCTTCACCGCGTACTTCGCCTCCCGCCCGCTCGTCGAGTCCCGGCTGCTGCGCGCGTGGGCGGCCGTCGCCTACGCCTTCCTGCCCGCCGCGACCGGCGCCCTGGCGGGCGGCCGCATCGGCACCGCCGTACTCGCCGTCCTCCTGCCGCTGATCGCCCGCGCGGGCATCGCGGCGAGCGGTCTCACCAACCCCTCGGACGCACGCGGCAGTTGGCGCGCCACTTGGGCGTACGCGCTGCTGCTCACCGTCGCCACCGCGTTCACCCCGATCGTGTGGCCCATCGCCCTGGTCCTCGGCGTCGGCGTACTCGCCCTGCGCAGAACCGACATCACGGCCTACGGACTCCGCTTCCTGGCCCAGCTGGCCACGCCCCTGCTGGTCCTCGCCCCCTGGTCGCTCTCCCTCCTCCCCCTCGGCTTCTTCCAGGAGGCGGGACTGGAGTACGGGGCGTCCGCCGCCTCCGCCCTCGACCTGCTCGGCGCGAGCCCCGGCGGGCCCGGCACCGTCGGCGGCCTGATGCTCATCGGCCTGGTGCTCGCCGCCCTCGCGGCCCTGCTCCGCTCCGAGCGCCGGCCGGCCATCATCACCGCCTGGGCGGCGGCCCTCGTGGGCCTCGTCTTCGCGGTCCTGTCCAACAACTCCACCTGGGCGGGCCCCGCGACCCTCGTCTACGGCATCGCCGTCCTGGCCGCCGCCACCCTCGGCGCCGACGGCGCCCGCGCGCGCGTCGCCGAGCAGAGCTTCGGCTGGCGCCAGCCGGTCGCCGCGCTGATCGCCCTCGCCTGCGCCGTCGGGCCGCTGCTCGCCGCCGCCGGCTGGATGCTCCGCGGCGCCGACGGACCCGTGGAGCGGCGCGACCCCGTCCAGGTGCCCGCGTTCGTCGCCGAGGAGAGCGGCACCAGCGACCAGGCGCGCACCCTCGTGCTCGACAGCGACTCCCCCGCACAGGTCGGCTACGTCCTGGTCCGCGGCTCCGGCGCCCGCATGGGCGACGCGGAGATCGCCGCGGAGGACGGCGAGAACGCCCGGCTCGACAAGGTCGTCGCCAACCTCGTCGCCGGCTCCGGCGCCGACCAGGCCGACCAGCTCGGCGGCTTCGCAGTCCGCTACGTCCTCGTCCACCCGGGCGCGCCCCGCGAGGTCACCCGCGTCCTGGACGCCACCCCCGGCCTGTCCCGGCTCAGCCAGCAGGCGGGCGGCGCGCTGTGGCGGGTCGACCGCCAGGTCGCCCGCGCGAGCATCGTCCCCGCCAAGGGGACCGAGGGAGAACCCCGGCCCGTCGCCGCGGGCCCGGTCGAGGTCCACACCCGGATCCCGGACGGCGTCGAGGGCCGCGTCCTGCGCCTCGCCGACTCCGCCGCCGAGGGCTGGACCGCCACCCTCGACGGCAAGCCGCTGACCCGCACCACGGTCGACGGCTGGGCCCAGGGCTTCGAACTCCCCGCCGCCGGCGGCACGCTGGACGTCACCTACGACGAGCCGATCACGCACACCGCCTGGCTGTGGGCCCAGGGTCTGCTCGCCGTCGTCCTCGTGGTCATGGCCCTGCCCGGCCGCCGCCGCGACATCGACGACGACCTGCCCGAGGAACCGGCCGTCCCCGCCGAGGCCCTGGCCGGCGAGGGCCGCCGCGCCCGCCGCCTGCGCGCCCAGGCCGAGGCCGAGGCCCAGGCAGAGGGGGAGACGCGGATCGAGGCGGAGCCCGCCACCGGGGAACCGGCCGGCGAGGACTTCCCCGCTCCCCCCGAGCAGCCGCCGGCACCGGTGCCGCACCAGCCCGACTACGGCGACTGGGACGCGGCGCGGTACGCCGACGCCTACCCGGGCGAGCAGCAGCCCTACCAGCAGCAGTACGCGACGGACGCCTACGGCCACCCCCAGGGCGGCGAGTACGACCCGTACGCCTACGGCACCCAGCAGGCCCCGTACGACCAGACGTACAGCCAGGGCTACGACCAGAACTATCCGCAGGGCTACGACACGTCGTACGACCCCCACGGCACCGGCAGTGAGCGTCCCGACGGGAGCCAGCAGTGAACCGCACCACCCTGTCCCTGATCGCGGGAGTGACCGCGCTCGCCGCCGTCACCGGCTTCGCCGCGGTGTCCTCACCGGACGCCAAGGCCACGGACGAGACGGCCGGGGCGGCGGCCCGCCTCCCCGTGGAACGCACGAGTCTGGTGTGCCCGCCGCCCAGCACCTCCGACCTGGCCGAGACGACGTACACGTCCTTCACACCGGTCACCGAGGGCACGGAGGACGGGGGCGGGGCCGCACTCGAACCGGCCGCGCGGGAGAAGGCCGACGAAAAGGCGGACGAAAAGGCGGACGACAAGGCGGACGACAAGGCCGAAGACAAGGGCGACAAGCCCGTGCTGGAGCCCAAGGACCCCGGCAAGCCGGTCACCGGGGAGACCGGCGGAGGCGAGGCCCCCGCGCTCCTCGGCACCGCCGAGGGCCGCTTCGCGCCCGGCTGGACCGTGCAGGAGACCACCACGGTCACCGCGGGCACCGGCCGTGGGCTGCACGGCGTCACCTGCACGACTCCGGACACCGAGTTCTGGTTCCCCGGCACGAGCACCGACGCCGACCGCACCGACTACGTCCACCTGACCAACCCCGACGACTCGGCGGCGGTCGTGGACATCGAGCTCTACGGCAAGGACGGCGCCCTCGAGACGGCGGTGGGGGAGGGCATCACGGTCCAGCCGCACTCCACCGAGCCGGTCCTGCTGTCGACGCTCACCGACGAGAAGCAGACCGACGTGACCGTGCACGTCGTGGTCCGCAGCGGACGGATCGGCGCCGCCGTGCAGGCCCTCGACGACAAGCTGGGCGGCGACTGGCTGCCCGCCTCGACCGACCCCTCGGGCAACCTGGTCCTGCCCGGCATCCCGAAGGACGCCACCGCCGTACGC
The DNA here is from genome assembly GCF_055570675.1 of Streptomyces sp. NPDC031111. NCBI lineage: Bacteria > Bacillati > Actinomycetota > Actinomycetes > Kitasatosporales > Streptomycetaceae > Streptomyces > Streptomyces sp. NPDC031111. The sequence continues at coordinate 187,995 of NZ_JBVIGS010000019.1, forward strand.
CTGATCGCCTTTACGCCCGGTGACTCCGACGTCGACCTGAAGGTGCGCCTCGCCTCCCCCTCCGGCCTGATCACCCCGGCCGGCAACGAGACGCTGCATGTGAAGGGCGGCATGACGACGGCCGTCGACCTGGGTGACATCACGCGCGGCGAGGCGGGCTCCCTCGTGCTGACCGCGGCGGACGGCTCCGTGCCGGTCGTGGCGGCGGCACGGGTGCTTCGGGGCGAGGAGGGCAGCCAGGAGTCGGCGTTCGTCCCGGCCGCACGGCCGGTGGGCACGCGTGCGACGTCCGTGGACAACACGGCCAAGGGCACCACGCTGTCGGTGACGGCGCCCGAGGGCACGGCGAAGATCAAGGTCACGGCGTCCGCGGGCACGGAGGGCGGTACGCCGGTGTCCAAGACGTACACGATCAAGTCCGGCACGACGCAGAACGTCGAGGCTCCGGCGCCGGAGGGAGTGAAGGGCACCTACGCCCTGACGCTGGAACCCCAGTCGGACACCCCGGTGTACGCGTCCCGAACCCTTTCCGCGACGGAGAACGGCGTCCCGTTCTTCACGATCCAGCCACTACCGGACGACCGCGGAATGGTAGCGGTCCCGAAGGCGACCGAGGACCTGTCGATCATCCAGAGGTGAGTGAGCGGGCCGTCCGCGATCCGCGGGCAGCCGCTCTCCGCGATCCGCGGGCAGTCGCTCTCCGCGATCCGCGGGCAGTCGTGCCGCTGGGGCGGCACGGGTGGGCGCGACGGCACCCCGCAAGCGCCGGGCTGCGCAAACACCCCCCGGCCCACACCAACGCGGAGCACCCCGCACGGCGCCGGGGCCACGCGAACACCACCCGGCCCACACGCGAAAGCGAAACGCGGGAGCCGCGCGCTCACTCCTCCCCGTACCGAGGATCCACAGTCTCCGGCGTCAGCCCCAACAACTCCGCCACCTGCTCGACCACGACCTCGTGCACCAGCATCGCCCGCTCGTCCCGCCCCTTGGTACGGATCTCCACCGGCCGCCGGTAAATCACCACCCGCGCCGACCGCCCCTCCCGAGCCGCCACGGTCCCGCCCAGCGGCACCGCCTCGTCGCTCCACGCCACCCCGTCCAGCCGAGGCACGTCCAGCACCAGGAAATCGATGTCGGCGAGCTGCGGCCACCGCCGCTCCAACCGCTCCACGGAGTCCTGCACAAGATCCGCGAACGTCTCCGCACGGCTGGCCGCGAGCGGCACCTGAGGAGGCGCGATCGGGCCGCGCATGCCCCGGCCGTGGCGATCACGGCGTCGGGGCCCGGGGCTGGGCCGGCGGCACGGGGCGTCACAGGGCTGTCCATCACTGCGAAGGGTAGTCGCCGCGTCGCCGCCCCGCCCGATCCCCACACGCCTTCCGGTCGAGCCGCACGGCATGTCACAACATGACCATTCCAGCCAAGGTTGGGCTCGATTCCATATCTCTCCGAGACCGATGACCTCAAGGCAATTGACGGTGTTTGTACCAACTGGTGACCGGAATCAGATCCGGACAACGCCCAGAACCCCCGCGTCCCACCAGGTCAGCGAGGTATGCCCAAAGGGGTATGTGGGGCGTTTCACACCACGACACGGTGGAGTGACCTGGTGGAGAGTCGTCGCGGCCCGCTCAAGAGTGCGGTACCGTCCAACGTCGTGAGCCCTGTACGTCGCTGTTCGCGCACCGCCTGCGGCCGTCCCGCCGTCGCGACGCTGACGTACGTCTACGCCGACTCGACCGCGGTCCTCGGCCCGCTCGCCACCTACGCCGAACCCCACTGCTACGACCTGTGCGCGGAGCACTCCGAGCGCCTCACCGCACCGCGTGGCTGGGAGGTCGTCCGCCTGCTCGACGGCTCGGCTCCGGCCCAGCCCAGCGGGGACGATCTGGAAGCGCTTGCGAACGCCGTGCGCGAGGCCGCCCGCCCCCAGGAACGGGCGGCGGGAGCGGGTGGCGGGGCCCGTGCGGCGGACCCCATGGAGGTCGCCCGCCGCGGCCATCTGCGGGTACTCCGCTCCCCGGACAACTGACCGCGGCGGCTCCGACGCGCCGCACCCCGGGAACCACAGAAGTACCGCACACCCATTGACGCCCCCTTGTCGCGGACACGACCATTCCGTTTGAACGAGGCGAGAAATCGCTTTCGCATGGCGGAATTCGGGAGGCGCCCGTGTACGTCCAGGAACTGGAACCCGTCGCCGGCTCGCTCGGCCTCTCCGCCCTCGTCGCGGCCCTGCCGCTGGTGATCGTCCTGGTCCTGCTCGGCGGCATCCGGATGAAGGCGCACCTCGCCGGCCTGATCGGCCTGCTGACGGCCGTCCTCGTGGCCTGCCTGGCGTACGGCATGCCCCTGGACCAGACGCTCTCCAGCGGCGTCCAGGGCGCCGTCTTCGGCATCTTCCCCATCATGTGGATCGTCATCAACGCCCTGTGGGTCTACCGGATGACCGTCCGCACCCGCCACTTCGACATCCTCCGCCGCTCCTTCGGCCGGCTCTCCGACGACCCGCGCATCCAGGCACTCGTCGTCGCCTTCTGCTTCGGCGCCCTGCTGGAAGCCCTCGCCGGGTTCGGCGCCCCCGTCGCGATCTCCGCCGTGATGCTGGTGGCCCTCGGCTTCGACCCCGTGCGCGCCGCGGTGGTCGCCCTGGTCGCCAACACCGCGCCCGTGGCGTTCGGCGCCATGGGCACCCCCGTCGTCACGCTCGCCCAGGTCACCGGACTCCCACTGGATTCCGTGGCGTCCGTGGTCGGCCGCCAGACCCCGCTGCTGGCCCTGGTGGTGCCGCTCGTGCTGGTGTGGCTGGTCGACGGACGGCGCGGCCTGCGCGAGACCTGGATCCCCGCACTGGTCTGCGGAGTCGCCTTCGCGGTGGCCCAGTTCGTCGCCTCCAACTACGTCTCCGCGCAGCTCGCCGACATCGGCGCCGCCCTGGCGGGGGCGGGCGCCCTGGTCGCCGTACCGCACGCGCGCGTGCCCGCCACCGAGGCCGTACGGACCTCCGTGCTGACCGGTGCGCGCAGCGAGGAACTGGACGAGGAGGACCCGCGCGGGGAGGTGGTCCGGGCCTACGCCCCGTACGCGCTGATCGTGGCGATCTTCTCGGTCGCGCAGATCCCGGCGGTGAAGGACTGGCTCGCCGGTGCCACCCAGACCTACGACTGGCCCTTCCTGGACGTCGCGGGCCCGGACGGGGAGCCCGTCGGCGGCAACGTCTTCAGCTGGCCGATCGTCTCCACCGGCGGCACGCTCGTCCTGATCGCCGGAGTGCTCACGGCGGCCGTGATCGGGGTGCACGCGCGCGTGGCGGTCAAGGAGTGGCTGGCGACGGTGCACGAACTGCGGTTCGCGATCCTCACCGTGACGTCCGTGCTCGCCCTGGCCTACGTCATGAACCTCTCGGGCCAGGCGGCGACGATCGGCCACTTCGTCGCGGCGGCCGGGGCCGGCCTCGCCTTCCTGTCACCGGTGCTGGGCTGGTTCGGCGTCGCCGTCTCGGGCTCGGACACCTCCTCCAACGCCCTCTTCGGCGCCCTCCAGGTGACCGCCGCCCAGCAGTCCGGACTGTCGCCCGAACTGCTCGCCGCCGGCAACAGCTCCGGCGGCGTCCTCGGCAAGATGATCTCGCCGCAGAACCTCACCATCGCCTGCGCGGCCGTCGGACTGGCGGGCCGCGAGGGCGACCTGCTGCGCAAGGTGCTGCCCTGGAGCCTCGGCCTGCTGCTCGTGATGTGCCTGATCGTGGTGGGCCAGAGCACGGCGGTACTCGACTGGATGCTGCCCTGAGCCTCCGCGACGTCCGTGTCACCCGCTCCGGGTAGTTTGTGGTGACCGACAGGACTTCCGGAAGGGCTGGCCGTGGCTGCTGATCTCTCGCAGATCGTGAAGGCGTACGACGTGCGCGGGGTCGTTCCCGACCAGTGGGACGAGACGCTCGCCGAGCTCTTCGGTGCCGCCTTCGCCCGGGTGACCGGCGCGACCGCCGTCGTCACCGGTCACGACATGCGGCCGTCGTCCCCCGGTCTGTCGGGTGCCTTCGCGCGCGGGGCGGCCGCCCAGGGTGCCGACGTCACCGAGATCGGCCTGTGCTCCACGGACCAGCTCTACTACGCCTCGGGCGCGCTGAACCTGCCGGGCGCGATGTTCACCGCCTCGCACAACCCCGCCCGGTACAACGGCATCAAGCTGTGCCGCGCAGGCGCCGCCCCCGTCGGCCAGGACACGGGGCTGACGGAGATCCGGGAACTCGTCGAACGGTGGAGCGAGTCGGGCGCCCCGGAGCGGGCCGCCGGCACCCCCGGGACGATCACCCGGCGCGACACGCTGGACGACTACGCGGCACACCTGCGCTCGCTCGTCGACCTGACCGCCGTCCGCCCCCTGAAGGTCGTCGTCGACGCGGGCAACGGCATGGGCGGACACACGGTCCCGACGGTCTTCGCCGGCCTGCCGCTCACCCTCGTCCCGATGTACTTCGAGCTCGACGGCACCTTCCCCAACCACGAGGCCAACCCCCTCGACCCGGCCAACCTCGTCGACCTTCAGAAGCGGGTCCGCGAGGAGGGCGCCGATCTCGGCCTCGCCTTCGACGGCGACGCCGACCGCTGCTTCGTCGTCGACGAGCGCGGCGAGCCGGTCTCCCCGTCCGCGATCACCGCCCTCGTCGCCTCCCGCGAGCTGGCCCGCAACGGCGGCAAGGGCACGATCATCCACAACCTGATCACCTCCTGGTCGGTCCCCGAGGTCGTGCGGGAGAACGGCGGCACCCCGGAACGCACCCGCGTGGGCCACTCCTTCATCAAGGCCGAGATGGCCAGGACCGGCGCGATCTTCGGCGGCGAGCACTCCGCGCACTACTACTTCCGCGACTTCTGGAACGCCGACACGGGCATGCTGGCCGCCCTGCACGTCCTCGCCGCCCTCGGCGGCCAGCAGGGCCCGCTGTCCGCCCTGGTCGCCCAGTACGACCGCTACGCCGGCTCCGGCGAGATCAACTCCACCGTCGACGACCAGAGCGCCCGTCTCGCCGCGATCCGGGCCGCGTACGAGGGCCGCGAGGGCATCACCCTCGACGAACTGGACGGCCTCACGGTCACCTCCCCCGACTGGTGGTTCAACGTCCGCCCCTCCAACACGGAACCCCTCCTCCGCCTGAACGCGGAGGCCCGCGACAAGGCAACGATGACCAAAATCCGCGACGAAGCCCTGACCATCATCAGAGCGTCGTAACCACCCCCTTCCCGCGGGCAGTCGTGCCGCTGGGGCGGCACGGGTGGGCGCGACGGCACCCCGCAAGCGCCGGGCAGCGCGACCCACCCCCGGCCCACCTCCACGCCGGGTACGGCACAACCCGCCCACGCCCCACCAGCGGTACCCTGACCAGCACATCCACACAGCGAAGGAAACGCCCATGCCCCTAGAAGCCGGCCTCCTGGAGATCCTCGCCTGCCCGGCCTGCCACTCCCCCCTCAAGGAGCAGGACACCGAGCTGATCTGCACCGGCCAGACCTGCGGCCTGGCGTACCCCGTCCGCGACGGCATCCCCGTACTCCTCGTCGACGAGGCCCGCCGCCCCGCGTAACCGGCACCCCGCGTACCGACGACGCCCCGCCGCTCGGAGATCGGAGCCTGCCGCCCATGCTCGACGAATCGCTGCTCGACTCACCGGAGGGCCTCGCCGAGGCCGACCGCCGCGCCCTGCTCCGCGGCGCCGCCGAAGCCGGCGCCCGCGTCCGCACCGCCGTACGGCACGCGGCCGAGGCCGGCGTCAACGGCCTCAAACCCGACGGCCGCCCCCGCGCCGTCCTCATCGCCGGCCCCGGCGCCGCCGCCACCCAGACCGCCGACCTCCTCGGCACCCTGGCCGGCGCGGGCAGCCCCGTCACCCGGCTCGCCCCCACCGGCGTCGCCCCCGCCGCGGGCGCCCTGCGCTGGGAACTGCCCGGCTGGGCCGGCTCCGTGGACCTGCTGCTCATCGCCACCCCGGACGGCACCGAACCCGGCCTGTCCCTGCTCGCCGAGCAGGCCTACCGCCGCGGCTGCACCGTCGTCGCCGTGGCCCCCGCCGGCAGCCCGCTCGCCGACGCGGTGAACGGCTCCCACGGCCTGTTCGTCCCCATGGCCACCGCTCCCTACGACCAGGACGAACCCCTCGCCGCCTCCGCCCCCGGAGTCCTCTGGGCGCTGCTCACCCCGCTGCTCGCGCTCCTGGACCGCACCGGCCTGCTCGCCGCCCCACCGGACGCCCTGGCGAAGATCGCCGACCGCCTCGACGGCATCGCCGAACGCTGCGGACCGGCCATCGCCACGTACAGCAACCCCGCCAAGACCCTGGCCGCCGAACTCGCCGAGTCGCTGCCCGTCGTATGGACCGAGGGCGTCTCGGCGGGCCCGGCGGGCCGCAGGTTCGCCGCCGCGCTCGCCGAACTGTCCGGCACGCCGGCCGTCGTCGCCGAACTGCCCGAGGCGCTCGCCGCGCACAGCGCCCTGCTGGCCGGCCGGCTCGCCGCCGGCTCGGACCCGGACGACTTCTTCCGCGACCGCGTGGACGAGGCACCCGCCCTGCACGCGCGCGTGGTGCTGCTCCGCGACCGCCCCATCGGCGGCCTCACCGCCGCCCCCGCCGCCCGCGACCTGGCCCTCACCCACGACACGCCGATCAGCGAGCTGGAACCGGAGCCGGGCGACGAATTGGAGACGCTCGCGGAACTGATCGCCGTCACGGATTTCGCCGCCGTTTACCTGGCGCTCGCCTCGGGTGCCTGATCATGCCCGGGACGCCCTGACCTCCCTCAGCGCGTACGGCGCGCCGACGCACGACACACGCGCACGCACGAGAACCGGCACAAGGAACGCGGAGACCCATGGACCGCCTCGACAACACCGTCCGCCCCTACGCCTGGGGTTCCACCACCGCCATCCCGCGGCTGCTCGGCACCGAACCGACCGGCGAACCGCAGGCGGAGATGTGGATGGGCGCCCACCCCGGCGCACCCTCGCGCACCGATCGGGGCACACTCGTCGAGGTCATCGACGCCGACCCGGAGAAGGAACTCGGCGTCGACTCCGTCGCCAAGTTCGGCCCCCGCCTGCCCTTCCTCCTCAAACTCCTCGCCGCCGGGGCACCGCTCTCCCTCCAGGTCCACCCCGACCTGACCCAGGCCAAGGAGGGCTACGCGGACGAGGAGCGCCGCGGTGTCCCCGTGACCGCCCCGCACCGCAACTACAAGGACGCCAACCACAAGCCCGAACTGATCTGCGCTCTCACCGAGTTCGACGGCCTGTGCGGCTTCCGCGCCCCGCTGCGCGCCGCCGAACTCCTCGACGGCCTCGGCGTCGACTCGCTGAAGCCGTACGTCGACCTGCTGCACGCCCACCCCGAGGAGGCGGCCCTGCGGGAGGTCCTCACCGCGATCCTCACCGCCGACCCCGAGGAGATGGCCCACACCGTCACGGAGGCGGCCGCCGCCTGTGACCGCCTCGGCGGCGCCTACGCCCCGTACGCCGACATCGCCCACCACTACCCGGGCGACCCCGGCGTCATCGCGGCGATGCTCCTCAACCACGTCCGGCTCCAGCCCGGCGAGGCGCTCTTCCTCGGCGCCGGCGTCCCGCACGCCTACCTCGACGGCCTCGGAGTCGAGATCATGGCCAACTCCGACAACGTCCTGCGCTGCGGCCTGACGCCCAAGCACGTCGACGTCCCCGAACTCCTGCGCATCGTCCGCTTCGAGGCCGGCGACCCCGGAGTGCTGCGCCCGGAGGCCGGCCCGGACGGCGAGGAGGTCTACGAGACCCCCATCGACGAGTTCCGGCTCTCCCGCTACGTCCTTCCCGCCGGCGGAGCCGTCCACGACCTCACCCTCACCACCCCGCAGATCCTGCTCTGCACGGCCGGCTCCGTCCGGGCGGGCGAACACGAACTGTCCCCGGGCACCTCCGTGTTCGTCCCCGCGGGTGAAACGGCCGAAGTGTCGGGTACCGGAACGCTGTTCCGTGCCACGGTCGTCGCCTGACCACCCCGTGACGGTGACCTGACACGGCACCGCCGGACGGGGCTGCAACAATGGCCCACCGTCAAAGGACGGGCACAGCCCCGGGCGGCGTACGCACACGCCTGCCCGGGCCCCACACGGCGTACGAAGGGACAACGCGGACACATGAGCGCGTCAGGCGGCACCAAGGCGATCGTGGCGGCACTCGCCGCCAATCTCGCGATCGCGGTAGCGAAGTTCGTGGCGTTCCTCTTCAGCGGCTCCTCGTCGATGCTCGCGGAGTCCGTGCACTCGCTCGCCGACTCCGGCAACCAGGGCCTGCTCCTGGTCGGCGGCAAGAGGGCCCAGCGCCAGGCCACCCCGCAGCACCCGTTTGGCTACGGCCGCGAGCGCTACATCTACGCCTTCCTCGTCTCCATCGTGCTGTTCTCGGTCGGTGGCATGTTCGCCCTCTACGAGGGCTACGAGAAGATCAAGCACCCGCACGAGCTGGAGCACTGGTACTGGCCGGTCGGCGTCCTCGTCTTCGCGATCATCGCGGAGTGCTTCTCCTTCCGCACCGCCATCAAGGAGTCCAACGTCCTGCGCGGCAGCCGCTCCTGGAAGGAGTTCGTCCGCCACGCCAAGGCCCCCGAGCTGCCGGTGGTCCTCCTGGAGGACCTCGGCGCGCTCGTCGGTCTGATCCTCGCCCTCGGCGGTGTCGGCATGGCGCTGGCCACCGGCGACAGCGTCTGGGACGGCATCGGCACCCTCTGCATCGGCGTCCTGCTCATCCTGATCGCCCTGGTCCTCGCCGCCGAGACCAAGTCGCTGCTGCTGGGTGAGGCCGCGGGCGCCGAGGAGACCCGGAAGATCGAGGACGCCGTCGTCGACGGCGACACCGTCACCCGCATCATCCACATGCGCACCCTCCACATCGGTCCGGAGGAGCTGCTGGTCGCCGCGAAGATCGCCGTCCGGCACGAGGACACGGCCACCGAGATCGCCTCCGCCATCGACGCCGCCGAGTCCCGCATCCGCGAGGCCGTCCCGATCGCCCGCGTGATCTACCTCGAGCCCGACATCTACAGCGAGGCCGAAGCCGCCAAGGGTGCCGACCCCGAGGCCACCCCCGGGGGCCCCAGTTCTCCCGACACCGCCCACTGAGTCCTGCCCCGCCAGGACCCGCGGCACCTCACGACGGAGGGGCCCGCCACAACGGCGGGCCCCTCCGCCACGTCCGGGCGGCCCCGCGCCTCAGAAGTGCGCGGGCCACAACTCCGTGTCGAACTCCGCAGGCCGGCGCCGCCTCGTCCGCCCCGCGAGCACGGCGATCAGACCCACGATCGCCAGCAGCAGCCCGAACAGCGTGGCCCCGGCGAGCAGCACCACACCGAGGCGGTCCTCCGTCACCCGGCCCCGCACCGCCTCCACGGGCACCGTGCCGCCGTGGTCGTCGGCGAAGAAGCGGGAGTCCCGCGAATTCAGACGGTGGTCACCCAGCAGGAACAGCCGCCCCTGCGGCACCCGGACGTCGTAGGACGGAGGAAGGCTGCCGTTGGCGTCCCCGTCCTTGACGTACGGCTCCTCGAGCGTTCTGCCGTTCACCGTGAGCCTCCGCTCGGACCCCTCGCCCTCGCAGCACACGATCCGGTCACCACCCACCCCGATCACCCGCTGTATGACGAGCCCGCCCCCCGGATAGCGGTCGGGCGCCGAGAACAGCACCACGTCACCGCGCCGCACCTCGTCCCCGTCCACGCGCGCGTAGACGACGTCGTCACCGGGCCGGTACGTCGGCGCCATGCTCTCGCTTTGTACATCGGCCATCCCGTGGTTCAACCGCAACGCCCCCAGGGACGCCACCACCGACAGCAGCCCCGCCGCGAGCATCACCCACCCCGCGACCAGCGTTCCCCGACCCGTGTTCATTGCCCGAACCCCTCCCCGCACGGCCCGCCCGCGCGGGGTGAGGCTAGCGACCCGCACGGTGACGGCGACCGGGGACCCGGGGACGGGACACGCGCCAGATCGGCCGGATGTGTACGCGGGCGGACTGGGGACCGCGGGGCCCGGCGGTGTAGCTTGGGACGGAGCCAGACGTCGCTGCTGATGGCGGTCGGGCGGTCCCACCGCGGACCGGCCGAGGGAGAGAGGGCCTCCGACGGACTGCGCTGCGCGCACGCGGGCATGCCTGTGTCCTCTTCGGGGCACCCCTGTGTCCGCCGCCGCGCAGACCAGCCGTACCCACCTCGACCCAACCCCGAGGAGCAGCTCGCAATGACGACTGTCGACAACCGACAGGACTTCAAGGTCGCCGACCTCTCCCTGGCCGAGTTCGGCCGCAAGGAGATCACCCTCGCCGAGCACGAGATGCCCGGCCTGATGGCGATCCGCAAGGAATACGCCGAGACCCAGCCCCTGGCCGGCGCCCGTGTCACCGGCTCCCTGCACATGACCGTGCAGACCGCCGTCCTCATCGAGACCCTGGTCGCCCTCGGCGCGCAGGTCCGCTGGGCGTCCTGCAACATCTTCTCCACCCAGGACCACGCCGCGGCCGCCATCGCCGTCGGCCCGAACGGCACGCCCGACAACCCGCAGGGCGTCCCGGTCTTCGCCTGGAAGGGCGAGACCCTGGAGGAGTACTGGTGGTGCACGGAGCAGGCGCTGACCTGGCCGGACAGCCCCACCGGCGGCCCCAACATGATCCTCGACGACGGTGGTGACGCCACCCTCCTCGTCCACAAGGGCGTCGAGTACGAGAAGGACGGCAAGGCCCCCTCGCCCGACACCGCCGAGTCGGACGAGCACCGCGTCATCCTCGAACTGCTCAACCGCACCCTGGGCGAGAACCCGCAGAAGTGGACCCAGCTCTCCTCCGAGATCCGCGGTGTCACCGAGGAGACCACGACCGGCGTCCACCGCCTGTACGAGATGCAGCGCGACGGCACCCTCCTGTTCCCGGCGATCAACGTCAACGACGCCGTCACCAAGTCGAAGTTCGACAACAAGTACGGCTGCCGCCACTCGCTCATCGACGGCATCAACCGCGCCACCGACGTCCTCATCGGCGGCAAGACCGCGGTCGTCTTCGGCTACGGCGACGTCGGCAAGGGCTGCGCGGAGTCCCTGCGCGGTCAGGGCGCCCGCGTGATCGTCACCGAGATCGACCCGATCTGCGCCCTCCAGGCCGCGATGGACGGCTACCAGGTCGCGACCCTCGAGGACGTCGTCGACAAGGCCGACATCTTCATCACCACGACCGGCAACAAGGACATCATCATGGCCTCGGACATGGCCAAGATGAAGCACCAGGCCATCGTCGGCAACATCGGCCACTTCGACAACGAGATCGACATGGCCGGCCTCGCCAAGATCCCCGGCATCGTCAAGGACGAGGTCAAGCCGCAGGTCCACACCTGGACCTTCCCCGACGGCAAGGTGATCATCGTCCTGTCCGAGGGCCGCCTGCTGAACCTGGGCAACGCCACCGGTCACCCGTCGTTCGTGATGTCCAACTCCTTCGCGGACCAGACCCTGGCCCAGATCGAGCTGTTCACCAAGCCCGACGAGTACCCGACCGGCGTCTACGTGCTGCCCAAGCACCTCGACGAGAAGGTCGCCCGCCTCCACCTCGACGCGCTCGGCGTGAAGCTGACGACGCTCCGCCCCGAGCAGGCCGAGTACATCGGCGTGAAGGTCGAGGGCCCGTACAAGCCGGACCACTACCGCTACTGAGCCCCCGCTCCCGCCGCGGGAGCCCGTCCGCGCTCGGACGCGCTCCCCGGCGGCAGGTCCTCCGAGGCAGGCCCCCGCACCCCCGTGCCGGGGGCCTGCCCCTTTGGCGGACCGGCGACCGGCCTCAGACCGTCACGACCCAGGACCCCCATGCCCCGCGGCCGCTATTCGCTCCACGATCCGCACGATCACACCCCCCTCGCGGAAGAGCACTTCCACTGCGCCCCCGGCCCCTCCGGCTGGCGCTACGTCTCCCAGCTCACCGCCCCCAACGGCGATCACCTGGGCTCGGTCGACCTCGCCCTCGACGAACTCGGCCGCCCCATCCGCCTCGAACTCCACGCCGCGAGCTGGCAGGTCCGCGGCGCCGCCCTCGACGGCGTCACCTGGGTCCGCACCGACCCCACCGGGACCCACGCCACCGAAGGCAATGTGCGCGCCCACGCCTTCACCGGCTCGTCCCCCGCGTTCCTCGTCGCCACCGCCCGTCTCCTGCGCCTCACCCCCTCCGGTACGGCCACCCGCGTACGCCTCGTCGCCTTCACGGACCCGGTCCTCGCCCCGCGCACCCTGGACCAGTCCTGGGCGCTGGTGAAGAGAGAAGCACACGCCACTGACAACGGCCCCCTGACCGTGGACGAATACCAGGTCACAGCCCTGGACACGGGCGAGCAGCACTCCGTGCACCTCGCCGGGGACGTGGTCCTCGCGGCCCCCGGCATCGAGCTGGAGGACCTGGAATCACCACCGTCGGTCTTCGCCGACTGACCGGTGCCGCCCGACGGGCGCCTAAGCCGGCGGCACGAACCCCGTCGAGGGCCGCTCGCCCGACGCCGCCCCGTCCCGCGTCGCGGCTCCCGGATCCACCGGCGGGACGGCCGGCCGTACAGCCGGCGACACGGGAACGGACGGATACCCGGGCGGGACATGGCCGCCCGTCGAACCGGCCGCCCCGACCCGCCCGCCGCCCGCATTCGCCTGGTTCCCGAACGCCCGCCGAGCCTCCCGGGCCTGCCGCTCCTGCAACACCGCGGCGAGATACGCCGCCGGCGGCACCCCCGGCGGCACCGGCGCCCCTGTGCGCTCAGCCAGGTCCGAGGCCAGCCGCTCCGCCATCGACCAGCCGACCTGCGGATCCAGCTGACGCATCCGCGTCAGGTACTGGCGGACGGCGAGCCACAGACCGTCGGGCACCGCCGACAGATCGAGCCCCGAGAAGCGCCCGGCCAGCCAGGGCGGAGGCGGCGGCACGAAATCCGCTCGCCCGGCCGGCACCCGCTCCCGCACGACCAGGGTCCCCGCGAACACATCCCCGAGCCGTCGCCCACGCGCCGAAACCAGAGAGGCGACGCACGCGACGACCCCGAGCGTCATCAGGATCTCGATGACACCGATCAAGCCACGCACCAGCGCGTGCCGGAACCGGATCGGCCCCCCGTCGTCCCGCACCACCCGCAGTCCGCAGGCCATCTTCCCGAGCGACCGCCCATGGCTGAGCGTCTCGACCACGATCGGCCCGCCCACCAGCAGGAGGACGAACAACGCGATCGAGATCGCCGTCTGCGCCGCCTCGTCCAGCGAGGCCGTGGCAGCCACCAGAGCGATGGTCACAGCGATGTAGACCGCCATGGCCGCCGCCAGATCGAGCAGTACGGCCAGCGCCCTGCTGGGCAGCCTCGCGGGGCGCAGTTCCAGCGCCACCGCCTCGCCCGTCACCAGCTCACTCACGCCCGCCGCCCTTCACTGCCCTGCCCCGAACACCGCCAGTCTGCCAAGCTGATGACACATCGCACCGCAGTACGACCAGCCGATCAAGCAGATCATCCTTCCACCGGTCCGGCCGACCGCCGACGAACAGCCGAGGAGCAGGCACACCGATGGACCTCGACGTCTTCGTCTCCGCCCACCGCGCGGAGTGGGACCGCCTCGATGCCCTCCTCCGGCGCCAGCGTCGTCTCACCGGCGCGGAGGCGGACGAACTCGTCGTCCTCTACCAGCGCACCGCCACCCACCTCTCCCTGATCCAGTCGGCCGCACCCGATCCGCAGCTGACCGGCCGGCTCAGCCAACTGGTGGCACGCGCGCGCAGCGCCGTGACAGGCGCCCGCCGGGCCTCCTGGCGGGACGTGACGCACTTCCTGACCCAGAGCTTCCCGGCCGCGGTCTACAAGTCGCGCCACTGGTGGGTGCCCACGGCACTGCTCTCCACGGCCGTCGCCGCACTGCTCGGCTGGTGGATAGGCACCCACCCCGAAGTACAGGCGTCCATAGCGGCCCCCAGCGAACTGCGGGAGCTCACCCGCCCCGGCGGCCAGTACGAGACGTACTACTCCAGCCACCCCGCGGCCTCCTTCGCCGCCCAGGTCTGGACGAACAACGCGTGGGCGGCGGCCCTCTGCCTGATCCTGGGCGTCTTCCTGGGCCTGCCGGTCCTCTGGATCCTCTTCCAGAACATGCTCAACCTGGGCGTCGGCTTCGGCCTGATGTCCTCCGCCGGCCGACTCGACACCTTCCTCGGCCTCGTCCTGCCGCACGGCCTCCTCGAACTCACCGCGGTCTTCGTCGCCGCCGGAACCGGCCTCCGCCTCGGCTGGACCGTCATCGACCCGGGCCCACGCACCCGGCGCACAGCCCTAGCGGAAGAGGGCCGAGCAGCCCTGGCCATGGCGATCGGCCTGGCCCTGGTCCTCTTCATCTCCGGCGCCATCGAAGGCTTCGTCACCCCGTCGGGCCTGCCCACCTGGGCGCGGATCACCATCGGCGTCCTCGCCGAGCTGGCCTTCCTGGCCTACGTCTATGTCCTGGGCGGACGCGCGGCACGGGCCGGCGAGACCGGCGACCTGGAGGCATCCGAGCGCAGCGCCGACGTGCCCATGGCCGCCTGATGTGCGTACGGGCCCGTTGAGCTGCTAGTCTCCTCTTCGCCCCGCAGGAGCCGTTGACACGGGTCTCGCGGGGAGGTAGATTCGAACAGTTGCCTGGAGATGGGGTCAGACCCGGAAGGCGACAGTGAGTGTCTGTCAGCTTCTCGTCGAAACGTTGATTTCGAAGAAGCACCTCCCGAAGAATCGGAAAACGAAGGCCGGTCAATCCGCCCTGAAACTTCTGATAAAGTGGGAATCGCCGGAAAGGGAAACGCGAAAGCGTGAACCTGGAAAGCACCGAGGAAATCGGATCGAAAAGATCTGATAGAGTCGGAAACACCGAAGGGAAGCGCCCGGAGGAAAGCCCGAGAGGGTGAGTACGAAGGAAGCGTCCGTTCCTTGAGAACTC
>NZ_JBVIGS010000020.1:0-138785 GCF_055570675.1 Streptomyces sp. NPDC031111
TGTTGAGTTCTCAAGGAACGGACGCTTCCTTCGTACTCACCCTCTCGGGCTTTCCTCCGGGCGCTTCCCTTCGGTGTTTCCGACTCTATCAGATCCTTTCGGGCCTGATTCCCAGTCGGCGGGTTTTGCCGTCGAGCCTTCGGCTTTCGCCTGTCGGCCTTTCGACATTCACTACGTTAGCCGATTCCCCCGCTCGATTCATAATCGGGCTTCGCGGTGCGGAATTCAGACATGCGGACATGACGAATTCGACCCCGCTGAGGGTGATCGTAGGTAGTGGGTTGGCCGCTTCCGGCTGCAGGCAATCGCCGTACCCGGTTCAAGCGGCTCGGGCTACATTACGCACCTTCCAAGGTCGAGTCAACTTCGGCGGCGGCGGGGTGCATGGGCCCGGTAGGGGCTCACCGTCGGGTCGTTGGTGATCCAGTAGCGCCAGGGGTGAACGGCCCCCTCGCCGGAGACCCCGGTGCGCGGGCCACTGCTCACCTGGTCGGAGGGCACGGGGGCGCCGGTGAGGATCCGTAGCGGGGTGTCGCCGGTGGCGCAGGCGTCCGTGCCGTTGAGTGCTCGGTCGACGCCCAGGGCCGTGGCCAGGCGGGCCGGGCCTTTGGCCAGTTCCTTGTCGTTGCGGGCCGAGAGTCGACGGGTGCGGGCGAGCTCGGCTCCCTCGATGATCTCGCCGGCCCGCAGCAGTACGGCGCTCGCCCGGCCCTCGGGACCGCACACCAGGTTCATGCAGAACCACATGCCGTAGGTGAAGTAGACGTACACATGGCCGGGCGCACCGAACATCACCTCATTGCGGGCCGTGCGGCCGCGATAGGCGTGGGAGCCCGGGTCGTTCGGGCCGTCGTAGGCCTCGACCTCGGTCAGGCGGAGGGCGATCGGACCGTCCGGGGTACCGCGGACCAGGATCCGGCCGAGGAGATCGGGTGCGACCTCGAGGACGGGGCGGTCGAAGAACTTCCTGGGCAGGGGCGTACGGTCGGGGGTCGCGATCATGCCGTCCGAGGGTACTGGAGACGGCCGGTGCCGCGGGGTGGTCACCGGGCGCCGCACTTGTCAGGGTGAGGGCGACGGAACCGGCCACGGCCGGATCGCGTTGTTAGGGATCAGCGGTCCTTGCACAGAAGCGATGGCAGGACGACAGAGGGAGAGACATGGCGTTCAAGAAGCTGCTGGCGAGTCTGGGTGCCGGCGGGGCCTCGGTCGAGACGGTGCTGCACGAGGTCAACGTCGTTCCGGGCGGGGTCGTCCAGGG
Organism: Streptomyces sp. NPDC031111; assembly: GCF_055570675.1. NCBI lineage: Bacteria > Bacillati > Actinomycetota > Actinomycetes > Kitasatosporales > Streptomycetaceae > Streptomyces > Streptomyces sp. NPDC031111. The sequence goes on from NZ_JBVIGS010000020.1 coordinate 1,262, forward strand.
CGAGGTGCGGATCCAGGGCGGGTCCGTGAACCAGCAGATCGAGGGTCTGTCGGTCGGGCTCCAGGCCAAGGTCGAGGTGGAGAGCGGCGACCAGGAGTACAAGCAGGACATCGAGTTCACGAAGTCCTCGCTGGGTGGTGCCTTCGAGCTCCAGGCGGGCGCGGTGCACGCGGTGCAGTTCGGGCTGGAGATCCCGTGGGAGACGCCGATCACCATGATCGACGGGCAGCCGCTGCGCGGGATGAACATCGGGGTGAGCACCGAGCTGGCGATCGCGCGGGCGGTGGACTCGGGTGACCTGGACCCGGTCAACGTGCACCCGCTGCCGGCGCAGAAGGCGATCCTGGACGCGTTCATCCAGCTGGGCTTCCGCTTCAAGAACGCGGACATGGAGCGCGGCCACATCCGGGGCACCCGGCAGAAGCTGCCGTTCTACCAGGAGATCGAGTTCCTCCCGCCGCAGCAGTACCGGGGGCTGAACCAGGTCGAGCTGAGCTTCGTGGCCGATGAGCAGGCCATGGACGTCGTGCTGGAGATGGACAAGAAGCCGGGTCTGTTCAGCGAGGGCAGCGACACGTTCCGCTCCTTCAAGGTGGGGCTGAACGACTACCAGAGCACCGATTGGACGGCTTACCTCAACCAGTGGCTGTCGGAGGTCGGCAGCAAGCGCAACTGGTTCTAGGCTCGGTTCCCACTGACGTAAACGATCAGGAGGTACCGAGGTGACCGAGCTCAAGCGGCGGCCGCTCCCCCACGACTTCCATCCGCCCGTGCCGTCGTTCACGGTGACGAGCGAGGACGTCACGGAGGGGGCGACGCTCAAGGACGCTCAGGTCCACGCGGCCGGGAACACCTCGCCGCAGCTGCGGTGGGAGGGGTTCCCGGCGGAGACCAAGAGCTTCGCCGTGACCTGCTACGACCCCGATGCCCCGACGGGCAGCGGGTTCTGGCACTGGGTGGTGTTCGACATCCCGGCCTCGGTGACCGAGCTGCCGGCCGGTGCGGGCAGCGGCGCGTTCGAGGGGCTGCCCGAGGGCGCGGTCCACGCGCGCAACGACTACGGCAGCAAGGACTTCGGTGGTGCCGCGCCGCCGCCCGGTGACGGTCCGCACCGGTATGTGTTCACGGTGTACGCCGTGGACCAGGAGAAGCTCGGTCCGGACGCGGACGCGTCCCCTGCCGTCGTGGGCTTCAACCTGCGGTTCCACACGCTCGGGCGCGCCCAGCTGATCGGTGAGTACGAGGTGCCCGCGGCGTCCTGAACGGCGTCCCGCGCGGCTCCGAGCGTTCATGGAACGTTTGCCCGCCCCTGGTCTTGGAATTGATCAGGGGCGGGCATTTTTGTTGCCGGGGGTCGCGGGGGTCAGCTCCCGCAGGAGCAGCAGATATTGCGTTGTCCATCTCGGCGTGCCCGGCCAGAGTTGATCCCAGCCCGCCGAGGGGTGGGCCGGTGCACACGGGAGGTGGGCTGGTATGCGGGACACGCTGGTACTGAACGCGAGCTTCGAGCCGTTGTCGACGGTGACGCTGAACCGAGCCGTTGTTCTGGTGCTTCAGGACAAGGCCGTCGTCGAGCAGGCCCACCCCGAGTTGCGGATGCGTGGAGCCGCGGTCGACATACCGGCGCCGAGGGTGATCAGGCTCTGCCAGTACGTGAGGGTGCCGTTCCGAAGACAAGCGCCGTGGTCGAGGCGGGGTGTCCTGGTGCGGGACAGGCACCGGTGCGCGTACTGCGGCCGGCGGGCGACGACCGTGGACCACGTGGTGCCGCGGTCGCACGGCGGGCAGGACACGTGGCTGAACACGGTGGCGTCCTGCGCGGAGGACAACCACCGCAAGGCGAACCGGACGCCTGAGCAGGCGGGGATGCCGCTGTTGCGGCGGCCGTTCGAGCCGACGCCGGCCGATGCGATGTTGTTGGCGCTGGGCGCCGAGGAGTTCGAGGCGTTGCCCGAGTGGTTGGCGCTGGACGCGGCGTGACGGCTTCGCCGTAGGGGTTTGGGTGGTTCCCGGCCGCCGGTTGTGTGTGGTTGATCGCGCAGTTCCCCGCGCCCCTTGAGGGGGTGCGGGGAACGTGTGTTTTTTGGGGGCGTCAGTCGATGGAGGGCTTTTCGCGGCGTTCCTGGGCGGGGACGTTGGCGGGGGCCGAGGTGCCGTTGCCGCCCATGGAGCCGAAGTTGCCCATCGCGCCGGAGAGGCCCTTGAGGGCGTCGCCGATTTCGCTGGGGACGATCCAGAGCTTGTTGGCGTCGCCCTCGGCGATCTTCGGGAGCATCTGGAGGTACTGGTAGGAGAGCAGCTTCTGGTCGGGGTCGCCGGCGTGGATGGCCTCGAAGACCGTACGGACGGCCTGGGCCTCGCCCTCGGCGCGCAGGGCCGCCGCCTTGGCCTCACCCTCGGCGCGCAGGATCTGGGACTGCTTCTCGCCCTCGGCGCGCAGGATCTCGGACTGACGGACACCTTCGGCCTGGAGGATCGCGGCGCGCTTGTCGCGGTCGGCGCGCATCTGCTTCTCCATCGAGTCCTGGATGGAGGTGGGCGGCTCGATGGCCTTGAGTTCGACGCGGTTGACGCGGATGCCCCACTTGCCGGTGGCCTCGTCGAGGACGCCGCGCAGGGCCGCGTTGATCTCCTCGCGGGAGGTGAGGGTCCGCTCGAGGTCCATGCCGCCGATGATGTTGCGCAGTGTGGTGACGGTGAGCTGTTCGATCGCCTGGATGTAGCTGGCGACCTCGTAGGTGGCGGCCCGGGCGTCGGTCACCTGGTAGTAGATGACGGTGTCGATGTTGACGACCAGGTTGTCCTGGGTGATCACCGGCTGCGGCGGGAAGGGCACGACCTGTTCGCGCAGGTCGATGCGGTTGCGGATGGTGTCGATGAACGGGACGACGATGTTGAGGCCCGCGTTGAGGGTCCGCGTGTAGCGGCCGAAGCGCTCGACGATGGCGGCGCTGGCCTGTGGGATGACTTGGATCGTCTTGATCAGGGCGATGAAGACCAACACCACCAGGATGATCAGGACGATGATGATCGGTTGCATCGTCGGTTCCCCGAACCCTTCTTCGCCTCGGCGCCTACGGCAGATCTTGTGCCTGTGGAAGATCTCGCGGTTGAAGATCTTGCTGGACGAGTCTGACAGACCATCGGTGCAACTGGGGGTTTGTTCGCCCCAGTTGTGTCGCGCGCACGGTCACATGATGATGGCTGTGGCTCCCTCGATGTCCACGACGTCCACTTCCTGGCCGACGTCATAGGCGCGGCCGGTGTCGAGGGCGCGGGCCGACCACACCTCGCCGGCCAGCTTGATCCGGCCGCCGGAGCCGTCCACGCGCTCCAGTACGACGGCCTGTTTCCCTTTCAGGGCGTCGACACCGGTGGCGAGTTGGGGCCGTTGGGCGCGGTGTCTGTTCGCGATGGGCCGTACGACGGCGATGAGGGCGGTCGACACGACGGCGAAGACCGCGACCTGGGCGACGGCGCCGCCGCCGAAGATGCCGGAGACGACTGCCGCGGCGACGGCGCCCACCGCGAGCATGCCGAGTTCGGGCATCGCGGTGATCACGAGCCCGATACCGAGTGCCGCCGCGCCGATCAGCCACCACAGCCATGCGTCGATGTCCACGTGCTCATGGTAGGTCCGCGCACCCCGTCGCGGACAGGGCGCCGATCAGTTTGAACGCGCCTTGCCGCTCGGGGCTTTGGGGTTCGGGTGGGGTTCAGGCCATCGGGAGGCCCTGGGCGGTCCAGCGGTCGCCGACCTGCTCGACGACGAGCGGGAGGCCGAAGCAGAGGGAGAGGTTGCGGGAGGTGAGTTCGAGCTCCAGGGGGCCGGCGGCGAGGACCTTGCCCTGACGGATCATCAGGACGTGGGTGAAGCCCGGGGCGATCTCCTCGACGTGGTGCGTGACCATGATCATGGAGGGGGCGATCGGGTCGCGCGCGAGCCGGCCGAGGCGGCGTACGAGGTCCTCGCGGCCACCGAGGTCGAGGCCCGCGGCGGGCTCGTCGAGGAGGAGCAGCTCGGGGTCGGTCATCAGGGCGCGGGCGATGAGGGTGCGCTTGCGCTCGCCCTCGGAGAGGGTGCCGAACTTGCGGTCCAGGTACTCGGACATGCCGAGGCGGTCGAGGAAGGCGCGGGCGCGCTGTTCGTCGATGTCCTCGTAGTCCTCGTGCCAGCCGGCGGTCATGCCGTAGGCGGCGGTGAGCACGGTCTGGAGGACCGTCTGCCGCTTGGGGAGCTTGTCGGCCATGGCGATGCCGGCCACGCCGATGCGGGGGCGCAGTTCGAAGACGTCGGTGCCGGGGGTGCCGAGGGTCTCGCCGAGGATGCTGACGGTGCCCGTGCTCGGGTAGAGGTAACTGGACGCAATGTTGAGGAGGGTGGTCTTGCCGGCGCCGTTGGGGCCGAGGATGACCCAGCGCTCGCCCTCCTTGACCGACCAGGAGACCTGGTCCACCAGAGCCCGGCCCTCGCGGACCACGGATACGTCCTGAAGCTCCAGAACATCGCTCATGAGCGCAGTGTCTCCCCTTGCAGTGTGGCCGGGTCTCGGCTGTCGCGTACGCCTGTGGGTCGGTCCGCCGCACCCGTGGGCGCAGCCCTTCATGAAATCTACGCCACCGGTCGGGGCGGGCATTCCATCGGTCCGGCTGTTGGGCCCTGTCTAGGGTGTACGCATGCTTTCGGAACCTCGCTCTGGACGTCTTGCCGCTTGGGGAAATGCCCTTCTTGCCGGACTTGTCTCGCCGGATGACGCCGTGCTGGCCGTGGTCGCCGAGGACGCGGTGCACCGGGTGGAAGGGCTGCCGGGTGAGTCCGCGCCGGTCGGGCTCACGCTGGCGCTGGGGCGGCTGCGGGCGCTGGGGGTGACCGGGCTGCGGGTGGCGCTGCCGGCGCCGGGGCATCCGCTGGGGCTGAGCGGGCCGCCGGAGTTCAACGCGCGGGCGCTGGAGGCGGAGGAGGCGGTGGTGTGCCACGGGGCGGCTCTCGGGCTGGTGCCGGAGGTGTACGAGGCCGGGCCCGAGGGTGATGTGCATGTGGAGGTGGTGTGGCACTGCCTGCCCGTGCGGGAGGCGCCGCCGGCCGACGTACCGTCGCTCGGGGAGGCGGAGCGGGAGCTGGCGGAGGCGCTGCGGGAGGCCACGGAGGTGCTGACGCGGCTGGATGTGGCCGGGTCTGGGCCGGTGGCCGAGGCGGCGATCGATGCGTATCGGGCGCGGGTGGCGGCGTCGGCCTCGCGGGGGCGGGAGGTGTTGGCGCCGGGGTATCCGCCTCGGGCGGTGCGGGTGCTGGAGATGGCGCAGCGGGTGGGGGCGTTGGTTTCGCTGGCGGGGGCGCATGGGCACGGGGGTGCGGTGAGTGCGTCGGAGATGTCGGCGCGGGCGGTTGCCTTGCGGCCGGTGGAGCGGACGGCTCGGCGGGCGCAGGTGGCTGCGTACAACTCCGTTGTGGAGGAGCGGGGGGTGGGGTGACGTTCGTTGTGTTGGTCACCGGCGTTGGTGCTGGGCGGGGGGTGGTCGCGCTGCCCGGCGCTTGCGGGGTGCCGCCTGCGCCCACCCGTGCCGCCCCAGCGGCACGACTGCCCGCAGGTGGGCGGGAAGGTGGGGGGGCGCGGCTGCCCGCAGTTGCGTTGACACCCCGGGCGCCCGGTGGGGGCGGGCGGCCGGGGTTTGGGGGGTGTCAGTGGTTGATGGCCGTGTTGCCGAAGGCCGGGTTCAGGGCGCCGATGACGTTGACGCTGTTGCCGGACACGTTGACCGGGACGTGGACCGGGACCTGGACGACGTTGCCGGAGACGACACCCGGGGAGCCCACGGCCTTGCCGTCGGCGTGGCTGCCGTCGGTGGCGGAGGCCATGCCGCTGCCGGCGGCGAGCAGGCCACCGGCCACCATCGTCACGGCCGCTGCCTTCTTCATGATCTTCACTTTCCGAGCCCTCCTTGCGATGACCGCGGCAGGCGCCGCGGCACGCACTGGAGAACGGCGTGGGCCGAGGAGAGATACGGCCGTCTGGGGGACATTCCCACTACGGTATGAATCTCGGATCGGAGGGGAACCTTCCGACCGGCCCCCGGCGTCACGGGTCAGCCGCTGAGGCCGTGACGTACGGCCCACAGTGCGGCCTGGGTGCGGTCCGCCAGGTCGAGTTTCATCAGGATGTTCGAGACGTGGGTCTTCACGGTTTTCTCGGAGAGGACCAGGGCGCGGGCGATCTCCCGGTTGGCGCGGCCGTCGGCTATCAGCCCCAGCACCTCGCGCTCCCGTTCGGTGAGGGATCCGGCGCGTCCCGGTCCTGAGCCGGTCTCCTCCTGGGTGAGCAGCGCACCGGCCACCTCCGCCTGGAGCAGGACGTGTCCGGCGTGCACGGAGCGGATGGCCCCGGCGAGCGCGTCGGGGTCGACGTCCTTGTACACGTAACCGGCGGCGCCCGCGCGGAGGGCGGGGACGACCGTGCGCTGCTCGGTGAAGCTGGTGACGATCAGCACGCGCGCGGGGTGGTCCAGTTCGCGGAGCCGGCGCAGGGCGTCCACGCCGTCCATGCCCGGCATCTTGACGTCCATGAGGATGACGTCGGGCTGCAGCTCTCCCGCCAGGGCGACTCCTTCGGCGCCGTCCGCGGCCTCGCCGACGACCTCGATGTCGTCCTGCACCTCGAGGAAGGTGCGCAGACCCCGGCGTACCACCTGGTGATCGTCGACCAGCAGCACCTTGATTGCGTCAGCCACCGGGGACCTCCATCTCGATCGTGGTGCCCTTGCCGGGCGCCGATTCCACGGTCAGCCTGCCGCCGACCCCGCTCGCCCGGTCCCTCATGGAGACCAGGCCCAGATGGCGGCCCGCCCGGCGGACGACCCGCGGGTCGAAGCCGCTGCCGTCGTCGCTGACCTTCAGGACCGCCCCGCTGCCGCGCCGGTCCAGGGTGACGTCGACGCGGTCGCCCCCGGAGTGCCGCAGGGCGTTGTGCAGGGCCTCCTGGGCGACGCGCAGCACCGCCTCCTCCTGGGCGGCGGGCAGGGCGCGTACACCGTGGCCGGTGAAGGTCACGCGCGCGGTGTGGGCGCGGTCCAGGACCTGGATCTGTGTGCGCAGTGTGGCGACGAGGCCGTCCTCGTCGAGGGCGGCGGGGCGCAGTTCGACGACCGCCGCGCGCAGTTCGTCGGCGGCCTCGGCGGCCAGGGCGGCCACCTGCTGGAGCTCGCCCTTGGCGCGGGAGGGGTCGCGGTCCACGAGGCGGGCGGCGGCCTGGGCGGTGAGCCGCAGGGAGAAGAGCTTCTGGCTGACGGCGTCGTGGAGCTCGTGGGCGAGGCGGGAGCGTTCCTCGGCGATGGTCAGTTCGCGGCTGCGCTCGTAGAGCCGGGCGTTGGTCAGGGCGATCGCCGCGTGCTGGGCGAGGATGCCGAGCAGTTCCTCGTCGTCCTCGGTGAAGCCGCAGGCGCCCTCGGGTTTGGGACACCTCTTGTTGGCGAGGAACAGGGCGCCGATGACCTCGTCGCCGTCGCGGATGGGCAGACCCAGGAAGTCGGCCAGTTCGGGGTGGGCGCTGGGCCAGCCCTCGAAGCGGGGGTCCCGGCGCACGTCGGCGAGGCGCTGCGGGGTGGCCTCGTTCAGCATCGCGGCGAGGATGCCGTGCTGGCGTGGCAGGGGGCCGATGGCCTTCCACTGGTCGTCGCTGACGCCGTCGACCACGAACTGGGCGAAGCCACCGTGGTCGTCGGGCACGCCGAGCGCCGCGTACTGCGCGTCGAGGAGTTCGCGGGCCGAGGCGACGATCGTCTTGAGGACGTCGCGCACCTCGAGGTGCCTGCTCATGGCCAGCAACGCGGAGCTCACCGCGGCTAGGCCGGACCGGGGGCCGTGGCTCATGACCTCACGGTACCGGCGGGCGGTGACAGCGGGATCGGACGTGTGGCGGTCGCCGGGCGGGCCGGAGGGCCTAGGCCGGAGGTCCCGCGGTCCGGGGCGGCGGCGTAGGACCACGGGCCTGGGGACGGTGGCGTAGGGCGAAGGGCCCCGGGTCGCTGCGTCCCGGGGCCGAGGCGGTGGCGGTGGGGCGGTCCCTAGGTTGAGGGCACGCCGATCAAAAGCGGCGTCCGACGACGAGGGGACGGTTGCCATGCCGGTTGCGATCATCACGGGGGCTTCGAAGGGGCTCGGGGAGGCGCTCGCCCGAGGGCTGGCGGAGCGCGGCTGGGATCTGGTGCTCGACGCGCGGGATCCGGTGCCGCTGGCGGAGGCGGCCGGGCTGGTGTCGGCGCACGGCACGCGCGTGACGGCGCTGCCCGGTGACGTCACGGACGCCGCGCACCGCGCGGAGCTGGTGGCGGCCGCGTGGCGGCTGGGCGGGGTGGATCTGCTGGTGCACAACGCGAGCGCGCTGGGCGCCGAGCCGCTCGTCCCACTGGAGGAGCTGCCGCTGGAGGGGCTGCGGCGGGCGCTGGAGGTGAACCTGGTGGCGGCGCTGGGCCTGGTGCAGGAGGCGCTGCCGCTGCTCAGGGCCGCGCCGGCCGGGGCGGTGCTGGTGGTCAGCTCGGACGCCGCCGCGGAGGCGTATCCGACCTGGGGCGGGTACGGGGCGTCCAAGGCGGCCCTGGACCAGCTGGCGGCGGTGCTGGCGGTGGAGGAGCCGGGGCTGCGGGTCTGGTCGGTCGACCCCGGGGACATGGCGACGGACCTGTACGCGGCGGCCGTGCCGGACGACCACGATCCGCGTCCGGAGCCGGCCGGTGTGGTGCCCGCCTTCCTGCGGCTGCTGGACGAGCGGCCGGCGAGCGGCCGCTACGGGGCTCCCGCGCTGCTGGAGGAGCGCCGATGACCGTGACCGTCGAGGTGCCGGAGGAGCTGTCGGCGCGGGTGCCGGTGGAGCAGCGGGGGCCGGGTCTGGAGCGGGACTCGGTGCGGCTGCTGGTGTCGCGGGGCACGGCGGTGTCGCATCACGCCTTCGTGGAGCTGCCGGGGCTGCTGCGGGCCGGGGATCTGCTGGTGGTGAACACCTCGCCGACCCTGGCGGCGGCGGTCGGGGGGTGGATCGGGCACGCGCGCGTGGTGGTGCACTTCTCCACGCGCGGTGACGACGGCCGGTGGGCGGTCGAGCTGCGGGATCCCGATGGGCGTGGCACCACGCGTGCGCGCGCGGGGGCGCCCGCGGGTACTGAGGTGCGGCTGGCCGGGGGTGCGCGGCTGGTGCTGGAGGAGCCGCTGAGCGCGCGCGGGGAGCGGCTGTGGTGGGCACGGGTGTCGGGGGACGTGCTCACGCTGCTGCGGGAGCACGGGCGGGCGATCCGGTACGCGTACACGGAGCGGGACCAGCCGTTGTCGGCGTACCAGACGGTGTTCGCGCTGCCGTCGCCGGACGGGGCGGGGAGTGCGGAGATGCCGAGTGCGGGGCGTCCGTTCACCGCGCGGATGGTGGCGGAGCTGGTGAGCCGGGGGGTGCAGTTCGCTCCGGTGACGCTGCACACGGGGGTGGCCTCGGCGGAGGCGCACGAGCCGCCGTATCCGGAGCGGTTCGTGGTGCCGGAGGCGTCGGCGCGGCTGATCGGTGCGGTGCGGGCGGGGGGCGGCCGGGTGATCGCGGTGGGGACGACGGCCGTACGGGCGGTGGAGTCGGCGGCCGGTGCGGACGGTGTGGTGCGGGCTCGCTCGGGGTGGACGGATCTGGTGGTGACGCCCGAGCGCGGGGTGCGGGTGGTGGACGGGCTGCTGACCGGGCTGCACGAGCCGGAGGCCTCGCATCTGCTGATGCTGGAGGCGGTGGCGGGGCGGGCCGCGATCGACCGGGGGTACGAGGAGGCGCTGCGCGGGCGCTATCTGTGGCACGAGTTCGGGGACGTGCATCTCGTCCTGGCGGAGCGGGGGCCCCTCCGACCGGAGCCGCAGCCCCCTCACACACTGCATTGCTCCAGCAACTACGGGTGAGACGCTGGGCCCCTCCATGTGAGGCCGGGCATAGGGCGCACATCACGTACGAAGAGGCATAGGAGAGACAAACCGCCCACGTGAGCGGGACAGATAGTCCTGTCCGCCCCGATTTATCACCCCCTGATCCACTACCCGCCTTCGTACGTCACACCTTTGCCCCGCGATTTTGCGGCCGCTAAGAATGGCTGCGTCGCTCGGCGCCGTGGGTATCTGCCCGCGGCGTTTGTGCCGGAAGCACCCTGTCCCCACCGGACGTTGAGCGACCTCCGCGCTATTCGAAGAGGTCCCATTCGCATGCCCAAGAACATCCTCACCCGTGGTCATAGTCGTGCCCTGACCCGTCACCACAAGATCGCCGCTGCCGGTGTCGCCGCCCTCGGTGCCGCCGCCATCGGGTTCTCGGCCATTCCGAGCAACGCGTCCACGACGACCACGACCGAGGCCGCCGCGCCCACCGCGAAGGTGGCGTACAGCACCGAGCAGATCAAGGGCGTCCACGCGAGTGTGAACGACCAGCTCGCCGGCGCCAGCGTCAAGGCCGAGCAGATCGCCGCGAAGAAGGAGGCCGCGGCCCAGGCCGCCGCCAAGAAGAAGGCCGCCGCTGCCGCCGCGGAGGCCAAGGCCGAGAAGGCCCGCCAGGCCAAGGAGGCCGCCAGCCGGGCCGCCGAGCGCGCCGAGGTGAAGAAGGCGGCTCCCAAGAGCTACCCCAACACCCTCGACGGCTGGATCCGTGAGTCCCTGGCCATCATGAAGAAGCACGGCATCCCCGGCTCCTACGAGGGCATCCACCGCAACATCATGCGGGAGTCCTCCGGCAACCCGAAGGCCATCAACCTCTGGGACATCAACGCCCAGAACGGCATCCCGTCCAAGGGTCTGCTCCAGGTGATCCCGCCGACCTTCGAGGCGTACCACGTCCCGGGCACCTCGAAGAACATCTACGACCCGGTCGCCAACATCACCGCCGCCTGCAACTACGCGGCCGACAAGTACGGCACCATGGACAACGTCGACAGCGCGTACTGAGGTCGGCGCGGACCTCTTCTCGCGATCACGACGACCGCATACGCCGAAGGGCGGCACCCTCCTGACGGGGTGCCGCCCTTCGGGGTCGTACGGCGCTTACTTGCGCATGACCTCGGGCTCGTGCCGGCGCAGGAAGCGGGCCACGAAGAAGCCGCAGATCACGCCGAGGACGATGAGCGCGCCCATGTCCATGGCCCAGGCGCCGACCGTGTGCTCCCACAGCGGGTCGGTGTCGCCCGCCGTCTCCGGCGGACTGATCTTGTTGAAGTCCAGCGTGGCGCCCGACGCGGCGACCGCCCAGCGCGACGGCATCAGGAACGAGAACTGGTTCACGCCGATCGAGCCGTGCAGCGCGAACAGACAGCCGGTGAAGACGACCTGGATGATCGCGAACATCACCAGCAGCGGCATGGTCTTCTCCGCCGTCTTCACCAGCGAGGAGATGATCAGGCCGAACATCATCGAGGTGAAGCCGAGCGCCATGATCGGCACGGAGAGCTCCAGCAGCGTGAAGCCGCCGAAGACCAGGCCCTCCTCCGGGATCTCCCGGCTGGAGAAGCCGATCACGCCGACCAGCAGTCCCTGCAACACGGTGATCATGCCGAGCACGAACACCTTGGACATCAGGTACGCCGAGCGGGACAGGCCGGTGGCGCGCTCCCGCTCGTAGATGACCCGTTCCTTGATGAGCTCACGCACGGAGTTCGCGGCACCCGCGAAGCACGCGCCCACCGCGAGTATCAGCAGGACCGTGGTCGCCGTGCCGTTCGGGATGATCCGGCCGGTCTGCGGGTTGGGCGGGTTGGGCAGCAGGCCCTTGTCCGCGTCGATGAGCAGGCTGACCGCGCCGAGTACCGCCGGCAGGATCACCATCAGGGCGAGGAAGCCCTTGTCGGAGACGATCACCGAGATGTAGCGGCGCACCAGCGTGACGAACTGCGACATCCAGCCCTGCGGCTTCGGCGGCTTCATCGCCTGCATCGCCGGGACCTGTACGGACTGCGGCGCGACGGCGTCGATGTCCGCGGCGTACATCTGGTAGTGCTGCGAGCCCTTCCAGCGGCCCGCCCAGTCGTAGTCGCGGTAGTTCTCGAAGGCGGAGAAGACGTCGGCCCAGGTGTCGTAGCCGAAGAAGTTCAGCGCCTCCTCGGGCGGACCGAAGTAGGCGACGGAACCGCCCGGCGCCATCACCAGGAGCTTGTCGCAGATCGCCAGCTCGGCCACCGAGTGCGTGACGACGAGGACCGTACGGCCGTCGTCGGCCAGGCCGCGCAGCAGCTGCATGACGTCGCGGTCCATGCCCGGGTCCAGGCCCGAGGTCGGCTCGTCCAGGAAGATCAGCGACGGCTTGGTGAGCAGCTCCAGGGCGACGGAGACACGCTTGCGCTGGCCGCCGGACAGGGACGTGACCTTCTTGTCCTTGTGGATGTCCAGCTTGAGCTCGCGCAGCACCTCGTCGATACGGGCGTCGCGCTCGGCGGCCGTGGTGTCGGAGGGGAAGCGGAGCTTGGCCGCGTACTTGAGGGCCTTCTTGACGGTCAGCTCCTTGTGCAGGATGTCGTCCTGCGGGACCAGACCGATGCGCTGGCGCAGCTCGGCGAACTGCTTGTAGAGGTTCCGGTTGTCGTAGAGGACCTCGCCCTGGTTGGCGGGGCGGTAACCGGTGAGCGCCTTGAGCAGGGTCGACTTGCCGGATCCGGACGGGCCGATGACCGCGATCAGCGACTTCTCCGGGACGCCGAAGGAGACGTCCTTGAGGATCTGCTTGCCGCCGTCGACCGTGACGGTCAGATGGCGGGCGGAGAAGGAGACCTCACCGGTGTCGACGAACTCCTCGAGCCGGTCACCGACGATCCGGAACGTCGAGTGACCGACGCCCACGATGTCGGTGGGGCCGAGCAGTTGGGCGCCGCCCTTGGGGATCGGCTGACCGTTGACGTACGTGCCGTTGTGCGAGCCGAGGTCGCGGATCTCCATGCGGCCGTCGGGCGTCGAGTGGAACTCGGCGTGGTTGCGGGAGACCTGGAGGTCGGAGACGACCAGGTCGTTCTCCAGGGCACGGCCGATGCGCATCACGCGGCCGAGGGAGAACTGGTGGAACGTGGTGGGGCTGCGGTCGCCGTAGACCGGCGGCGCCCCCGCGCCACCGCCGGGGCCCTGCTGCTGCGGGATCTGCGGCGCGGACTGCTGCGGTGCCGGCTGCTGCCAGCCCGGCTGCTGGGCGGGCGGCTGCTGTTGCGGCGCCTGCTGGGCCCAGCCTGCGTTCGCGCCCTGCGCCGCGTACGGCTGCTGCGGCTGGGCCTGCGGCGTGGCGGCCGGGGCGGCGGCACCTACGCCGGACAGCGTCACGCGCGGTCCGTCGGTCGCGTTGCCCAGGTTCAGCACCGTGTCGGAGCCGAGCTCCAGGTGGTGGATCCGCTGCCCCTGCACGAACGTGCCGTTGGTGCTGCCGTGGTCCTCGATGACCCAACCGCGGCCGTTGAAGCTGATGGTGGCGTGACGCCAGGAGACCCTGGCGTCGTCCAGTACGACGTCGCCCTGCGGATCGCGTCCGAGGGTGTAAGCCCTGGACGGATCGAGCGTCCAGGTCCGTCCGTTTGATTCCAGTACGAGTTCCGGCACTCCATGCCCCACTGAGTTGTCCCCCGAGTTTCCCCCATCGCAGGGAGTCTAGGGATGTCGAACATCGGGGGGAACTATTTCAGGCTCGGCCCTCTGACCGAAAGTCGGGCCTTGTCACGAGCGCGCACCAAGGTGTTCACCGTCTTTCACTGACGGGGGTTGAAATCGGCCCGGAGAGTGGTAAACCACGCGAGGGGGACACGTGCGGTTCGTCCCGCCGCGCAGCGGATCGGGGGGTCTGCCATGAGTGGTGCCACGGGCGTTGGTCCCGCGGAACGGGGTGCGCGCGTGCCCTGGGTCGATGTGGTGATGTCCGCGGTCGCCGCGGTGAGCTGGGCGCTGATCGGGATGGCGGGGACCGCCGCGCTCGGGCTGCGACTGCTCGACGCTGACGCCGCCGGTTCGCTGGGGCCCATGACCGCCGCGGTGGTGGCCCTGGGGGCGGGGGGTTCGGTCACTCCGTCCGGTGATGTGTCCGCGTTCGGGCTGTCGGGCGCGGAGGCCGGGACGGCGGTGGAGATCACGCCACTGGGTGTGGGTCTGGTGGGTGCGCTGCTGCTGTCGTACTTCTTCCTGCGGTCCTTGCGGGCGGCGGGAGTTGTGGTGTCCGTCGGTGAACTCCTCGCGCGGGCGGGCGCGGTGGTCGCGCTGTTCGTGGCGATGACGGGCGGGCTGGTGTGGGCGGGGCACGACGTCGTCACCATCGACGGGGGCGCGCTGGGGCTGGACGATCTGCCCGGCGGGGGTGGTGGCGGGGTCGAGATTCCAGGGCTGGGCGACATCGGTGACATCGAAGGGCTGCTGCCGGACCGGATCGGTGATCTCGTCGACGCGGAGGCGGCGGTGGGGTTCACCGTCGACACGGTGCCGACCCTGCTGGGTGGCCTCGGCTGGTCGGCCGGGGTCCTGCTCGTCGCGCTGCTGGCGTCCCGCCGCACTCCCCTGCCGCGTGGGTGGGACGCGGTGCACCGGGTCGTACGGCCGGTGGTGTCGGCCCTCGTCACGGTGCTGCTGGTGGCGGTGGCGGCGGGGCTCGCGGCGGCGGGCTACGCGGCGACCGGCGACGATCATCCCCGGCGGATCGCGGGCGCGGCCCTGCTGGGCGCGCCGAACGGGGTGTGGCTCGGGATACCGCTCGGACTGTTCGTGCCGTGGGACGGGCGGGCGAGCGGGGCGTTGCTCGGGGTGCTGCCGCACCCGGTGGACGACCTCCTCCGGGTCGGCTCGGACCGGCCCGTCACGCTGGGGCGGCTGGCGGAGCTGGACGGGCGGGTGTGGCTGCTGGCGGTGGCCGCCGCGCTGATGATGCTGCTGGCGGGGGTGCTCACGGGAGTGCGGACGCCGGTGGGGGGCGGGGTGGATCGCGGAGCGGCCGGCTTCGCGGGGCGGTGTGCGCTGCGGCTGGGCGTGGCCACGGCGCTGACCCTGCCGTTGCTGGCCTGGCTGACCGAGGTGTCCGTGAACGCCTCGCTCTCGGTGCTGGGCTTCGACGCGTTCGGTGCGGGTGTCGAGCTGCGCGGCGACCTCGGCATGGCGGTGCTGCTGGGCGCGGTGTGGGGCGCGGGCGCGGGTGCCGCGGGGGCGCTGCTGGCGTGGGTGAGCGGTGCGGCGGGGGTGCGCGCGGCGCCGCTGGCACGGGGTGACACGGGGGCGGCCGCATGGCGGTCGGCGGAGGGCGCCGGGGGTGCGGAGGGGGTAGGGGGTGCGGACGGTGTGAGGGGCGCCGGGCCGTACGGGCCCCGGGCTTCCTACCGGCCGCCGAACCCGGACACCAATCCGTATCTGCGGGTGGGACCGGAGTCGCGTGGGGAGCAGGAGCCGTGGAAACGCGGAGGGCGGGGACAGCAGGGACCTCGGGGGCCGGAGGACGCGGTGCCGTCGCCGGGTGGTGCGCCGGGGGCCGGTGACCCGCAGGCGCCCGTCGACCCCGACGGGTCCGACGACGTCTACGGGGCGCCCACGGTGATCGGGCCGATCGAGCCGCCCCGGCGGGGGTCCGGGCCATCGGGCCGGGACCGGTCGCCGTTGTGGCCGGAGGAACCGCCGCCTCCGCCGCCGCCCCCTCCGCCGGCTCCCCGGAGGCCGGACGATTCGTAAGGTCCGGGACATCCCGGCGACGCCCAGTTTTCGCTGTCCGGCAGGCGGACCTCGGAGGCGGGAGGCACTGGGTGCCGGATACGGTGGAAGCACCATGGACGCATCGCAGACCACCGACGTTCCCACTCTCCTTGTCAAGATCTTCGGCAAGGACAGGCCGGGCATCACGGCCGGCCTCTTCGACACCCTCGCCGCCTACTCGGTCGACGTGGTCGACATCGAGCAGGTCGTCACCCGCGGCCGCATCGTGCTCTGCGCGCTCGTGACCGAGCCGCCCAAGGGCCTGGAGGGCGATCTCCGGGCGACCGTCCACAGCTGGGCGGAGTCGATGAAGATGCAGGCGGAGATCATCTCCGGCATGGGCGACAACCGTCCGCGCGGCCTGGGCCGGTCCCTGGTCACCGTGCTGGGCCACCCCCTCACCTCCGAGGCGACGGCGGCCATAGCGGCCCGGATCACCGGCACCGGCGGCAACATCGACCGCATCTTCCGGCTCGCCAAGTACCCGGTGACGGCCGTGGAGTTCGCGGTGTCCGGCGTGGAGACCGAACCGCTGCGGACCGCGCTGGTGACGGACGCGGCGCGGCTCGGGGTCGACGTCGCCGTGGTCGCGGCGGGGCTGTACCGGCGTGCCCAGCGCCTGGTCGTCATGGACGTGGACTCCACCCTCATCCAGGACGAGGTGATCGAGCTCTTCGCCGCGCACGCCGGCTGCGAGGACAAGGTCGCCGAGGTGACGGCTGCGGCGATGCGCGGGGAGCTGGACTTCGAGCAGTCGCTGCACGCGCGGGTGGCGCTGCTGGAGGGGCTGGACGCCTCCGTGGTGGACAAGGTGCGCAGCGAGGTGCGGCTGACGCCGGGCGCCCGCACCCTGATCCGTACGCTGAAGCGCCTCGGCTACCAAGTGGGCGTGGTCTCGGGTGGGTTCACCCAGGTCACGGATGATCTGAAGGAACGGCTGGGGCTGGACTTCGCCCAGGCCAACACCCTGGAGATCGTCGACGGGAAGCTGACGGGCCGGGTCACCGGCGAGATAGTGGACCGGGCGGGCAAGGCCCGGCTGCTGCGCCGGTTCGCGGCCGAGGCGGGCGTGCCGCTGTCGCAGACCGTGGCGATCGGTGACGGTGCGAACGATCTGGACATGCTGAACGCGGCGGGGCTGGGCGTGGCCTTCAACGCCAAGCCGGTGGTGCGCGAGGCGGCGCACACCGCGGTGAACTTCCCCTTCCTGGACACGGTGCTGTATCTGCTCGGCGTCACGCGCGAGGAGGTCGAGGCGGCGGACACGCTGGACGTGGGCTGAGCCGCCCGGGAATGGAACGGGGCACGGAGACGGACGGGCCCGGCACCGACGGACGTCGGATGCCGGGCCCCTGCCGTGCCGGGTGTCACTCGGTCGGCGCCCAGTAGTCGACCAGCGTGCCGACGCCGGGCTCGAGGGCCTTCCAGGAGCCGCTGAAGGACAGCACGGCGAAGGCGGCGGCCGGGTAGCCGCGCCGGCTCATGCGCTCGCGGGCGTCGCCCTCCGCCGCGCCGGCCAGGATGTCGGCGAGCCCCTGGACACCGGGGTTGTGGCCGACCAGGAGGACGTTCTGCGCGTCGTCGGGGGTTTCGTTGAGCAGGGCGATCAGCTCGCCGGGCGAGGCCTCGTAGATCCGCTCCTCGTAGACGGTCTTCGGTCGCTGCGGGAACTCCTGGACCGCGAGCTTCCAGGTCTCGCGGGTCCGGACCGCGGTGGAGCACAGGGCCAGGTCGAAGGCGATGCCGGTGTCGGCGAGCTTGCGTCCGGCCACGGCGGCATCCATTCGGCCCCGCTCGGCGAGGGGGCGTTCGTGGTCGGACACCGGAGGCCAGTCGGCTTTCGCATGCCGGAAAAGGACAATCCTGCGGGGTTCTGCGACGCTCATGAGACCCAGCTTCGCATGAAACAGGCCACGGGGCGCAGGGAGTTGACCGGGGGCTCCGGGGATGTTCGGCGGGGCCTCCGGGGACGGTCAGCGGGCTATGAGCTGCTGCGCACGCTCGACGAGCTGGGTGAGCGCGGGCTCACCGGCGGTCGCGTGGGCCTCGGAGGGGTTGAGGATCAGGGTGAGCAGCGCGACGAAGGCGAGGGTGGGCAGGGCGAGGGCCCACCACGGCAGCCGGGTGTCGACGCCGCCCCGGGGGGCCGGGTGGGGCCGGGTGTGGGTGCGCGCCGACATGGGAGCCTCCGCTCTTCGGATCGTCCGTGGGCCGCGTCTCGCGGTCACATCTCGAAGGTACGGATTCTTCGGCTCTCAACCCATCCGGTGATCCACCTACTTGACCCTGAGCCTTACCCCCTAGGGGATGGTGGTGCCAGCACCACCATGGTGTGCGGGCGGGGTCGTGTGGGCGCCGCCGTCAGGGGGCGAGGATCGTCGCGATCACGCCGATGACGATGAAGATGGCGAAGAACGCGCCGAAGACGAGCAGCATCTTCTTCTGGCCGTTCTGGGGGTTCGGGTCGAGGACTGGCATGCGGCAAGTCTCGCACCACCTCGCCATGCGGCGGGCTTCGGGGTCGTACGGTGCGGTGCGCCCGCTGGCGGTTGTTCGGGGGCCCCGTGTTGGTGCGGGGCCGGGGGTGTCGCCCTGCCGGCGCTTGCGGGGTGTCGTCGGGCCCGCCCGTGCCGCCCTGGGGGCACCTCCCAGGCCCTTGAGGCACTGGGGGAGGCACGACTGCCCGCGGAGAGCGCCGGGCTGCTGCCCGCGGAGGACGGCACCGCGAGTGCCGGTCGGGCGGGGGTGGGTCGCGCGGCCCGGCGCTTGCGGGGTGCCGTCGCGCCCACCCGTGCCGCCCCAGCGGCACGACTGCCCGCGACTGACGCGGCAGGCGGCTGCCCGCGGATCACGTGGCTTCGTCTTCTACCGTGCGGGGGCGGCCGGCCAGGGTGCCTACGATTATTTGGGGGATCATCAGGGTGGCCATCAGTGCTATCGGGAGTCCCCAGCCGCCGCTGTGCTGGTAGAGGACGCCCACCAGGAGTGGGCCGGGGATGGAGATCAGATAGCCCGTGCTCTGCGCGAAGGCGGACAGCTGGGCCACGCCCGCGCCGGTCCTGGCCCGCATCCCGACCATGGTGAGCGCCAGCGGGAACGCGCAGTTCGCGACGCCGAGCAGCACCGCCCAGACCCAGGCACCGGCGGCCGGCGCGAGGTACAGGCCCGCGTATCCGACGAGGCCGCTGATCCCCAGTGCCAGCACGATCGGACCCTGGTGGGGCAGCCTGGTGGCGAGGCGCGGGATGACGAAGGCCAGCGGCACGCCCATCACCATGGTGACCGCGAGGAGCAGCCCGGCCGTGCCGGCGGGTACGCCCGCGTCCCGGAAGATCTGCGCCATCCAGCCCATGGTGATGTAGGCGGCGGTGGCCTGGAGCCCGAAGAAGACGGCCAGGGCCCAGGCGGTGCGGCTGCGGGTGATGCGCAGCGCGGGCGCCTCGGCGGGAGCGGCGGCCCGCTCGTTCCGTACCTCCCGCGCTGCCCCGTCCCGTTCCCGCCCCCGTACGAAGGGGATCCACGGCAGTACGGCGGTGGCCGCCAGCGCCGCCCACACGGCGAGGCCGGACTGCCAGTTCCCGCCCATGGCGTCGGTCAGCGGCACGGTGACCGCCGCCGCCGTGGCGGTGCCCAGGGCGAGGGCCATGGAGTAGAGGCCGGTCATGGAGCCGACCCGGTCGGGGAACCAGCGCTTGACGATGACCGGCATCAGGACGTTGCTGACGGCGATGCCCATCAGCGCGAGGGCGCTGGTGGCCAGGAACGCCGCCGTGCCGCCCACGTACGGACGTATCAGCAGGCCGGCGCCGATGGCGACCATGCCTGCGCACACCACCGCGCCCGCGCCGAAGCGGCGGGCCAGGCGCGGCGCGGTGACGCCGAAGACGGCGAAGCAGAGCGGGGGCACGGAGGTGAGCAGTCCGGCCACGCTGCCGCTCATGCCGAGTCCGTCGCGGACCTCCTCCAGCAGCGCGCCCAGGCTGGTGATGGCGGGGCGGAGGTTCAGCGCGGCCAGCACGATGCCGACGACGAGCAGCCTCGTCCGCCACGCGTGGGCGGCGCGGTCCCCCGGGATTTTCCGGGCTCCGGGCGTGGCCGACGTGCGTACGGTCGTGGACGTGATCGTCCGGGTTTCCTCGCTAGCCATGAGGCCCATCATAGAATCATGGGATGATTGGTTGTCCATGCCGAGGCCGTACGGTGACGGCCCTGCCGTGCGAAGGTGTGTCATGCCACTGAGCCATCCCCGCCGTTCGGCCCTCTCCGAGCAGGTCATCGCCGCCCTGCGGGCCCAGATCACCTCGGGCGAGTGGCCGGTCGGTGCCCGCATCCCCACCGAGCCGGAGCTGGTCGAGCAGCTCGGTGTGGCCCGCAACACGGTCCGCGAGGCCGTCCGCGCGCTGGCGCACAACGGGCTGCTGGACATCCGCCAGGGCTCGGGCACGTACGTGGTGGCCACGAGCGAGCTGGCGGGCGTGATGCACCGCCGCTTCGCCGACGCCGATCCCCGGCACATCGCCGAGCTGCGGTCGACCCTGGAGTCGGCGGCGGCGCGGCTGGCCGCCGAGCGGCGTTCGGAGAAGGACCTGAAGCAGCTCGACGCGCTGCTGCTGCGCCGTGAGGAGGCCTGGGAGTCGGGTGAGGCGGAGGCGTTCGTCGCGGCGGACGCGACGTTCCACCTGGCCGTCGTGGCCGCCTCGCACAACGACGTGATGACCGCGATGTACGCGGATCTGAGCGAGGTCCTGCGGGACTGGCTCCGCGACGACGTGGGCGAGGAGCTGACGCCGGAGACGCACATGGACCACGGGCGGCTGGTGGACGCGATCCGCGCGGGCGACGCGGCGACGGCGGCCGAGGAGGCCGCCGCCTATCCGTTCGTGTGCCGTCCGGGGCGGTTCAGTCCGCCCTCCGGTGGCTGACCCACGCCGACTCGACCTCGCTCCAGCAGCGTCCGGTCAGTTTCACGGTCTGCGCGGGCCAGGCGGCCACGGGGGCGCCGTCGGTGTCGAGGTCCCACCAGTGGACGCACTCGACGTGCAGGGCGACCCGGTCGATGGCCGGATAGGGGTTGTGGCAGTGGGCGGTCACACGGGAGCCGTCGACGCTGATCCCGCACGCGGCGCCGAACAGATCACCGGGCCCGGCTTCGCCGGGGTGCACGCGTGCGTGCGCCATCGCCTCGTACGGAAGGGCCAGTACGAGGGCGAGGGAGAGGACAGCGGTCGCGGGTGCCAGGCGGGACAAGCGCACAAGGGAACCTCCTCGGCCGTGCTGGGGAGGGGGAACACGCGGTGGACGCGTACTCCACGGTGCCCCGCCGGCCCCGCGCCCCGCGCGCGTTGCTGAGCCGGTCGGGTGACACGCGAAGGGCCCGCACCCCTTTCCGGGACGCGGGCCCTCGCAGGGCGTCCGTCAGGCGCCGATGGCGTGCAGACCGCCGTCGACGTGGACGATCTCGCCCGTGGTCTTGGGGAACCAGTCGCTCAGCAGGGCGACGACACCGCGGCCGGCCGGCTCCGGGTCCTTCAGGTCCCACTCCAGCGGGGAGCGGCTGTCCCACACGGACGCCAGCTCGCCGAAGCCCGGGATGGACTTGGCGGCCATCGAGCCGATCGGGCCCGCGGAGATCAGGTTGCAGCGGATGTTCTGCTTGCCCAGGTCACGCGCCATGTAGCGGCTGGTGGCCTCCAGGGCGGCCTTGGCGGGGCCCATCCAGTCGTACTGCGGCCAGGCGTACTGCGCGTCGAAGGTGAGGCCGACGACCGAGCCGCCGTTCTGCATCAGCGGCAGGCAGGCCATGGTCAGCGACTTCAGGGAGTACGCCGAGACGTGCATGGCGGTGGCGACCGACTCGAACGGCGTGTTGAGGAAGTTGCCGCCGAGCGCGTCCTGCGGCGCGAAGCCGATGGAGTGCACGACACCGTCGAGGCCGCCCAGCTCCTCGCCGACGACGTCGGCCAGGCGCGCCAGGTGCTCGTCGTTGGTGACGTCGAGCTCGATGACCTTGGTGGGCTTGGGGAGCTTCTTGGCGATGCGCTCGGTCAGCGTGGGCCGCGGGAACGCGGTCAGGATGATCTCGGCGCCCTGCTCCTGGGCCAGCTTGGCGGTGTGGAAGGCGATGGAGGACTCCATCAGCACACCGGTGATCAGGACGCGCTTGCCCTCGAGGATTCCGCTCATTGGTTTCAGTGCCCCATTCCCAGTCCGCCGTCAACGGGAATGACGGCTCCAGTGATGTACGACGCGTCGTCCGAGGCGAGGAACCGCACCGCCGCGGCGATCTCCTCCGGCTTCGCGTACCGGCCGAGCGGCACCTGCGACACGATGCCCTTCCGCTGGTCCTCGGTGAGCACCTTGGTCATGTCGGTGTCGACGAAGCCGGGCGCGACGACGTTGAAGGTGATGTTGCGCGAGCCCAGCTCACGGGCGAGGGAGCGCGCGAAGCCGACCAGGCCGGCCTTGGAGGCGGCGTAGTTCGCCTGCCCCGCGGAGCCGAGCAGCCCCACGACCGAGGAGATCAGCACGACACGGCCCTTCTTGGCGCGCAGCATGCCGCGGTTGGCGCGCTTGACGACCCGGAAGGTGCCGGTGAGGTTGGTGTCGACGACCGAGGTGAAGTCCTCCTCGGACATCCGCATCAGGAGCTGGTCCTTGGTGACGCCGGCGTTGGCCACGAGCACCTCGACGGTGCCGTGCGCCTCCTCGATCTCCTTGTAGGCCTGCTCCACCTGCTCCGGGTCGGTGATGTCGCACCTGACGGCGAGGAAGCCGGCCGGCGGCTCCCCCGAGCGGTATGTGACGGCGACCTTGTCGCCGGCGTCGGCGAACGCACGGGCGATGGCGAGGCCGATGCCCCGGTTGCCTCCGGTGACGAGAACCGAGCGGCTCAACGGATCACCCTTTCGATAGCGGTCTGGTTCACCCGCCCGGACACCTGGATGACAGGCGGCTTCCCCGAAAACCTATCGGTCCCGGTACCGCTCGGGACATTCGGGCACCGACAGTGGCCGAGGGGCCGCTCTGTCGGGTCCCTACAGAAAGCACCGGGCTCCCGTCGGAAACATGTGGTCCGGCACCGGCCGACGCGACATGATGCGCAACGACGACGGTGCAGTACCGAAAACCGAACAGCGAATGCCGACAGGAAGAGACGTAGGTGCCTCATAGCATTGACGAAGCCTTCACGGCCCTGCCCCTGCGCGCCCTCGCCGACGCCGCGCTCGCGCGGGCACGGGCGCTCGGGGCGGAGCACGCGGACTTCCGCCTGGAGCGGGTGCGCAACGCGTCCTGGCGGTTCCGGGACGCGAAGCCGGCCGGGTCGTCGGACACCACCGACCTGGGATACGCGGTGCGCGTGGTGCACGGCGGGACCTGGGGGTTCGCGTCCGGGGTGGATCTGACCCTCGACGCCGCCGCCAAGGTCGCCTCGCAGGCCGTGGCGATGGCGAAGCTGTCCGCGCAGGTGATCCGGGCGGCCGGGTCGGACGAGAGGGTGGAGCTGGCCGACGAGCCGGTGCACTCCGAGAAGACGTGGGTCTCGTCGTACGAGATCGATCCGTTCGCCGTGCCCGACGAGGAGAAGGCCGGGCTGCTGGCCGAGTGGAGCGCGCGGCTGCTGGCGGCGAACGGGGTGGACCATGTCGACGCCTCGCTGCTCACCGTGCACGAGAACAAGTTCTACGCCGACACGGCCGGGACCACGACCACCCAGCAGCGGGTCCGGCTGCACCCCGTCTTCACGGCCGTGTCCGTCGACGACTCCAGCGGTGAGTTCGACTCCATGCGCACCATCGCACCGCCCGTCGGGCGTGGCTGGGAGTACCTGAAGGGCACCGGCTGGGACTGGGACGACGAGCTGGCGCGGATCCCGGAGCTGCTCGCCGAGAAGATGCGGGCGCCGAGCGTGGAGCCGGGGTTGTACGACCTGGTGGTGGACCCGTCCAACCTGTGGCTGACCATCCACGAGTCCATCGGGCACGCCACCGAGCTGGACCGGGCGCTCGGCTACGAGGCGGCCTACGCCGGCACCTCGTTCGCCACCTTCGACCTGCTGGGCAAGCTGAAGTACGGCTCCGAGCTGATGAACGTCACCGGTGACCGCACCGCCGAGCACGGACTGGCGACCGTCGGCTACGACGACGAGGGCGTCGAGGCGCAGTCCTGGGACCTGGTGAAGGACGGCACGCTGGTCGGCTACCAGCTGGACCGGCGGATCGCGAAGCTGACCGGGTTCGAGCGCTCCAACGGGTGCGCGTTCGCGGACTCCCCCGGCCATGTGCCGGTGCAGCGCATGGCCAATGTGTCGCTGCGGCCGGACCCGGCCGGGATGTCGACGGAGGATCTGATCGGGGGTGTGGACCGGGGCATCTACGTCGTCGGCGACCGGTCCTGGTCGATCGACATGCAGCGGTACAACTTCCAGTTCACCGGGCAGCGCTTCTACCGGATCGAGAACGGGCGGCTGGCGGGCCAGCTGCGGGATGTCGCGTACCAGGCGACGACCACCGACTTCTGGGGGTCCATGGCGGCGGTCGGCGGTCCGCAGACGTATGTCCTGGGCGGCGCCTTCAACTGCGGCAAGGCCCAGCCGGGGCAGGTCGCGGCGGTCTCGCACGGCTGCCCGTCCGCCCTCTTCAAGGGAGTCAACATTCTTAACACCACGCAGGAGGCCGGACGATGAGCGCGGATACGAACAAGCCGCACGAGATCGTCGAGCGCGCCCTCGAACTGTCCCGGGCCGACGGCTGTGTCGTGATCGCCGACGAGCACTCGACCGCCAATCTGCGCTGGGCGGGCAACGCGCTCACCACGAACGGTGTCACGCGCGGGCGCACGCTCACCGTGATCTCCACGGTGGACGGCGCGCAGGGCACGGCCTCCGGGGTGGTGTCCCGGTCCGCGGTGACCGTGGACGAGCTGGAGCCGCTGGTGCGGGCCGCCGAGGCCGCCGCGCGGGGCGCGGGCCCGGCGGAGGACGCGCAGCCGCTGGTCACGGGGGTGGATCCCTCCCCCGAGTTCACCGAGGCGCCCGCCGAGACCTCCTCCGCCGTGTTCGCCGACTTCGCCCCGGCGCTGGGCGAGGCGTTCGCACGCGCGCGGGCCGGCGGGCGGGAGCTGTACGGCTTCGCCAACCACGAGCTGGTCTCCAGCTATCTCGGCACGTCGACGGGGCTGCGGCTGCGGCACGACCAGCCGAACGGCACGCTGGAGCTGAACGCCAAGTCCCCGGACCGTACGCGGTCGGCGTGGGCGGGGCGCTCCACGCGGGACTTCAAGGACGTCGACCCGGCGGCGCTCGACGCCGAGCTGGCCGTACGGCTGGGCTGGGCCGAGCGGCGGCTCGAGCTGCCCGCGGGCCGGTACGAGACGCTGCTGCCGCCGACCGCCGTCGCGGATCTGCTGATCTACCAGCTGTGGTCGGCGTCGGGCCGGGACGCGGCGGAGGGCCGCACGGTGTTCTCCAGGCCGGGCGGCGGCACCCGGGTCGGCGAGAAGCTGACCGAGCTGCCGCTGACCCTGCGCAGCGACCCGAACGAGCCGGGTCTGGAGTCGGCGCCGTTCGTGATCGCGCACTCCTCAGGGGGTGACCAGTCGGTGTTCGACAACGGGCTGCCGCTGACGGCCACGGAGTGGGTCCGCGAGGGCGAGCTGGAGCATCTGACCACGAGCCGGCACAGCGCGGGGCTGACCGGGCTGCCCGTGGCGCCCGCCATCGACAACCTGATCCTGGACGGGGGCGAGGACCGCTCGCTGGAGGAGATGGTCGCGGCCACCGAGCGCGGGCTGTTGCTGACCTGCCTGTGGTACATCCGCGAGGTCGACCCGGCGACGCTGCTGCTCACGGGGCTGACCCGGGACGGCGTCTATCTCGTGGAGAACGGCGAGGTCACCGGCGAGGTCAACAACTTCCGGTTCAACGAGTCGCCGGTGGACCTGCTGGGCAGGGCGGCGGAGGCGGGCCGTACGGAGAAGACGCTGCCCAGGGAGTGGGGCGACTGGTTCACCCGGGCCGCGATGCCCGCGCTGCGCGTCCCCGATTTCAATATGAGCTCTGTCAGCCAGGGCGTATAACCTCGTAGGCGTTCGCAATCGGCCGTCACCCGACCGGCCGAAGATCATCAAGGAGACACGAGAACCGTGACGGACATCGTCGACGAGCTGAAGTGGCGCGGGCTGTTCGCCCAGTCCACTGACGAGGACGCTTTGCGCAAGGCGCTCGCGGACGGTCCCGTCACGTTCTATTGCGGTTTCGACCCGACCGCGCCGTCGTTGCACGTGGGGCATCTGGTGCAGGTGCTCACCGTGCGCCGGCTCCAGCAGGCCGGGCACCGGCCGCTGGCGCTGGTCGGCGGGGCCACGGGCCAGATCGGCGACCCGCGCCCGACCGCGGAGCGCACGCTGAACTCGCCGGAGACCGTCGCGGGCTGGGTCGAGCGGCTGCGTGGCCAGATCGAGCCGTTCCTGTCCTTCGAGGGCGAGAACGCGGCCGTGATGGTCAACAACCTCG
The DNA here is from genome assembly GCF_055570675.1 of Streptomyces sp. NPDC031111. Lineage (NCBI taxonomy): Bacteria > Bacillati > Actinomycetota > Actinomycetes > Kitasatosporales > Streptomycetaceae > Streptomyces > Streptomyces sp. NPDC031111. The sequence goes on from NZ_JBVIGS010000020.1 coordinate 27,457, forward strand.
ACTGGACGCAGAACCTCTCCGCGATCGAGTTCCTGCGGGACATCGGCAAGCACTTCCGTGTCAACAAGATGCTGACGAAGGACTCCGTCGCCCGGCGCCTTGAGTCCTCCGAGGGGATCAGCTACACGGAGTTCAGCTACCAGCTGCTCCAGGCCATGGACTTCCTCCAGCTGTTCCGGAGGTACGGCTGCACGCTCCAGCAGGGCGGCAGCGACCAGTGGGGCAACCTCACGGCGGGCCTGGACCTGCTGCACCGGCTGGAGCCGGACGCCACGGTCCACGCCTTCGCCACTCCGCTGATGACGAAGGCGGACGGCACCAAGTTCGGCAAGACCGAGGGTGGCGCCGTCTGGCTGGACCCGGAGATGACGACGCCGTACGCGTTCTACCAGTTCTGGCTGAACGTGGACGACCGGGACATCTCCGGCTACATGCGGATCCTGTCCTTCAGGTCCCGGGAGGAGCTGGAGGAGCTGGAGCGGCAGACCGCCGAGCGGCCGCAGGCCCGGGCCGCGCAGCGGGCGCTGGCGGAGGAGCTGACGACGCTGGTGCACGGCGCCGACCAGACGGCCGCCGTGATCGCCGCCTCCAAGGCCCTCTTCGGCCAGGGCGAGCTGGCGGAGCTGGACGACCGGACGCTGGCGGCGGCGCTCTCCGAGGTGCCGCACGTCAAGGTGGCCGAGCTCGGCCCGGTGGTCGACCTGTTCGCCGAGGTCGGTCTGGTGCCGAGCAAGTCCGCCGCGCGGCGCACGGTGAAGGAGGGCGGCGCCTACGTGAACAACGCCAAGGTCACCGCCGAGGACGCCGTCCCCGCCACGGAGGACCTGCTGCACGGGCGCTGGCTGGTGCTGCGCCGGGGCAAGAAGAACCTGGCGGCGGTGGAGGTCACGGCCGACTGAGCCGACGGCTCGCGGAGGGGCGGTTTCCGGCGGGCGCCGGGGGCCGCCCCGTCGTCCTCTTCGCCGTCGGGCGACGGAGGCGGGTCAGACCCGCTCCTGCTTCCTGCGCTTCATCGTGTTGTACAGCATGTCCACGAAGAAGACGATCACGATCGCCGCGATCAGCTGGAAGATGTGCCGGCCCCAGTCGATGCCCCGGGTCTCCTCGATGCCGAAGCCCCGCGCGATGGCGTTGCCCGCGATCGCGCCGATCATGCCGCAGATGGTGGCCAGCCACAGCGGGATGTGCTGTTTGCCGGGGATCACCGCCTTGGCGATCAGACCGAGCACGAAACCCACGATGATCGCCCACAACCAGCCCATGGATGCCTCCTCGTACGGCTTGACGCGAGCATTACGGCCAGTGTCGGCCGAGAGACGGTACGCCGCATGTCGGGCATGCCGTACGCGCTACGGCGCAGGCCGTGCGCCGCGGGGCGGGGCGACCCACTCTCGTGACCCGCGGGGGCGCGGCGTAACGTGGACCTGTTGGGGCCCTGTGTCACGGACCGGGGCGCCGGACGGTCGGACACGGGGAAGCTCCTATGCGGGCGGATGGTGGAATGTGATGCGGAAGCAGCATGGCGGCGGCAGCGTCCAGGTGTTCCGGATCACCGGAGCCCGGACCGGTCTCCAGGAGGACGTACGCGCGCGACAGCGCCGGTATGTGATCTCGATGGCCGTCCGTACGATCTCGGTCATCCTCGCGGCGACCCTCTGGAACGTGGAGCGGCACGTCGCGATCGTGGCGCTCGTGCTCGGGGCGGTCCTGCCGTACATAGCGGTGGTGATCGCCAACGCGGGGCGCGAGAACGCGCCGTCGCTGCCGTCGACCTTCGTGACGACGCCGATGAGGCCGATGATCGCGCCTCCCGGGACGAATGACGGTTCCACGGAATCCGATACGGAAGATGTGGCGTCACCGTCGGCGCAGGGCGCACGAACGGAGCGGCCCGAGCGGCCGTGATGATCGGGATGTGGGGGGGAAACAGCTCGAAGCGGAAGGCACTTCCCCGCCAAGCTCAAGAAAAGCTCAGATCAATCATGTTGTTCCGGTGCCGGGGGCGGGGTGACCCGTGACATACTTCGTACGCGCTCCGCATCCCCCGTCGGAGCGACGGACCGACGCCGGGCAGCTCCCCCCGTGGCTGCTCGGCGTCGCCTTTTTGGGGCGGGTTAGGGTCGGGGGTGTGATGCTCCCCGATCCCGAGACGCCGATCTGTTCCGCCAAGGGCTGCCGTGACGCTGCCGCTTGGGTGCTGGCGTGGAACAACCCGAAGGTTCATACGCCTGAGCGGCGGAAGACGTGGCTTGCCTGTGAGGCGCACCGGGAGCATTTGTCCCAGTTCCTGGGGGTTCGGGGGTTCTTGAAGGAGGTTGTCCTGCTGGAGGAGTGGGAAGCGCGGGGGGTTTGACCCGGGGGTCGTTTGCGGCTGCGGGTCCGTTGTGGCTTGTCGCGCAGTTCCCCGCGCCCCTGGGGGGCTGCAGTCGGCCCCTGCCTGACAGCTAGCCTCCGATGGCGGACATGGGGCGGTCGGGCTGGACGAACGTTGGGTCGTCCAGGCCCGCGCCTGCCTTCTTGCCCCACATGGCGAGCTTCCAGATGCGGGCTATCTCCTCGTCGGGGGCGCCGGAGCGGAGGGTCGCGCGGAGGTCGGTCTCCTCGGTGGCGAACAGGCAGGTGCGGATCTGTCCGTCGGCGGTGAGGCGGGTGCGGTCGCAGGCGGCGCAGAAGGGGCGGGTGACGGAGGCTATGACGCCGACGCGGTGCGGGCCGCCGTCGACCAGCCAGCGCTCGGCCGGTGCGGAGCCGCGGGCCTCGTCGCCCTCGGGGGTCAGCTCGAAGCGGGTGCGCAGGGAGGCGAGGATGTCTCCGGCGGTGATCATGCCCTCGCGCTTCCAGCCGTGCTGGGCGTCGAGGGGCATCTGCTCGATGAAGCGCAGCTCGTAGTCGTGCTCCACGGCCCAGGCGAGCAGGTCGGGGGCCTCGTCCTCGTTGAGCCCCGGCATCAGGACCGAGTTGACCTTCACGGGGGTCAGGCCGGCCTCGCGGGCCGCGTACAGGCCGTCGAGGACGTCCTGGTGGCGGTCGCGGCGGGTGAGGGTCTTGAAGACGTCCGGGCGGAGCGTGTCCAGCGAGACGTTGACCCGGTCCAGGCCCGCCTCCTTCAGCGCGGTCGCGGTGCGCCGCAGACCGATGCCATTGGTGGTCAGCGACATCTGCGGGCGGGGTTCCAGGGCCGCGACGCGCTCGACGATGCCGACCAGTCCGGGGCGGAGCAGGGGTTCGCCGCCGGTGAAGCGGACCTCCTCGATGCCGAGGGAGGTGACGGCGATGTCGACCAGGCGGACGATCTCGTCGTCGGTGAGCAGGTCCGGCTTGGCCAGCCACTGCAAGCCCTCCTCGGGCATGCAGTAGGTGCAGCGCAGATTGCACCGGTCCGTCAGCGAGACCCTCAGATCGGTGGCCACTCGGCCGTAGGTGTCGATGAGCACGTGGCCCCTCCCTCGACGCGGATCACTCGTGCCCGGCTACTGCGAGCCTACGTGACGCCACCGACAACCCACACGGGCCCGATGGGACGAGATGACGTACGGCCGCGTCGTAGGGACCTACAGGGGGTCCCGTACGACGCGGCCGCGCGGGGTGTGGATCAGTGGGCGCCGGTGCCGGTCAGGGACCGGACCTCCAGCTCCGCGTACTTCTTGGCGTCCGGCTCCTCCTTCGACAGGACGGTGCCGAGCCAGCCCATCAGGAAGCCGAACGGGATGGAGATGATGCCCGGGTTCTTCAGCGGGAACCAGGCGAAGTCGACGTCCGGGAACATCGCCTTCGGGTCGCCGGAGACCACGGGCGAGAACAGCACCAGGCCGACGGCGACGATCAGGCCGCCGTAGATCGACCACAGGGCGCCCTGGGTGGTGAACCGCTTCCAGAACAGGCTGTAGAGGATGGTCGGCAGGTTGGCGGACGCGGCGACCGCGAAGGCCAGTGCGACCAGGCCGGCCACGTTCAGGTCGCGGGCGAGGGCGCCGAGCGCGATGGAGACGATGCCGATGAGGACGGTCGCCCAGCGGGCCGCCTTCATCTCCTCCTTCTCCGTGGCCTGCCCCTTGCGGATGACGTTGGCGTAGATGTCGTGCGCGAAGGACGACGACGAGGCCAGGGTGAGGCCGGCGACCACGGCGAGGATCGTCGCGAAGGCGACCGCCGAGATGGTGGCGAGCAGGATCGCGCCCCAGGCCGAGTCGACGCCGCCCAGGTGCAGGGCGAGCAGCGGGGCGGCGGTGTTGCCTGACGGGTTGGAGGCGATGATCTCGTCCTGGGAGATCAGCGCGGCGGCGCCGAAGCCGAGAGCGATGGTCATCAGGTAGAAGCCGCCGATGATGCCGATGGCCCAGTTCACGGACTTACGGGCGGCCTTGGCGTTGGGCACCGTGTAGAAGCGGATCAGGATGTGCGGCAGACCGGCGGTGCCGAGCACCAGGGCGATGCCGAGGGAGATGAAGTCCAGCTTGGTGGTGCCGTCGGCGCCGTACTGGAGGCCGGGCTCCAGGAAGGCGTCGCCCTTGCCGCTGTTCTCCGCGGCGCTGCCCAGCAGGTCGGAGATGTTGAAGTTGAACTTCAGCAGCACCAGGAACGTGATGAGGATCGTGCCGCCGATGAGCAGGACGGCCTTGACCATCTGGACCCAGGTGGTGCCCTTCATGCCGCCGATGGAGACGTACACGATCATCAGGACGCCGACGAGGGCGACGATGAGGATCTTGCCCGCGTCGGAGGTGATGCCGAGGAGCAGCGAGACGAGGACGCCCGCGCCCGCCATCTGGGCCAGCAGGTAGAAGATCGACACGACGATGGTGGAGGTGCCCGCGGCGGTGCGCACGGGGCGCTGGCGCATGCGGTAGGCGAGGACGTCGCCCATCGTGTAGCGGCCGGAGTTCCGCAGCGGCTCGGCGACCAGGAGGAGCGCCACCAGCCAGGCGACCAGGAAGCCGATGGAGTACAGGAAGCCGTCGTAGCCGAAGAGGGCGATGGCGCCCGCGATGCCGAGGAAGGACGCGGCCGACATGTAGTCGCCGGAGACCGCGAGTCCGTTCTGGAAGGCGCTGAACTGGCGTCCGCCCGCGTAGAAGTCGGCGGCGTCCTTGGTCTGCCGGCCCGCCCAGATGGTGATGCCGAGAGTCGCGACGACGAACAGCGCGAACAGGGTGATGATCAGCGCGCGGTGTTCGCTCGCCTCGTTCGCGGCGAGGGTCACATGGGTGATCGCGGGGCTCATGCGCCGCCCTCCATACGGGTCTTGATGGCCTCGGCCTTGGGGTCGAGCTTGGCGGCGGCGTGCCGCGAGTACCACCAGGCGATGAGGAACGTGGTGACGAACTGGAGTACGCCGAAGACGAAGGCGACGTTGATGTTGCCGAACAGCTTGGCGCCCATGAAGTCGCCCGCGTAGTTGGAGAGCAGGACGTACAGCAGGTACCAGGCGATGAAGGCGACGGTCAGCGGGAAGGCGAAGGAGCGGTAGGAGCGGCGCAGTTCACCGAACTCAGCGCTCTCCTGCACCTCGGTGAACTCCTCGGGGGTGGGGAGTTTGTGTTGTTCTGTCGAGGGGGGCGGTGCTTCGGCGGCCACGGAGTCTCCTCGCGGTGCGGTTCTGGTCGGACGGGGACGAAAGGCGAGTGTCCTCGCGCTTCCTGCCCAAGGGCACGGCGCCACGCGAGGACCGGTTCAACTCTCGGCCCTTCTTTTCCCCAGCCGTTTTCCGGAGACGTTTGCGGCGAAACATTGCTGGCCAGCGAGAGCGCGGGATAGCTTCACCCTGCACCACCCCGTCATGTACCTGCCCGAGCACCACCCTGTGCCTCGGGCCGGTTTCGTTTCCGGATGATGTGGAGACCCCATGGCTCATCTGCGTTCCAGACGCCGGCTGGCCCTCGCCGTGCCCGTCGTGCTGTCCCTGACCGCCTCGCTCGGCTTCCTTCCGGCGGCGGCCTCGGCGGCCCCGCGGACCGTGTCGGCCGAGCAGGCGACGGACGCGCCCGCCCTGGCGTATGTCGTCAACACCAAGGCGGACCGTCGCACCATCGCGTCGGTGAAACGGGCGATCGCCGCGGCCGGCGGGCAGGTCGTCGTCACGTACGAGAAGATCGGCGTGATCGTCGTCCACTCGGCCAACCCGGACTTCGGCAAGGAGATACGCGAGGCCCGCGGGGTCCAGTCGGCCGGTGCCACCCGCACCGCCCCGCTGACCGCGGCCGGGACGACGGACGAGGGCGCCGCCGACTACGTCACGGCCGCCGAGGCCGCGAGGACGCGGGCCGCCTCCGCGGACACCCCCGGCAGCGAACCGCTCGAGGCCGACCAGTGGGACCTGCGGGCGATCGGCGCCGACAAGGCCGCGAAGATCAACCCGGGCAGCGGCAAGGTGACCGTCGCCGTGATCGACACCGGCGTCGACGACACCCACCCGGACCTCGCCCCGAACTTCTCCGCCTCCCAGTCGGCCAACTGCGTCGGCGGCAAGGCGGACACCAGCGAGGGCGCCTGGCGGCCGTACACGGCCGACGACTACCACGGCACCCATGTGGCCGGTGAGATCGCCGCGGCCCGCAACGGCATCGGAGTCGCCGGTGTCGCGCCCGGCGTCAAGGTGGCCGGTATCAAGGTCAGCGACCCGGACAACGGCCTCTTCTACCCGGAGAACGTCGTCTGCGCGTTCGTGTTCGCCGCCGACCACGGCGTGGAGATCACGAACAACAGCTACTACGTGGACCCGTGGCTGTACAACTGCATGGACGACCCGGACCAGAAGGCGATCGTCGACGCGGTCAACCGGGCCCAGCTGTACGCGCAGAAGAAGGGCACGCTGCACCTCGCCTCGGCCGGCAACTCCAACCACGACCTGGCCTCCGACGCGATCGTCGACGACTCCAGCCCGGACGACTCCACGCCGGTGACGCGGACCATCGACCCGAGCGAGTGCTTCGACGTGCCGACCCAGCTGCCGGGCATCGTCACGGTCAGCGCGACGGGCGTCCAGAACCTGAAGTCGTACTACTCCACGTACGGCAAGGGTGTCGTCGACGTCGCCGCGCCGGGCGGTGACCGCCGCTACCAGCTGCCGGACACGCCGTCGAAGGACGGCCGCATCCTCTCCACCATGCCGAACGGCGAGTACGCCTGGCTCCAGGGCACCTCGATGGCCTCCCCGCACGCCGCCGGTGTCGCCGCGCTGCTGAAGTCCAAGCACCCGTGGGCCACGCCCGCCCAGCTTCAGGCACTGCTGAAGGCGCAGGCGAACAACCCGGGCTGCCCGGAGTCCTACGACCAGGACGGCGACGGCGTCCAGGACGCGACCTGCGAGGGCGGCAGCCGGGTCAACGGCTTCTACGGCTTCGGCATCGTCGACGCGCTGCGCGCCGTCAAGTGAGCGCCTCCGCCCCGCACTTCCCGTCCGCCCGCAAACGTGAACGAACTGGAGACTCCATGACAGCGTCCCACCCGCGTCACCGCCGCGCGCTCGTCATCCCGGCCGGAATGGCCATGGCGACGGCCCTCGCGTTCCTGCCGAACACCGCGGCCACGGCCGCCCCGGCCGACGCGGCGCAGCCCGCCGCCACCGCCGAGGCGACCTCGCTCAGCTATGTGGTCAACGTCAAGGGCGGCCACGGCACGTCGGCGCATGTGAAGAAGGCGATCGGCAAGGCCGGCGGCACCGTGGTGGCGGCGTACGACAAGATCGGCGTCATCGTCGTCCACTCGTCGAACGCGGACTTCGCGAAGACCATCCGCACGGTCCGCGGGGTGCAGTCGGCCGGTGCCACCCGCACCGCGCCGCTGCCGTCGGCGGCCACGACGGACATGGGCACCCCGAAGGCGCTCAGCGCCGCCGAGATCGCCCGGGCCGAGTCCGCGGCGGCCGAGGGGCAGGACCCGCTCCAGGGCCTCCAGTGGGACCTGCCCGCCATCAAGGCGGACAAGGCGCACGAGAAGTCGCTGGGCAGCTCGAAGGTGACCGTCGCCGTCATCGACACCGGTGTGGACGACACCCACCCGGACATCGCGCCCAACTTCGACCGGGCCGCGTCGGTCAACTGTGTGTCGGGCAAGCCGGACAACAGCGACGGCGCCTGGCGCCCGGGCGCGGGCGAGAGCCCGCACGGCACGCATGTCGCCGGTGAGATCGCCGCCGCGAAGAACGGTGTCGGCATGACCGGTGTCGCGCCCGGCGTGAAGGTCTCGGGCATCAAGGTGTCCAACCCGGACGGCTTCTTCTACACCGAGGCCGTGGTGTGCGGCTTCATGTGGGCGGCCGAGCACGGGGTCGACGTCACCAACAACAGCTATTACACCGACCCCTGGTACTTCAACTGCAAGAACGACCCGGACCAGAAGGCGCTCGTCGAGGCCGTCACCCGGGCGTCGCAGTACGCGGAGCGCAAGGGCGCGGTGAACGTCGCCGCGGCCGGCAACGAGAACTACGACCTCGCGGCCGACGAGATCACCGACCCGGTCTCCCCGAACGACTCCACGCCGTCGGACCGGGTGATCGACCCGTCCGAGTGCTACGACATCCCGACCCAGCTGCCGGGTGTCGTGACGGTCGCGGCGACCGGCGCCAAGGGGCTGAAGTCGTCGTTCTCCAACTACGGCCGGGGTGTCGTCGACATCGCCGCGCCCGGCGGTGACTCGACGGCGTACCAGACGCCGGAGCCGCCCGCCACCAGCGGTCTGATCCTGGGCACGCTGCCCGGCGGGTCGTGGGGCTACATGGCGGGTACGTCGATGGCGTCCCCGCATGTCGCGGGCGTCGCCGCGCTGATCAAGTCGACGCACCCGCACGCCTCGCCGGCGCTGGTGAAGGCCCTGCTGTACGCGGAGGCCGACGCCACCGCGTGCACGGACCCGTACGACATCAACGGCGACGGCAAGGTCGACGCGGTGTGCGAGGGCCCGAAGAACCGCAACGGCTTCTACGGCTGGGGCATGACCGACGCGCTGGACGCGGTGACGCGGTAGTCCGCGGGAGCCGTGAGAGAGGGGGTCGGGCGATGCGCCCGGCCCCCTCGCGGCATAGTGCGGTCATGACTGATATCGCTTCCGTCTGGTCCGCCCTGGGCGGCGATCCCGCCCTCCTCGCACGCGTGTCCACCGTGGAACGGCCGGGTGTGCTCCGTGCGCGTCTGCCGGTACGGGAGGCGGCGCGGGCCTGTGTGGGCGCGTGCGCGCTGGCCGCCGCCGAGCTGGGGGCACGGCGGGCGGGAACCGGCGAGGTGCCTGCGGTGCGGGTGGACGACGGGGCGGTGGCCACGGCGTTCGTCAGTGAGCGGCATCTGCTGGTCGGCGGCCGGGCGCCGGAGACCTTCGCGCCGCTGTCACGGTTCTGGCGCACGGCCGACGGGTGGGTGCGCACACACGCCAACTATCCGCACCACCGGGCCCGGCTGCTGTCCGCGCTGAATGTGCCGGAGGACCCGGAGGCGGTGGCGGCGGCGCTCGCGGAGCGCCCCGCGCGGGAGGTCGAGGAGACCGTGTACGCGGCCGGGGGCCTCGCCGTCGCGCTGCGGACGCCCGAGGAGTGGGCGGCGCACGAACAGGGCGTGGAGGTGGGGAAGCGCCCCCTGGTGGAGCGTGAGCGGCTGGATTCGGCGCCCGCGCGGGTGCTCACGCCGGTGGGCCGGGCCCGGGATCCCCTGCTGCCCGCCGCGGGGCTCCGGGTGCTGGACCTCACGCGGGTCATCGCCGGCCCGGTCGCCACCCGCACGCTCGCGCTGCTCGGCGCGGACGTGCTGCGCGTGGACCCGCCGGGGGTGCCCGAACTCGCCGACCAGCACGCCGACACGGGCTTCGGGAAGCGGTCGGCGCTGCTGGATCTGGCCGTCGGCCGGGATGTGTTCGAGGAGTTGCTCGCTTCGGCGGACGTGGTGGTGACGGGGTATCGGCCGGGCGCGCTGGACCGGTTCGGGCTGAGCCCCGAGGCGCTGGCGGAGCGGCGGCCGGGGGTGGTGGTGGCGCAGTTGTCGGCTTGGGGTGCGTATGGGCCGTGGGGCGGGCGGCGGGGGTTCGACAGTCTGGTGCAGGTGGCTACGGGGGTCGCGTCGGTCGAGGGTTCATCGGTGGGGGCTCCGGGGGTTTTGCCGGCGCAGGCGCTCGACCATGGCACGGGGTATCTGTTGGCGGCGGGGGTGTTGCGGGCGGTGAGTGAGCAGGTGGGGGTGGGTGGGAGCAGGGTTGTGCGGGTGGCGTTGGCGGGGACTGCGGGGTGGTTGTTGGCGGGTTCCGGGGTTGGGGCCGAGGGGGGTTCCGGGGACGTGTCCGTCGAGGCGTGGCTCGCGGAGCGGGACAGTGCGTTGGGGCGGGTGCGGTATGCCTTGTCGCCGGTGGTGTTCGAGGGTGGGCCGCTTGACTGGGCGCGGGGGCCTGGGCGTTGGGGTGCCGATTCGGCTCGGTGGGTTTGACGTTGCGCGCGGGGGTTTCACTCGCCGGCGTTCGCCGGGTGCCGCTGCGCCCACCCGTGCCGCCCCAGCGGCACGACTGCCCGCAGCTGGAGGGGGGCGGCATGTGAAGATCCTGGGGTGGGTTTGATGAAGAGTGGGGTGGGGACGGGGCGCGGGCGGGCCGTGGGGGTGCTCGTGTTGGTCGCGGTCGGAGGGCTGATACCGGTGTTCGGGCCGGCGCCCGCGTTGCAGGGCACCGGGGAGGCCGACGCGCCCGGGACCGGTGGCATAGCCCTGCTGCGGACGGTGCTGTTCGCGGCGCTGTCCGTATCCGTCGGCGAGCTGTTCGTGCGGCGGCTGGTCCGTGCCGTGCCCGGCGCTCCCCCTGCCGCGCCCCGCAGTTGGTCGACCGTGGCGAACTCCGTCGGCTTCGTGGCCGCCCTCGGTCTCGCCTCCGTCGTGGCCACCGGCAACCTGGTGCCCGGCGGCCTCGCCGACATCGACGTCGGCGGTCTCTACGACTCCAGGGACGGCAAGCTCGCCCTCCTGGAGGTCAACGCCTTCCTCGCGGCGGCCCTGTGCGCGGCGTCCGGCCGTCCCGGCACCCAGGTGTGGCCGCTGGCCGCGGTGGTCGTCGCGGAGGCGCTGCGCGCGCATCCGACGACCGAGTACAGCCCGCTGATCGGCTCCGGGCTGACGCTGGTGCACCTGGTCTGCGCCTCGCTCTGGGTGGGAGGTCTGCTGTACGCGCTGCGCACCCTGCGGGTGTGGGGGCGGGCGGAGGCGGGCGCCGTACTGCTGGGGCGTTACGCGCGCGTGGCCGCCGTACTGCTCGTCGCCATCACCGCGACGGGCGTGTGCAGTTCGCTGCGCCGGATGCCGCCGGAGACGATCCTGGAGCAGCTGACGGACACGGCGTACGGGCGGGTGCTGCTCGCCAAGGTGATCCTGATGGCGGGTGTCGCCGCCCTCGCCCTGTGGTCCCGGATCCGGCTGGCCCGTGCGGCGGACCCGCTGACGGCCTGCTCCCCCGCGCGGGCCGAGGTGTACGCGCTCGGCGTCGTGGTCGCCGTGTCGGGGCTGCTGACGGCGCTTCCGGTGCCGATCCGCTGGTGAAGGGGCCGCCGGGACAGGTCTTCGTGACTCGTACGGACATTCCCGGCATCCGAACGTCCGGGCCGCGTGGGGGACCTGACGGACCGGGGTGTCGGTAGCGGCCCGTATCCTCGTGAACCATGCTCGATGACCTCACGACCCCGGCGTCCTCCCCCACCGCGTGGCCGGCCGCGTATCCGCAGGGATACGCGGTCGTTGACGTGGAGACCACGGGGCTGGCCCGGGACGACCGCATCATCTCCGCGGCCGTCTACCGGCTGGACGCGCGCGGCGAGGTCGAGGACCACTGGTACACGGTGGTCAACCCGGAGCGGGATCCCGGGCCGGTGTGGATCCACGGCCTGACGAGCGACGTGCTGGAGGGGGCGCCGCTCTTCCAGGACATCGCCGCGGAGTTCGCGGCCCGGCTGGAGGGCCGGGTGCTCGTCGCGCACAACGCGGTCTTCGACTGGCAGATGATCGCCCGGGAGTACGCACGCGCGCGGAGCGAGGCGCCGGTGAAGCAGCGGCTGTGCACCATCGCCCTCTCCAAGGAGCTGAAGCTCCCGCTGCCCAACCACAAGCTGGAGTCGCTCGCCGCGCACTTCGGTGTCGTACAGCGGCGGGCGCACCACGCGCTGGACGACGCGCGGGTGCTGGCCGAGGCGTTCCGGCCCAGCCTGCGGGCCGCGGCGGCGGGCGGCCTGCGGCTGCCGCTGCACGAGTGCCTGCCGCTGACCGAGTGGACGGAGCGGCCCCGCATCGGGCAGCAGGCGAGTCACGGCGGCGGCTACCGGCCGACCAGTTGGCGCCCGTCCCGCAAGCGGCCCGCGTGCCCGTACCCCAACCCCGGACGGTACGAACCGGGCAAGCGACTCAAGCAGGGCATGCGGGTGGCGTTCTCCGGGGACACCTCGATCGAGCGGGAGCTGCTGGAGGACCGCGCGACCGAGGCGGGCCTGCATGTCGCCGGCAGCCTGTCCCGGCTCACCAGCCTCCTCGTCACCAACGATCCGGACTCCGGCACCTCCAAGGTGGTCAAGGCCCGGCAGTACGGCACCCCGGTCGTCGACGAGGCCGCGTTCGGTCAGCTGCTCGGGGACGTCGAACCCGCGTCGGAAGGCTGACCGGAGCACCTCGGGGCGGACCGTACGGACGGGTGATTGGCGGGCGACTCGCCCGCCGCCCGCTCGCCCGCGCCGGGCCGACGGCTCACCCTGTGGCCCATGGCGACATGCGAAGTTTGCGGCAACAGCTACGGAATGACCTTCGAGGTGCACGCGCAGGGCGCGGTGCACGTCTTCGACTGCTTCTCCTGTGCGATCCACCGCATGGCCCCGATCTGCGAGCACTGCCGGGTGCAGATCATCGGCCAGGGCGTCGAGGCCGACGGTCACTGGTACTGCGGCGCCCACTGCGCCCGCGCGGAGGGAAAGGCGGGGATCGTCGACCGGGTGTGAATGGACGTACCCGCCTGAATGCACCCCGCGACCGAGTTGTACGGTCGTGGGGTGTACCGCTTTCTGTTGTCCCGCCAATGGGTGATCATCACACTGGTCGCCCTGCTTCTCATCCCCACGATGATCTGGCTGGGCATGTGGCAGATGGACCGCCACGATCTGCGCGCCGCCCGCAACCAGCTGGTCGCCGACGCGCTGGCCGCCGATCCGGTACCGGTGGAGCGGCTGGCCGCCCCGGGACACACCGTGACCCGCGCCGAGCGGTACCGCACCGTGACCGCGAACGGGCACTTCGACACCGATGACGAGGTCGTCGTCCGCCGGCGCACCAACGCCGACGACGAGGTCGGCTTCCACGTCCTGACCCCGTTCGTCCTCGAGGACGGCAGGGTCCTGCTGGTCAACCGGGGCTGGATCCCCGCGGACGGACCGAGCCAGACCGCGTTCCCCGAGGTCCCCGCTCCGCCGCGCGGCGAGATCACGATCAAGGGCCGGCTGATGCCCGACGAGACGACCGAGGCGAGCGGCATCAAGGACCTCGAGGGTCTGCCGGACCGGCAGATCATGCTGATCAACAGCGAGCGGGAGGCGGAGCGCCTCGGCGCCCGGGTGCTCGGCGGCTATGTGGCGCAGACGGCGCCCGAGCCGAAGGACGGCACCCCGGAGCCCCTCGGGAACCCCGGCAACGAGAACGCGGCGCTGAACTACGCGTACGCCATCCAGTGGTGGCTGTTCGCGGCGGCCGTGCCGGTCGGCTGGGTCGTGCTGGTCCGCCGCGAGACCCGGGACCGGGGGCGGGCGGAGGCCGAGAAGGCGGACGCCGAGGAGACGGAACCGGCGGCGGTGTAGCGCCGGCGCCCGGAGACACGCGCCGTAGCCGGGAATGACCGGTCCGTGCTGTGACCTGCGCTCCTCTCCCCGTTCGCGGCGGTCTGTGCGAGAGTGACGCGGCGTACCGGACGGATGTCCCACCGGTCTGTTGTCATCCGGAAGGGCCGTCCGCGCAACTCTCCCCCGAGGGCACAGCACACCAAGGACGGTGATTCATGGCCGACGGCGCCATGACCGCGACGTTCCTCGCCGTGATCGGCGGGGCGTCGCTGCTCGCCGTCACCGCGCGACGGCTCCGGCCGAGCGGGAAGCTGCCCTCGCTGGAGGGCTGGGCGCTGGCCGACCGTGGGCTGGGACCGGGCTGGACCTGGCTGCTGCTCGGCGGGACGATCTACACGGCGTACACCTTCACCGCCGTACCGGGTCTGGCGTACGGCAACGGCGCGCCCGCCTTCTTCGCGGTGCCGTACACGGTGATCGTGTGCCCGCTCGCGTTCGTGCTGCTCAGCCGGTTGTGGAGCGTGGCCCGGCGGCACGGCTACATCACCGCCGGCGACTTCGTGCGCGGCCGGTACGGGTCGCCGCCGCTGGCCCTGGTCGTCGCGCTGACCGGGATCCTGGCGACGATGCCGTATCTGGCGCTTCAGCTGCTCGGCATCCGCGCGGTGCTCACCGCGGGCGGACTGTATCCGAACGGCGCGGCCGGCGACCTGGTGATGGTCGCGGTGTTCGCGGGACTGGCACTGGCCACCTACCGGCACGGGCTGCGGGCGCCCACGGTGATCTCGGCGCTGAAGGCGGTGGCGGTGTTCGTGTCGCTCACCGCCGTCTGCTGGCTGGTGCTGCGCCGGTTCGGCGGGCCCGGCGCGGTCTTCGACGGGGCGGCCCGCGCCCTCGGCGGCGCGGACACGGCCCACTCCCCGCTGCTGCTGACGCCCGGGCAGCAGCCCGCCTACGCCACGCTCGCGCTCGGCTCCGCGCTCGCCCTGCTGATGTACCCGCACGTGCTCACCGCCGGGTTCGCCGCCGACGGACCACGCACCCTGCGCAAGGTGTCGGCGGGCCTGCCCGCCTGGACGGCGCTGCTCGCGCTCTTCGGGTTCCTCGGCATCGCGGCACTGGCCGCCGGGGTGCGGGCTCCCGAGGGCGGTGCCGAGGCGGCGGTGCCGATGCTCGTCGACCGGCTGATGCCGGGCCCGCTGGCCGGGCTGGTGTTCGGCTCGATCGTCGTGGGCGCGCTGGTGCCGGCGGCGGTGATGTCGATCGCCGCGGCGACCAGTTTCGTACGGAACGTCTACGTCGAGTACGTCCACCCGACGGCCACACCGAAGCGCCAGGTGCGGGTCGCCAAGGCGGTGTCGCTGACCGCGAAGCTCGGGGCGGTGGCGTTCGTGTTCGGCCTGCGCGACCAGGACGCGATCAACCTCCAGCTGCTCGGCGGGGTGTGGATCCTCCAGATCTTCCCGGCCGTGGCGGTCGGGCTGTACACGCGGTGGCTGCACCCGCGGGCGCTGCTCGCCGGATGGGCCGTGGGCATGGCCGCCGGGACGTATCTGGTGGTGCGCGAGGGGTTCTCCTCGATCGTGCCCCTCGACACCGGTGCCGGACCGCTGGAGATCTACGCCGGGGTCGCGGCCCTGCTGCTCAATCTGACCGTCGCGGTGGCCGGCACCGCGGCCCTCGCCCGCCTCGGCGTCCCGCGCGGCGCCGACGCCACCGACCTGCCGTCCCGCCTGATGGTCAGGCGACGTCCGGAGACGGGAGCGAACAACCCGTGAGACGCAGACACCACCCCCAGGCCACCCTGCCGCCGTCCCCGACGCCCCCGCCGGTACCGACGGGACCGCTCGGGCCCGCGGTGACCGACCCCGCCGATCTGGAGCGGGAGGCCGGTGTCGCCCGCCTGTTCGAACTGCACTACTCCTCGATGCTGCGTCTCGCGGTGCTGCTCGGCGCCGACGATCCGGAAAACGTGGTCGCCGAGGCGTACTACCAGATCTACCGCAAGTGGCGGCGGTTGAAGGACGTGGCCGCCGCGGAGGCGTATCTGCGCTCCACCGTCTGCAATCTGACCCGGATGCGGATACGCCACCTCCAGGTCGCCCGCCGGCACGAGGAGCAGCCGCCGGCGCCGACGGACGAGACCGTCGCCTCCGCGGAGAACACCGCGCTGCTGCGCGACGACCAGCGGGTGCTGATCGACGCCCTCCAGCACCTCCCGGCCCGGCAGCGCGAGGCGCTGGTGCTGCGCCACTGGCTCGGGCTGAAGGAGAGCGAGATAGCCGCCGCGATGGGGATCTCCCGTGGTTCCGTGAAGACGCACACCTCGCGCGGCATCGCCGCGCTGACCCAGGCGATGGAGGCCCGGCGATGACGCATGGAGACGCGAGTCCGTCGCGTGGCACCAGCCCGGACCGCACGGACCACGAGCCGGCCGAGCCGCGTCCGCCGGGCGCGGAGCGCACCGAACGGGAGCTGCGCGACGCCCTCCAGGCCCTGGCCGGCGGGGTGTTGCCCGACCCCGACGCCTACCGCACGGCGCGCGGCGAGTGGCTGCGCCGGGAACGCCGACGACGGCTCGTCCTCACCGTGCTGGTCGCGGTCGTCTTCGCGCTGGCCACGCTGATCGGCCTGTGGGTGCTCAACCAGGCCCCCTCGGACCCCGGTGTCATCTTCAACGGCAACGGCGCCGCGGCGGCCGACGGTCCGTCACTCCCCCGGCTCCACCCCTGATTGCCGCCCCCGATGGCCGGGAACCCGCACCCCGTGCACCGTATCGAGGACTACGCGCTCATCGGCGACGAACAGACCGCTGCCCTGGTGGGCGCGGACGGCTCGGTCGACTGGCTCTGTCTGCCCCGCTTCGACTCGGCGGCCTGCTTCGCCCGGCTGCTCGGCGACGAGGACAACGGGCACTGGCGCATCGCCCCGGTCGGTGCGGACCGGTACACCCGCCGGTCCTACCGCGAGGACACACTGGTCCTGGACACCGAGTGGGAGACACCCGACGGGACGGTGCTGGTCACCGATCTGATGCCGCAACGCCACCGCGCACCCGACCTGGTGCGGATCGTGCAGGGCGTACGCGGTGAGGTGACCGTGCGCAGCACGCTCCGGCTGCGCTTCGACTACGGCTCGGTCGTGCCGTGGGTGCGCAAGGCGGACGGCCACCGGGTGGCGGTGGCCGGACCGGACTCCGCGTGGCTGCGCAGTGTGCCGGAGGTGGAGACCTGGGGCGAGGATCTGGGCACCGTCTCGGAGTTCACGGTGCGGGAGGGCGAGCGGGTGGCGTTCGTCCTCACCTGGCACCCCTCGCACGAGCCGCGCCCGCCGCTGGTCGACCCGTACTCCTCGCTGCGGCACAGCGTCAAGGACTGGCGCGCCTGGGCGGCCCGCTGCCGTTACGACGGCCCGCACCGCGACGCGGTCGTCCGGGCGCTGATCACGCTGAAGGCGCTCACCTACCGCCCCACCGGCGGCATCGTCGCCGCGCCCACCACCTCGCTGCCGGAGGAGCCCGGCGGGGTGCGCAACTGGGACTACCGCTTCTGCTGGCTGCGCGACTCCACCCTGACCCTGAACGCGCTGCTGGCCGCCGGGTACCAGGACGAGGCGGAGGCGTGGCGCAACTGGCTGCTCCGCGCGGTCGCGGGTGACCCGGCGGACCTCCAGATCATGTACGGGCTGGCGGGCGAGCGGCGGCTGCCGGAGTACGAACTGCCGTGGCTGTCCGGCTTCGACGGCGCCGTGCCCGTACGGGTGGGCAACGAGGCCGTGAACCAGCTCCAGCTGGACGTGTACGGCGAGGTCATGGACTCCCTGGCGCTGGCGCGGAGTTCGGGGCTGTCCGCACAGCCGGACGTCTGGGCGTTGCAGTCGGTGCTGATGGACTTCCTGCGCACGGCGTGGCGGCAGCCGGACGAGGGGCTGTGGGAGGTGCGCGGCGGCCGGCGCCACTTCGTGCACTCGAAGGTGATGGTGTGGGTGGCGGCCGACCGCGCGGTGCGCACGCTGGAGGACAACCCGGAGCTGGACGGGGACCTGGACGGCTGGCGCGCGCTGCGCGACGAGGTGCACCGGGAGGTGTGCGAGAAGGGGTACGACCCCGCGCGGAACACGTTCACGCAGTCCTACGGCTCGCGCGAACTCGACGCCGCGCTGCTGCTGATCCCCCGGGTGGGGTTCCTGCCGCCCGACGACCCGCGGGTGCTCGGCACCATCGACGCGGTCCGGGCGGAGCTGGGGCAGGACGGGTTCCTGCGCCGGTACACCATGGACGCCGCGACCGTCGACGGGCTGCCCGGCGTGGAGGGCACGTTCCTGGTGTGCTCGTTCTGGCTGGCGGACGCCCTGCACATGACCGGGAGGACGGACGAGGCGCGCGAGTTGTTCGAGCGGCTGCTGGGGCTCGCCAACGACGTGGGTCTGCTGGCGGAGGAGTACGACGCGGCGGACGGGCGGCTGCTGGGCAACTTCCCGCAGGCGTTCAGCCACATCGGCCTGGTGAACACCGCTCTCGCCCTGTTCGGGGACGAGGGGGCAGGATAGGGCCATGGATCTTGGACTGAAGGACCGGGTGTACGTCGTCACCGGGGCGACCCGCGGCCTGGGCAACGCCTCCGCGCGGGAACTCGTCGCGGACGGGGCGAAGGTGGTCGTCACGGGACGGGAGGAGAAGAGCGTCGCGGAGGCGGCGGCGGCGCTGGGGCCGGAGGCGGTCGGGGTGGCCGTCGACAACGCCGATCCCGAGGCGCCGGCGCGGCTGATCGCGACCGCGCGGGAGTGGTTCGGCCGGCTCGACGGCATTCTCGTCAGCGTGGGCGGGCCGCCGCCGGGGTTCGTCGCCGACACCACGGACGAGCAGTGGCAGGGGGCGTTCGAGTCGGTGTTCCTGGGAGCGGTGCGGATGGCGCGGGCGGCCGCGGCGGAGCTGGGTGAGGGCGGGGTCATCGGGTTCGTGCTGTCGGGGTCGGTGCATGAGCCGATTCCCGGGCTGACGATCTCCAACGGGCTGCGGCCGGGGCTGGCGGGGTTCGCCAAGTCGCTCGCGGACGAGTTGGGGCCGCGGGGGATTCGGGTCGTGGGGTTGCTGCCGGGGCGTATCGACACGGATCGGGTGCGGGAGTTGGATTCGTTGTCGGCGGATCCGGAGGCGACGCGGCAAGCTGCGGAATCGCGGATTCCGTTGCGGCGGTATGGGAGTCCGGCGGAGTTTGGCCGCGCAGCGGCCTTTCTTCTTTCGCCGGCGGCGTCCTATCTGACGGGTGTGATGGTGCCGGTGGATGGTGGGGTTCGGCACGGGTTCTGACCCCGTGTGGGAGCTCGGCGGGGGTGGGTCGCGCGGCCCGGCGCTTGCGGGGTGCCGTCGCGCCCACCCGTGCCGCCCTGCGGCACGACTGCCCGCGGAGAACGCGGCGTGCGGCTGCCCGCGGAGAGCGCGAGGGTTAGGTCACTCGTTCTGGGGGGTGTTTTGTTGTGCGTAGGCGTAGGGATGTGGGGAGGGTGGGGAGGCCGGTTGAGGTGCGGGCGTGGGTCAGGGGGCCTGTGATCAGGTCGTGCAGGGCTGTCGCCGGGTCGATGTGGGGTTCCAGGAGGAGCCGTACCCGGGCTCTCGGGGTGCCTTTGCGGCCGGTGAGCACGACATGGGCCCGGGCTACGCCGTCCAGGTGACTCGCCTCCTCGGCGAGGGCCTGTTCCAGGGCTCGCCCGCGCAGCGACGCCTCCTCGTTGTCGCCGGTGTCGACGAACACCTCGGCCGCCCGCCGCCGGCGGAACACCGCGAGCAGCCACCACAGGCAGAGCAGCACCAGCACGGCGAGCGCGGCGATGACTACCGGCCACCACCAGCCCTCGTCCCGCCACCGGGTCCGCTCGGACTCGGTCAGCAGTACGTCGTTCCGCCCGTCGTGCAGCCACCAGGAGGGCGACGGCGCACCCAGCCCGATCGCGAGCACCGACCCTCCGAGGGCCGTCAGCACCAGCCCCACGATCCCGAGCAGCACCCGGTTGACGCCCCTGAGCACCCCTACCTCCCCTTCCGGCCGGGCCGCCGTACCCGCAACGACAGGGCGGGCGGCCGGGCCAGGCCCAGCCCTGTCACAGCGTCCTCGAGCGTGCTGGTCAAGTCGGCCCGTACGTCGTCCAGTTCACGGAAGTGCGACACCGCGCGGACCTCCGCGCGGGAGCGTTTCACCTTGACCCGCACCTCGCGCACGCCGGCCACCTCCATGGCCCGGTCCCGCAGCACCGTCGCGGCGGCGTCCCGGTGGAGTCCCGCCCGGACGTCGGGGTCCGTGCGCCGCATGGGCAACAGGGCGCGCAGACCCGGCGTGAGGGCGAGCAGCAGCAGCCAGAGTCCGAGTGCGGCGGCGACGCCGGCGCCGACCAGCACCCAGGTGTCGTCCAGGGGCCGCTCGGCGAGCTGCCGGGCGAGGTCCCGGCGCCAGCTCAGCGCGGCCCGGTCGGCCCGTACCGCCGCGACGTCGTACAGGAACGCGCCCGCGATCACCAGGAGCAGCAGCGCGACCAGGCCCGCGGGGACCCGGCGCGCCGACCAGAAGCGGTGCCGCTGCCGGTGGCCCTCGCCGGACACGGGCGTGGCGCCCCGTGCGGGAGGCGGGTTCTCCTTGTCCTCCAGGACCGTGCCCCCGGGGCCGCTCATCGCGTCCTCCCCCGGGCCGCTTCCCGCGTGACCGCCACGTGCAGCCGTTCGACCATGACGACGACCTCCGGCACGTGCATGTTCGCCAGGGCACGCACCCGGTCGACCACCTGGGCCCGCACCCGGGCGCACCGGCCGCCGATGTCGGCGGGGTAGTCGAGTTCGATCTGCACCCGGACCCGGGCGGCGTCATGCCGTACGACCACCGTGGCGCGCGGTGGTGCGGCGTCCGGCGGGAGGGGGCCGACCGCCTCGCGGGCCGCCTGGGAGGCGATCTTCGCGACCACCCGGTCGGCGATCCTGGTCGCCCCGCGCTCGCCCGGCGCGACGGGGGCCGGGCCCCGGCCGGGCTCGGCGATCGTGCTCAACGCCGTCACCGCCGTCGTTCGTCACGGGGACGGAAGAAGTCGCCGAGTTCGAAGTCCCCTTCGAGGAACCGCCCGACGACGAATCCGACGGCGCCGAGGGCCGCCACCAGCAGGAAGGCCCCGAATCCGCCGAAGTACCCGGCGAAGCCCAGCGCCATGCCGGCGATCATGCCGATCACTGCCATGCTCATGGTGCGCTCCGTTCGCTCGCCGGCGCCTTACTGGAGCCGGGTCTCCGGCTCCTCGTCCTCCTCGTCGGGGAGCTTCACGTCGCTCACCGCGATGTTGACCTCGACGACCTCCAGGCCGGTCATCCGCTCGACCGCCGCGATGACGTTCTCCCGTACCGCCCTGGCGACATCGGCGATGGACACGCCGTAGTCGACGACGATCTCCAGGTCGAGCGCGGTCTGCACCTCGCCGACCTCGGCCTTCACGCCACGCGTCACCGACTTCGAGCCGCCGGGCACGCGGTCGCGCACGGCGCCGAAGGTCCGCGACAGCCCGCTGCCCATGGCGTGCACGCCGAGCACGTCCCGGGCGGCCAGCCCGGCGATCTTCTCCACGACGCCGTCGGCGATGGTGGTACGGCCGCGGGTCGCGGGGTCGCCACCGCCCCGGCGGGTTCCCTGGCCCTTGCGGGGGCCTGTCTCCGAGAGGTTCTTCTCCGGGTCGGGGGTCCGTACCGGGCCGCCCTCCGTCATGTCGGTCATCGCCGTAGGTCCCTTCGATCGTCCTCATGGACCACGGTATGCGCGGTTGCGCGGTATCGCGCCCGAGATGCGTCAGGCTGGAGGAGTGACGGCGGACCGGTGGACTCAGGTGGTGCGGCAACAGGTGGGGCTGGGCAGGATCCTGCCCCTGGGAGGACCGCGCGACGGCGCGTGGATCGCGGAGCGGGCCGTGGCGGCGGCGCTGCGGCGTGCGGCGGCGCGGGATGCGCCGGGCGTACGCCTGGACGGGGTACGGATCGGGCTCGTCGGTCCGGAGGAGGCGGGCGAGGCGGGTGAGGCGGGCGTGCCGGTCGTGCCGGCTCCGCCGAGCGCCCTGCCGGCGGGGCCGCTGCGGCTGGCGGTGGAGTTCGCGGCCGTGGCGTCGCGGCCGCTGCCGGAGACAGCATCCCGGCTGCGTACGGCGTTGGCGGAAGCGGCGGTGGAGCGGATCGGGCTGGCCGTCACTGAGGTGGACCTGCGGGTGACGGAGTTGCTGGACGCGGAGCCTCCGGTGCCGTCCGACGGGCCGGGGCGGGAGCCCTCGCCGGAGCCGGCGGACGCCGGGGACTCGGAGGTGGAGCGCGTCGCGGCGGCGGCGCTCGGCGTGGCGGGGGTGGCGCGGCTGACCGGCACGCTGGGGCGGCCGGTCCATATGGCCGAGCATCGGTCGGGGGCGGCGTTGCCTCGGCGTCACGTGCGCGTGGACCTCGCGGTCGCGGCGGGGGCTTTTCCGCTGGACGTGGTCCGGGGGGTTCGCTCGGCGGTGACGGAAGCGCTGCCGGATCGGCCTACCGTGGCTGTGCTGATCACGGCGCTGGACTGACCGTACGGAGGTCGCGCGGCCCGGCGCTCGCGGGGTGCCGTCGCGCCCACCCGTGCCGCCCTGGGGGTACCTCCCAGGCCCTTTAGGCACTGGGGGAGGCACGACTGCCCGCGGATCGCGCGGCAGGCCGCAGGAGACGCGGCAGGCGGCGGCCTGCGGATCGCGGGTTATTCGGCGAGGCCGGCCAGGTCTCGTAGGCGGCGGGATTGGGCGGCGCGTTCTGCTGTGCGTTGTTCGTCGTAGGTGCGGGACTGGGCGCCGCGCAGCAGGGCCTTCGTCTCGATCACGGCGTCGCGGGGGGCGGCCAGCAGCGCCGCGGTGAGGTCCTGGACCGCCGCGTCCAGGTCGGCCGCGGGCACGGCGAGGTTCGCCAGGCCGGTGTTCACGGACTCCTCGGCCGTGACGAAGCGGCCCGTCGCGCAGATCTCCAGCGCGCGGGCGTAGCCGACGAGGCCGACCAGGGGATGCGTACCGGTCAGGTCCGGGACGAGGCCGAGGCTGGTCTCACGCATGGCGAACTGCACGTCGTCCGCGACGACGCGCAGGTCACAGGCGAGGGCAAGCTGGAAGCCGGCCCCGATGGCGTGTCCCTGGACAGCCGCGATCGACACGATGTCGCTGCGCCGCCACCAGGTGAACGCCTCCTGGTACTCGGCGATGGTCGCGTCCAGCGTGGCGTCGTCGCCGCGCGCGAGGTCGACGAACGACGGCTCGCCGTCGAAGCCCTCGGGCGTGAACGCCTGCCGGTCCAGCCCGGCGGAGAAGGACTTCCCCTCACCGCGCAGCACCACGACGCGCACGGAGCCCGGCAGCAGCCGGCCCGCTTCGGTCAGCGCCCGCCACAGAGCGGGGCTCTGCGCGTTGCGCTTGGTCGGGTTGGTCAGCGTCACCGCGGCGATCGCGTCATCGACGGTGAGCCGTACGCCGTCCTTGTCGAGTACGGGACCGAGGTCCTGGGCGGACGAAGCCATGGGGCGCCTCCGATGGGTGCGGTCATCCAAGTGACTGCACAGTAACCACCCGGCCGGTCAGTCGGCCGACCGGGTGGCCACCATCGGGAACGTGGGGCGCCCGGGGTCAGGCCGAAGGAGCCTTTTTGCCCCGTGTCGCCCCGCCACGCCCTCGCAGCGTGACGCCCGACTCACTGAGCATGCGGTGCACGAAGCCATACGAGCGGCCGGTCTCCTCGGCCAACGCCCGGATGCTCGCACCGGCGTCGTACTTCTTCTTCAGGTCTGCCGCGAGCTTGTCGCGCGCGGCGCCGGTCACCCGGCTGCCCTTCTTCAGAGTCTCGGCCACCCGTGCCTCCTCATGGGAAGTGCGCTCTGGTCTCCTCATGATCACCCCTCCAGGCCCTCATGGCCACCCATTCGGCAAGGTCGGTGAGACAAGGTTGTGACGACGGGAGCGCATCCCCACATACGGAATGAGTCATTCCACGGCGTGTCGGCGATACCCCCGAACGGGTTCTTCCGCGAAGTACCAGGTCAGGAAGACGCGACGGCCGAGCCCCGCTTCATCGGGGACTCGGCCGCGAAATCCGTGTAGGACACACGTCGGGATGAGGAGATCTCACACGAATGATGGATCACCGATGGGCCGAATGATCCATACGCAATGGATCACACCTTCGATCAACCCCGGCTGACGACTCCGGGACCTCAGGCGAGGGCGACCAGGTCCGCGTAGTCGGCGCCCCACAGGTCCTCGACCCCGTCCGGCAGCAGGATGATCCGCTCCGGCTGGAGCGCCTCGACGGCGCCCTCGTCGTGGGTGACGAGCACGACCGCTCCCTTGTACGTGCGCAGCGCGCCGAGGATCTCCTCGCGGCTGGCCGGGTCGAGGTTGTTGGTCGGCTCGTCGAGCAGCAGCACGTTCGCCGAGGAGACCACGAGGGTCGCCAGCGCCAGACGGGTCTTCTCGCCGCCGGAGAGGACACCGGCCGGCTTGTCCACGTCGTCGCCGGAGAACAGGAACGAGCCGAGCACCTTGCGGACCTCGACGAGGTCCATGTCGGGCGCGGCGGAGCGCATGTTCTCCAGCACCGTGCGGTCGGGGTCGAGGGTCTCGTGCTCCTGGGCGTAGTAGCCGAGCTTGAGGCCGTGGCCGGGGACGACGGCGCCGGTGTCGGGCTGTTCGACGCCGCCCAGGAGTCGCAGCAGGGTCGTCTTGCCGGCGCCGTTGAGGCCGAGGATGACGACCCGGGAGCCCTTGTCGATGGCCAGGCTGACGTCGGTGAAGATCTCCAGGGAGCCGTACGACTTCGACAGGCCCTCGGCCATCAGCGGGGTCTTGCCGCACGGCGAGGGCTCGGGGAAGCGCAGCTTGGCGACCTTGTCGGACTGGCGGACGTCCTCCAGGCCGGACAGCAGCCGCTCCGCGCGGCGGGCCATGTTCTGCGCGGCGACCGTCTTGGTGGCCTTGGCGCGCATCTTGTCGGCCTGCGCGTTGAGCGCGGCGGCCTTCTTCTCGGCGTTCTGCCGCTCGCGCCGGCGGCGCTTCTCGTCGGCCTCGCGCTGCTGCTGGTAGAGCTTCCAGCCCATGTTGTAGACGTCGATGGTGGCGCGGTTGGCGTCCAGGTAGAACACCTTGTTCACGACCGTCTCGACCAGGTCGACGTCGTGGGAGATCACGATGAAGCCGCCGCGGTAGGTCTTGAGGTAGTCGCGCAGCCAGACGATCGAGTCGGCGTCGAGGTGGTTGGTCGGCTCGTCCAGCAGCAGGGTGTCCGCGTCGGAGAACAGGATCCGGGCGAGCTCCACGCGGCGGCGCTGACCGCCGGAGAGGGTGTGCAGCGGCTGGCCGAGCACCCGGTCGGGCAGGTTCAGCGCGGCGGCGATGGTGGCGGCCTCGGCCTCGGCGGCGTACCCGCCCTTGGTGAGGAACTCGGTCTCCTGGCGCTCGTACTGCTTGAGCGCCTTCTCGCGGGTGGCGCCCTGGCCGTTGGCGATGCGCTGCTCGTTGTCGCGCATCTTGCGGATCAGCACGTCGAGGCCGCGCGCGGAGAGGATGCGGTCGCGGGCGAGGACGTCGAGGTCGCCGGTGCGGGGGTCCTGGGGCAGATAGCCGACCTCGCCGGAGCGGGTGACGTTGCCGGCGGCCGGGATGCCCTGGCCGGCGAGGACCTTGGTGAGGGTGGTCTTGCCTGCGCCGTTGCGGCCGACGAGGCCGATGCGGTCGCCCTTGGCGACGCGGAACGTGGCGCTTTCGATGAGGACGCGGGCACCGGCGCGCAGCTCGATGCCGGAGGCGGAGATCACGGACAGACTCCTGGGCAGGTGTGGGTGGCGGTGGGGGCGGCTGAGGACGTTCCCGCCGTCTAATGCGCGAGGAGAATGGCCATGCGAGCCATTCTAACGGGGCGGTGCAACCACTTTTTCTGCGCGCGGTTCCCCCGGCCGTTGTCGGTGGCCGGTGCCAAACTGGGCGAGATCCGGACATTCGACTGGGGAGTGATCGCCATGGCAGGTACGGGCGGCGGGCGTCCGAGCGTGGTGCCGACGCTGTTGTACACCGACGCGAAGGCGGCGATCCGGCAGCTCACGGAGGCCTTCGGCTTCACCGAGCTGTCGGTGTACGAGGGCGAGGACGGCACGGTCATGCACGCCGAGCTGGCGCAGGGCAACGGCGTGGTGATGCTGGGCACGAAGGGCCGCGGCGGGGTGTTCGACGCGGCGATGAAGGGCGCGGGCCCTGCCGGGGTGTACGTCGTCGTGGACGACGCCGACGCACACCACCGGCGCGCGGTCGAGCAGGGCGCGGACATCCTGATGCCCCCGACCGACCAGGACTACGGCTCCCGCGACTACATGGCCCGGGACCTCGAGGGCAACGTCTGGAGCTTCGGCACGTACGCGCCGGAGACCGGGGCCTGAGCCGGGGGCCGGCCCCCGGTCAGCCGCCGGTGTGCACCTGGAAGGCGGCTCGGCGGACCGCCTTGGCCAGGGCCGGGTCGGGGTGGGCCGCGGCGAGGGCGACCAGTACCTGGACGGTGCGCGGGTGGCCGACGGCGCGTACCTCGCTGAGCAGCGCGGGGACGGTCGGCTGTATCGCGGACTCCAGGTGCCGGACCAGCAGCGGGGCCTCGCCGTGGTCGGCGACGGCGGCCGCCGTGTCCACCCACAGCCAGGTGGCCTCCTCGCGGGTGAGGACCTCGTGGGCGTCCTCGGGGTCGGCGCCGTCGTGCTCCGCGAGCCACAGCAGGGCGTACGGCCGCAGCGTCGGCTCGTCGAGCACGGCGCGGACCTCGGGCTCGGCGGGGGCGCCGACCACCCGCAGCGCCTCGAAGGCGAGGCCGCGCAGCAGGGCGTCCTCACCCCGGGCGGCGTCGACCAGCTCGGTGACGGCGCTGCCCACCGGCCGGGCGGCGAGCCAGGCGCGGTATTCGGCGCGGGCCGCGTTGGGGCGCAGTTGGGCACAGCCGCGCAGCATGTCCTCGGCGCCCTGCTCGATGTTCCCGGCGGGGCTCTGCGCGGCGACGCAGATCTGCTCCAGCTTGACCCACACCGCCCAGCTGCCGAGCGGGGTGAGCGTGGCCTGCCCGTCGCCGTAGGTGAGGGCGCCGACGGAGGCGAGCGCCCGCAGCGCCCAGTCGAGCAGCGGCTCGAGCGGGGCGTCGGCGGCCGGCGGGGCGAGCGCGGGGCGGGGCCGCTGGAGCGGGATGCCGGGTCTGAGCTCGCGGCCGGGCGTCTCGGACTGCGGGGTGTAGTCGACTTCGCAGCGCTCCGTCCGGAGTTCGGTCACCCGCTGCTGGAGGAGGTCCAGGAGCTGGGCGACCGGGACCGGGCCGGCGGAGAGCTGGAGGAAGGAGAGGACCTGCGGCATGGCCGTGACGACCTCCGCAACGACGGTGGCCTCGTACTCCTCGGGCTCCGGGTGGGCGAGCGACCAGGCGTCGCAGAGGGCGACCCAGCCGCGCAGTACGGCGCTGTCGTCGCGGTCCCAGGCACGGAGCCGCCAGCCGGGGCGGGCGCTGTCGCCGTGCACCTCGATGAGGCCGGCCAGGCGGGCCGTGTCCCAGTCGGCGCGCACCTGAGCGGGGGTCAGGCCCAGGGCTCGGGCCGCCCGTTCGGCGGTCGCGTCGGAGAGGGTGGCCTTGCCGTCGGCGGTGGCGCTGTCCCCGCCGGGGCCGAGGGCGGCGTCGGCCCAGCGGGCGACGCGGGCCGCGGCGGCCAGACCGGAGCGCGCCATTCTGGCCAGCTCCGCCGGTGCCGGAGTGCCCTCCGGGGGGCGTGGCGCGGGGCGGCGCGAGCGCCGCTGGTTCATCGCTCTGGGGGCGGCGGCCAGGGGTCGCGGGCGGACGAGTCGAAGCCTGGAGTCGCGCGGGATACGGGACGTCACGGGTGCAGTCTTGCGGTTGACGGTCCGAAAACCCAAACGGAATGTCGACGGGGACGGCGGGAGGGCCCGCGCCTCGGGCCCGGACAGGGTCGGAGGGAGGGATTCAGGCCACTGGTACACCCCTAAACGGAATCACCGCCACCGGCCGTCCGGCCCGCACCCGCCGCTGTCACATGAGGGGCGTGAGGAAGCGCCGCAGGGCCTCCTCGTAGGGCCCGGGGTCGGCGTTCCACATCGCGGCGTGCGGGGCGCCCGCGACCGTGTGCAGGGTGATGGTGTTCGGGTGGTCGGCGGCGAGCCGGCGGGAGAACCGCCAGGGGGCCACCGTGTCGTCGGGGCCGTGGAAGATCTGGGTGGGCACCGTGATCCGCCCCAGGTGGACGGCGTCGGGCCTGCGGTCGCCGTACAGGCCGGTCCGTCCCTGGGCGGCGCGGACCGCGAGCGGCAGCAGGATCCCCGGGGTGTGCCGGGCCGCGGCGAGGGCGCGCAGGGTCGCCTCCCAGCTGAGCACCGGGGAGTCGAGGATCAGACCGGCGACGCGTGCGCGCACCTCGGAGCGGGCGGCGGCGCGCAGCGCCATGGTCGCGCCGGTGGACCAGCCGTACAGGACGACCTGCCGGGCGCCGGAGTCCACGGCGTGGTGGAGTACGGCGTCGAGATCCCGCCACTCGGTCTCGCCGAGGTGGTTGAGGCCGTCCGGGGAGCGCGGTGCGCCGGGGTCGCCCCGGTGGGCGGCGGCGAGCACCGGGAAGCGGTGGCGGTGCAGGAACTCCATGACGTTCATGGTGTGTTCCCGGGTGGTGCCGAGGCCGTGGACGGCGACCACCCAGGTGTCCCGGGCGCCCGGCACGAACCATGCGGGCAGGGGGCCGAGTTCGCCGGGGATGTCGAGGTCGGTGTGGTCCAGGCCGAGGGCGGTGCTCGGGTCGCCGACGTGGAGGCTCGGGGTGAGCCAGGCGCGGTCGCCGGGCTCCAGGGTGCCGTAGGTGACGCGTTCGAGACGGCGCACGACGGTGTCGGCGGAGTCCGGGGGGTCGGCCAGTACGGGTCCGACGACCGCGTGGAAGCCGTCGCCGGTGAGTCCGTGGCGGCCGGGGCGCAGCGTGGCGAAGTCCCGGGTGAGGCTGATCCGGCCTGCGGCTGTGGCGTGCACGGTGAGTTTCGGCTCGGTGGGGAGGGGGGCGCCGGGGGTCGTCCGCAGGGCGGCGTCGCTGGCGAAGCGGCCGGCGGCTACTGCGGCGGCGCCGGCGCCCATCACGGCGGTGACGGCAGCGGCCGTCGCTCTGACAGTGCGCACGTTCTCCAGTGTCCTGGGGGAGGGCGGTCGGGGCCAGTGGGGGTGGCCGGGGGGTGTCGCGCAGCCCGGCGCTAACGGGGTGCCGTCTGCGCCCACCCTCCCCCACTCTCGGCTTCGCTCGAGCGGGAGGTACCCCCATCGCCCCAGCGGCACGACTGCCCGCAGGGACGCGGGGGCGGTCAGCTCCTTTGGCCGTACGTCCGTAGGCGTTCTTGGACCTGCGTCAGTTGGTCCTGGGTCAGCAGGTGGGGGGTGCGGGACGGGATCGAGGAGGCCGTCAGCCATACGTGGCACATCCATTCGAGTTGGGCCGTGCGGTCGTAGGCCTGCGCGAGGGTCGTGCCGTGGGTGACGGTGCCGTGGTTCTGGAGGAGGCAGCCGGTGCGGCCGTCGAGCGCGCGGAGCATGTTCTCGGCCAGCTCGTCGGTGCCGTACGTCGCATAGCGGGCGACCCGGACGGGTCCGCCGAGCGCCGCGGCCATGTAGTGGATCAGCGGGAGCTCGTCGACGAGCGTGGAGACGGCCGTCGCGTGCACGGCGTGCGTGTGCACGACGGCGCGCGCGCCGGTCGAACGGTAAACGGCCAGATGCATGGGCAGCTCGCTGGTCGGGGCGAGCGTGCCGAGAACCCGCCGGCCGGTGAGATCGACACCGGTCACGTCGTCCGGCGTCAGCCGGTCGTACGGCACTCCCGACGGCGTGACCAGGACGGTCCCGCCGACCCGCGCGGAGACGTTGCCGGAGGTGCCGACGACGAGTCCGTCGGCGACGGTCCGCCGCGCGGTCTCGACGAGCTCCGCCCAGGCCCTCGCCTCCTCCTCGCTCACCCGTCTCCCCCGCGGATCGCCCACGCCCGCGCCCCCTGCTTCCCGCCCGTCCCGTCGCCGCTCAGCCATGCGGTGATCCTGCCAGGCGGCCGCGGCACTCTCCCGGGTGACCAGAACCACATCAGCGGTTCACTCGACCGGCTGAAGAAGCCCGCCCGAGAGGCTCGAGCCTCCGGTTGTGGGCCGACCCGTGCGGGACCGGGGCGGATCCGCCGTCCGGCGGAGCGCCCACCCCCTCTTACGGTCACCACGATGCCCATTCCAGTTCATCTTCCGTTCACCCTGGTTACCTACGTTCGACCAGCCAATGACCTCGAACGATTGCCTGGGTAAATGGAAAGCTTCTCGCTGATCCTCGCGATTGTGGTGGTAACCGCACTCGCGTTCGATTTCACGAACGGTTTCCACGACACCGCGAACGCGATGGCAACGACCATTTCGACCGGTGCGCTCAAGCCCAAGGTCGCGGTGGCCATGTCCGCCGTACTGAACCTTGTAGGCGCCTTCCTCTCCGTGGAGGTCGCCAACACGATCTCCAAGGGCCTCGTCGACGAGGCCGGCATCCGTCCCGAGGTCATCTTCGCCGCGTTGGTCGGCGCGATCCTCTGGAACCTCCTGACCTGGCTGGTCGGTCTCCCGTCCAGCTCGTCGCACGCCCTCATGGGCGGTCTGATCGGCGCCACCGTCGCCTCCGCCGGCTTCGGCGCGGTGCACGGCGACGTCCTCGTCACCAAGGTCCTGATCCCCGCGATCGCCGCCCCGCTGGTGGCCGGCCTCGCCGCGATGTTCGCGACCCGGCTGACCTACCGCCTGGGCCGCAAGGCCGACGGCAAGGCCTCCGAGAAGGGCTACCGCGCCGGGCAGATCGCCTCCGCCGGCCTGGTCTCCCTGGCCCACGGCACCAACGACGCCCAGAAGACGATGGGCATCATCACCCTGGCCCTGGTCGCCGGCGGCACCCTCGCCCCCGACTCCGACCCGCCCATGTGGGTCATCCTCTCCGCGGGCATCGCCATCGCGCTCGGCACCTACCTCGGCGGCTGGCGCATCATCCGCACCATGGGCAAGGGTCTGACCGACCTCCAGCCGCAGCAGGGCTTCGCCGCCCAGACCAGTGCCGCGACGGTCATCCTGGCCTCGTCGCACCTCGGCTTCTCCCTCTCCACCACGCATTCCGTTTCCGGTTCCGTGATGGGCGCGGGCCTGGGCCGCAAGGGCGGTGTCGTCCGCTGGTCGACGGCCACCCGGATGTTCGTCGCCTGGGGTCTGACGCTGCCGGCGGCGGCCCTCGTCGCGGCGCTCGCCGAGTGGGTCTGCGACTTCGGCGACTGGGGCACCGCCCTCGTGGCCGTCTTCCTGGTCGCCTCCAGCGCCGCGATCTGGAAGATCTCCCGGCGTGAGGTCATCGACCACACCAACGTCAACGACCACCAGGTCCCGGGCGAGGAGCCGTCCGGCGTGGTGACGCAGGCCATGGCCGCCGTGACCCCGCCCCCGGCGGGCACCGTGACCGAGGAGCTCGCGGCCACCATCGCCGCTCCCGCCGCCACCGACCCGGCGGCCCCCTCGGCCAAGACCACCGTCTGACCGCGACGCGGTAACCCCGGTACGAAGGAAGAAGAAGCACCATGAAGATCGACTGGGCGGCCCTCGGTTCCGTCTTCGGCGTCAGCCTCGTGGTCACCGTGGCCCTGGTGGCCCTGTTCACCCTCGGCATCAACGGCCTGTCCCGCCGTGAGCGGGCCGCCGCCCAGGGCCAGTCCGCGGCCCTGGCGGTCACCGGCGCCTACGCCTGCTTCGCGGCGTGCGCGGCGGCGGTGGCATACGGCATCTACCTGATCATGGCCTGATCGGCCCGGTCACACATCGCACTCGTCCGGCGGGCGGTGCGGGAGCCTCGGCGCCCGCACCGCCCGCCGACGTGTGCGGACCTCCACGGCCTCCGCGGACCTCCGATCGCGGTTCACCCACCGGAGCCCCTCTGTGGGCCTCAGCACACTTCAGCCTCGCAGGTCAACGGCAAGTTGACGGCCCTTCCGGGGCCGTGGTGGACTGCCTGAGCCAATACGGCGGCAGGAGAGGAAGCCGGTGCGATTCCGGCGCGGTCCCGCCACTGTCACCGGGGTGAACACCCCGGGAGCCAGGAACTCTCACCGCCGGTCTCGTCGAACCAGGGCGTGGACACCCTGAGTGAGGACATATCGCCATGCGCGGCTGCCTGTTGAGGTCGACCAGCGAGACCCCGCCCCACCTCGGGGCCGCTCCCTCCGGATCCGTCACCGGCTGAACCCATGGGTGCCGATCGCGTGTTCGCGTACGGCGCCGCCGCCGGCCTCCTCGGCGACCTGTTGCTCGGCGATCCCCGCCGGGGCCATCCGGTCGCCGCTTTCGGGCGGGCCGCGGCTGCCGTGGAACGAGTGCTGTGGCGGGACGACCGGGGCCGGGGCGCGGTGCACGCCGCCGTGTGCGTCGGCGGGACCGTGGCGCTGGGCGCCCTCGCCGCCCGCTGCGTACGCTCCTCCCCCGCCGCCTCCGTCGCCCTGACCGGCGTGGCCACCTGGGCCGTCGTCGGCGGGACCTCGCTGGCCCGGGAGGCCCGCGCCATCGAGCGGGCGCTGGAGGCCGGGGACGTCGAGGCGGCCCGGGCGCGGCTGCCGCACCTGTGCGGCCGGGACCCGCAGGCCCTGGACGCCGACGGCATCGCCCGCGCGGTGGTGGAGTCCGTCGCCGAGAACACCTCCGACGCCGTGGTGGGCGCGCTGGTGTGGGGTGCCGTCGCCGGGGTGCCGGGACTGCTCGGCTTCCGGGCCGTCAACACGCTGGACGCGATGGTCGGCCACAAGTCCCCCCGCCACCGCCGCTACGGCTGGGCCTCCGCCCGCCTCGACGACGTCGCCGGATGGCCGGGGGCGCGGCTGACCGCCGTACTCGCCGCGCTCGCGGGATCCGACCCGCGCGGGGCTGTGCGGGCGTGGCGCGCCGATGCCGCGAAGCATCCGAGCCCCAACGCCGGACCCGTGGAGGCGTCCTTCGCGGGCGCGCTCGGGGTGCGGCTCGGCGGAACCCTCTCCTACGGCGGGCGGGTCGAGCACCGGCCCGTCCTCAACGGCGGCGGGCGTGCCGTGGCCGTCGCCGACATCGACCGGGCGGTACGGCTCTCGCGGCGGGTCGGCTGGCTCGCGCTCGGGGTCGCTGCCGCCGCACGGAGCGTCGTGAAGGGACGTACGTCATGAGCGGTGGGGGTCTGCTGGTCGCCGGGACCACCTCGGACGCCGGCAAGAGCGTGGTGACCGCCGGGATCTGCCGGTGGCTGGCGCGGCAGGGCGTCAAGGTGGCCCCGTTCAAGGCGCAGAACATGTCGTTGAACTCGTTCGTGACCCGGGAGGGCGCCGAGATCGGGCGGGCGCAGGCCATGCAGGCCCAGGCCTGCCGGGTGGAGCCGACCGCGCTGATGAACCCGGTGCTGCTCAAGCCGGGCGGCGAGCAGTCCAGCCAGGTGGTGCTGCTGGGCAAGCCGGTCGGCGAGTTGAGCGCGCGCGGCTACCACGGCGGGCGCCAACAACGGTTGCTGGGCACGGTGCTGGACTGTCTGGAGCAGTTGCGGGGCACGTATGACGCGGTGATCTGTGAAGGTGCCGGAAGCCCGGCCGAGATCAATCTGCGGCGCACCGACATCGTGAACATGGGGATCGCCCGGGGCGCCGGGCTGCCGGTTCTCGTGGTGGGCGACATCGACCGTGGTGGCGTCTTCGCGTCGTTCTTCGGCACGGTCGCGCTGCTGTCCCGCGAGGACCAGGACCTGGTCGCCGGGTTCCTGGTGAACAAGTTCCGGGGCGATGTGTCGCTGCTGGAACCGGGCCTGGACATGCTGCACGGCCTGACGGGACGGCGTACGTACGGCGTGCTGCCCTTCCGGCACGGGCTCGGCATCGACGAGGAGGACGGGCTGAGGGTTTCGCTGCGCGGCGCCGTGCGGGAGTCGGTGGTGGCACCGCCCGTCGGCGAGGACGTGCTGCGGGTCGCAGTGTGCGCGGTGCCGCTGATGTCCAACTTCACCGACGTGGACGCCCTCGCCGCCGAACCGGGTGTGGTGGTGCGGTTCGTGGACCGTCCCGAGGAGCTGGCCGACGCCGACCTCGTGGTCGTACCCGGGACCCGCGGGACCGTCCGGGCGCTGGAGTGGCTGCGGGAGCGCGGACTGGCGGACGCGCTGGCGCGGCGGGCGGCCGAGGGGCGGCCGGTCCTCGGGATCTGCGGCGGCTTCCAGGTGCTCGGCGAGCACATCGAGGACGACGTGGAGTCCCGCGCCGGGCACGTGGACGGGCTCGGACTGCTGCCCGTGCGGGTGCGGTTCGCCCGCGAGAAGACGCTCACGCGTCCCGTCGGCCGGGCCCTCGGGGAGCGGGTCGAGGGGTACGAGATCCATCACGGGGTCGCCGACGTCACCGGTGGCGAGGCCTTCCTGGACGGCTGCCGGGTCGGACAGACCTGGGGCACCCACTGGCACGGCTCGCTGGAGTCCGACGGCTTCCGGCGCGCCTTCCTGCGCGAGGTGGCCGCCGCCGCGGGACGCCGCTTCGTGCCGGCCCCCGACACCTCGTTCGCCGCGCTGCGCGAGGAGCAGCTCGACCGGCTCGGCGACCTGATCGAACAGCACGCGGACACGGACGCGCTGTGGCGGCTCATCGAGTCCGGCGCGCCACGAGGACTGCCCTTCATTCCACCGGGAGCGCCCGCATGAGCACAGTGTTGTTGTTGTCGACCGCCGACACGGACCTGCTGGCGGCCCGTGCCTCCGGCGCCGCCTACCGGATCGGCAACCCGACCCGCGTGGACGTCACGGACGAGCTGCCCGCGCTGCTCGACGGGGCGGACCTCGCCGTCGTACGCCTGCTGGGCGGCAAGCGCGCCTGGGAGGACGGGCTCGCGGCGCTCAAGGCGTCCGGCATCCCGGCGGTGCTGCTCGGCGGGGAGGCCGTGCCGGACGCGGAGCTGATGGCCGAGTCGACGGTGCCGGCCGGTGTGGTGGCGGAGGCGCTGCGGTACCTCGTCGAGGGCGGTCCGGACAACCTGACCGAGCTGGCCCGGTTCCTGTCGGACACGGTGCTGCTGACCGGTGAGGGGTTCGAGGAGCCCCGGAAGATGCCGGAGTACGGCGTCCACGGCGCCCGCGCCGTGCGGGAGGACCGTCCGACGGTCGGCGTGCTCTTCTACCGCGCGCACGAACTGAGCGGCAACACCGCCTTCGTGGACACCCTGTGCGACGCGATCGAGGCGCGGGGCGCCAACGCCCTCCCCGTGTACTGCGGTTCGCTGCGCGGCGCCGACGCGGGACTGTACGAGATCCTCGGCCGGACCGACGCACTCGTCGCGACCGTCCTCGCCGCCGGTGGCACGCACGCCTCGGGGGCCTCGGCGGGCGGCGACGAGGAGGCGTGGGACATCGGCGCGCTCGCCGACCTGAACGTGCCCGTGCTGCAAGGGCTCTGTCTGACGTCCTCGCGGGCCGCGTGGGACGAGTCGGACGCCGCGTTGTCCCCGATGGACGCGGCGATGCAGGTGGCGATCCCCGAGTTCGACGGGCGCCTGATCACCGTGCCGTTCTCCTTCAAGGAGCAGGGCCCGGACGACGTGCCCGTGTACGTCGCCGACCCGGAACGGGCCTCGCGGGTGGCCGGCATCGCCGTACGGCACGCCCGGCTGGCGCACAAGCCGAACGCCGAGAAGAAGCTCGCGCTCGTCTTCACCGCGTACCCGACGAAGCACTCGCGCGTCGGCAACGCGGTCGGCCTGGACACGCCCGCGTCGGCGGTGCGGGTGCTGGACGCGCTGCGGGACGCCGGGTACGCACTGACCGAATACCCGGACAATGGGGACGAGTTGATCCACCGGCTGATCGAGGCCGGCGGGCACGACGTGGAGTGGCTCACCGAGGAGCAGCTGGCCGCCGCACCCGCCCGGGTGCCGCTGGCGGACTACCGGGCGTGGTTCGAGAAGCTGGACCCGGAGCTGCGGGACGGGATGCGGGAGGCGTGGGGCGAGCCGCCGGGTTCGCTGTACGTCGACGGGGAGGACATCGTCCTCGCCTCGCTGCGGTTCGGGAACGTCGTGGTGATGATCCAGCCGCCGCGCGGTTTCGGCGAGAACCCGATCGCGATCTACCACGACCCCGACATGCCGCCCTCCCACCACTACATGGCGGCCTACCGGTGGCTGGAGAACAGTTTCGGCGCCGACGCGATCGTGCACATGGGCAAGCACGGCACGATGGAGTGGCTGCCGGGCAAGGGGCTGGGGCTGAGCGCCGGGTGCGCGCCGGACGCGGTGCTCGGTGAACTGCCGCTGATCTACCCCTTCATCGTCAACGACCCCGGCGAGGGCACGCAGGCCAAGCGGCGCGGGCACGCGACGGTCGTCGACCACCTGGTGCCGCCGATGGCGCGGGCCGACACCTACGGCGATCTGGCGAAGCTGGAGCAGCTGCTCGACGAGTACGCGCTGGTCTCCGATCTGGACCCGGCGAAGGCACCGGCGGTGCGGGCGCAGATCTGGACGCTGGTGAAGGCCGCCGAGCTCCACCACGACCTGCATGTGGACGACCAGCCGGACGACGACGACTTCGACGAGTTCGTCATGCACATCGACGGCTATCTGTGCGAGATCAAGGACGTGCAGATCCGTGACGGCCTGCACATCCTGGGCGGCGGCCCGGTCGGCGAGCCGCGCGTGAACCTCGTCCTGGCGGTGCTGCGCGCCTCGCAGGTGTGGGGCGGGCAGGCGAACGCGCTGCCGGGGCTGCGGGCCGCGTTGGCCGCGCACTTCGGGCTCGTGGAGAAGGAGCTGCTGGCCGAGCCGGGGGCGCCGGTGAAGGTGCCGGTGGAGCTGACGGATCTGGTGGACGGCCCGGCGCGTACCGGCGCCGACGCGATCGACCTGCTGGAGCAGCTGTGCCGGCGGATCGCGGAGGGCATGGAGGAGCGCGGCTGGGCGGCCGGTGAGGGCGGTGCTCTCGTGCGGGACGTGCTGGGCACGGAACTCCCGGACGCGGTGGCCGTGGTGCGGTTCGCGTGCGAGGAGGTCGTGCCCCGGCTGGCCCGGACGACGGACGAGATCGGGCACGTCCTGCGGGCGCTGGACGGCGGTTACGTCCCGGCGGGCCCGTCGGGTTCGCCCACGCGCGGCCTGGTCAACGTGCTGCCGACGGGACGGAACTTCTACTCCGTCGACCCCAAGGCGATTCCGTCGCGGCTGAGCTGGGAGGTCGGGCAGTCGCTCGCCGACTCGCTGGTGCAGCGGTATCTCCAGGACACGGGTGAGTATCCGAAGTCCGTCGGGCTCACGGTGTGGGGGACGTCGGCGATGCGCACGCAGGGCGACGACATCGCCGAGATCCTCGCGCTGCTGGGCTGCCGTCCGGTGTGGGACGACGCGTCGAGGCGCGTGACCGGGTTCGAGGTCGTCGGCCTGGAGGAGCTGGGCCGGCCGCGCATCGACGTCACGGTCCGTATCTCCGGGTTCTTCCGGGACGCGTTCCCGCACGTCGTCGGGCTGATCGACGACGCGGTGCGGGCGGTGGCGGAGCTGGACGAGCCCGCCGAGTCCAACTACGTACGGGCACACGCCGACGAGGACACCGCCGAGCACGGCGACCGGCGGCGGGCCACGGCACGCGTCTTCGGCTCGAAGCCGGGCGCGTACGGGGCGGGGCTGCTCCCCCTGATCGACGCGCGGAACTGGCGGTCGGACGCGGACCTCGCCGAGGTGTACGCCGTCTGGGGCGGCTACGCCTACGGGCGCGGGCTCGACGGACGGGCGGCGCGCGGGGACATGGAGACGGCGTTCCGGCGGATCGCGGTGGCGGCGAAGAACGTCGACACCCGCGAGCACGATCTGGTCGACGCGGACGACTACTTCCAGTACCACGGCGGCATGGTGGCCATGGTGCGGCACCTGACGGGCGCGAGCCCGGAGGCGTACGTCGGCGACTCGGCCGTACCGGACCAGGTGAAGACGAGGACGCTGGGCGAGGAGACCCACCGCGTCTTCCGCGCCCGCGTGGTCAACCCGCGCTGGATGGCGGCGATGCGGCGGCACGGCTACAAGGGCGCCTTCGAGATGGCGGCCACCGTGGACTATCTCTTCGGCTACGACGCCACCGCGGGCGTCGTCGACGACTGGATGTACGAGAAGCTCAGCGCGGAGTACGTCTTCGACCCGGAGAACCGGGACTTCATGAAGCAGTCCAACCCGTGGGCGCTGCGGGGCATCACGGAGCGGCTGCTCGAGGCCGCCGACCGGGGGCTGTGGGCCGAGCCGGACACGGACACGCTGGAGCGGCTGCGCGCGACCTATCTGGAACTCGAAGGCGATCTGGAGGGCGACGACCAGTGACCACCCCCTTTCCGTTCACGGCCGTCGTCGGCCAGGACGATCTACGGCTCGCGCTGCTGCTGAACGCCGTCTCGCCGGCGGTCGGCGGGGTGCTGGTGCGCGGCGAGAAGGGCACCGCCAAGTCGACGGCGGTGCGGGCGCTTTCGGCGCTGCTGCCGGAGGTGGCCGTGGTGCCCGGGTGCCGGTTCTCCTGCGATCCCTCGGCCCCGGACCCCGCGTGTCCTGACGGGCCGCACGAGAGCGGCGGCGGTGCCGTACGGCCCGCGCGCATGGTCGAGTTGCCCGTCGGGGCCTCCGAGGACCGGCTGGTCGGCGCGCTCGACATCGAGCGGGCGCTGGCGGAGGGCGTCAAGGCCTTCGAGCCGGGGCTGCTCGCCGACGCGCACCGGGGAATCCTGTACGTGGACGAGGTCAACCTCCTCCATGACCACCTGGTCGATCTGCTGCTGGACGCGGCCGCGATGGGTGCCTCGTACGTCGAGCGCGAGGGTGTCTCCGTACGGCACGCCGCGCGGTTCCTGCTCGTCGGGACCATGAATCCCGAGGAGGGCGAGCTGCGGCCGCAGCTCCTCGACCGGTTCGGGCTGACCGTGGAGGTGGCCGCCTCGCGGGAGCCCGACCAGCGCGTGGAGGTCGTACGGCGGCGGCTCGCCTACGACGACGACCCCGCCGGGTTCGCCGCGCGGTGGGCCGACGAGGAGGCGTCCGTACGGGCGCGGATCGTCGCGGCGCGGGAGCTGTTGCCGTCGGTGCGGCTCGGGGACGGGGCGCTGCGCCAGATCGCGGCGACCTGTGCGGCGTTCGAGGTGGACGGCATGCGGGCCGACATCGTGATGGCGCGCACGGCGACGGCGCTGGCGGCCTGGGCGGGGCGGGACGAGGTGCTCGCCGAGGACGTGCGGCAGGCGGCGCTGCTGGCGCTGCCGCACCGGCGGAGGAGGAATCCGTTCGACGCGCCCGGCCTGGACGAGGACAAGCTCGACGAGACGCTGGAGCAGTTCGGGGACGACGACGGTCCCGACACCGATCCTGACGGGCCCGACGGGGGTGGCGGGCAGCCGCCCGCGGAAGGTCCGGACGGGCCGGAGGGCGGCGGTGACGCGGAGGCTCCGGCCGGGGACGCCGGGGAGGCCGAGCAGCCCGCGGGTGCCGGCTCCGGTGAGCGGTCCCCGGTGGGTGCCGCCGAGCCGTTCCGCACCAAGGTGCTGAGCGTCCCCGGGATCGGTGAGGGGTCCGCCGGGCGGCGGTCGCGGGCGCGGACCCAGCACGGGCGTACGACGGGTGCGCGGCGGCCGGACGGTGCGCTGACCAAGCTGCACCTGGCGGCGACCGTGCGGGCGGCGGCACCGCATCAGCGGGCCCGGGGGCGGTCCGGGACGGGACTCGTGGTGCGGCGGGACGATCTGCGGCAGGCGGTGCGCGAAGGGCGGGAGGGCAACCTCGTGCTGTTCGTCGTGGACGCCTCCGGGTCGATGGCCGCACGGCAGCGGATGAGTGCCGTGAAGGGTGCCGTGCTGTCGCTGCTCCTCGACGCCTATCAGCGGCGGGACAAGGTGGGGCTGGTGACCTTCCGGGGCTCGGCGGCCGATGTGGCACTGCCGCCCACCTCGTCGGTGGACGCCGCGGCGGCGCGGCTGGAGTCGCTGCCCACCGGTGGGCGGACCCCGCTCGCGGCGGGGCTGCTCAAGGCGCATGACGTGCTGCGGGTGGAGCGGCTGCGGGACCCGGCGCGGCGTGCGCTGGTCGTGGTGGTGACCGACGGGCGTGCGACGGGTGGTCCGGAGCCGGTCGCGCTGGCGGGGCGGGCGGCGCGGCTGTTCGCCGCCGACGGGGTCGCGTCGGTGGTCGTGGACTGCGAGTCGGGGCCGGTGCGGTTGGGGCTCGCGGGGCAGCTGGCCGGTGAGCTGGGCGGGACCGCCGCGACGCTGGACGAGTTGCGGGCCGACTCGATCGCCGGGCTGGTGAAGGACGTGCAGGGGACTTCGAGGAGGGCCGCGTAATGCCGAAGGGGCAGCCGAGTGTCGTACCCGAGGACGGGCTGACGACGCGTCAGCGGCGTAATCGGCCGCTGGTCGTCGTGCACACGGGCGTCGGGAAGGGCAAGTCGACGGCCGCGTTCGGGCTGGCGTTGCGGGCCTGGAACCAGGGGTGGCCGATCGGGGTGTTCCAGTTCGTCAAGTCGGCGAAGTGGAAGGTCGGCGAGGAGAACGCCCTGCGGGTGCTCGGTGCCTCCGGTGAGGGCGGGACCGTGGACTGGCACAAGATGGGCGAGGGCTGGTCCTGGGTGCAGCGGGACGATCAGATGGACAACGAGGAGAAGGCCCGGGAGGGCTGGGAGCAGGTCAAGCGGGATCTCGCCGCCGAGACGTACAAGCTGTACGTGCTGGACGAGTTCGCCTACCCGATGCACTGGGGGTGGGTGGACACCGACGAGGTGGTGTCCGTGCTGCGGGAGCGGCCGGGGACGCAGCACGTGGTGATCACGGGGCGGAACGCGCCCGAGAAGCTCGTCGAATTCGCCGATCTCGTCACCGACATGTCCAAGGTCAAGCACCCCATGGATGCCGGGCAGAAGGGGCAGAGGGGCATCGAGTGGTGAGCTCCGTTCCGCGGCTGGTGATCGCCGCGCCCTCGTCGGGGAGCGGGAAGACCACCGTTGCCACGGGGTTGATGGCCGCGCTGTCCGCGCGGGGGCTCGCCGTGTCTCCGCACAAGGTGGGGCCCGACTACATCGATCCCGGGTATCACTCGCTCGCCACCGGGCGGGTCGGGCGGAATCTCGACGCGTATCTGTGCGGGCCCGACCTGGTCGCGCCGCTGTTCGCGCATGGTGCGCGGGGGTGTGACGTCGCCGTCGTCGAGGGTGTGATGGGGCTGTACGACGGGGCCGCGGGCGAGGGAGAGCTGGCGTCGACCGCGCAGGTGGCGAAGTTGCTTCGGGCGCCGGTGGTGCTGGTGGTCGACGCGTCGTCGCAGTCCCGGTCGGTGGCGGCGCTGGTGCACGGGTTCGTGAGCTGGGATCCCGAGGTGCGGGTCGGGGGCGTGATCCTCAACAAGGTTGCCTCGGATCGGCATGAGGGGTTGTTGCGGGAGGCGTTGGACTCCGTCGGGGTTCCTGTGATGGGGGTGTTGCGGCGGGCCGCGCGTGTGGAGACGCCGGGTCGGCATCTGGGGTTGGTGCCGGTTGCCGAGCGGGGTTCCTTGGCTGTCGAGGCTGTTGACGCGATGGCCGCGCAGGTGGCCGACGGGTGTGATCTGTCGGCGTTGCTCACGCTGGCACGGAGTGCGGGGGCGTTGGCGGGTGTCGGGTGGGATGCGGGTGAGGCTTTGCGTTTCTCGCCCCCGCCGCCCCTTCCCGTCCCGTCCCTGGGGGCTGCGCCCCCAGACCCCCGTCGGCCCTTCGGGCCTCGTCCTCAAGCGCCGGACGGGCTGGTTGTCGCGGTCGCCGGGGGTGCCGCGTTCACGTTTTCCTATGCCGAGCATGCCGAGTTGCTCTCCGCTGCCGGGGCCGAAGTCGTCACCTTTGATCCCCTGCGGGACGAGGAGCTGCCCGAGAGGACCGCCGGGCTCGTCATCGGGGGCGGGTTTCCCGAGGTGTACGCCGCCGAGTTGTCCGCCAACGAGCGGCTCAGGAAGTCCGTCGCAGCCCTCGCGGAGAGCGGGGCTCCTGTGGCGGCCGAGTGTGCGGGGTTGCTGTATCTGTGCCGGGAGCTGGACGGGCTGCCCATGTGCGGGGTGCTGGACGCCTCCGCGCGGATGTCCGAGCGGCTGACCCTGGGGTATCGGGACGCCGTGGCCGTGAGTGACAGCGTGCTGGCCGGCGCCGGGACGCGGATGCGGGGG
This sequence comes from Streptomyces sp. NPDC031111, assembly GCF_055570675.1. Taxonomy (NCBI): domain Bacteria; kingdom Bacillati; phylum Actinomycetota; class Actinomycetes; order Kitasatosporales; family Streptomycetaceae; genus Streptomyces; species Streptomyces sp. NPDC031111. The sequence goes on from NZ_JBVIGS010000020.1 coordinate 69,485, forward strand.
CACGAGTTCCACCGGACCGTGGTCGAGCCGGGCGCCGGTGCCGCGCCCGCCTGGGGGATGCGGACGCCCGAGCGGCGTGTCGAGGGATTCGTACAGCGCGGTGTGCACGCGAGCTATCTGCACACGCACTGGGCGTCCGAGCCCGGTGTCGCCCGTCGGTTCGTGGAGAGGTGCCGGACGTCATGAGCAACAGGCTGATCGGGGTCGGGGTCGGTCCCGGGGATCCGGAGCTGGTGACCGTCAAGGGGGTCAACGCGCTGCGGGCCGCCGATGTCGTCGTCGTACCCGTCATGGACACCGGTGAACGCGGGCGGGCCGAGGCGACCGTGCTGCACTACGTGCCCGCCGGGAAGATCGTCCGGGTGGTGTTCGCGTTGAACGAGCGGACCGACCGGGCGCGGCGCGAGGCGGCCTGGGACGCCGCCGGGGAGCGGGTGGCCGGGCTGCTGCGGGAGCACGCGGTCGTCGCCTTCGCGACCATCGGGGACCCCAATGTGTACTCGACGTTCACGTATCTCGCGCAGACCGTCGCCGAGTCGGTGCCGGGGACGGTCGTGGAGACCGTTCCGGGGATCACCGCCATGCAGGATCTCGCGGCGCGTTCCGGGGCCGTGCTGACCGAGGGGACCGAACCGCTCACGCTGGTGCCGGTGACCGCCGGGGCCGCCGTGCTGAAGGACGCGCTGGCCGGGCCCGGGACCGTCGTCGCGTACAAGTTCGGGCGGCAGGCCGGTGAGGTCGCCGAGGCACTGCGGGAGACCGGGCGGATCGGTGACGCGGTGTGGGGGTCGGCGCTCGGGCTGCCGGAGGAGTCGGTCCGGTCGGCCGAGGAGCTGGACGGGACGCCCCTGCCGTATCTCTCGACGCTCATCGCGCCGCCCCGGCGCGACGGCGGGCGGGGCGGGAAGCTGTGAGCCCCGCCGGGTCGTGCTCAGTGCGCGGCGCCCACCACCAGCCAGATGAACAGCGCTCCCACGATCGTGCACAGGAGTGTGGAGCGGGCGGGGTGCTGGTGGTGGGCCTCGGGCAGGATCTCGGCCGCCGCCAGGTAGAGCAGCGCGCCGCCGAACAGGCCGAGGTAGCCGCCGAGCAGGGGTTCCGGGATGGTGAGGAACAGCGTCGACGCGGCGCCGGCGACCGGTGCCGCCGCGTCCGCGAACAGCATCATCAGCGCGCGGCGGCGGGCGTTCCCGTAGGCGCGGGTGAGGGTGTACGTGTTGAAGCCGTCCGCGAAGTCGTGGGCGATCACGGCCACCGCGACGGCGGCTCCCATGCCGCCGTCGACCTGGAACGCGGCGCCGATCGCGATGCCGTCCATGGCGCTGTGACCGACCATCGCGGCGGCGGCCGTGAGGCCCACCTCGGGCGTGCGGCCGTTCCTCTCCTCGGCGCCGTGCGCCGCCTGACGGTGGGCCAGCAGGCGTTCCACCAGATGGGCCAGCAGGAAGCCGGTGACGAAGAGCAGCAGGGCCGCGGGGACGCCGTACACCTCGGCGCCGGCCGCCTCCAGGGACTCCGGCAGGAGTTCGAGGCCGACGACGCCGAGCATCAGCCCGCCGGCCAGGCCCAGCACCAGGTGGCGGCGGTCGGTCACGCGGTGTGCCGACCAGCCGCCGGCCAGCGTCATCAGGAACGCGCCGAGCGCGACGAGGACCGCCATGTGCTCTTCGTATCCGATCGGCGGCCGGTCGCGCACGCGTGACAGCCGCTCACCACCCAACGACTTCCGACCACTCGCAGGAGAGGACCCATTTCCATGGCCGACGCCCCCACCGGCAAGGTGACCTTCGTCGGGGCCGGTCCCGGCGCCGCCGATCTGCTGACGTTCCGGGCCGCGCGGGCCATCGCCGAGGCCGACATCGTGATCTGGGCCGCCAGCCTGGTGCAGGAGGAGGTCCTTCAGCACGCGCGTGAGGGTGCCGAGATCCTCGACTCGGCCACGATGTCCCTGGAGGACGTGGTGGCCGTGTACGAGCGGGCCCGCGCGCGGGGGCTGAAGGTCGCGCGGATCCACTCGGGCGACCCCGCGCTGTGGGGCGGGACGCAGGAGCAGGTCGACCGGTGCGCGGAGCTCGGCATCGCGACCGAGATCGTGCCCGGTGTGTCGTCGTTCTCCGCCGTCGCGGCGCTCGCGCAGCGGGAGCTGACCATCCCCGAGGTGGCGCAGTCGGTCGTGCTGACCCGGCTCGGCGGCGGCAAGACGCCGATGCCGCCCGGCGAGGAGGTGCGGGAGTTCGCCAAGCACGGCACCACCATGGCGGTCTTCCTGTCGGCCGCCCGCAGCGGGCAGCTGGTGCGGGAGCTGCTGGAGGGCGGCTACCCGACGAACACCCCGGTCGTCGTCGCGTATCAGGCGACCTGGCCGGAGGAACTGGTCGTGAAGTGCACGATCGGCACGCTGGAGGAGACGGTCAAGGAGCACAAGCTCTGGAAGCACACGCTGTTCCTGGTCGGCCCGGCGCTCGACGCGCACGGCACCCGCTCCCACCTGTACCACCCGGGTCACTTCCACGGCTTCCGCAAGGCCGACCCCGAGGCCCGCAGGGCCCTGCGCGAACGGGGTGCCTCCACGTGATCACGGTCGTCGGGCAGCCGGTCCCGGTGGGCGTCCTGGCCGGTGCGGAGCTCGTCGTGGGCGGGCGGCGGCACCTGGAGGCCGTGGCGCTTCCCGGGACAGCCGAGCGGATCGTGCTCGGGCCTCTGGCGCCCGCTCTCGACACGATCGCGGAGTACGTGGCGAAGGACCGTTCCGTCGTCGTACTGGCCTCGGGCGACCCCGGGTTCTTCGGGATCGTGCGGGCGCTGGCCGAGCGGTTCGGCCCGCAGCGGCTGGACGTACGCCCCGGGGTGTCCTCGGTGGCGACCGCGTTCGCGCGGGCCGGGCTGCCGTGGGAGGACGCCGTGGTGGTCAGCGCGCACGGGCGTGACGCGCGTACGGCGGTCAACGTCTGCCGGGCGTACCCGAAGGTCGCGGTGCTCACCGGGCCCGGCGCCGGGCCCGCCGAGCTGGGGGCCGCGCTGCGGTCGTACGGCCGTGTCCTGGTCGTCGCCACCGCTCTGGGCACCTCCGAGGAGCGCCTGGAGCGGGTCACGGCCGCCGAGGCCGCGGCCCGCGACTGGGGGACGGCGGTCAGCGTCGTGATCAGCCTGGACGAGAAGCGGGCGCTGGGGCCCGTGCGCGCACACGCCGGGCTGCCGCTGCCGCCCGCCGGATGGGCGCTGGACGATAACGAGTTCGCCCACCGCGATTCGATGATCACCAAGTTCGAGGTGCGGGCGCTGGCGCTCGCCCGGCTGGGGCCCCGCCCCGGCGACCTGGTGTGGGACGTCGGCGCGGGCTCCGGTTCGGTGGCCGTGGAGTGCGCGCGGCTCGGTGCCGCGGTGACGGCGGTGGAGAAGACCGCGGACGGTGTGGAGCGGGTGCGCGCCAACGCCGCCGCGCACGGTGTCGACGTGCACGTGGTGCACGGGGCGGCGCCGGCCGTGCTGTCCGATCTCGACGACCCCGACGCCGTGTTCGTGGGCGGCGGGGGGCGCGAGCTGCCGGCCGTCGTCACCGCGTGCGCGCGGCGGGCGCGGCGCGCGGTGGTCGTCGCCATGGCCGCGCTCGACCGGGTCCCGGCGGCCCGCGCGGCCCTGGAAGGTGCCGGGTTCGACTGCGACGGCGTGCTGCTCCATTCGTCCCGGCTGGCGCCGCTGCCGGGTGACGTGACCCGGCTGGCGGCGACCAATCCCGTTTTCCTGCTGTGGGGCGTGCGCCCTCCGGCCCGTAGCGAAGGAGATACCCAGTGATCGGCCTCATTTCCGCCACCGCGGCGGGGGCGGCGGCGCGCGACCGGCTGGCCGCGGCGTGGCCGGAGCGGACGCGGGTGTACGACGGCCCCGTCGCCGACGCCGTGCGGCGGGCGTTCGCCGAGTGCGAGCAGCTGGTGTGCTTCCTGGCCACGGGAGCGGTCGTACGGCTCGTCGCGCCCCTGCTGGGCGACAAGGCGGGCGACCCGGGCGTGGTGTGCGTCGACGAGGGCGGGCGCCACGCCGTCGCCCTGCTCGGCGGGCACGGTGGCGGTGCCAACGAACTCGCCCGCGCGGTGGGCGAGTTGCTGGACGCCGAGCCCGTGGTGACCACGGCGACGGACGCGGTCGGCATCCCCGGCCTGGACACCCTCGGGCTGCCCTATGAGGGCGATGTCGCCGGGGTGACGCGGGCCCTGCTGGACGGTGAGCCGGTCGCGCTGGAGACGGAGGTGGCGTGGCCGCTGCCGCCGCTGCCGTTCGGCTCCGCGGGGGACCGCAGGGTCCGGGTGACCGACCGTGCCGGTGACCCCGGTGACGGGGAGGTGTGGTTGCGTCCGCCGACGCTGGTGGTCGGGGTCGGCGCGTCCAAGGGGGCGCCGGTCGAGGAGGTCCTGGAACTGATCGCGGAGACCTTGCGCAAGGCAGGTCTGTCCCCTCGTGCCGTCGCCGAACTCGCCACCGTCGACGCCAAGTCGCGGGAGCCCGGCATCGTGGGGGCCGCCGCGCGGCTCGGGGTGCCCGTGGTGACGTACTCCGCCGAGGAACTGGCGGGCGTCGACGTGCCCAACCCCTCCGACGCGCCGCTCGCCGCCGTGGGCACGCCGTCCGTCGCGGAGGCGGCGGCGCTGATCGGCGGGGGCGACCTGCTCGTACCCAAGAAGAAGTCCGGGGCCCGTCCCGCCATGGCGACCTGTGCCGTCGTACGCCGTCCGGGGCGCGGGCGACTCGCCGTGGTCGGGCTCGGTCCCGGCGCCCGGGATCTGCTCACCCCCCGGGCGAAGGCGGAGTTGCGGCGCGCGTCCGTGCTGGTGGGTCTGGACCAGTACGTCGACCAGATCCGCGATCTGCTGCGGCCGGGCACGCGGGTGCTGGAGTCCGGTCTCGGGGCGGAGGAGGAGCGGGCGCGCACGGCCGTCGCGGAGGCCCGGCGCGGGCAGGCGGTCGCGTTGATCGGCAGCGGCGACGCGGGCGTGTACGCCATGGCCTCGCCGGCGCTCGCGGAGGCGTCCGACGACATCGACGTGGTCGGGGTGCCGGGCGTGACGGCGGCGCTGGCGGCCGGGGCGATCCTGGGCGCGCCGCTGGGCCACGACCATGTGTCGATCAGCCTGTCCGACCTGCACACGCCGTGGGAGGTCATCGAACGGCGGGTGCGGGCGGCGGCCGAGGCCGACCTCGTGGTGACGTTCTACAACCCGCGCAGCCGGGGCCGTGACTGGCAGCTGCCGAAGGCCCTCGCGATCCTCGCGGAGCACCGGGAGCCGGCGACTCCCGTCGGGGTCGTGCGCAACGCGTCCCGCGCGGACGAGTCGAGCCGGCTGACCACGCTGGCCGCGCTGGATCCGGCGACGGTCGACATGATGACGGTCGTGACCGTGGGCAACACGGCGACCCGGGAGATCGCGGGGCGCATGGTCACCCCGCGCGGCTACCGCTGGCAGGAGGAGTCGCGGTGAACCGTGTGGTGCACCCCATCGAGCAGGAGTCCTTCCGGCGGCTGCGCGCCCGCCTCGACACCTCGCACTTCCCGCCGCTGACCCGGGCGGTGGTCGAGCGGGTCATCCACTCGGCCGCCGACCTGGAGTACGCGTCCGATCTCGTCATGGACGAGGGCGAGTTGGCGAGGGCCCACGCCGCGCTGCACGCCGGGGCGCCGGTCGTGGTGGACGTGGAGATGGTCGCGGCCGGGATCACCCGCCGCGAGACCGTGTGCCGGCTGAGCGGCGCGCGGTCCGGGCCCGGTCTGACGCGTTCGGCGCACGCCGTGCGGCTGGCGTACGAGGAGGTCGGGCCCGGTGCCCTGTGGGTGATCGGCTGCGCGCCGACCGCCCTGGAGGAACTGCTCACCCTGGACGCCTCCCCCGCGCTCGTCATCGGGCTGCCCGTCGGTTTCGTCGGGGCGGCCGAGTCCAAGGCCGCGTTGCGGGCGAGCGGGCTGCCCGCCGTGAGCAACGTGTCCGAGAAGGGCGGGTCGGCGGTGGCCGCCGCCGCGCTCAACGCCCTGCTGTACCACCCGATCCCATCCGAGGAGAACCTGTGACCACCCCGCCCGCCCTGCTCATCGCCGGCCACGGCACCCGGGACGACGCCGGAGCGGAGGCGTTCCGCGACTTCGTGCGGGCGCTGGGGCGCCGCCATCCCGAACTGCCCGTCGCCGGCGGGTTCATCGAGCTGTCCCCGCCGCCGCTGGGCGAGGCCGTCGCCGAGCTGGTGGAGCGGGGGGTGCGGCGGTTCGCGGCGGTGCCGCTGATGCTGGTGTCCGCCGGGCACGCCAAGGGCGACATCCCGGCCGCGCTGGCCCGCGAGAAGGAACGCCACCCCGGGATCTCGTACACGTACGGCCGTCCCCTGGGCCCGCACCCGGCGCTGCTGGGCGTGCTGGAGCGGCGGCTGGCGGAGGCGGTGGATCCGTCCTGGGACCCGTCCGAGGTGACCGTGCTGCTGGTGGGGCGCGGGTCGACGGACCCGGACGCCAACGCGGAGGTGTTCAAGGCGGCGCGGCTGCTGTGGGAGGGGCGCGGCTGGGCGGGCGTGGAGACGGCGTTCGTGTCGCTGGCGGCACCGGACGTGCCGAGCGGGCTGGAGAGGTGCGCGCGGCTGGGCGCCCGCCGGGTCGTCGTCCTGCCGTACTTCCTGTTCACCGGGATCCTGCCGGACCGGGTGCGGCGGCAGACGGAGGAGTGGGCGGCGGCGAATCCGGGGACCGAGGTGCGGTCGGCGGACGTCATCGGTCCGGAGCCGGAGCTGCTGGATCTGGTGATGGAGCGGTACGAGGAGGCGGTGAAGGGTGATCTCCGGATGAACTGCGACTCGTGTGTGTACCGGATCGCGCTGCCGGGGTTCGAGGACAAGGTGGGGCTGCCGCAGCAGCCGCACTTCCACCCGGACGACGACGGCCACCACCATCACGGGCACGGCCACGCGCACTCCCATGCGCACTGAGCCGACGGCCGGCGGGCACGATCTGCGGCATCACGGCGACGCCGAGCTCCGGGACGACGGCTCCGGGCTGGTCGACCTGGCGGTGAACGTCCGCGCGGACACGCCGCCGGCGTGGCTGCGGGAGCGCATCGCCGGGTCGCTGTCCGGGCTGGCCGCCTATCCGGACGGGCGGGCGGCCCGGGCGGCGGTGGCTGCGCGGCACGGGCTGCCGGTGGAGCGGGTGCTGCTGACGGCCGGTGCGGCGGAGGCGTTCGTGCTGCTGGCGCGGGCGCTGAAGGTGAGCCGGCCGGTGGTGGTGCATCCGCAGTTCACGGAGCCGGAGGCGGCGCTGCGGGACGCCGGGCACACCGTGGACCGGGTCCTGCTGCGGGAGGTGGACAGCTTCCGGCTGGACCCGGCGGCGGTGCCGGAGGACGCCGACCTGGTGGTGATCGGCAACCCGACCAACCCGACGTCGGTGCTGCACCCGGCCGCGGACATCGCCCGGCTGGCGCGTCCCGGGCGGACGCTGGTGGTGGACGAGGCGTTCATGGACGCGGTGCCGGGCGAGCGCGAGGCGCTGGCCGGGCGGACCGATGTGCCGGGGCTGGTGGTGCTGCGCAGCCTCACCAAGACGTGGGGGCTGGCGGGGCTGCGGATCGGCTATGTGCTGGCGGCGCCGGAGATCGTGGCGGAACTGGAGCGGGTCCAGCCGTTGTGGCCGGTGTCCACGCCGGCGCTGGTGGCTGCGGAGGCGTGTGTGGGGGCGCGGGCGCTGGTGGAGGCGGATCGTGCGGCGCGCCGGGTGGCGGTGGACCGGGCGCATCTGGTCGCGGGGTTGCGGGCCTTCTCCGGGCGCGGGGTTCGGGTCGTGGGGCCCGCGGAGGGGCCCTTCGTGCTGGTGCGGATGCCGGGCGCGGCGGACGTGCGCAGCCGGCTGCGGGGCCTTGGCTACGCGGTTCGTCGCGGGGACACGTTCCCTGGTCTGGACGAGGAGTGGCTGCGGTTGGCGGTACGGGACCGGGAGACGACGGAGGGTTTCCTGCGCGCGCTGGGCCGGGTACTGGAAGCAGCCTGATTTCGCCCCCGCCGCCCCTTCCCGTCCCCGTCCCCCGGGGGCGCTGCCCCCGGACCCCCGCTCCTCAAACGCCGGAGGGGCTGATTTTCACCCCGGTCGGCTGAATTCAGCCCGTCCGGTGTTTGAGGACGAGGCCCGAAGGGCCGAAAGGGGGGTCCGGGGGCGCAGCCCCCAGGGAACGGGAATGGGAAGGGGCGGCGGGGGCGAGTCAAGTCAGTTGCCGCGGCGTCGGCGCGACAGCAGCACCGCTCCCCCTCCCGCCGCCAGCAGGGCGACCGCGCCGCCCGCGATGTACGGCGTCATCGAGTCGCCACCCGTCTCGGCCAGGTTCGCCCCCGCCGGCGCAGCCTGCTCCGCCCGCGCCCCCTGCGGCTGCACCTCGCCGACGGCAGGCGCCTCGCACTTGGCCTCCGCCAGGGTCACCGTGCCCTCCACCTCGGCGACATTCAGCTTCAGCGGGTTGACGGAGACCTTGAGCCGAAGGGCGGTCGCCGCGGCCGTCGTCGACGTGGTCTCGGTCTTCGACAGGTCCAGCCGGACCGACCCGACCCCCGGCACCTCGACATGCGTGGGACCGCCCGCGGTCAGCGTGACGCGTTTGCCGAGGACGGTCACCGACGCGGGCAGCGTCGCCGAGGCGTGCGGGGTCTTCCCGGCCTCGCAGACCGCCTTGGAGCTCACCGCCTCGAGTTCGACGACCGACAGCAGCGGCAGACCGGGGACGTGGAGCCGGGCCCTGGAGAGGGTGGTGGACGCCTCGGCCCGGCCGCCGTCCACCGTCGCCTTCGCGTCGGCCACGTCCGCCCGCAGCACGCTGAAGGGCTTGCCGCCGTTCACGCCGTCCAGGGTGGCGGTGAGGGCCGTCTTCCGCGCACTCTCGGGTGCCCGGACCTCGTTGAGGGTCACGGTGAGCGGGGCGTGGACGGTCTTGTTGAGCAGGGACACGTCGAGCCCGGTGCGCAGCACGGCGGCGCTCGCGCTGCCGTGGCCCTCGGTGGCGTGCGCGGAGCCCGCGCCGGCCAGGGCGACGGGCCCCGCGGCGAGAGCGGTGGCCGCGGCGATGGCGGCCCAACGGCGTGCGGGCGTACGGACGTTGATGGTGTACAAGGTGCTGGGACCCCCATGAGACATGACTGGGACCCGGAAAGAATGTCCGCGCGAACGGCGAGCCGTCAGCAATCCGCCGACACTTCACTCCTTGGAGGAGGTTTGGAGGGCGCGTTCGAATCGCGGGGTACGACTGTTCGTCGCCGTCACCCACGTACGCCCCACCGGGCGGGCACTCCTACGCCACCACACGCCCGTTGAGTACCACCCGGCGCGGATCCGTGAGTGTGCGGACGTCCGCGCGCGGGTCGGAGTCGTAGACCACCAGGTCCGCCGGTGCGCCCTCCTCAAGTCCGGGCCGGCCGAGCCACTTCCGGGCCGCCCAGGTGCCGGCGGCCAGCGCCTCGACCGGCGGGATCCCGGCCTTGGCCAGTTCCGCGACCTCGTCGGCCGCCAGGCCGTGCGGGAGGGTGCCGCCGGCGTCCGTGCCGACGAACACGGGGATGCCGGCGTCGTAGGCGGAGCGCACGGTGTCGTAGCGGCGTTCGTGGAGTCGGCGCATATGGGCCGACCAGCGCGGGAACCGGGACTCGCCGCCGTCGGCGAGTGCCGGGAAGGTGGCGATGTTGACGAGGGTGGGGACGATCGCGACACCCCGTTCGGCGAAGAGCGGGATGGTGTCGTCGGTGAGGCCGGTGGCGTGCTCGACGCAGTCGATGCCGGCCTCGACCAGGTCCCGCAGGGAGTCCTCGGCGAAGCAGTGCGCGGTGACGCGGGCACCCAGCCGGTGCGCCTCGGCGATCGCCGCCTCGACCGCCCCGCGCGGCCAGCAGGCCGACAGATCCCCCAGGTCGCGGTCGATCCAGTCGCCGACCAGCTTGACCCAGCCGTCGCCGCGCCGGGCCTCCTGGGCGACGTACGCGACGAGGTCCTCGGGCTCGATCTCCCAGGCGTAGTTGCGGATGTACCTGCGGGTGCGGGCGATGTGCCGGCCGGCCCGGATGATCTTCGGGAGGTCGTCGCGGTCGTCGATCCAGCGGGTGTCGGAGGGCGAGCCCGCGTCGCGCAGCAGCAGGGCGCCGGCGTCGCGGTCGGTGAGCGCCTGCTTCTCCGCGACGTCCTCGGGGACGGCGCCGTGCCGGTCGAGGCCCACATGGCAGTGGGCGTCGACCAGCCCGGGCAGCGCCCAGCCGTCGACGGTGCGGATGTCACGGGCGCCGACGGGACGGTCGTACGAGATCCGGCCGTCGATCACCCACAGCTCGTCGCGGACCTCGTCCGGGCCGACGAGGATCCGCCCCTTCACGTGCAGCACCGCGCGTTCGCTCATGTACCGCACCCTAGTCAGGCGCTACTCGGACTTGCCCACCTGGTCGGAAGTCTCCTCCTCCACGTCCGCCATGGCGGGGTCGAGGAGGCGGGAGAGGAAGTGGCGGGTGCGGTCGTGCCGGGGGTTGCCGATGACCTGCTCGGGGGTGCCGTCCTCGACGATCACTCCGCCGTCCATGAAGACGACCCGGTCGGCGACCTCGCGGGCGAAGGTCATCTCGTGGGTGACCACCATCATCGTCATGCCCTCGGTCGCCAGCATCCGCATCACCGCGAGCACGTCGCCGACCAGCTCGGGGTCGAGCGCCGAGGTCGGCTCGTCGAACAGCATCACCTCGGGGCCCATCGCCAGCGAGCGGGCGATGGCGACGCGCTGCTGCTGGCCGCCGGAGAGGGAGGACGGGTAGGCGTCCGCCTTCTCGGCGAGGCCCACCCGCCGCAGGTTCTCGGCGGCCACCCTCGCCGCCTGCGCCTTGTCCCGTCGGAGCACCCTGCGCTGCGGCAGCGTGAGGTTCTCGGTCACCGTGAGGTGCGGGAACAGGTTGAACTGCTGGAAGACCATGCCGATACGGCGGCGTACGGCATCGATGTCGACGTCCGGGTCGGTGAGTTCCGTACCGCCGACGAAGACCTGGCCCTTGGTGGGCTCCTCCAGCAGGTTCACGCACCGCAGCAGGGTCGACTTGCCGGAGCCGGAGGGGCCGATGACGCAGACGACCTCGCCCTGGCGGATCTCCAGGTCGATGCCGCGCAGCACCTCGTTGCTGCCGAAGGACTTGTGCAGTCCGCTGACGCGGATCTCCGGTCGGCTCATTTCACGGCCTCCTGGGCCTTGGCCTCCATGCGGCGCACGACGAAGCCGAGCGGGATGGTGATCAGCAGGTAGCACAGACCGGCCACCAGGATGGGTGTGGAGTTGGCGGTCTGGCTGGCCAGGTCGCGGCCGTACTTGGACAGCTCCCGCTCCTCCAGGGTGACGCCGAGGAACAGCACCAGCGAGGAGTCCTTGAAGAGCAGGACGAGTTCGTTGGTGAGCGGCGGGAGGATGATCCGGAAGGCCTGCGGGATGATGATCGAGACCATGGCGCGGACGGGCGAGAAGCCCAGCGAACGGGCGGCCTCCATCTGCCCCTTGGGCACGGCCTGGATGCCGGCCCGGATCGTCTCCGCCATGTACGCGGCGGCCACCAGGCCGAGCGCGAGGGCGACCTTGCCGTAGGTGCCGCCGATGATCTCCGTGCCGGGGAAGGCGAGCGGCACGGCGACACCGATGAAGATGAAGATCAGCAGGGCGGGCAGGCCGCGGAAGATCTCGATGTAGACGCCGGCCAGCCAGCGGTAGGGCCCGACGGACGACAGCCGCATCAGCGCGATCACCATGCCGAGGGCGAGCCCGACGGCGAAGCCGGTGACCGTGTAGAGCACGGTGTTCTTCAGCGCCAGCGTGATGACGTCGGGGAACATCCGCTCGGCGATGTCGGCCTGCGCGAACTGGTTCTTCAGCCGTCCCCAGTCGGCCGTGACCGCGAAGGCGATCACGGCCGCGACGAAGACGGCGTACTGGGCGCCGCGCGACAGGCTGCGCTTCTGGCGCCGCGTCAGGCCCTTCTTCTTCGGCTGGAGCGGCGGCTTCTCCGTGTCGGTCATGGAATCAGGATGCGGCCGGCGAGGCGGCGGACTCGTCGTACGGGCCGATCCACTGCTCGTACAGCTCCTTGTACGTGCCGTCGGCCTTGGCGTCCGCGAGCGCCTTGTTGATCGCCTCGCGCAGCGCCGTGTTGCCCTTCTTCACCGTGAAGCCGTACTGCTCACCGGTGTCGATCTGCTCGGCGACCTCGAAGGCGTCGGCGTTGGCCTTGTCCTTCAGCCAGCCCTGGACGACGGGGTAGTCGATGACAACGGCCTTGACCTGGCCGGTGCGCAGGCCGTTGAGGACGGCGTCGGAGGACTCGAAGGAGACCGGGTCGAAGCCCTGGCCCTTGGCGTAGTCCTCGCCGGTGGTCTGGGCCTGCGCGCCGAGCTTCACGTTCTTCGACTTCACGTCGGCGAGGGAGGTGACCCCGCTGTCCTTGTCGACCAGGACGGCCTGGGTGGCGTTGAAGTACGGGTCGGAGAAGTCGACGTTCTTCTTGCGCTCGTCGGTGATGGTCATGCCGGCGGCGGCCAGGTCGCACTCGCCGGAGTTGAGGAAGGCGCCGGTCTTGAAGTTCTCGAACGGCGTGTCGAGGATCTGCTGCTTCACCCCGAGGTCGTCGGCGACCAGGTCGATCAGCGCGACGTCGAAGCCCTGCACCTTGCCGTCGATCTCGGACTGGAAGGGCGGGTACGGGAGATGGGTGCAGGTGGTGAGCTGGCCCGCCTTGACGAGCTCGACCCCGCCGGCGGCGGTCTTGGAACCGCTGCCTCCGTCGTCGCTGGAGGTGCAGGCGGTCAGGAGAACCAGCCCGGCCGTCGCGGTGGTGGCGGCCAGAACACGGGTCCGGCGGCCGAGGAGCGTCTTCACGGGAGCCTCCTGTCAGGGAACTGTGGGTTCCGATTATAAGGAGAGGTTTGAGCCGCTCAAACCAAAACGATGGCTGCGAGGCCTCAGGACCTGAGAACCCTCCGGTCGAGCGGCGCCCGGAGGGGCAGTTACCCTCGACTCCGTCCATATCCGTGCCGTCGCGAAGCAGAGAGAGCACCGCCGTGACCCACCTTCTCCTCGATCTGCCCCCGCTGGGCGCCGCGCACTTCGCCTCGATCGAGGACCGGGTGGCACGGCTGCTGAGCACCGAGCAGGACGTCGTGATCATGCAGGGGGAGGCGCTGCTGCCGCTGGAGGGCGCGATCCGGGCGACCGCCGGCCCCGGCACGACGGCGTTGAACGTCATCACCGGCCCCTACGGGCAGACCTTCGGCGACTGGCTGCGGGACTGCGGCGCCACGGTCGTCGATCTGGCGGTGCCGTTCCACACGGCGGTGACGGCCGAGCAGATCCGATCCGCTCTCGCGGAGCACCCGGAGATCGACTTCGTGTCCCTGGTGCACGCGGAGGCGGCGACCGGGAACACCAACCCGGTCGCGGAGATCGGCGAGGTGGTACGGGACCACGGGGCCCTGTTCTACCTGGACGCGGTCGCGTCGATCGGGGCGGAGCCGGTGCTGCCGGACGCGTGGGGCGTCGACCTGTGCGTGATCGGGGCGCAGAAGGCGATGGGCGGTCCGGCCGGGGTGTCGGCGGTGTCGGTGAGCGAGCGCGCGTGGGCGCGGATGGCGGCGAACCCGAAGGCGCCGCGCCGCTCCTATCTGTCCCTGCTGGACTGGAAGGAACGCTGGATCGACAGCGGGCGCAAGGCGCTGCCGCACGCTCCGGCGCAGCTGGAGATGCTGGCGCTGGAAGCGTGCGTGGAGCGCATCGAGGCGGCGGGACTGGACGCCGTGATGGCCCGGCACGCGGCGGCCGCGGCGGCGACGCGGGCGGGTGCGGTCGCGCTGGGCGGGGGGCTGGAGCCGTATGTGCGGGACGCGGCGGAGGCGGCGCCGGTCGCCACGACGCTGCGGGTGCCGGCCGGCACGGTGGCGGCGGAGCTGGTGGGGCGGGCGCTGGCCGCCGACCCTTCGCTTCCGCTGGCCGCGGGTGGGGGTGCGCTCGCCGCGGAGATGATCCGGGTGAACCACTATGGTCGCGACGCGACGGTGGGGGCGGTGCGGGCGTGTCTGACGGGGGTGGGGGCCGCGCTGGCGGAGGCGGGTGTGGTCGTGGATCTGGCGGCGGCGTTGCGTGCGGCAGAGAAGGCCTGGGGCTGAGTGCTGGGCGGGGGTTCGGTTTTTTCGCCCCCGCCGCCCGTTCCCGTCCCGTCCCTGGGGGCTGCGCCCCCAGACCCCCCTTTCGGCCCTTCGGGCCTCGTCCTCAAACGCCGGACGGGCTTGAACCAGCCCGCAGGCTGTTAACAGGGCGCTAATTCTGGCATTCTTCAGCGGCATTCTTTGGCTTATTTTTCGATTATTCTGCGGAGCAGCTTCCCGTCTTCTTCTGCCCGCTTTCTTCGCTCCTAAACGCCACGATTTCGTGAACGGGGAGCGGGGCGTTACCGGAGTTACGCAGTTGTGACCGGCTTCACAACCTGACCGATTTGCACCTTATCCACCAGGACAAATGGTGCATCCGGCCGGGTTCTCGCGCGGACACGCCCGCCCGCGCGATAACACAGATGAAGCCGTCACGTAACCCCGTCAGACGATGCAATTTTGAATTTACCTGGGTAAGTTCAATTCGCATGACTGCCGCACAAGCAGACCTGCAAATCGACCGCCCCACCGTGGCGGACGGAGCCGTGCTGTGGCGGATAGCGAGGGACTCGAAGGTCCTCGACCTGAACTCGTCGTACAGCTATCTGCTGTGGTGCCGCGACTTCGCCGCCACCTCGGCCGTCGCCCGCGACGAGCGCGGAGAGCCGATCGGCTTCGTCAGCGGATATCTGCGGCCGGCCGGCCCACGCACCCTGTTCGTCTGGCAGGTCGCGGTCGACGCGTCGTACCGCGGACGCGGTGTCGCCGCCGCCCTGCTCGACGGACTGGCCGCCCGGACCGCCGAGGAGCACGGCGTCGACACCGTGGAGACCACCATCACGCCGGACAACACCGCGTCCGAGCGCCTGTTCACCGCGTTCGCGGAGCGCCACGGCGCCCTGCTGGAGCGCGAGGTGCTGTTCGAGACCGGCCAGTTCCCCGACGGGCCGCACGACCCCGAGGTGCTGTACCGCATCGGGCCTCTCACCCGCTGACCGCGCGGCCCGACCCCCTGATCTTCCGACTCCCTCTGACCTCCCACGCCACCGAGGAGCGATTCGTCGTGACCATCACCCAGCCCGACCTCAGTGTCTTCGAGACCCTCGAGTCCGAGGTGCGCAGCTACTGCCGCGGCTGGCCCACCGTCTTCGACCGTGCGCACGGCAGCCGCATGTACGACGAGGACGGCCACGAGTACCTCGACTTCTTCGCCGGGGCCGGCTCACTCAACTACGGGCACAACAACCCGGTCCTGAAACGCGCGCTGATCGACTACCTGGAGCGGGACGGCGTCACCCACGGCCTCGACATGTCGACGACGGCCAAGCGCGCCTTCCTGGAGTCCTTCCAGAACTGGATCCTGCGCCCCCGCGACCTGCCGTACAAGGTCATGTTCCCGGGGCCGACGGGCACCAACGCCGTGGAGTCCGCGCTGAAGCTGGCGCGGAAGGTGAAGGGGCGCGAGGCGATCGTGTCGTTCACCAACGCGTTCCACGGCATGTCCCTGGGTTCGCTCGCCGTGACCGGCAACGCCTTCAAACGGGCCGGCGCCGGCATCCCGCTGGTGCACGGCACGCCGATGCCGTTCGACAACTACTTCGACGGCCAGGTCCCGGACTTCCTGTGGTTCGAGCGGATCCTGGAGGACCAGGGCTCCGGCCTCAACAAGCCCGCGGCCGTGATCGTCGAGACCGTGCAGGGCGAGGGCGGCATCAACGTCGCCCGGCCCGAGTGGCTGCGTGCCCTGGCCGAGCTGTGCGAACGCCAGGACATGCTGCTGATCGTCGACGACATCCAGATGGGCTGCGGCCGTACCGGCGCCTTCTTCTCCTTCGAGGAGGCCGGCATCACGCCCGACATCGTCACCGTGTCCAAGTCGATCAGCGGCTACGGGCTGCCGATGGCGCTGACCCTGTTCAAGCCCGAACTGGACGTCTGGGAGCCGGGCGAGCACAACGGCACCTTCCGCGGCAACAACCCCGCGTTCGTGACGGCGACCGCCGCTCTGGAGGCGTACTGGGCCGACGGGTCCGCGATGGAGAAGCAGACCCGTTCGCGCGGCGAGCAGGTCGAGCAGGCGCTGATCGCCATCACCGAGGAGAACCTCTCCGACGTCAAGGAGTACCGCGGCCGCGGCCTGGTGTGGGGCATGGAGTTCCACGACAAGGACCGCGCGGGCCGGATCGCCAAGCGCGCCTTCGAGCTGGGCCTGCTGATCGAGACGTCCGGCCCCGAGAGCGAGGTCGTCAAGCTGCTGCCGTCACTGACCATCACCCCGGACGAGCTGGACGAGGGCCTCAGGACCCTGGCCCGCGCCGTCCGCGAAACCGCCTGAAACACGCATCCGAGCCGAGGAGGCATCGCAACACCGTGATCGTCCGTTCGTTCAAGGAGCTCGAAGGCACCGACCGGCACGTGAAATCGGCGTCCGGCACCTGGGAGAGCAAGCGCATCGTCCTCGCCAAGGAGAAGGTCGGCTTCTCCCTGCACGAGACGATCCTGTACGCGGGTACGGAGACGTCGATGTGGTACGCGAACCACATCGAGGCCGTCGTCTGCACCCAGGGCGAGGCCGAACTGACCGACCGCGAGACCGGGAAGACGTACACCATCACGCCCGGCACCATGTACCTCCTCAACGGCCACGAGCGGCACACGCTCAAGGTCAAGGAGGACTTCCACTGCATCTGTGTCTTCAACCCGCCCGTGACCGGACGGGAGGACCACGACGAGAACGGCGTCTACCCGCTGCTCACCGAGGAGGTGTGAGTCACCGTGACCACGACCACGAACGTCACTGATCTCTATCCCACCCGCGGCGCCACCGAGGTGGCAACCCCCCGGCAGGACCCGGTCGTCTGGGGCTCCCCGGACACGCCCGGTCCCGTTTCCCAGGGTGACCTCCAGTCCCTGGAGCGCGACGGGTTCCTCGCCATCGACCAGCTGATCGGGCCGGACGAGGTCGGCGTGTACCAGCGCGAGCTGGAGCGGCTCACCACCGACCCGGCCATCCGCGCGGACGAGCGCTCGATCGTCGAGCCGCAGTCCAAGGAGATCCGGTCCGTCTTCGAGGTGCACAAGATCAGCGAGGTCTTCGCGAATCTGGTGCGCGACGAGCGGGTGGTCGGGCGCGCCCGCCAGATCCTCGGCTCGGACGTCTACGTCCACCAGTCGCGGATCAACGTCAAGCCGGGCTTCGGGGCCAGTGGCTTCTACTGGCACTCGGACTTCGAGACCTGGCACGCCGAGGACGGCCTGCCGAACATGCGCACGATCTCGGTCTCGATCGCGCTCACCGAGAACTACGACACCAACGGCGGTCTCATGATCATGCCGGGGTCGCACAAGACGTTCCTCGGGTGCGCGGGGGCCACGCCGAAGGACAACTACAAGAAGTCCCTCCAGATGCAGGACGCGGGGACGCCGTCCGACGAGGCGCTGACGAAGATGGCCTCGGAGTACGGCATCAAGCTGTTCACCGGCAAGGCCGGCTCGGCGACCTGGTTCGACTGCAACTGCATGCACGGCTCCGGGGACAACATCACGCCGTTCCCGCGCAGCAACGTGTTCATCGTGTTCAACAGCGTGGAGAACACGGCGGTCGAGCCGTTCGCGGCCCCGATCCGGCGGCCCGAGTTCATTGGCGCCCGGGACTTCACTCCGGTGCGGTAGGCGCGTAGCACAGACCGCGGGCCGGGCCTCCTCGTGTGGGACAAGGAGGCACCGGCCCGCTGCCGTGCGCCCGGTCAGCCGGGCAGGGCGTCCAGCAGCCGGTCCACGTCGGCGGCCGTGTTGTACAGGTGGAAGGACGCGCGCAGGTTGCCCGCGCGGGAGGACACCTGGATGCCCGCCTCGGCCAGCTCGGGCTGGAGCCGGCCGAGGCCGGGAACGGACACGATGGGCGAACCCGGCGAGGGCACGGGCGTGTGGCCCAGTGCGGCGAGCCCCGCGCGGAAGCGGTCGGCGAGGGCCAGGTCGTGGGCGCGGATGGCGTCCACTCCGATCTCCTCGACCAGTTCGAGGGAGGCACGCAGTCCCGCGTAGTCCAGCAGGGCGGGGCTGGAGTCGAAGCGCCGGGCGGAGTGGGCGAGTTCGGTGACGGGGCCGTAGCAGCTGTCCCACGGGTTCTCCCCCGCCACCCACCCCGCCTGCACCGGCGTCAGGTCGCCGAAGTCCTCGGGCACGACGAGGAAGGCCGCGCCGTGCGGGCCGAGCAGCCACTTGAAGGTGATGGAGACGCTGTAGTCGTACGCGTCGGCCGTCACCGGCAGCCAGCCGGCCGCCTGGGAGAAGTCGACGTAGGTGCGCGCCCCGTGCTCCCGGGCCGCCTCGCGCAGCGCGGCCAGGTCAGCGATCCGGCCGTCGGCGGACTGCGCGGCGCTGACCGCGACCAGCGCGGTGCCGGGCCGGACGGAGTCGGCGAGCCGCTCCAGCGGCACGGCCCGCACCTTGAGGTCGCCGCGGGTGTGGAAGGGGTTCATCACGGAGGTGAAGTCGGCCTCCGCGGTGAGGACTTCGGCGCCGGGCGGCAGGGAGGCCGCGACCAGCGAGGTGTGCAGCGCGACCGTGGCCCCGGCCGCCACCCGCTCGGCCGGGACACCGGCCAGCCGGGCGTACGCGGCACGGCAGGCCTCGACGTCGGCGAACAGCGGATCGAGCGAACGGCCCTCCGCCCGGAGCCGCACGGCGTTCTGGAGCGCGGCCACGGTACGGGCGGGCAGGAGAGCGTTGCTCGCGGTGTTCAGATAGGTGTTCTTCGGGGCGAACTCGGCACGGACGAGGTTCTCGAAGGTCTCCATGGGACCACTGTGCGGCCCCGGGTTCTCCCCGTCCATTGCCGGATTCTGCGCGATATCGCAAAGGAGGGCTTATGCATACGCCCTGACCTGCGCGTCTACTGCTGCGGCACCGCGCATCCGTCCGGGCCACAGGCCTCCGCGTCACCCTCGATCAGCCGCAGCGGCGGGCGCTCGCCCCAGGCCCGGGTCAGCGCCTGGGTGAACACCTCGGCGGGCTGGGCACCGGAGACACCGTACTTGCGGTCGAGCACGAAGAACGGCACACCGTTCGCGCCGAGCTCCGCCGCCTCGCGCTCGTCGGCGCGGACCTCGTCCGCGTACGCCGCCGGGTCGGCGAGAACCTGGCGCACGGCGTCGGCGTCGAGACCGGCGGCACCGGCGAGCTCGACGAGCCGTTCGTCGTCGTTGAAGACGGACCGCTCCTCGGCGAAGTTCGCCTTGTACAGCAGGTCGAGCAGCTCCACCTGGCGGCCCTGCTCACGGGCGAAGTGCAGCAGGCGGTGCATGTCGAAGGTGCTGCCGTGGTCGCGGCCCCGGGTGCGGTAGGGCAGGCCCTCGGCGGCGGCCTGGGTGCCCAGGTTGTCCTCACCGGCCTCGGCCTGCGCCTCGCTCATGCCGTACTTCCTGGTGAGCATCGAGATCACCGGCTGGATGTCGTCCTTGGCGCGGCCCGGGTCCAGCTCGAAGGAGCGGTGCACGACCTCGACCTGCTCACGGTGCGGGAAGGCGGCCAGCGCCTTCTCGAAGCGGGCCTTTCCGACATAGCACCAGGGGCAGGCGATGTCGCTCCAGATCTCGACGCGCATGAGTCGGCTCTCTCCAGGGTCGTGCGGCTGCGGAGACTCCCTCCGTAACTGGATGAACCTTCAAGCAGCCGCCGTCATTCCCTCAACTGCCGTCGCGCAGATCACTCGGCCAGTGGGGCCGGTACTCGATGTGGTCGTACGTCACCACACAGCCCTCCCCCATCGGCGACTGGGTCATGAAGCCGACCAGCGCGGCTCCGGTCTCCTTCTCGTCGCCGAGGGTGAAGAGCCGGACGAAGGTCCAGCGCTCACCGTCCCGGGACGCGTGGAAGGCGAAGGCACGACCGGTGCGACTCACCCGCAGCCAGACCGAACTGCCGTCGACGGTGAAGGAGTTGGCGTCGTCGGAGTGCCCCCGGGTGACCACCGTGCAGACGGTCGGCACATCGGGTGAGTACTCCAGACAGAGCTTGGCCCACGCCCGCTCACCGACATGCGCGTACAGCACCCCGGCGTCGAAGGACCCGGCGAACCCGACGGTGACCCGGGCGATCAGCTGGAAGTCCCCCTCGGGCGCCCCGAGCAGCCGGGGCGCGTCGGCAGCGGGCTCCAGCCCCTCCCCGGTCGGCGGCACGAACCGATCCTGCCGGGCCCCGGCCCACCCGGTGAGAACCCCGTCCTCATAGGACCAGTGCCCGTCGGGGCCGTACGTACGCAGGGGAAAGGGCAGTTCAGGAAGCTCTATGTCCATCAGCTGATTATCTCCGATGCGGATACAAAGGGGCGCGGGGAACTGCGCGAAGGACCACGCCGCCGCAGCCGACACACAACCCCGCGCCCCACGGCGCAACTCGGAGCGCTAACGCTCAAGAACCCCGTTGAACCGGCGCGGCAGCCCCAACGGATTGTCGTCCCGGAGCTCCGGAGGAAGCAGCGCCTCAGGCGTCCCCTGATAGACAACCGGCCGCAGCCACCGCTCGATGGCCGTACCCCCCACCGACGTGGACGTCGAGGTGGTCGCCGGATACGGCCCCCCGTGATGCTGCGCGGGCGCGACCGCCACCCCCGTCGGCCAGCCATTCACCAGCACACGCCCCGCCAACGGCGTCAGCTCCCGCACCAGCTCCGCCCCGCGGCCCTCCCCGGCCGCCTCCCCGGCGGACAGCTGAACCGTCGCGGTCAGGTTCCCCGGCAGCCGCGACAGCACACCCTGAACCTCGGCCTCGTCCTCATAGCGGGCCACGACAGTGACCGGCCCGAAGCACTCCTCGAGCAGCAGGTCGTGCTCCCCCTCCTCGGCCAGCCGGCTCGCCGGAACCGTGAGGAACCCCGCGCTGACCGTGTGCTCGCCGCCCG
Source organism: Streptomyces sp. NPDC031111 (assembly GCF_055570675.1). Classification (NCBI taxonomy): domain Bacteria; kingdom Bacillati; phylum Actinomycetota; class Actinomycetes; order Kitasatosporales; family Streptomycetaceae; genus Streptomyces; species Streptomyces sp. NPDC031111. The sequence goes on from NZ_JBVIGS010000020.1 coordinate 90,544, forward strand.
CGCCCGGGGTCACCGGGGACTCCACGTCGGGCAGCTGGGCACGCTCGGCGACTCCGGCGACGAAGTTGTCGCGCATGCGGTGGTCGAGCAGGACACCCGCGTCGGTGTCGCTGACGGCGTCGGTCAGGGACTTCAGCAGCGCGTCACCGGCGGGACCGGCCGGGGCGAGCACCAGACCCGGCTTCACACAGAACTGGCCGACGCCCAGCGTCATCGAACCGGCCAGCCCGGCGCCGATCGCCTCGCCGCGCTCGGCGGCGGCGGCCTCGGTGACGACGACCGGGTTCAGGGAGCCCAGCTCGCCGTGGAAGGGGATGGGGACGGGCCGGGCGGCGGCCGCGTCGAAGAGGGCGCGGCCCCCGCGGATAGACCCGGTGAAACCGGCCGCCGAGACCAGCGGGTGCTTGATCAGCTCGATGCCGGCCTCGAAGCCGTGTACCAGGCCGAGCACGCCCTCGGGGATGTCGTGGCGGGCAGCGGCCCGGCGCAGCACCTTGGCGACCAGCTCGGAGAGCCCGGGGTGGTCGGGGTGGGCCTTGACGACGACCGGGCAGCCGGCCGCGAGCGCGCTCGCGGTGTCGCCGCCGGCCACGGAGAAGGCGAAGGGGAAGTTGGAGGCGGAGTAGACGGCGACGACGCCCAGCGGGATCTTGTAGCGGCGCAGGTCCGGGATGGGCGGGGTCGCGGTGTCGTCGGGGTGGTTGATGACGACGTCGAGGAAGGCGCCCTCCTCGACGATGCCCGCGAAGGCCCGCAGCTGGTAGCAGGTGCGGGCGAGTTCGCCGGTGAGCCGGACCGGGCCGAGCGCGGTCTCGGCGTCGGCGGCCTCGACGAGCTGGTCCCTGGCCGCCTCGAGCTCGTCGGCGGCGGTGCGCAGGAAGGCGGCGCGGACGGTGCGGTCCGTCAGCGCGCCCCGCGTCTCCTGTGCGGCGCGGACGGCGGCGTCCACCTCCTGGGCTGTGGCCTCCACCGCAACCTGTTCACGCTGCTTCCCGGTTCGGGGGTCGACACTCCAGACTGGTGCTGCTGCCACCGCGGGTCCCTCCACTTGATTGCCGCATGCAATGCCGCAGTATGTACGTCATCCCTCGAGGGTGTTCGATATACTGAACACTGTCTCTATGGGTGAATGTGCTTGGGAGACTATTTCCCGGCGAACGAAGGGGTCAAGGGCGATGTCGGCTGGCGAGACAGGCGGCGGGGCGCAGGTCAAGTCCGCGGTGCGGACCGTTGAACTGCTCGAATACTTCGCCGGGCGCCCCGGTATGCATTCCCTGGCGGCGGTCCAGGAGGCCGTCGGCTATCCCAAGTCGAGCCTGTACATGCTGCTGCGCACGCTCGTGGAACTCGGCTGGGTGGAGACGGACGCGACGGGCACCCGGTACGGCATCGGCGTCCGGGCGCTGCTGGTGGGCACGTCGTACATCGACGGCGACGAGGTGGTCGCGGCGGCCCGGCCGACGCTGGACCGGCTCTCGGACGACACCACGGAGACCATCCACCTCGCCCGGCTGGACGGCACCAACGTGGTCTATCTGGCCACCCGCCAGTCGCAGCACTATCTGCGCCCGTTCACCCGGGTCGGCCGCCGGCTGCCCGCGCACTCGACGTCGCTGGGCAAGGCGCTGCTGAGCACGTACTCGGACGAGCAGGTGCGCAAGATGCTCCCGGAGACGCTGCCCGCGCTGACCGAGAACACCATCACCGACCGGGAGAAGCTCATCGAGGAGCTGCACCTGGTGCGCGAGCAGGGCTTCGCCGTGGACCGCGAGGAGAACACGCTGGGGCTGCGCTGCTTCGGTGTGGCGATCCCGTACCGCACTCCCGCGCGGGACGCGATCAGCTGCTCGGTGCCGGTGGCCCGGCTGACGCCCGCGCACGAGCAGATGGTGAAGGACGCCCTGTTCGACGCACGCGACCGGCTGACCCTGGCCACCCGGAGGCTCTGACCCGTGGACATCGACCTGCGCCCGGTGCACGACAGCGATCTGCCGGTCTTCTTCCGGCAGTTGAACGACCCGGAGGCGCTGCGCATGGCCGCCTTCACCCCCGAGGACCCGTCCGACCAGGACCGCTTCGACGCCCACTGGGCGCGCATCCGCACCTCCCCGGAGGTCGTGCTGCGCACGGTGCTGGCCGACGGTGACGTGGTGGGGCACGTGTCGGTCTACGGGGAGCCCGGCGAGCGCGAGGTGACGTACTGGGTCGACCGCGCCCATTGGGGCCGGGGCATCGCCACGGCCGCGCTGCGCGGGCTGCTGGCCGAGGTGACCGAACGCCCGCTGTACGCGCGGGTGGCCGCGGACAACGCAGGGTCGCGGCGGGTGCTGGAGCGCTGCGGCTTCGAGGTCTCCGCGCGGACCACGGGGTACGCCCCCGCGCGCGGGGCGGAGATCGACGAACTGGTGCTCACGCTGGGCGGATGACCCGGCACTCCCCCGCGCGGCGGAGGCGGATCGTCTTCGTGCGGGAGGTGCGCGGGGACGGCCGGGCGACAGGCTGAGGGCATGTCCCAGTCACTCGCTTCCCCCGTGGGTCCGCGGTCCGCCGACGGCCCCGCGCTCCCCCGCTCCCACAGGCTGCTGCGCGCCGTCGCCGTCGTGGCCTGCCTGCCGTACCTCGCCCTCAAGACGGCCTGGGTGGCGGGCAGTCACCTCGGCGTGCCGGAGGGCAGCCCGCTCCTCGACCACCCCACCGCCACGGCCGTCGCCAACGTCCTGACGATCCTGATGGACGGCGCGGTGATCGCTCTCGTGCTGGTGCTGACCCGGCCGTGGGGCCGCTCGGTCCCGGCGTGGCTGCTCGCGGCACCGATGTGGGTGGCGACGGGGCTGCTGGCGCCGATCATGGCCGGGTTTCCGCTCCAGCTGCTGGTCCGCGCCCTCGGCGGGAGCCCCGCGGGCACCTCCGGCGGCACGGACGAACCCTTCCTGCGGGAGTGGGTGTTCGCCGTCGTCTACACCGGTTTCATCGTCCAGGGCCTGGCGCTGGGCGCCCTGTTCGCGCTGTACGCCCGGGACCGCTGGGGCCATCTGTGGCGGGGCCGGATGCGGGACCTGCCGGCCGCGCCGGCGGGGACGGCGCAGCGGGTCACCGCGGTGGCGGCCGCCGTGTTCGCGCTGTACCCGCTGACGATGCGGATCGTGTGGGCCTGCGGGGGCACGACCGGGCTGAGCGCGGGTGTCGTCGCGGACCGGGGCAGCGACTTCCACGTCCTGGAGTCCCTGTACGCGGTCTTCCTGCCGGCCGCGGTCACCGGCGGGATGCTGCTGGCCTTCCGGCGGTTCCCGGCTCTCCCGGTGCGGGTGCCGCTCGCCCTCGCCGGGGTCTGTTCCGCCGCCGTGGCCTGCTGGGGCGGCTGGATGGCGCTGGCGGCCCTGCTCTCCGGGGGCGATCCCGCCGACCGCCCGACGGGCCCGATGCTGCTGACCTACGCTGGCCAGATGATCGTCGGTCTTCTCGTCGCCACCGTCGGCACCCGCTTCCTCACGGCCCGGTCCGCCTCCGCGAGGCCCGTGAACCGCCCGGTGTCGTGAGGGAGTTCGCGCGGCCGCTGTTCGGGCGGCGGGCGCGGCTGCGGTGGATCCATCTGATCCTCGGCGGGGCTCTCGCCATGCCGTACGTCTTCGTCGGCTCGGTCGTCGTCGGGCCGTTGGCCGGCGGCACCGCCGTCTTCACCTCGATCGCCCTCCAGCTCGCCGCGTTCGGCGTCGGGCTGCCGCTGGCCGCCGTCACCTCCCTGTTCCCGCTGACCCGGCCGCTGGAGAGCGCCGCCGTGCGCTGGCTGTGCGGGGTGGACGCGGACCGGCTCGCCGACGGGCCCGCCCGGGGCCGGGCCGCCAAGGGCCGTACGGCGCTGTGGTTCACGCTGCACCTGGGGCTCGGCGGGATCGTCGCGGGGATATCGCTGGCGCTGCCGCCGTTCGCGGCCGTGCTGATCGTGCTGCCGCTCGCGGCCGGGCTGTGGGACTCGCGACTGGGCCTGCCGGAGGTGTTCGGCCACACCTGGGCGTGGGCGCTCGCGCCGGTCGCGGGCGTGGCGTCGCTGCTCGCGCTGGCGGCCTGTGCGGCGGGGGCGGGCGCGCTGCTGGCCCGCTGGGCGCCGGTGCTGCTCGGCCCCACCCCCGAGGACCGGCTCGCGGCCGCCGAGGCACGCGCCGCGGACCTCGCCGTACGCAACCGGCTGGCGCGCGAGCTGCACGACTCCGTGGGCCACGCGCTGAGCGCGGTGACCCTCCAGGCGAGCGCGGCCCGCCGGGTCCTCGACAGCGACCCGGAGTTCGTCCGCGAGGCGCTCGCCGCGATCGAGGACACCACGCGGCGCACGGTCGGCGAACTCGACGCGGTGCTCGGGGTGCTGCGGGACGGCGACGCGCCCGGTACGTCCCCGGCGCCCACGCTCGCCGCCGACCTGGACGGTCTGCTGCGCCGCACCCGGGCGGGCGGGCTGACGGTGACGGCGGTCGTCGCGACCCCGCCGCAGTCCCTGCCGCCCGTGCTGTCCCGCGAGGCCTACCGCATCGTGCAGGAAGGGCTGAGCAACGCCCTGAAGCACGCCGGTGAGGGGGCGGCCGTCAGCCTCCGGGTCGAGGCGCGGGACGGGCATCTGGAGATCACCGTGGAGAACCCCCTCACCGCCGTCCCCGCCCCCCGCCCCGGCGGCGGCCACGGGCTGCCCGGCATCGAGTCCCGCGCCCGCCTCCTCGGCGGCACCACGCAGGCGGGCCCGACGCGGGACACCTGGCGCCTGCGCGTACGCCTCCCGATCCGGACAACGCCATGAACCCGACCACGTCACCACCCCGAGGAACCGAGGAATCCCCCATGACCGGCCCCGCCCCGATCCGTGTCGTGCTCGCCGACGACGAGCGCATGGTGCGCACCGCGCTGCGGGCCATCCTGTCCGCCGAGCCGGATCTGGAGGTGGTCGGGGAGGCGGCCACGGGGACGGAGGCGGTGACCGTGGTGGGCCGGCTGCGGCCCGATGTCGTACTGATGGATGTGCGAATGCCGGAGATCGACGGCATTCGCGCCACCGAGCGGATCCTCGCCGCCGACGACGATCCGCCCCGGATCGTCGTCGTCACGACCTTCGAGAACGACTCCTACGTGTACGACGCCCTGCGCGTCGGAGCCGCCGGTTTCCTCCTCAAGCGGGCGGACGCCGACGCGCTCGTCGGGGCGGTGCGGCTGGTGGCCCGCAGCGACACCCTGCTGTTCCCGGCGGCCGTCCGGGCGCTCGCCGCCGAGCACGCGCGCGCCCACCCCGCGCCTCCCGCGTGGGTGGCGCGGCTGACGGCGCGGGAGAGCGAGGTGCTGCGGCACATGGCGGGCGGGCTGACCAACGCGGAGATCGCCCGGCGGATGGAGGTCGGCGCCGCGACGGTGAAGACGCATGTGGCGTCGGTGCTGGCCAAGACGGGCGCCCGGGACCGCACCCAGGCCGTGATCGCGGCGTACGAGGCGGGCTTCCTGCGCGGCACATGAGCCGCGCCCGACGCGGGGGCGGCTTTATGAACACCCGATGAGAAACCGGGCGGAAGGGAACGATCCGGCCCGTCCCGTTCGTCTGTCCGAACGCAATGAACAAGACGATCAGGCGTGCCTCGGTCTTCACCCTGCTCCTGGTGTTCGCCCTGCTGGTCAGGGCGACCTGGGTGCAGTTCTACGAGGGCCGGGCACTCGCGGACGACAGTGACAACCGGCGCAACGCGATCGAGACGTACGCGGAGCCGCTCGGGAACATCATCGTGGCCGGCGAGTCGGTCACCGGCTCGGCGCGGACGAAGGGGGGCGACCTCGCGTACAAGCGCACGTACAAGGACGGCCCGCTGTACGCGGCGGTGACGGGCTACGCCTCGCAGGCGTACGCGCCGACGCAGTTGGAGGGCATCTACGAGGACCTGCTCAACGGCACGGACAACCGCCTGAAGACGGTGATGGACACCGTCACGAACCAGCGCGCCGAACCGGGCAACGTGGTGACGACCGTCGACCCCGCGGTGCAGAAGGCGGCGTACGAGGCGCTCGGCGACAAGAAGGGCGCGGCGGTCGCGATCGACCCGAGGACCGGGCGGATCCTCGCGGCGGTGTCGACCCCGTCGTACGACCCGACGAAGCTGACCGACGCCAACACCGCGGGCGAGGCGTGGAAGAAGCTCACCGGGGACCCGGAGAAGCCCCTCACCAACCGGGCGCTGCGCCAGCCGCTGCCGCCGGGCTCGACGTTCAAGCTGGTCGTGGCGGCCGCCGCGCTGGAGGACGGGCTGTACGCGTCGGTGGACGAGAGGACCGACAGCCCTGACCCGTACACCCTGCCGGGCACGGTCACCGACCTCACCAACGAGAACCCGGCCGCGCCCTGTGAGAACGCCTCGATCCGGGTCGGGCTCCAGTACTCCTGCAACAACGTCTTCGCGAAGATGGCCGTCGACCTGGGCCAGGACAAGGTGCGGGCGATGGCCGAGAAGTTCGGCTTCAACGACGAGACGCAGGACGTGCCGGTCCGCGCCTACCCGAGCGTCTACCCCTCGGACATGGAGCCGTCGCAGACCGCGCTCACCGGTATCGGCCAGTTCGACGTGACCGCCACGCCGCTCCAGATGGCGATGGTGTCGGCGGCGATCGCGAACGACGGGGAGCTGGTGTCGCCGCACATGGTCAGCCGGGTCACGGACAGCGGCGGCGACGTGCTGAAGGACTACGACGACGACAGCGGGACGAAGCGCGTCGTCAGCGCCTCGACCGCCGAGCAGCTCCGGTCGGCGATGCGGACCGTCGTCGACGACGGCACCGGGTCCAACGCGCGGATCCCCGGCGCCACGGTGGGGGGCAAGACGGGCACCGCGCAGCACGGCGAGAACAACAGCGAGACGCCGTACGCCTGGTTCACCTCGTACGCCCAGTCGGACTCCTCCGGCGAGGAGGTCGCCGTGGCGGTCGTGGTGGAGCAGTCCGACGCGGCCCGCTCGGAGGTCAGCGGCAACGGTCTGGCGGCCCCGATCGCCAAGGCGGCGATGGAAGCGGCGCTGCGGGACTGAACCTTCCCGGTCCTTGAGGCGTCTTCACGGGCGGGCCGCCCCCTTCCCCCCGGGGGCGGCCCTTCGCCTTGTGTGCGGGGCTACTTGACGCCGAGGACCTGCTCGATGGGGTCGATCGCGAAGTACACCAGGAACAGCGCCGAGGCGCCCCACAGCAGCCAGTGGACCTCCTTGGCCCGGCCGAGCACCGTCTTGATGACGACGTAGGCGACGAAGCCGGCGCCGATGCCGTTGGTGATGGAGTAGGTGAACGGCATCACGGCGATGGTCAGGAACGCCGGGATGGCGATCTCGTAGCGGTCCCACTCGATGTGCTTGACCTGGGTCATCATCAGGAAGCCGACGGCCACCAGCGCGGGCGCCGCCGCCTGGAGCGGGACGATGGTCAGCAGCGGCGTCAGGAACAGGGCCAGGCCGAAGAGTGCGCCGGTGACCAGGTTGGCGAAGCCGGTGCGGGCGCCCTCGCCGACCCCCGCCGCCGACTCGATGTACGAGGTCGCCGACGAGGCGGAGGAGGCGCCCCCGGCGACGGCAGCGGCGCTGTCGATGAGCAGCACCCTGCCGAGGTTCGGCACCTTGCCCCGCTCGTCCAGCAGCCCGGCCTCGGCGCTGACGCCGACGACGGTGCCCATGGTGTCGAAGAAGTCGGACAGCAGCAGGGTGAACACCAGCAGGACCACGGTGACGGCGCTCACCTGCCCGAACGCGCCGAACAGGCTGAACTCGCCGAGGAGGCCGAAGTCGGGGGCGTCGACCACCTTGTCCGGCCACTCGGGTGTGGTCAATCCCCAGGTACGGACGTCGGCGACCGCGTTGACGGCGATCGCCACCAGGGTCATGGTGACGATGCTGATGAGGATGGCACCACGCACCTTGCGGGCGAGCAGGGCGACGGTGAGCAGCACGCCCAGGCAGAACACCAGCATCGGCCAGCCGGTGAGAGTGCCGGTGCCGCCCAGCTGGACCGGCACGGTGGTGTTGGCGGCGTCGGGGATGCGGCTGACGAACCCGGCGTCGACGAAGCCGATGAACGCGATGAACAGGCCGATGCCCACGCTGATCGCCTGCTTGAGCGGCTGCGGGATGGCGTGCATGACGGCCTCGCGCAGCCCGGTCACCACCAACACGCAGAGGAGCAGGCCCTCCAGGACGATGAGGCCCATCGCGTCGTCCCAGCTCATCAGCGGGGCGATCTGGAAGGCGACGACGGCGTTCAGGCCGAGTCCGGCGGCGAGCGCGAGCGGCAGATTGCCGCCGACGCCCATGATGACGGTCATCACGGCGGCCACCAGGGCGGTGGCGGTGGTGAGTTGGACGGGGTCGAGCCGCTCGCCGAACTTGTCCTCGGCGCTGCCCAGGATGATGGGATTCAGGACAAGGATGTAGGCCATGGTGAAGAACGTGGCGAAGCCGCCGCGTATCTCCCGGCCGACGGTGGACCCCCGCTCGGATATCCGGAAGAACCGGTCGAGGCTGTTCACCGGGGAGGGTTCGGCCCCCTGGCGATCGGCCGTCTTCTGTGCCTCGGACATGACAACTACTCCTCGGTGCCTGGAGATCGATCTGCGGATGCTGGCTGGATTGTGCCCGCGCTGAACCTCGTTCAGGTGTGCTTCGTGTTACGGATTCGAATGCCGACCGGCCAGACACCGTTCGACCCTCCGCACGATCCCGTGAATGATCACTGCTACGCTCCGGAACTCACGCCGGTCGACTCCGGACTTTCACATGTCATCTACATGACACACACCGGGTGCGCCGCCAGGGGCGCCCGACGCCGTTTGCGAGGGGAGGTCGCCCGTGGGCACCGTCGTCGACGACGCCGCCTCCGTGGAGTTCCACGCGTTCTTCGAACGCCACTACGCCGAACTGTCCCGGCTGGCCCATCTGCTGACGGGTGAGGCGGACACCGCCGACGATCTGGCGGCGGACGCGCTGCTGGCGCTGTGGCACCGCTGGGACCGGGTGCGCGCCGCCGACCATCCGGCGGCGTACGCCCGGGGCGTGGTGGCCAATCTGGCCCGTACCCGGATCCGCAGCGCGGTGCGCGAGCGGCGGCGGATCGCGCTGTTCTGTTCGCCGCGCGAGGAACGGGCCGAGAACCCCGACGTACCGGGCGTGGTGGATGTGCAGGAGGCGCTGCGCCGGCTGCCGTTCCGCAAGCGGGCGTGCGTGGTGCTGCGGCACGCCTTCGACCTGTCGGAGAAGGACACCGCGCTGGCCCTCGGCATATCGGTCGGTACGGTGAAGAGCCAGACCTCGAAGGGGATGGCCGAACTTCAGCGGCTGCTGGGCACGCGGGAGGTACCCCGCCGGGTGCACGCCGCGGTGGCGGCCACCGCCGGCGGGGAAGCGGCCGGGAGCGTACGGAAACGCCCCGACGGGGCGACGGGAAGGGACCGGTGACCATGCGGCGGGACGTGCACGAGGAGCTGCGCGCCCGGCTGCACGAGGCGGCCGGGGCGCACGAGCCCGACCGGGAGCGGATGCTGGCCCGGGTGGAGCGCGGCATGGCCGGACCGGCCCGCCCGGAGCACCGGGCCGCGCGTCCGCCGGTGTTCGGCTGGGTCCGGGTGGCGGGTGCGACGGCCGCGGTCGCCGGCGTGCTGGCGGTGGGCGGGTTCGCGGTCGCGTCCGCGGTGAAGGAGGAGGCTCCGCCGCAGCGGCAGGTGGCCGTCTCGCCGACCCCCACACCGTCCCCGGAGGCCACGAGCCGGGCGCCCGAGCCGCCGGTGAACCCCGCGCCGGACGCCCCGGAGCGGCCCCGGAACACGGTCACCCCGCCCGAGGGGACGCCGAGTTCGTCCGGCCGGTCGGAACGGCCGCCGGCCGGGGTCGAGGACGGGCCGCTGTGGTCGGACGGTTCGGTGGACCCGCACAGCAACGAGTTCTGGGCGCAGAGCAACGTCACCCTCAAGACGAAGGCCCGGCTGACCGAGCTCACGGTGGAACTGCGGATCGCGCAGACCGGCGGGGTGACCTCCACGGGCGCCTGGCGCTCCCTGCCGGAGGACGACTTCGCCCTCACGGTCGACGAGCGGGACGGCTTCCTCGTCTACACCTGGACGCTCAGGGAGGGCCGTGCGGTGGAGCCCGGCGAGTGGGTCTTCGCGGGGCAGTACGACCACGAACGGGGCGGCCGGGACGCCGGGGACGACACCTACACGGCGACGGCCCGCACCGGCTCCGAAGAGGCGCGGGTCGGCGGCGACTTCGCGGCGCGGGACGACGAGGACGCGGCGGACGACGGGGACGCGTGAAAAAAGATCGCGGACCGCGGCAACCCCTCGCGCGGCGGCGGCGACCAGAAGACGCAAAGACCCTCCCCACGCAAGGAAATCGCGCATGACTGCACGTCCCGAACAGCCGGTCTCCCACCGCCGCCGGACCACCAGGCGGCGGGCCGTGATCGCCGGTGCCTCCGCGCTCGGCCTCACGGCGGCGGCGATCGTCACCACGTCGATGCTGTCCACCGCGGGCGCCGCCTCGTCCTGGCCCTCCGACACCGGGAGCAAGCCGGTCTCGAAGACCGTCCCGGTCTCCGGAACGTACGACGGCGGCATGAAGAAGTTCTACGGCACCGGCGCCCTGGGCGGCGACAGCCAGGACGAGGGCCAGGACCCGATCTTCGAGCTGGCCGACGGCGCCACGCTGAAGAACGTCATCATCGGCACCCCGGCCGCCGACGGCGTGCACTGCAAGGGCAGTTGCACGCTCCAGAACGTCTGGTGGCTGGACGTCGGCGAGGACGCGGCCAGCTTCAAGGGCAAGTCGGCGAACTCCGTCTACACGGTGTACGGCGGCGGCGCCAAGGGTGCCGACGACAAGGTGCTCCAGTTCAACGGCGCCGGGAAGCTCGTCGTCACCAAGTTCCAGGTCGAGAACTTCGGCAAGCTGGTGCGGTCCTGCGGCAACTGCTCCACGCAGTACAAGCGGACCATCATCATCAACGACGTCGACATCACGGCCCCCGGCAAGTCGATCGTGGGCATCAACCAGAGCTACGGCGACACGGCCGCGCTGCGCAACGTCCGCATCCACGGCGACAGCGGCAAGAAGATCAAGACCTGCATCCGCTACCAGGGCAACAACACCGGCAAGGAGCCGAAGGAACTCGGCACCGGCCCGGACGGCACGTACTGCAAGTTCTCGGCGTCGGACATCACCTACAAGTGATCCCGCCGGGCCCATGACCCCGGGCCGCCGTCCCGACGTCCGGCGGCCCGGTGACCGGTAGCGCCCGAGCCCCCCTCGGGCGGCCGGCCCCCCGGCGGTCCGGACCCCCATCCGCACCGCCGCACGGACGCCCCGCCGCTTCGCACGCGGCGGGGCGTTCCTCGTTGTCCGAGCCCCCGAACGGCGAAAACACCCGAAAACTTTCGGCGCTCCCCGTCCCGTCCGCATCGGTTGACGCCCCGAACTCCACTGGTGACACTCCGAGAACAGCGCATCCAACAGAATCCCTCAGACTCCGACAGGAAGTGTCATGCGCCGCCACACCGCCCGTCGCACGCTTCTCGTCCCGTTCCTCGCCCTCCTCCTCGCCCTGCTCGCCACCCCGCCGGGCACCGCACGGTCCGGAGCACCACCCGTGAAGAAGCAGCCCCCGTACGCCGGTTATCTCTTCGCCTACTTCACCGGCGAGGGCACCGCCGACGGCGAGCAGATCCGCTACGCCCTCAGCCGCGGCAACGACGCCCTGCGCTGGCGCGAACTCAACGCCGGCGAGCCGGTGCTGACGTCGACGATCGGTGAGAAGGGGCTGCGCGACCCGTTCGTGATCCGCTCCCCCGAGGGCGACCGGTTCTACATGATCGCCACCGATCTGCGGATGTACCAGGGCAGCAGCGGCAGCTGGGACGAGGTGCAGCGGCACGGCAGCAAGTCGATCATGGTGTGGGAGTCCACCGACCTGATCCACTGGACCGACCAGCGCCTGGTGCGGGTCGCCCCGGACAACGCGGGCAACACCTGGGCCCCGGAGGCCTACTGGGACGACGAACTCGACGCGTACGTCGTCTTCTGGGCGTCCAAGCTGTACGCCGACGACGACCCGGACCACACCGGTTCGACGTACAACCGGATGCTGTACGCGACCACGAGGGACTTCCGCTCCTTCAGCGAGCCGAGGGCCTGGAACGACCCGGGCTACTCCGTCATCGACTCCACGGTCGTCCGGCACCAGGACACGTACTACCGCTACACCAAGGACGAGCGCGACCCGTCCTCCGGCTCGCCCTGCTCGAAGTTCATCACCGGCGAGAAGTCCACGTCCCTGACCGACACCTCGTACGACTTCGTCGCGGACTGCATCGGCAGCGGCGCGATGGAGCGGGGCGAGGGGCCGACGGTGTTCAAGTCGAACACCGAGGAGAAGTGGTACCTGTTCATCGACGAGTACGGCGGCCGGGGCTACCTCCCCTTCGAGACCACGGACCTCGACTCGGGACAGTGGACCCCGTCGACCGGCTACCAGCTGCCCGCGAGCCCGCGGCACGGCACGGTGATCCCGGTGACGCGGGCGGAGTACGCCAGGCTGCTGGCCGCGTACGGGACGGTCAGGCCGGTGCGGGAGTGACGGACTCCAGCCACGCGTAGACCTCGTCCTGCATCACGGCGTTGAAGACGTGGCCGTACTCCGGCCACGTCTTCAGCCGCAGCCGCTCCTCGGCACCGCAGGCGCGCCAGACCGCCCGCAGCTTGTCGTACGCGACCCGCACCCCGTCGGCGGGGAACAGGGCGTCGCGCCCGCCGTGGAAGAACAGCATCGGCCGGGGCGCGGCGATGCTCGCCACATCGGGGAGGTCGAGGTACCGGGCGAGCCCCGGGTGGAGCATGTGGAACGCCGACTGCCCGCGCAGCGTGTTGTTGCCGGGCACCATCATCTCCTTGAGGCCGGTCATCCAGCAGACGCTGACCGCCGCCGCGACGTGGTCGCTGAGCGCGGCGGTCTGCCAGGCGCGGTAGCCGCCCATGGAGAAGCCGACGGCGGCGACCCGGCGGGCGTCCACCCGGTCCAGGCCGGCCAGGAAGGCCGCGGCCCGCTGGTCCTCACGGGCGTGGAGCCCGGCGAGGGAGGAGCCGAGGTGGTAGAGGTTGCTCGCCAGGGCCTGCTGCTGCTCGTAACCGAGGGGACCGCGCTCGCCCCAGCCGAGCGCGTCCAGACAGAGCACCACATGGCCGCGCCGGGCGAGTTCGTCCCCGACGAAGCGTCCGTCGTAGTACCGGTCCGCCCACTCCTCGGCGGAGGCGAGGCGGGTGGCGTCGTACCAGGGCCGGACGCACTTCTCCTTGCCGATGTCGAACCGGGAGCCGTGGTCGTGCAGCAGCAGTACGGCCGGGAAGGGCCCGGCGCCGTGCGGGGTGAGCAGGGCGCCGCGGGCCCGGGTGCGGCCGGTGAGCGAGAGGGTCACCAACTCCCGTGCGTACCCGTCGCCTTCGGGGCCGGTCGTGTACTCGGGCGCGTACGGAACGCCGTCCTGATCCGGCACGATGAGCAGTTCCCCGACCTTGGCCCGGGCCGCCCGGCGCCACCGCTCGAGGTCACGGACGGGTGAGGTGCCCCAGGCGAGCGGGAACCGCAGGTCGTCCTTGAGGGCCTCGAGCAGTCCGGGCGGGCCGGGGACCGAGGTCACCGCCAGGGCCGCCAGTCGCCGAGGTACGCCTCCCGGGTGTGCGAGGCGGCCTCCGAACGGGTGAGCTGCGGCCTGTTCTCCGGGACGGTGATCACGGCGCCGGGGCCGCTGTTGCGGTACTCGGCGAAGCGCTGGTCCTGCCACGGGTAACCGCTCGACATGTTGGTGTACGGCGCGACCGCGTCGATGCCCGCGTCCAGGTGGGTCTCCCGGACGGTGAGCATCGGGCGGGCGGTGCGGTCGGAGCTGGGCACCCAGGGCCGGGCCAGCTTGTAGTAGCCGTCGGGGGCCTCGCTGCTGATCCTGCTCCGGGAGACCAGATACCCCCGCGGGTTCGCGCCGGCGGTGGAGGGCGCGAAGACGAAGCCGTACGGCGCGGCCGTCAGGTCGGGGCGGACCAGGGTGCGGAAGTGGCAGTGCTCGAAGACGGCGGTGGCCCGGCCGAAGACGAAGTCGACGTCGCCCTCGGCGTAGCAGTGGGAGAAGTACTGGCGGGCGAAGGTGTCCAGGGACAGCGTGTCGGCGTACAGGGTGTCCTGGTGCCCGAGGAAGCGGCAGTGGGTGAAGGCGCTGCGGTCGCCCTGCACCTTGAGGGCGACGGCCTGGGTGCCGCTGGTGCCGGGGAGGTCGGTGCGCAGCCAGTCGTTGGCGAAGGTGATCCAGCGGGCGGTGAATCCGTCGGGGCGCACGGTGGTGGTGGCCGAGCCTGAGGTGCCGTAGGTGCCGGAGCCGTCCGGCTTGGGGGTGCCGGCCGCGTTGTCGTAGACGATCACCACGTCGCGGGGGTTCTCCGAGGCGCCGAGCCAGGTCATGCCGGTGCGGTCGGCGTCGACGGAGACCGTCTCGCGGTAGGTGCCCGGGGCGATGACGAGGGTGCGTCCCACCCCGGTGGCGGCGGTCACCGCGGCCTGCACGGTGGTGAAGTCACCGGCGCCGCCCGGGTGGACGTACAGGGTTCCGGGGGTGAGGCGGGCGGCCGGTGAGCCGTACCGGCCGAACGGGCCGCGGGGCCGGTGCGTGGCCCGCGCGGGCGCGGCGGACAGGGCGAGGGCGGTGCCGGCCGCGGCGCCGACGGCCAGGAAGTTCCTTCTGGACAGGGGCGAGGGCATGCGGGTGCTCCTTGGATGACGGGGACGGGCCGGGGCGGACCGCAGTGGGGACGGACCGCCCCGGCCGGCTGTCGGGAGGATCAGCGGAGACGGCCGGCGCCCGCGCCGAACTGGACCAGGAACGGGACGGCGCGGGCCGGGTGGACGGCGGCGCGCAGGGTGGGGGTCCAGCCGGCACCGGACTGGAGGGTCTCGGCCGGGATCTCCGCGTTGTGCACGGCGATCAGGTCGACGCGCTCGCCGTTGACCACGTTGTGCGCGGCGGTGACCGGCGCCTCGCTCCACTTCTTGAGGATCTTCGCCGGGCTGATGCCCTTCGCCAGGGTGAAGGCGTTGTGCTCGGCGACGAGCTGGGACTCCTTGCCGATGCCGAAGCTGTAGGAGTAGCCCTCGGTGGCCACGAAGTGGTTGTTGTACACGTCGACCTGTCCGAAGCGGACGCGCGGCGCACGCTCGACCAGGCCGGAGAACAGGTTGTGGTGGAAGGTCGCCTTCAGCTTGCCCCGGTCGCCGACGGCGGTGGACTCGCTGTCGCTGTTGCCGATCAGGATCGTCTTGTCGTGCTCGGTGAAGACGTTCCAGGAGGCGGTGACGTAGTTGGCGCCCCTGACGATGTCCAGCTCGCCGTCGTGCTGCTGGTACAGCATGCCGAAGTGGGTCGGGGCCGCGCTGTCGGGGTGCTCGCCGTCGGTGAACGTGTTGTGGTCCAGCCAGACGTGGGTGGAGCCGTGGACGACGGCGGTGTCGTACTCGGAGTTCCAGTTGCCCTTGTCGCCGTCGGTCGGGTCCCACTGCGGGAAGCAGTCGAGCGGGCTCTCCAGGGTGAGGTTGCGGACGATGACGTTGTCCACGCCCTTGATCTGGAGGCTGGCGCCCTTGAAGCCGGCGTTCCGGCCGACGCCGATGATCGTGGTGTTGGCGGGGATGTCGGCCTTGATGGTGGCGTCCTGGTTGGCGGCGGACGCCCTCCGCAGCCCCTCCGGACTGTCGTCGGGCTCGGCGCTCAGGTCCTGCTCCAGACCCCAGGTCTCCGGCGCGTACTTCTCGAGGTAGGCGTCGAAGTCGTACCCGGGCGCGGCGAGCGAGTCGCAGCCCTCGGAGACGGCGTCGATGGTCCCCCTCACCTTGATGATCTTCGGCGCGTCGCCGCCGTCCGCCAGGGCCGCCTTGAACCCGGCCCAGTCGGTCACGGTGTAGACGTGCTCGGCGTCGGCCGCGGCGCCGCCGGTGGTGCCGGTGCCGTAGGAGCCCCAGCCGTCACCGGCACCGAGCGTCTGCCGGGCGGCGTCCCGGGGGTGGTGCGACGGGGAGTGGGCCTGGGCGCCGGTGCCGGTCAGGCCCAGCACGAGGGCGGTGCAGCCGGCCAGTGAGGCGGCTCTCACTGCGGCATGCCCATGCCATCCAGATCTGTTCATGGTGCGGCTCTCCTTCTGATGGTCCAGGGGGTGTTACGCGGCGGCCTCCGGCCAGGTGATCCACGACTGCGGGATCTCCTCGTCCAGCCGCCGCACGTCGCTCGGCGCGAGCACCCGGGTGCGCAGCAGCTCCCGGGCCACCAGTCGCGCCACGGCGATCGCGCCGGGCGGGTTGAAGTGCGTGTTGTCCTGCTCGGTCGCCGTCCAGTTGAAGTACTGCTTGGTCTCCTCGACCCCGAGCTCCTGCCACAGGGCCAGCGACAGCGCCTGGACGTCGAGCAACGGGACCTTCTCCTCGGTCGCCAGCGCCCGCATCGCGGCGGGATAGTCACCGTGGCTCGGCAGGGCGTTCCCGTCCGCGTCGAACCGCCGCCGCTCCACGGCGGTGGCCAGCACGGGCCGGGCCCCACGGTCCCGGGCCCCGTCGACATACATCCGCAGATACTCCTGATACGTCGACCAGGGCTCGGTGTAGCGAACGGGATCGGCGGTCTTCTCGTCGTTGTGCGCGAACTGGATGAGCAGAAGGTCACCGGGCCGAATCGAGGAGAGAATCACCTCGAGCCGCCCCTCATCGACAAAGCTCTTGGAACTCCGCCCGTTCACGGCGTGATTGGCGACGGCGAGATGCCGGTGGACCAGAAAGGGCAACGCCATTCCCCACCCGGTCTCGGGCGCGGCATCGGCGTACTTCTGAGCGGCGGTGGAATCACCGGCGATGTAGAGCGTCCGGTGACGCCTTGAATTGGCCTGCGCAGTCTCGGTCATGGCCAGGGCAAGGGGCACACTCAGCCCGGCAACGGCAACCTGTCTACGCGTCATGGACACAGGCTGTGCCTTTCAACAGAGGGCGATGGAAGCGCCCCGAAGGGGCGCGGGGAACTGCGCGAGAAACCAGGGACGGCCCGCACCCGAATCAAAACCGAGCCGCCCCCGGCAAAAAAACCCGCGTCAGCCCATCTGCTGCTTCCATTCGGCCTGAGCCTCATTCAACTGCTCAGCCATCGTGTCCAGGAATTCCTTCGCACCCATGTCCCCGAGAAGAACCTTCTGGAAGTTCGGCTCATTGTCCGCCTTGGAAATCGTGTTCCAGTCCGGCAGGTAGTACGGAAGCTGAACAATGGTGGTGGAACCATCGTTCAACGCCTCGGCCGCCAGCTTCGTGGGCTCCGCCTTGCTGATCCACTCGGCGTTCGCCGCGTCGGTGTGCGCCGGCACCTGACCGGCCGACTCGTTGAACTTCGAGCTCGACGCCGCCGACGTGGCGAACTCGATGAACTTCCAGGCGGCTTCCTTGTTCTTGGAGCTCTTGAACAGGCCGACGCCGTCCACCGGGTTGGAGACCTGGACACGCTTTCCGCCGGGCCCGGTCGGCTGCGGAATGCCCCGGAACTTCTCGGTGGTGAGCGCCTTCACGTGGTCCTGGTAGGAACCCAGGTTGTGGTTCAGCATGCCGATCGTGCCGGAGTCCCACTGCGCGACCATCTTGGTGAAGTCGTTGTTCAGGTCGGCGGCGGGGGTGGCCTTCTTGAACAGGGCCGCGTACTTCTCCAGGGCCTCGACGTTCTTCGGGTCGTTGACCGTGGTCTTCTCGCCGTTGGAGTCCCAGAACGAGGTGATGCCGGACTGCCCGTACATCGCGTCCAGGGCCTGGGCGATGGAGCCGGCGCCACCGCGGATGGTGTAGCCGAACTCGTTCTTGCCCTTGTTCGTCAGCTTCTCCGCGGCCTCGTAGAACCGGTCCCAGGTGGTCGGCTCCTCCAGGCCCGCCTTCTCGAAAAGGTCGGTGCGGTAGTACAGGACGCCGTTGTTCGCCGAGGTCGGGATCGAGTACAGCTTGTCGTCCCCGCCGCCCGCGGCACGCAGCGACTCGATCATGTCCTTGTTGAGCTTGCCGTTCAGCGGGGACTTGGCCAGGCGGAAGTCCAGCGTGTCGAGCGCGCCCTGGGCGGCGAAGCCCGCGAGCATCGACGCGCTGATGCCGCCGACGTCCGGCAGGCCGCCGCCCTGGATGGCGGTGTCGACCTTGGACTGGTACTCGGTGGAGGCGATCCCGACGTACTGGACGTCGATGTCCGGGTTCGCCTTCTCGAAGTCGGCGATGATCTCCTTCCAGATGTCGGTGCGGACACCGCCGTTGTTGTCCCAGAAGACGATCTTGCCCTTGCCGCTGCCCTCGGCGCCGTCGTCGCCGCCCGCGCCGCTGCCGTCGTCGCCGCAGGCGGTGGCGGTCAGGGCGAGCACGGCCCCCAGGGCGACGGCGGCCGACGTCCGGCGCCTGCCTGTGCTGCTTCTGCGAATGCTGATCTTCATTGGTCGGCTCTCTTCTTTGGGATCCAACGGACTATGAAGTTGTGGGGGGTCTGTCGTGGCCGTCCGGCGGTGTTCAGCCGTGCACCGGACTGATTCGGAACCGCGTGAACGTGGCCGTACCGGCGTGTCCATGGCCGGTGGGCGCCACGGCGACCAGGCCGAGCAGGGCTCCGACCCAGCGCCAGGGGGTGGCGGCGAAGACCTGACCGGAGGGGCGGAAGCCGTCCCCGGTGTCGTACGAGAAGCGGCAGCGCGCCCCGGCGCCGATGTCGACCCGCAGCCGGGCCCGGCCGTCGGGGGCGGGCCTCGGGTGGTCGGCGTCCCGTTCGTGCTCCGCGACCGTCTCGGCGAACCGGTGCACCAGGTGCGCCGTGCCGTCCGCGCCGCGCTGGAGCCCGATCCAGCGGTACGCGTCCCCGAGGACCGCGAGCCCGGCGCGTGCCCCGGGTTCCTCGCTGTCGAGCCGCAGCTCCACCTCGACGGTGCACGGGAGGCCGGGCAGCCGCTGGGTGAGCACATGGGGCAGGGTGCGCAGGTCGTGCGCGCCGGCGGAGCGGACGCAGGTCAGCCGCAGCCCGTCGGCGGAGTGCTGGGTGGCCCAGCCCTCCTGCGGGTTGGCCGTCCACGACCACTGGCGGCCGAACCGTCCGCCGGGGAAGTCGTCGTCGGTGGCGGGCGCGGCGGACCGCTGCGGCGGCAGCTCCGGGCGGCGGTGCCCGCTGACGGGGGCGCCGTCCTCGCCGAGCACCGGCCAGCCCTCCGGGCCCCAGCTCATCGGCTGGAGGTGGACGACACGGCCGTACGCGCCGCGCTGCTGGAAGTGCAGGAACCAGTCCTCGCCGGACGGGGTGCGCACCCAGCCGCCCTGGTGGGGGCCGTTGACGTCGGTGTCCTTCTGCTCCAGGACGACCTTCTCCTCGTACGGCCCGAAGAAGCCGCGTGAGCGGAAGGCGCCCTGCCAGCCGGTCTCCACTCCCCCGGCGGGGGCGAGGATCCAGAACCAGCCGTCGTGCCGGTAGAGCTTCGGTCCTTCCAGGGTGAACCAGCCGGGGATGCGGTCGGCGTCGACGATCACCTTGCCCTCGTCGAGGAGTTCGGTGCCGTGGGGGTGCATCCGGTGGCCGGTGAGGCGGTTCTTGACGCCGCTGCGGGACTTGGCCCAGGCGTGCACGAGGTACGCCTCGCCGGTCTCGTCGTCCCACAGCGGGCACGGGTCGATCAGGCCCTTGCCGGCCTTCACCAGGTGCGGCCGGGTCCAGGGGCCGCGGATCCCGGGGGCGTTGACCTGGAAGATGCCCTGGTCGGGGTCGCCCCAGAAGATCCAGAACCGGTCGTCGTGGTGGCGCAGGGACGGGGCCCAGACGCCGCAGTCGTGCCGGGGCACGGCGAACTCGGCCTCGGGTTCGAGGCGTTCCAGGGCGTGGCCGACGAGGGTCCAGTTGACCAGGTCGCGGGAGTGCAGCAGGGGCAGTCCGGGGGCGCGGCCGAAGCTGGAGGCGGTCAGGTAGAAGTCGTCGCCGACGCGGATCACGTCCGGGTCGGACCAGTCGGCGTTCAGGACCGGGTTGCGGTAGGTGAGGTCGGTCTGTTCGGCGGTCACGGGCTCACCGCCTTGCGGACCAGGGCGGCGGCCTCGGTCCGGCCGAGGCGGCCGTCGGCGACGACGGTGACGACGCGGCGGACGACGGTCTCGCCGGGCGGGAGGGGCAGCCGCGCGTCGTGGGCGAGGGAGGAGCCGACGCCCGGGTACTCGGCGGTGCGGACGAACCAGGGGTCCTGCCTGGTGGGTTCCGTGGCCCCGGCGAAGACCAGGGTCCAGGTGGACCCGGCCAGCGCCAGCCAGTCGGCGCGGTGGCCGTGGACCCCGCTCTCGCCCTCGGTGCCGGCGGTGAAGACGTCCGGTGCCGTGTCCTCCTTGCGGGCCCGCCAGAAGAAGCCCCCGTAGGCGGCTCCGGGGCGGCCGTTGGTGGCGGGGCTGCCGATGGACAGCGGGCCCTCGGTGACGTTGGTGAGGGAGAAGGTGAAGTCCAGCGCCCAGGCGGTGTCGGTGAGTTCGGTGGCGGCGACGGTGCGGCGCTCGCGCAGCAGCTCGCCCGGCGCGGCGACCCAGCGCAGCTCCTCGACGAAGCCGTCGGGGTCGCGCAGCTGGAACGCGGTGTGCCGCTGGGAGCCGTGGTTGTCGAGCTCGGTGGGTCCCTGGTCGCGGACGTAGGTGCGTCCGCCCCAGAAGTTGTGCCCCTCGACGTCGGGAACGGCGACACCGACGCCGAGGTGGTGTGTGTGGTCGGCGGGGCTCAGCTCGGTGACCGCCGTGCCGGCCAGGGTGGTGACGGGGTGCAGGTACGGCCGCGGGGAGAGCCGGGCCGGCAGTTCGGGCCGGGTGACGTACCGGCCGACGGGCCGGCCCGCGACGCGCAGGACCAGGGAGTCGTTGCCGGTCATCGGGTGCTCACCTCTTTCGGCAGGTGGTGGGCGGGCGGGGCCCAGGGGGCGCCCAGCTCGGAGTAGAGGGACAGGGTGTCGGCGGAGGCCGCGACCAGGCCGTCGATGCCGGGCACGACGCGGCGGTTCTCCCCGGGGACGCGCCGCCAGGCGCCGGCGGGCAGCGGGGCCGGGTCGGGGGCCTCGCGGATCGCCTCGACGACCTGCATGAAGGCGCCGGTGTCCTCGGGGGTGACCAGCAGGGGGGTCCCGTCGGTGAGGTGGGCGACTAGGTTCTCCAGCAGGTCGGTGCGGTCGAACAGCGTCTCCTCCGGGCCGTGGTCCGCGCGCTGGAGCAGTACGCGGTCCTGCTTGTACCAGAAGGTGATGCGCCCGCTGGTGCCGTGCACCAGGACGTACGGCTCGTCGGCCCGTTCGGCGCACAGGGTGGCGGCCACGGTGACCGATCCGCCGCGTGCGGTGGTGATCCGTACGCAGGAGGTGTCGTCGGACTCGATGTCGTTGGCGCGCAGCAGCTCGGTCTCGATGCCGGCGACGTCCTCGGCGCGGGTGCTGTCGGCGAGCGCGAGCGCGGTGGCGACGGCGTGGGCGAGGGGGTTGGTGAGCGCCCCGTCGACGACGTCGACGCCGTTCAGCCGGCGCCGGCCCGCCCAGGGCGCCCGCCGGAAGTACTCCTCGGGCCGCACCCAGGCACCGGCCCCGCCGATCCCCACGACCCGGCCGACGGCGCCCTCGGCGACCAGCTCGCGGATCGCCGGCAGGGCGTGCGAGCCGAGCGACTGGAAGCCGATCTGGCAGGCGACCCCGGCCGCGGCGACCCCGTCGGCCATCCGCCGGTACTCGGCGTACGACGGCGCCGGCGGCTTCTCCAGCAGGATGTGCACGCCGCGTTCGGCCGCCGCGAGGGCGAGGTCGGTATGGGTCGGGATCGGGGTGCAGATCGCCGCGATCCGGGCGCCGGTGGAGTCCAGCAGCGCGCCGAAGTCGGCGGACTGCTCGGGGAGTTCGCCGCCGAACTCGTCCTCGGTGAGCGGGGTGAGCTCGCAGATTCCGACGAGCCGTACGAGTCCCCTCTCCTGGAGCCGGCGGATGTTCTCGACGTGCCAGCGGCCGTGGCCGCGGGCGCCGGCGAGGACGACGGGGAGCGGTGTGCCGGGGGCGGTCCGAGGTTCCGTCATCCCTTCACCGCCCCCGCGCTGAATCCGGTGATCAGCCACTTCTGGATGAAGGCGAAGACGATCACGACGGGGACGGCCGCGATGATGCCGCCCGCGGCGAGGGCGCCGAGGTCGACGCTGTCCGCGCTCATCAGGGTGTTGAGGCCGACCGGGATGGTCTGCTTCTCCTGGTTGTTGAGGAACATCAGGGCGAACAGGAAGTGGTTCCAGGAGTGGACGAAGGCGAAGGAGCCGACGGCGATCAGACCGGGCCGCAGCAGGGGCAGGACGACCACCCGGAAGGCCTTGAAGCGGTTGCAGCCGTCGACCCAGGCGGCCTCCTCCAGGGAGTACGGCACGTTCTTGATGAAGTTGCTGATCAGGATCATCGACAGCGGCAGCTGGAAGACCGTCTCGGCGATGATGACGCTGCCCAGGGAGTTGATCATCTGGAGTTCGGCGAAGATCTCGAACAGCGGGACCAGCAGCAGCGCGCCGGGCACGAACTGGGAGCAGAGCAGGGCCAGCATGAACGCCCGCTTGATCTTGAAGTCGAACCGGGCGAGGGCGTAGCCGCCGGCCAGGGCGACCAGCGTCGTCATGATCAGGGTGGCGACGCCGACCAGCACGCTGTTCTGGAAGAAGGTGCCGAAGCTGCGGTCCGTCCACACCTTCTCGAAGTGGACGGTGGTCATCGGCCAGGGCACCAGCGAGGTGGAGCCGGCCGGGCGGAGCGCGAAGAGCAGGATCCAGTAGAAGGGGATGAGGGTGAAGACGAGGTAGATGCCCAGGGGCAGGTAGATCTGCCAGCGGGGTGCCTCGTCCCAGGCCCGGCGCTTCTTGTTCGGCCGCGGCGGCTCGGGGGCGGTGGGCGCGGGGGCGGGGGCGGCCACGGTGGCCTCCTTGGTGATCACTTCTCGCCTCCGAACTTGCTCAGCCGCAGATAGACCATGGAGCAGAAGAGCAGGATCACGAACGCGACCGTGGTCAGCGCCGACGCGTAGCCGAAGTTGTGGGCATCGACCGAGGTGTTGGCGATGTACAGCGGCAGTGTCGTGGTCTCGCCCGCGGGTCCGCCGCCGGTCAGCGTGTAGAGCAGGTCGACGTTGTTGAACTCCCACACCGCGCGCAGCAGTGTGGACAGGATGATGGCGTCCTTCAGGTGCGGCAGCGTGATGTGCCAGAACTGCTTGATGCGGCTCGCGCCGTCGACCTCGGCGGCCTCGTAGAGGTCCTTCGAGACGGACTGGAGGTCGGCGAGGATGAGGATCGCGAAGAAGGGGACACCGCGCCAAAGGTCGGCGACGACCACCGCCGGGAAGACGGTGGAGGTGTCCGACAGCCAGCTGACGCCGTAGTCGCCGATGCCCATGTCCGCGAGGTAACGGGTGATGCCGGTCTGGGAGTTGTAGAGCAGCACCCAGATCGCGGAGGTCAGCACGCCGGAGACGGCCCACGGCGAGAAGACCAGGGCGCGGCCCAGGGCGCGGCCGACGAAGGTCTGGTTGACGATGAGGGCGAGGGCCAGGCCGAACAGCAGTTGCAGTCCGACCTCGACGAAGACCCATTTGGCGCTGAAGACGAGGGTGTCCCAGAACAGGGGGTCCTCGGTGAAGATGTGGGTGAAGTTGTCGAAGCCCGCGAAGCCGTCGCGCCACGGCTTGGTGGGGTTGTAGTGCTGCAGGCTGTAGTAGAAGACGCTGATGACCGGGTAGGCGATGAACCCCAGCATGAGCAGGGCGGCCGGCGCGATCAGCAGATAGGGGAGCCTGCGGGGCGTGGCGGAGGCACGGCGCCGCCGGGGTGGCGCGGGCGGTTTCGCCACGGCTGCGGCATGGGCCATGACTGTTCTCCGTTTCTCGGTACGTCGTGCTGTGCGGTGCTGAGCGGGTGAAGCGCTTTCTACGTAGGTGTGCGGTGTCCGGGGCAGGTGCTGCCGGGTCAGCCGGCGTAGGGGTCCTGGACCGTGCCCGGCCGGGCGAGGAACTCGAAGTCGCAGCCGGTGTCGGCCTGGGTGATCTGCTCGTTGTAGAGCGCGCCGTAGCCGCGCTCCTGACGCACGGGCGGCGGCGTCCACTCGGCCCTGCGCCGCGCCAGTTCCTCGTCGTCCACGTTGAGGCGCAGCGTGCGGTTCTCGACGTCGAGGGTGATCGAGTCGCCGGTGCGCACGAGGGCGAGCGGTCCGCCGACGTACGACTCGGGGGCGACGTGCAGGACGCAGGCGCCGTAACTCGTCCCGCTCATCCGGGCGTCGGAGATCCGCACCATGTCCCGCACGCCCTGCTTGAGCAGGTGGTCGGGGAGCGGCAGCATGCCGTACTCGGGCATGCCCGGGCCGCCCTTGGGTCCGGCGTTGCGCAGGACCAGCACATGGTCGGCGGTGATGTTCAGCGCCGGGTCGTTGATGGTCCGCTGCATCTGCTTGTAGTCGTCGAAGACGACGGCGGGACCGGTGTGCTTCAGCAGGTGCTGTTCGGCGGCGATGTGCTTGATGACGGCGCCGTCCGGGCAGAGGTTGCCGCGCAGTACGGCGACCCCGCCCTCGTCCGCGACCGGGTTGTCCCGGGGCCGGATGACGTCGTCGTTGTGCACCTGCGCGCCGGCGATCTGCTCGCGCAGGGTGTCGTGGCAGACGGTGGGCCGGTCCAGGTGGAGCAGGTCCGGGATCCGGGAGAGGAACCCGGGCAGTCCGCCCGCGAAGTGGAAGTCCTCCATCAGGTACGTCTGTCCGCCGGGCCGCACGTTGGCCAGCACCGGGACGGTGCGGGCGATGCGGTCGAAGTCGTCGAGGGTGAGCTTGACGCCCGCGCGTCCGGCCATGGCGATCAGATGGATGACGGCGTTGGTGGAGCCGCCGAGTCCGAGGACGGTCGTCACCGCGTCCTCGAACGCCTCCGCGGTGAGGATGTCGCTCAGTTTGCGGTCCTTGTGGACCAGGTCGACGATCGTCATGCCCGCCCTGGCGGCCATCCGGTCGTGCCCGGAGTCGACGGCCGGGATGCTGGAGGCCCCCGGGACCGTGACGCCGAGGGCCTCGGCGGCGGCGGTCAGCGTGGACGCCGTACCCATGGTCATGCAGTGGCCGGGCGAGCGGGCCAGGCCGCTCTCCAGTTCCTGCATCTCGCAGTCGCCGATGACACCGGCGCGCTTGTCGTCCCAGTACTTCCACATGTCGGTGCCGGAACCGAGGGATTCGCCCCGCCAGTGCCCGGGCAGCATGGGCCCGGCCGGCACGAACACCGTCGGCAGATCGGCGCTGGCGGCGCCCATCAGCAGGGCGGGCGTCGACTTGTCGCAGCCGCCCATCAGCACGGCCCCGTCGACCGGGTACGACCGCAGCAGTTCCTCGGTCTCCATGGCGAGGAGGTTGCGGTAGAGCATGGGGGTCGGCTTCTGGAAGGTCTCACTGAGGGTGGAGACCGGGAACTCGAGGGGGAAGCCGCCCGCCTGCCAGACGCCCCGCTTGACGGCCTGCGCGCGGTCGCGCAGGTGGACGTGGCAGGGGTTGATGTCGGACCAGGTGTTGAGGATCGCGATGACGGGCTTGCCCAGGTGCTCCTCGGGCAGATAGCCGAGCTGCCGGGTGCGGGCGCGGTGACTGAAGGAGCGCAGTCCGTCCGTGCCGTACCACTGGTGGCTCCTGAGCTGCTCGGGGCTCTTCATATGGACCACCCCGCGGCGATCGCGGCGACCTCGGCGCGCTCGCTCTCCGGCAGCGGTTTGCTCGGCGGGCGGACCTCGCGGCGGCACAGGCCGAGGGAGGCGAGGGCCTCCTTGACCACGGTGACGTTGTTGGCGGAGCCGTTGGCCGCGCGCAGTTCCTCGAAGCGGCGGATCTGCTCCCACACCTTCATGGCGGTCGGGTAGTCGCCGGAGCGCAGCGCCTCGATCATGTTCAGCGAGACGGACGGGGCGACGTTGACCAGACCCGAGGTGAAACCGGTGGCGCCGGCCGAGAAGTAGGAGGGGGCGTACGGCTCGGCCAGCCCCGCCACCCACACGAACCGTTCGAGTCCCGCGTCCCGGGCGAAGGCGGCGAACCTCGCGGCGTCCGGCACGGCGTACTTCACGCCGATGACGTTGGGGCAGGCGTCGGCGAGTTCGGCGAGCCGGGCGCCGGTGAGCCGGTCGTTGCGGATGTAGGGGACGACGCCCAGTTCGGGCACGGCCTCGGCGATCGCCCGGTGGTAGTCGACCCAGCCGCTCTGCGAGACGTAGGGGTGGACGGGCTGGTGCACCATCACCATCTGCGCGCCGAGTTCACGGGCGTGCCGTGCGGAGGCGACGGCGGTGGGCACGTCGTGGCCCACTCCGACCAGGATCACCGAGCGTCCGCCGGCCTCCTCGACGGTCAGCTCGGTGACCAGCCGGCGCTCGTCGGGGGTCAGGGCGTAGAACTCGCCGGTGTTGCCGTTGGGGGTGAGGGTCGTGATGCCACCGTCGAGGAGACGACGCAGCAGGGCCCGGTAGGTGCCTGGGTCGACGGAGCCGTCCTCGGCGAACGGGGTCACCGGGATCGCCACCACGTCGGCCAGGGCCGCCCGCTGGGTCTCGAACGTCGTTGTCATGCCTGACCGTCCTCTTTCTGGGCTTCCGGGGCCACGAATTCCCCGTCGAATTCCGCTTCGGGGAAGGCCCGTCGCACGAACGACGCGATGTGCGAGTGCAGGGCGCGCGCCGCGCCGTCCGCGTCGCCGTCCAGGGCGAGCCGCAGGATGTCCCGGTGCTCGCTCGCCTCCCGTTCCCAGGAGGGGTCGGCGGCCCACGCGACGGCCGAGACGAGCGCGGCCTGGTCGCGGACCTCGTCGAGCATCCGGCCGAGCAGCGGGTTGCCGCACGGCACGTAGAGGGCGCGGTGGAACTCGCGGTTGGCGAGCGACCGTTCGGCCGTGTCGGTGGCCTCGTCGGCGCGGGTCAGCGCGTCGCGTGCGGCGTCGAGGGAGGCGCCGCGGCGCACGGCGCGCTTCAGCGCCTCGGGTTCGAGGAGCAGCCGCACGTCGTAGACCTCGCGCGCCATGTCCGCGTCGACCATGCGCACCGTGACGCCCTTGTACTGGCTCATCACGACCAGACCGGTGCCGGCCAGGGTCTTGAGCGCCTCGCGCACCGGGGTCTTGGACACCCCGAACTGTGCGGCGAGGTCGGTCTCGACCAGGGCCTGGCCCGGTGTGAACCGGCCGGTGAGGATGCGGCGTTTGATCTCCTCCAGCACGTACTGCGTGCGGGAGGGGATCGGCGTGGGCACAGAGGTCATGCGCGCCTCTCGGATCTCGCGGATCGGATCTCGCGTATCGCGTCTCATATATGACGTACGAAGTACGACGCGATGACGGTAGGAGCGGCCCGAAGTTTCGTCAATGCTTCCGACAAAGGAACTTGGCGTTGCCTCACACGGTGTACGTGCGGCCCTCCCGGGCGGTGGCGGTGGATCCGCCGAAGGCGGCGGCTGCCCGCGCGGTGGCGGCCTCGGGGGTGAGCGTGGGGCCCACGTGCGTGATGAGCAGCCGGTCCGCACCCGCCTCCCGGGCGGTGGCTCCGGCGTCCTCGGGCGTCAGATGAACCCGTTCGCTTTCGCGATGCTCGTCGATGTCGGCCTCGCAGAGGAAGAGGTCGGCGTCGCGGGCGAGTCCGGTGAGCGCGGCGCACGGCCCGCTGTCCCCGGAGTAGGCGAACACCCGCCCCGCGCACTCCGCGCGCAGGCCGTAGGCCTCCACGTCGTGGGTGACGGCGGTGGAGGTGAGGGTCAGGGCGCCGTGGCGGACGGTCTTCCCGTCGCGCAGTGGCCGGAAGTCGAGGACGCCGGCGAGGAAGCCGGTGTCCGGGCGCCCGAAGAACCCGGCCAGCCGCTGTGCGCAGTCGGCGGGCGCGTGCACGGGGATCGGTGCGGGCGGGGTGAGCCCGCCGTACGCCAGGCCGTACACGGCGGCGAGGAGATCGGCGCTGTGGTCGGCGTGCAGGTGGGAGATCCAGATGGCGTCCAGCCGCGCGGGATCCGTGTGCCTCCGCAACTCGGCGAACGTGCCGAACCCGGCGTCGACCCACACCTCGGCGCCGCCGCCGCGCAGGAGGTGTCCGGAGCTGGGGCGGTCCGGAGCGGGGTGCGGGGAGGCGGTGCCGAGGACGGTGAGGGCGAGCGTCATGCGGGGAGGCTACGAGTCGCTCCCCGGCCCACGCGCCCGCTTTACGCGGGCCGCTTCCAGCCCGGGTCCCGGCCGCTCAGCCCGATCGTGCGGTCCAGGAGCGGGGCGTCCGGCGGGACGGGGACGACGGGGCCGAAGATGCCGTCGCCCCGGTCGTCGTCCTCGGCGGCGGCCAGGAGGAAGGCGTGCGAGGCCTCGAGTGCGGCCGGGTCGGGCGCGTACGGCTGTCCGGTCGCGCGGGCCAGGTCCCAGCCGTGGATGAGCAGTTCGTCGTTGGCGACGGCACCGGCGACGTCGCCCGGCAGGTCCACGCCGCCCGCGCGGGTCATACCGGTCCAGGCCGCCGGATCCCGCCAGGCCTCGGCGAGCTCGTCGAGG
This sequence comes from Streptomyces sp. NPDC031111, assembly GCF_055570675.1. Classification (NCBI taxonomy): domain Bacteria; kingdom Bacillati; phylum Actinomycetota; class Actinomycetes; order Kitasatosporales; family Streptomycetaceae; genus Streptomyces; species Streptomyces sp. NPDC031111. Next base: position 119,173 of record NZ_JBVIGS010000020.1, read on the forward strand.
ACCTTGGGCAGTTCCTCGCGCCAGCCGGGTCCGATGTCCGGCAGGGCGGCCTCCGGGCTGGTGTCCGTGGTGACGCCGAGATTCTTGCCTCCCGCGTCCCGGAAGGCGACGGCCAGTCCGAGGAGGTGGCCCAGCATGTTGCGTACCGCGTACCCCGGGCAGGGCGTGGCGTCCGCCAGCTGTTCGTCGGTGACGGCCTCGGCGAGGCGCGCCACGACCCGGGTCTGCGGTCCGAGGTCGAGTGTGCTGTCGTTCATCGAGCTGCTCCTCCTGAAGGTGCTCCTGGGAGGTGGACCGATCCCGTCCGCGGAACTCATCGCTCGGCCGTGACGCGTCTAGGGCACCTGACCGATCCCGACGGAGGGTCCTTAGACCGACGATGGCCAGGCATGACGACGACATGGACGGCGGCCCGCGTGGTGCGGGACCGCAACGCCGGGCTCTATCTCGCCGGAGTGGTGATCTCCGGTTTCGGCACCTCCGCGCTGTGGCTGGCCTCGGGCGTGTGGGTCAAGGACCTCACCGGCTCGGACGGTCTCGCGGCGCTGTGCATGCTGGCGATGTGGGCGCCGACCCTGGCCGGCCCGCTGCTGGGCACGGTCGCCGACCGGTTCCGCCGCAGGCCGTTGCTGATCGCCGTGAGCCTGCTCATGGCGGCGCTGCTGCTCACCCTCTGCACGGTCGACTCACCGCGCGGGCTGTGGCTGCTGTACGCGGTGCTGTTCGTGTACGGCGCGGCGGGCGTGGTCCACGACGCGGCCGAGTCGGCGCTGATCGCCACCGCCGTGGACCGGTCCCTGCTCGGCGACTTCAACGGCCTGCGGATGACCGCCAACGAGGGCATGAAGCTGCTGGCCCCGCTGGCGGGCGCGGGCCTCTACGCGGTGTACGGAGGGGCGGGCGTCGCCGTGCTGGACTCGGTCACCTTTCTGCTCGCCGCGGTCGTGTACGCCTTCCTGCGCGTACGGGAGGACCGGCCGGCGCCGCGGACGGGCAGCCGGCGGGAGCGGACAGCCGAGGGCGCGCGTCACCTGTGGTCGCATCCGGTGCTGCGTCCGCTGGTCGTGGCGGGCGGCGCCACGATGCTGTGCGCGGGCGTCAGCGGCGCGCTGGTCTACGCCGTGGTCGAGGACCTCGGCCACTCCCCCACGTACGCCGGTGTGCTGTACGCCGTCCAGGGCGCGGGGTCGGTTGCGGTCGGCCTGCTCTCCGGCCCGGCCCTGCGCCGCTTCGGCGCACGGCGTTTCGCGGCATACGGCATCGCCGTACTCGCCGTCGCCGTGGCGCTGCGCGCGGTGCCGAACGACCCCCTGGCGTGGGTGTGCAGCGCGGCGATCGGCGTGGGCCTGCCCGCCGTACTGATCGCCACGCTGACCGCCGTGCAGCACGAGACCCCGGGCCCGCTGCTCGGGCGGGTCACCGCCACCGCCAACACCCTGGTGTACACACCGAACGTCCTCGGTCTGGCGGCCGGAGCGGCCCTGGTCGAACTGCTCGACCACCGCCTGCTGCTGATCGCGGTCGCCCTCGGCTTGGCGGCAACGGCGGCAACCCTGCGCGGCCACCGCGCAAACCCCACCCCGGCATGATCACGCAACTGCGGGCAGTCATGGACGCAACTGCGGGCAGTCGTGCCTCCCCCAGTGCCTTAAAGGCCTGGGAGGTGCCCCCAGGGCGGCACGGGTGGGCGCAGCGGCACCCCGCCAACGCCGGGCTGCGCGAACACCCCCCGGCCCACACCCACACCCCCGCCGGCTCAGAACCCGGCCAGCGCCGACCGCACCGCCTCCAGGTCCGCGTCCGACGCCAACCCCGCGTGATACAGCCGCAGTTCCGTCGCACCCAGGCGGCGAGCCTCCATCGCGTCCGCCGCCAGCGTGGCCGGGCTGCCACCCATGCCGGAGACCACCGTGAAGTTGGCGGCGAGGACGGCACCCTCGCGGCCCTCCCGCGCGAACGGCGTCAGCGGCCCGGCGCCTCCCGTGCAGGGCACGACCACTCCGTCGGCGACGGAGAGGATGTGCGCCGGGTCGACGCCGGCGTTGGCACCGCAGTGGTACGAGACCGGGTCCGCGTGCAGGAGGACCTGGAAGCCCTCGGGAGCGGCCTCCCGTACGGCGGTGACCGCGGCCTCCTGGAGCGTGCGGGCCGTTTCGTCGCGCCACGCGCGCGTGGCGTTCGCCGGTGCCTCGCCGAGGAGCTTCTCGACGCCCGTCCAGCCGCCGTCGGAGGGCGCGGCGCCCCGCCACACCGGCTCCAGTGCGGCCCGTACGGCGGCGGCGAGCTCGTCGGCGTCCAGGCCCCGGGTGCCGTAGCCGTCACGGCAGGATGGGCAGAAGCACAGGGACATCAGGTACTGCCCGGCGTCCCCGAGGCCGACCCCGGCGATCTTGTCGTGGGCGTGCAGATGGGCCAGCCCGTACCAGCCGAGGGACTCCAGTTCGGTGCCGCGCGCTCCGGGACGCACCGCCGCCTCGGCGGCCAGGTCGGTCAGGTACGCGCGCGTGGCGGGCTGGGCGACGCACGGCGCCCAGGGGTAGCGGTCGCCATAGGCGTTGACCACCGACGTGTCCGGATGCTCCGCGCCGAGGCGGGAGTTGTGCGCCAGCACCACCCAGGTGTGCACCTCCAGGCCCGCGTCCGCGAGCGCGGCGGCGGCCTCGCCGAAGGCGTCACCGGGCGCCCAGTCACCGGCCGGGTACGGGCGCGGGGTACGGCCGGACCAGTGCTCCCCGGCCGGGTACAGCACGGCCGCGTGCTCGGCGGTGACGACACGGTGGCGCGGGTGGCGCGGGGTCAGCGCGCGGGTGGAGTGGTAGGCGGAGGCCAGCGTCACCTGGGCGGTGCCGAGTGCGGCGATCCGCGCGGGTGCCTCCGGGTCCCCGTTGACGTCCCAGGGGTAGACGAACGCCGACGCCTTCACTGGCCCTCCTCGAGCAGCGCGTGTCCCCGCTCGATCAGCTGAGCGAGCTGCTTCACATGATCCCCGGTGGGTTCGTGCAGCGGCGGCCGCACCTCCCCCACGTCCAGCCCGCGCAGCCGTACACCGGCCTTGACGAGGGAGACGGCGTAGCCGTGACCCTGGGCGCGCAGGTCGACGAACGGCCGGTAGAAGCCGTCGATCAGGCGGTTCGCGGTGGCGGTGTCGCCGGTGCGGAAGGCCGTGTGGCAGGCGAGCGCGATGTCGGGCGCGAAGCAGAACACCGCGGACGAATAGAGGGTGATGCCGAGGCCGCGGTAGGCGGGCTGGGTCAGTTCGGCGGTGGGCAGCCCGTTGAAGTACAGGAAGTCACCGGGGCCGTCGGTGCGTACGGCGCCGATGACGCGCTGCATCAGGTCGAGGTCGCCGAGGCCGTCCTTGAGGCCGATGACGCCGTCGGTGCGGGCCAGTTCGACGACGGTCGCGGGGGTGAGGACGGCGTTGTCGCGCTGGTAGACGATCACCGGCAGCGAGGTCGCGGCGGCCAGCTCCCGGTAGTGCCGCAGCAGTCCCTCCTGCGCGGCCCGGACCAGGTACGGCGGCATGGCGAGCAGCCCGTCGGCCCCGGCGCGCTCGGCGAGGCGGGCGTAGCGCACCGCGAGCGCGGTGCCGTAGCCGGCGCCCGCGACGACCGGGACGCACCCCTCGGTGGCCTCGACGGCCGCCGCCACGCACAGCTCGAACTCCTCCGGCGTCAGCGCGTGGAACTCACCGGTGCCGCAGCAGGCGAACACGGCGGCGGCCCCGGCCTCCACCCCGCGCCGGACATGGAGCCGGAGGGTGTCGAGGTCGACGGAGCCGTCGGGTCCGTAGGCGGTGACCGGGAAGAACAGCGGCCCGGAGGGGACACCGAGTCGGGCGGCGAGAGGGGCGGCTGGCGTCACGAGCTCTCCCAGGTCCATATTCCTGATTCACGTCCACATTCCTGAACAGACTCACGCTAAGGCGCCGCGGGGACGCCGGTCAAGCGCCGGAACCCCTCGCACACCAGCGAATTCTTCCGTTCCGCGGGAAGTCCGTGGATACTTGACGCGCCGCACCCTCCCTCCCTAGCGTGTCCAAGGATATGAATATGGTGCACTCATGTGCACTCCGGTGATGCAAGGAGAATTCGAGGATGCCCGCTCCCCGCACCGTTCTGCTCACCGGCGCCGCCGGCGGACTCGGCACCCTGATGCGCGGCCTGCTCCCGGACCACGGCTACGACCTGCGCCTGCTCGACATGCGCCCGATCGACGGCGAACCGGACACGATCGTCGCGGATCTCGCCGACAAGGAGGCCGTGCGCGAGGCGGTCCGCGGCGTCGACGCGGTCATCCACCTCGCGGGCATCTCCCTGGAAGCCTCCTTCGACAAGATCCTCCGCGCGAACATCGAGGGCACGTACAACCTGTACGAGGCGGCCCGCGAGGAGGGCGTCGGACGCATCGTCTTCGCCTCCTCCAACCACGCCGTCGGCTACACCCCGCGCCCGCGGGGCGACGACCCCCTCATCCCGGTCGACACCCCGCGCCGCCCCGACACCTTCTACGGCCTGTCCAAGTGCTTCGGCGAGGACCTCGCCCAGCTCTACTGGGACAAGCACGGCCTGGAGACCGTCTCCGTACGCATCGGCTCCTGCTTCCCCGAGCCGACCAGCGTGCGCATGCTCTCGGTGTGGATGAGCCCCGCCGACGGCGCCCGTCTCTTCCACGCGGCCCTGACCGCCGAGGACGTCGGCCACACCGTGGTCCACGGCTCCTCCGCCAACACCCGCCTGTGGTGGGACCTCACCTCCGCGCGGGCGCTCGGCTACGAACCGCGGGACGACTCCGAGCAGTACGCCGAGAAGCTCATCGCCGAGCAGGGCGAACTGGACCCGGACAACCCGGCGCACGCCTGCCTGGGCGGCCACTTCGTCACCGACCCGCCCATCTGGCCGTACTGACGGCGTACTGCCGGCGGGACACCGGCGCGAAATCGACGCAACCGACGGCGGGCGGGCACCGAACGGGCCCGCCCGCCGTCGTATGCGGGCATCCGCGCTGCCCGCTCCCACCCAGATCCCCGCGCCCTCCCAGGTCCGAGCCGGGCACCGCCCCGGCCGAACGGGCACAACCGGGCAGGAACGGGCCCGCAACAGACCTGGTCAGCATCGAACGCCCGCTGTACAACTTCCTGCATGGGCCTCACCGGGCCCGAACGGGCAGCGAGATCAGGAAGCAGGTGTCCGGCCATGGGCAACCGGACGGCCGAGGAGCGCCAGAGGGAGATCGTGCGGGTGGCGCGTACCACCGGCTCGGTCGACGTCAGCGCGCTCGCCGCCGACCTGGGCGTGGCCAAGGAGACGGTACGACGGGACCTGCGGGCCCTGGAGGACCACGGTCTGGTGCGCCGCACCCACGGCGGCGCCTACCCGGTGGAGAGCGCCGGCTTCGAGACGACGCTCGCCTTCCGCGCCACCAGCCATGTGCCCGAGAAGCGCAGGGTCGCGGCCGCCGCGGCCGAGCTGCTCGGGGACGCCGAGACGGTCTTCGTCGACGAGGGCTTCACCCCGCAGCTCATCGCCGAGGCCCTGCCCACCGACCGGCCGCTCACCGTGGTCACCGCCTCGCTGCCGGTCGCGGGCGCGCTCGCGGAGACCGGCACCGTGTCCGTCCTGCTGCTCGGCGGCCGGGTCCGCTCCGGGACCCTCGCCACCGTCGACCACTGGACGACGAAGATGCTCTCCGGGTTCGTCATCGACCTGGCGTTCATCGGCGCCAACGGAATCTCCCGCGAACACGGCCTGACCACACCCGACCCCGCGGTCAGCGAGGTCAAGGCGCAGGCGGTCCGGGCCGCCCGCCGGGTGGTGTTCGCCGGCGTCCACACCAAGTTCGGGGCGGTCAGCTTCTGCCGGTTCGCCGAGGTCGGCGCGCTGGAGGCGATCGTCACGAGCACCCTGCTCCCGGCGGCCGAGGCCCATCGCTACTCCCTGCTCGGGCCGCAGGTCATCCGGGTCTGAAGTAGCTCAGATCAGCACATCGACACACCGTTTCACGTCCCCCGGGGCCGAGCCATGCCGGGCAACGCCCCCTATCTCCCTATACGACCGCTTTCGTCGAGGAGTGATCCATGCAAACCCAGAGCCGATGGAGGCCGCCGCGAGCCGCACTCGCCGCGGCCGCCGCAGGGACGCTGCTCGCCCCGCTGCTCTCCGGCTGCTGGGTCGGAGCGGGCGGGGCCGGGTCCGGCGGTGACTCCATCAACGTCCTGATGGTCAACAACCCGCAGATGGTCGAGCTCCAGAAGCTGACCGCGGACCACTTCACCAAGGACACCGGCATCAAGGTCAACTTCACCGTGCTGCCGGAGAACGACGTCCGCGACAAGATCAGCCAGGACTTCGCCAACCAGGCCGGCCAGTACGACGTGGCCACCCTGTCCAACTACGAGATACCCATCTACGCCCGCAACGAGTGGCTGCACGAGATGGACTCGTACGTCGCGAAGGACGGCGCCTACGACGAGCAGGACGTCCTCAAGCCGATGCGCCAGTCCCTCACCGGCGACGACGGCAAGCTCTACGGCCAGCCCTTCTACGGCGAGTCGTCCTTCCTGATGTACCGCAAGGACGTCTTCGCCAAGGAGGGACTGGAGATGCCCGCCAACCCCACCTGGCAGCAGGTCGCCGACCTCGCCGCCCGGCTCGACGGGGCCGAACCGGGCATGAAGGGCATCTGTCTGCGCGGACTGCCCGGCTGGGGCGAGGTCATGGCCCCGCTGACCACGGTGGTCAACACCTTCGGCGGCACCTGGTTCGACCGGGACTGGAACGCGAGGCTCGACTCCCCCGAGTGGCAGAAGGCGACGAAGTTCTATGTCGACCTGGTGCGCGAGCACGGCGAGTCCGGCGCCGCCCAGGCCGGCTTCGCCGAGTGCCTGAACAACATGACCCAGGGCAAGGTCGCCATGTGGTACGACGCCACCTCCGCCGCCGGCTCCCTGGAGGCCGAGGGGTCCCCCGTCCAGGGCAAGGTCGGCTACGCCCCCGCGCCCGTCGAGAAGACGGAGTCCTCCGGCTGGCTCTACACCTGGGCCTGGGGCATCCAGCACGCCTCCCGCAACCCCGACAACGCCTGGAAGTTCGTCTCCTGGGCCTCCAGCAAGGAGTACGAGCAGCTGGTCGGCGACGAGATCGGCTGGTCCAACGTCCCGGCCGGCAAGCGCGCCTCCACGTACGCCAACCCCGCCTACCGCGCGGAGGCGGCCGCCTTCCAGGAGATGACCAAGGAGGCCATCGAACAGGCCCGGCCCGACGACCCCGGCGTACAGCCCCGCCCCGCGCCCGGCATCCAGTTCGTCGGCATCCCCGAGTTCACCGATCTCGGCACCAAGGTCTCCCAGGAGATCAGCGCGGCCATCGCCGGACGCCAGTCCGTCGAGTCGGCCCTGAGGAAGTCCCAGCAGCTCGCAGAAGAGATCTCCGAGGAGTACGAGGGACGATGACCGCCACGACAACGGCCCCCGTGGCCGCACCACAGAAACGCCCCGCCCCTCGCCGGCCCTCCCCCCGGCTGCGCGCCTGGGCCACCCGCGCCCCGCTGCTGCCCGCCCTGATCTTCATGATCGTGGTCACCCAGCTGCCCTTCGTGGCGACCCTGGTGATCTCCTTCTTCGACTGGAACTCCCTCTACCCCGACGCCCGCCACTTCGCCGGCTTCGAGAACTACCAGGAGGTGCTCACCGACGCGGCCCTGCGCAAGTCCGTCTGGACGACGATCCTGCTGACCGTGGCGGTCGTCCTCGCCAGCCTGGTCCTCGGACTGCTCCTCGCCCTGCTGCTGGACCGGAGGTTCCGCGGCCGGGGCATCGTCCGCACCCTGCTCATCGCCCCGTTCCTGGTGGTCCCGGTGGCGGCGGCACTGTTGTGGAAGCACGTCCTCTACAACCCCGAGTACGGACTCCTCAACGGCCTGCTGCACTACGTCGGCGGCCCCCAGCCGGACTGGATCTCCGACACCCCGCTGCTCGCCGTCGAGGCCTCACTGGTGTGGCAGTGGACCCCGTTCATGATGCTGATCCTGCTCGCGGGACTCCAGAGCCGGGACCAGCAGCAGATCGAGGCCGCCCGCGTCGACGGCGCGAGCGACTGGCAGATCTTCGTCCACCTCACCCTGCCCCATCTGCGCCGCTACCTCGAACTGGGCGCCCTGCTCGGCTCGATCTACATCGTGCAGAACTTCGACGCGGTCTTCACCATCACGTCCGGCGGCCTGGGCACCGCCAACCTGCCCTACACCGTCTACCAGACCTTCTACCAGGCCCACGAGAACGGCCTCGCCTCGGCCGCCGGCGTCCTGGTCGTCATCGGCTCGATCATCATCGCGACCTTCGCCCTGCGCGTCGTGTCGTCCCTGTTCCGCGAGGAGGTGTCCCGCGCATGAGCAGCATCGCCGTACGCGCCCGCGGCCGGTTCCGCGGCGGAGCGGGTCTCGGCCTGGTCGCCTGGCTGGCCGGCATCGTGTTCTTCCTGCCCATCGCCTGGATGGCGCTGACGTCCTTCCACTCCGAGGCGGACGCAGCCACCAACCCGCCGTCCTTCGGGGCCGCCCTCACCCTGGACGGCTACCGCGAGTTCTTCGGCGCGGGCGGCGGCGCGAGTCCCTGGCCCGCCCTGATCAACTCGACGGTGGCGTCCGTCGCCTCGACGCTCCTCGTCCTGCTGCTGGCCCTGCCCGCGGCCTACGCCCTGTCCATCCGCCCGGTGAAGAAGTGGACGGACGTCCTGTTCTTCTTCCTCTCCACCAAGATGCTGCCCGTGGTGGCCGGCCTGCTGCCGATCTACCTGTTCGCCAAGAACGCCGGACTGCTCGACAACATCTGGCTGCTGGTCCTCCTCTACACCTCCATGAACCTGCCGATCGCGGTGTGGATGATGCAGTCCTTCCTCGCCGAGGTACCGGTCGCGGTCATCGAGGCCGCCCAGATCGACGGCGCCCGGCTGCCGACGGTCCTGGCCCGCGTGGTCGCCCCGATCGCCCTGCCCGGCATCGCGGCGACGGCACTCATCTGCTTCATCTTCAGCTGGAACGAACTGCTCTTCGCCCGGGTCCTGACGGGCGTGGTCGCCGAGACCGCCCCCGTCTTCCTGACCGGCTTCATCACCAGCCAGGGCCTGTTCCTGGCCAAGGTGTGCGCCGCGTCGCTCGTCATCTCCCTGCCGGTGCTCGCCGCGGGGTTCGCCGCCCAGGACAAACTCGTCCAGGGCCTGTCGTTGGGAGCCGTGAAATGAAGGCCGCCGTCATCGAGTCCGTGGGCAAGGCCGTCGTCGCCGAGGTCCCGGACCCGACGCCAGGGCCGCGCGACGTCGTCGTCGAGGTCGCCGCGTGCGGGCTGTGCGGCACGGATCTGCACATCCTCCAGGGCGAGTTCGCGCCGAAGCTGCCGATCGTGCCGGGGCACGAGTTCGCCGGCGAGGTGGTCGGCGTCGGCGCGCGGGTCACGGAGGTGGCGGTCGGCGACCGGGTCGCCGTGGACCCCTCCCTGTACTGCTACGAGTGCCGCTACTGCCGTACCGGCCACAACAACCTCTGCGAACGCTGGGCGGCGATCGGCGTCACCACGGCGGGTGGCGCGGCGCAGTACGCGGTGGCGCCGGTCGCGAACTGCGTGAAGCTCCCGGAGCACGTCCGCACGCAGGACGCGGCGCTGATCGAGCCGCTGTCCTGCGCGGTGCGCGGGTACGACGTGCTCCAGTCGCGGCTCGGCGCCCATGTGCTGATCTACGGCTCCGGGACGATGGGGCTGATGATGCTGGAGCTGGCTAAGCGGACCGGTGCGGCGAGTGTGGACATGGTGGACCTGAATCCGGCGCGTCTCGAGACGGCGCGGGCTCTGGGGGTGTCCGCGTCGGCGGCGAGCCCGGACGAGCTGGACCGGCCGCAGGGGTGGGACCTCGTGATCGACGCGACCGGGAACGCGGCGGCGATCCAGGACGGGCTGGAGCGGGTCGCGAAGGCGGGTACGTTCCTTCAGTTCGGGGTCGCGGACTATGCGACGCGCGTGCAGATCGATCCGTACCGGATCTACAACCAGGAGATCACCATCACGGGGTCGATGGCGGTGCTGCACAGCTATGAGCGGGCGGCGGAGCTGTTCGCGAACGGTGTGCTGGACCCGGAGGTCTTCATCAGCGACCGCCTGCCGCTGTCCCAGTACCCCGAGGCCCTGGACCAGTTCGCGGCGGGCGTGGGCCGAAAGATCGTGGTGGTTCCGTAGGGGTTTTTTCCTCGCCCCCGCCGCCCCTACCCGTCCCGTCCCTGGGGCTGCGCCCCAGACCCCCTTCGGCCCTTCGGGCCTCGTCCTCAAACGCCGGACGGGCTGAAACTCAGCCCCTCCGGCGTTTGAGGAGCGGGGGTCCGGGGGCAGCGCCCCCGGGGTCGGGAAGGGAAGGGGCGGCGGGGGCGAAGAACGTTCCGAACCCCACCGCCCGATCGGGCGACAGGTAAGGGAACGGTAAAACGGCCTCGCTCGTTCACCCGGCATGACCGCTATGACCCCCGGCTCGAACATCCCTCTCCCCACCGCCCGAGTGACGGTGGACGTCGCCGCCCCCGTGCGCCTCGACGTTTCGGGCCTGCTGCTCACCGCCGACGGCAAGGTGCGCTCCGACGACGACTTCATCTTCTACAACCAACCCGCCGGCCCAGGCGTGACGTACCGCTCCGGCGGCGGCACCGCCCCCGACGCCATCACGGTCGACACCACCGCCGTGCCCCCCGGCATCGAGAAGATCGTCGTCACCGCGAGCCCCGACGCCGCCGGCCAGACCTTCCAGGGCATCGAACCCACCGCCACCCTCCGCAACGCGGACGACAACACGGTCCTGGCCACCTTCACTCCCCCGGGCCTCGGCTCGGAGACGGCACTGGTGGTCGTCGAGATCTATCTGCGCAACGGCGCCTGGAAGGCCCGAGCCGTCGGACAGGGCTACGCCAACGGCCTGGCCGGCATCGCCACCGACTTCGGCGTCACGGTCGAGGAACCGGCCGCCGCCGCCCCGCCCCAGCCGGCCACCCCGCAGGCACCCCCCATGCCGGCCGCGGCACCCACCGCGCCCGCCGCAGCCGCCACTCCCCCGGCCCCACCCGCCCCCGCCCCCGGCGCCGGGAAGATCAACCTCGACAAGGGCCGGGTCAGCCTCCAGAAGAACCAGACCGTCTCCCTGATCAAGGGCGGCCGCCCGCTGCTGTCCCAGGTCCAGATGGGCCTCGGCTGGGAGCCGGCCTACCGCGGCAAGGACATCGACCTGGACGCCTCGGTCATCGCCTACGGCCCGCAGCGCAACCACATCGACAGCTGCTACTTCGGCAAGCTCCAGATCGTGGGCGGCGCGATCCGGCACTCCGGCGACAACCTCACCGGCGAGGGCGGCGGGGACGACGAGGTGATCACCGTCGACCTCGGCCGGCTCCCCATGGAGGTCACCGGCCTGGTCTTCACGGTCAACTCCTTCTCGGGCCAGAAGTTCACCGAGGTGGCCAAGGCGTACTGCCGCCTGCTGGACGCCAGCACGGGCGAGGAACTGGTCCGCTTCGACCTCACGAGCGCCGAACCGCAGACGGGCGTGATGATGGCGAAGCTGATCCGCCAGTTCTCCGGCGAGTGGGAGATGACCGCGATGGGCGACTTCGTGAAGTCCCGCACGGTACGCGGAATGGTGAAGCCGGCCGCCCAGGCCCTCTGACCACACACCCCCAGGGCGCCCCCGCGCAGGGGGCGCCTAGGGCCGCAGCCCGTCCATCAGCAGTTCCAGGTAGCGGCGGATGTGCGTGCCCTCCCCGCCCGCCAGTTCCGAGGCCGTCGCCACCCCGTGGGCCAGCCGCAGCACATCGTCCGGTCCGACGTCCCGGCGCAGCGCCCCCGCCGCCCACGCCGCGCCGACCAGCCGGGACACCGCGCTCTTCAGCGGGTCGCAGCACTCCGTGCCGCCGCCCCCGACGGCGGACCCCAGCAGCGCCCGCAGCCCGCGGATCTGGATCATCCCTGCGCCGAGTTCGTTCAGCCACTCCAGCAGCGCCTCGCCCGGCGGCAGCCGCTCGGCCAGCTCACCGGCCCGGCCCGCGATCGACTCGATGCGGTCGACGTACGCGGCTTCCAGCAGCGCCTGACGCGTCGGGAAGTGCCGGTAGAGGGTGCCGGAGCCGACGCCGGCCCGCTTGGCGATGTCGTCCAGCGAGGCGCCCTCGCCGTGCGCGGCGAACGCCTCCACCGCGGCCCGGAGCAGCAGCCCGCGATTGCGGCGGGCGTCCGCGCGCATGGACCTGACCCGCGCCATCAGCCACTCCTCGCACCCGGGAACCCTCCCCGTACCCTACCGAGCAGGGAAGGGGGAGGGCCCCGGACCGGGGTACGGCCTCACGCGGCCCAGGGCCAGTTCGCGTCCCGGCCGGCCTCGAGCAGCGGAACCATCCGGAAGGCCGCGTCCGACAGCCCGCCGAAGGTGTGCCGGTTGGCGGTGCCCGACGGGCCGTGGCCCGCCCGGTAGCCGGCGAGGTTCCAGGTGTAGACCGGAACGTCCGCCGGGACCTGCTCGGTCGGGTCGCCGTGCCGGCTGTACGCGTACTGCTCGTCGGTGACGATCAGCACCCGGTCGTGCCGCTTGTAGTGCCGGCGCACCGCCTCGGTGGTGTCCGTGCCGCCGAGGTCGCCGAACCGGTCGAGGATCTTCAGCACCGACTCGCCCCGGCGGAACGGCACCGGCTTGCTGGTCGAGCCGAACTCGACGAGGTCCGCCTTCGCGGCGCGCAGCGCGAGCGCCGTGCCGAAGACGGCCGCCGCGTCCGCGCGGGTGAGCTCGGAGCGGTCCGACATCCGCGAGTAGAACATCGAGCCCGAACGGTCGACGAGCACCAGCGTGCGGCCGGGCAGCGCGGGCACGTTGGCCAGCGAGTGCCCGAGCGCCTGCTCCAGCGGGTACGACCAGCGCAGCGACGGCGCGTGCTGGTACGCGGCGAGGTAGCGGAAGGGGAACTGCCGCGACCGCGCGACCTCCGCCGGGTCGGCGATGCGGGCGGAGACCCGCGCGGCGACCTCGTCGGAGACCCCGGCCTCGTCGAAGTTCCGCAGGTTGCGCACCAGGGCCATCGTGCCCATGGACGGGATCACGGCCTCCCAGGCCGCCTTGTCCATCGGCCCCTGAAGCCAGCCCGCCAGCGCCTCCCAGGTGATGCCCGCCGCCGCGAGCCGCTCCGCCCCGTCCGGCGCCGTGACCACCGCGCGCCGCTCCTCGACGGGCAGCGCCATCAGCTCGCGGTGCGCGGTGAGGACGCGGTTCGACGCGGGCGGCACCGCGGTGTCCGGGTTGTGCCGGCGGTCGAGGGCGTACCGGAACAGCTCGCCCTGCCACGGCTTCTCCGGGTCGGGGGCGGCGTGCACCAGGTTGAGGATGTCGCCGAAGCGGTAGCCCTTGGAGGCGGTGTCGTACTTCAGCAGGGCCTTGCCGCCGTAGAGGCGGCGCACGGCGTCGGCGACGCCCCGCTTGACGGGCTTGGGAATGCTCCGCCCGTACCGCGCGGTCCAGTACGCGAGCAGTTCACCGGGCTCGTCCGGCCGCCGCAGCACGGAGTCCACGACCTGCCGGTTCGACGGGCCGTCGGTCGCGCCGGCGTCCAGGCGGGCCTTGACGTACTCGGCGGCGCCCACGATCGACGCGGTCCGCAGATTGCCCTCGCCGCGCAGCCAGCCGAGCAGTCCGGCCGTCCACGACGGGTCGCTCACGGCGAGCTCGCGCACGAGCCCCGCGAACCGGTCGTCACGGTCCTCGCCGGTCTCGTAGAAGGTCTGCTGGGTCACGAAGTTGGAGACGGCGAGCAGGAAGAGCTCGGAGCGCGGCTCCCGCTCGCGTCCGCGGCCGCCCTCGTAGGTGCGCAGCACACGGCCGGTCGACGTGACACGCGACGCCGGCTGCGCCTTGGCGGCCCGGGTGTTGAATCGCGCCATGGTGAATTCCCCCGAATTCTCTTGGACATCGGAGGGAGGCGCGACAAAGGAGGGTGCCCGAGGAATGAGTCGGCCGCGGTACAAGTCAGGCGCGTCTTCCAGTTCCGCCACATCGACCCGAGGTCGACGACGGGATTCGAACCCGCAGTGAACCCGATCCGAGAAGTAGCCGCTGCCTGCGCACCGGGCACCCACCAAATGCCGCACCTCCCGAGTTCAAGTCGGCGGCGGCCTGGATTCGATCACAACGAAGGAGCCGTCGCCCGCGCACCGGGAGGTGCATGAAGTTGTGTGTCCAGAGATCAAGGCCGGCGGAACCGACGATGGTGCTCTAACCCCTGAGCTACACCGGCGCGTTGTGCCGGTGACGGGACTCGAACCCGTGACCGCCCCATTATGAGTGGAAGTAGGTCCTGCCTTCGCACCTGGACGTGCATCACTCTAAGAGGGCGGCCCTCGGCCGGGCGAGCGAATTAATTACCCGCGCTTCTGCCGCTTCCAGGGCCCGGTGATGGCGACCATGATGCCCGGGTCCTGGATGTTGGCGTAAAGGGTCCTGCCGTCGGGCGAGAAGGTGACGCCGGTGAATTCGCTGAACTCGGGCTCCTCCTCGGTGCCGATGTTCAGGTCGTTCCGGGCGATGGGGTAGGTGCGTCCGCTGTCGGTGGCCCCGAACAGATGCTGCACGCCCTCACCGTCCTCGGCGATGATCAGCCCTCCGTACGGGGAGACGGTGATGTTGTCCGGACCGTCGAAGGCGCCGTCCTTCGAGGGGTCCCGGTTGACACCGAGCAGCACCTTGAGGGTCAGCGTGCGGCGCCTGGGGTCGTAGAACCAGACCTGCCCGTCGTGCTGCACGGGGCTCTCCTCACGGGCGTACGAGGAGACGATGTACGCCCCGCCGTCGCCCCACCACATGCCCTCCAGCTTGCGGGCGCGGGTGACCTCGCCGTCCCCGAACTGCTCGCGCACGTCGACGGTGCGCGCGTCCCGGTCGGGCACGTCCACCCAGTCGACGCCGTAGACCGTGCCGGTCCTCGTGGCGCGGGAGAGGTCGTCGACGTACCGGCCGCCGGAGTCGTAGCACTTGGGCGCCTGGAGGACGCCGGCGTCGTCGGCGAGGGTGCGGAGCGTGCCGGGGCCGTAGCGGAAGCCCTCGGGCGGGGTCCAGCGGTAGAACAGGCCGTTGGGCTCGTCGGCGTCCTCGGTGAGGTAGGCGTGGCCGCGCTTGGAGTCGATGACCACGGCCTCGTGGTCGTAACGGCCGAAGAACTTCAGCGGCTTGGGGTCGCGGTTGGCGCGCCGGTCGGCGGGGTCGACCTCGAAGACGTAGCCGTGGTCCTTGGTCATGCCGTTCTCGCCGGCCCGGTCGGAGTTCTCCTCGCAGGTGAGCCAGGTCCCCCAGGGGGTGCTGCCGCCCGCGCAGTTGTTGGCGGTGCCGGCGATGCCGACCCACTCGGCGACGCTGCCGTCGCGGCGCACCTCGACGACCGTGCAGCCGCCGGGTGCGGCCGGGTCGTAGACCAGGCCCTCGGTGAGCGGGACGGGGAAATCTGCCTCGTCGCGCGGGCCGTCCATCTCGTGGTTGTTGACCAGGAGGGTGGTGCCGCGGGGGCCGGGGAAGGCGGCCGTGCCGTCGTGGGAGCCGGGCGTGAACTCACCCGACTCCAGCCGCGTCCTGCCGGTGTGGGTGAGGACGCGGTAGGTGAAGCCCGCGGGCAGGGCGAGGAGTCCGTCCGGGTCCGCGACGAGCGGCCCGTACCCGACCCCGCCGTGCCGGCCCGCCGCTTCCTCGCTCCCTTCGTCCGCGCTCTCGGTGTCGGCGGTCGCGAGGGCGTTGGGCGCGGAGGCGAGGGCGGCCACACTGCCCGCCAGCGCGACACCGGCACCGGCGATCGCGGACGTTCTGGCGAAGTCCCTGCGGGTGAGCGACATGCTGTCTCCTGTGACGGTGGATAGGCCGTGGAGGGTGGCGAACCCCGTTCGTCCGCCACGCTCCCGCCCATGCCTGAACGCCAGTTGAACACCGCGGGTCACGCCGGTTCTCGCTTCCGTGAACCGCGCGTCGCGCGGGTCAGCCCCCGTGCTGCGACCGCGCCTTGAAGGCCGCCTTCCGGGCCTCCTTGGCGATCTTCTTGTCGGGGTGCAGCCGCCCCATGGCCTCCAGCACGTCCGCCGTCGCCGGGTGGTCCACCCGCCAGGCCGTGTCGAAGAAGCCGCCGTGCTGGCGCGCCAGTCCCTCCACCAGGGCGCGGAGTTCCTCGGAGTTGCCCTCGGCGGCGAGCTGGGCGGCGACCGTGTCGATGGTCAGCCAGAAGATCAGGGCCTCGGACGGTGCCGGCACATCGGTCGCCCCGTGCTCGGCCAGCCACACCCGGGCCAGCCCGCCGAGCTCCGGATCGTCCAGCACCTCGCGCAGCGCGGGCTCGGCCGAGGCACCGACCAGGGACAGCGCCTGCTGGCACCGCAGCCGCCGCAGCGGCGCCCCCGGGTCCGTTCCGCGTGCCGCGGCCAGCAGCTCACGTGCGGCCTCGAGCGGATCGCGCCGGTCCAGCCACTGCTCGGTCTCCGCGTGGGCGGCGGCCGGCGGGAAGACGGCGGTGCCGTCGAGCAGCGCGTCGGCGCCCTTGTCCACCAGGTCGCCGACGGCCGGCGCCTCGAATCCGGCCTCCAGCAGCCGGGCGCGCAGCCCGTACAGCCCGAGCGGGGTCAGCCGCACCATGCCGTAACGCGAGACGTCGGTGTCGTCCTCCGGCGCCGCGGGCTCCTCCTCGGCGTCGGCCATCAGGGCCTCGTCCACCGGCCGGTACTCCACGAGCCCCACCGGCTCCAGCATGCGGAACTGGTCGTCCAGCCGCATCATCGCGTCGGACACCTGCTCGAGGACGTCGTTGGTGGGCTCCGTCATGTCGCCGGGCACGATCACCGACGCGGCCAGCGCGGGCAGTGGCACCATCGTCCCGCCGACCCCCTCCCCGCCCACGGTCAGCAGGTACAGATTCCCGAGCACGCCGTCCAGGAACTCCGCCTCGGCCTCCGGATCCCAGTCCAGGGCGTCGAGATCGAGCTCCCCGGCCCCCTCCCCCTCGGCGATGGCGTCGACCAGCCCGCCCAGGTCCGGAACGCTCGCATCGCCGATCACCGTCTCCAGGGCCGCGAGCCACACCCCGAGCACGTCCTGGGGCGAACCGGTGAGCAGCGCCAGATCGGCGCCCGCGGTGACGGTCCCCTCCTCCTCGTCGACCACCTCGACGAGTCCGGCGTCCACGGCGACACGCCAGGCCTCGCCGGCATCGGCGGCCGCGTCCTCCCCGCTCAGCCCCAGCTCCGCGGCGGCGGCCGGCAGCTGCTCCTCGACGAGCCCGCCACCGGCGTCGACCCTGGTCCCCGGCCCGGCCCAGCGGGCGAGCCGGGCGGCCCGGGACAGCACCGGGGTGGACAGGGCGTCGCGCGCCAGCTCCGCTTCGGGGTGCAGCCGCGCAGGCGGCAGGATGGAGCTGTCTGACATCGGCTGATTCTCCTAGGGCGCCTCTTACGACTCAGCCGCTCAGCCTAGACGGATTTCCACCCATGCCGCCCGCTTCATCTCCTCTTCAGCGCCCGTACATGGCCGAAACCTTGACAAGTGGCCCGGCCTGACAGGAGATTGACGCGCGTAGAAGAGGGTGGTTCACACATCCCCGGAGGGATTCCGTTGCCGAGAAAGTCCGCGCGTCTCGCCGCGCTCACCGTCGCCGCCGCCTGTTCCGCGACATCCGCCGTCGTCCTCACGTCCCCCGCGCACGCCGACACCGTGCGCGTCCACGACATCCAGGGCGACACCCGCGTCTCGCCGTTCGCCGGCAAGCAGGTGACCGACGTGACCGGAATCGTCACCGGCATCCGCACCTACGGTTCGTCCCGCGGCTTCTGGATCCAGGACCCCGCCCCGGACGCCGACCCCGCCACCAGCGAGGGCGTCTTCGTCTTCACCAGTTCCACCCCCAAGGGCGTCGCGGTGGGCGACGCGGTCACGGTCTCCGGCACCGTCTCGGAGTACGTCCCGGGAGGCACCTCCTCGGGCAACCAGTCCCTGACCGAAATCACCCGCCCCACCTTCACGGTCACCTCGAGCGGCAACCCGCTCCCGGCCGCCACCACCATCGACGCGCGCTCCGTCCCCGCCGCGTACACCCCCGCGGGCGACCCGGCGGCGAACAACTCGATCAACGCGCTCCCCCTGCGCCCCAACGAGTACGCCCTGGACCTCTACGAGTCCCTGGAGGGCATGAACGTCCAGGTCTCCGACACGCGCGTGGTGGGCGCCACCGACCCGTACACCGAGCTCTGGGTCACGGTGAAGCCGCACGAGAACCGCAACCACCGGGGCGGCACGGTCTACGGCTCCTACGACGCCCAGAACACCGGCCGTCTCCAGATCCAGTCGCTGGGCAAGGCGTCCGACTTCCCCGACGCGAACGTCGGCGACACCCTCTCCGGCACCACCGAGGGCCCCCTGGACTACAACCAGTACGGCGGCTACACCCTGGTGGCCAACGAACTGGGCACCCTGGAACCAGGGAATCTCACCCGCGAGACGACCCGCGGCCAGCACACCTCCGAACTGTCGGTCGCCACCTACAACGTCGAGAACCTCGACCCCTCGGACGACACCTTCGCCGCCCACGCCGCCGCGATCGTGAACAACCTCAAGTCCCCGGACATCGTGTCCCTGGAGGAGATCCAGGACAACAACGGCGCCACCGACGACGGCACGGTGGCCGCCGACCGGACCCTGACACAGCTCATCGACGCCATCGAGGCGGCCGGCGGCCCCCGCTACGACTGGCGCGCCATCGACCCGGCCGACAAGCAGGACGGCGGCGAACCGGGCGGCAACATCCGCCAGGCGTTCCTCTTCAACCCCGAGAGGGTCTCCTTCACGGACCGCGCCGGCGGCGACGCCACCACCGCCACCGACGTCACGAAGGTCCGCGGCAAGGCGGCCCTGACCCTGTCCCCCGGCCGGATCGACCCGGCCTCCGCGGCCTTCGAGAACAGCCGCAAGCCGCTCGCCGGCGAGTTCACCTTCCGGGGCCGCACGGTCATCGTCATCGCCAACCACTTCGCCTCGAAGGGCGGCGACCAGAGCCTGAACTCCCAGTACCAGCCCCCGTCCCGGAGTTCGGAGACCCAGCGCCACCTCCAGGCCGAGGCGGTCCACGACTTCACGGCGAAGATCCTCAAGACCCAGAAGAACGCCGACGTGATCGCCCTGGGCGACATCAACGACTTCGAGTTCTCCGAGACCACCGAAATCCTGGAAGGCCGGGGAACCCTCTGGTCGGCCATCAAGTCCCTGCCCCGCTCGGAGCGTTACTCGTACGTCTACCAGGGCAACAGCCAGGCCCTGGACCAGATCCTGATCAGCCCGTCCATCCGCCGCGGCAGCTTCACGTACGACAGCGTGCACATCAACGCGGAATTCCACGACCAGATCAGCGACCACGACCCGCAGGTCCTCCGCTTCCGGCCGTAGCACCGAGCCGCCCACGGCGGTGAGGGGCCGGGGGGGGGGGGGGGGGGGGGGGGGGGGGGGGGGGGAAAAGAGGGAGAAGGGGGGGGGGGGGGGGGGGGGGGGGGGGGGGGGGGGGGGGGGGGGGGGGGGGGGGGGGGGGGGGGGGGGGTA
>NZ_JBVIGS010000021.1:0-138487 GCF_055570675.1 Streptomyces sp. NPDC031111
TGGGGGGGGGTAGTTTTGTTTGTTTTGTTCTCCTCCTCCCCCCTGTCCCCCAACACACCCAACAAATACGCAGGGCCCTTCCCCCCCCCCCCTTCCCCCCCCCCCCCCCCCCCCCCCCCCCTCGGGGCGGCCGGTACGGCGGTTACTGCGGGGTCATGCGCTCCACCATCTCCGGGTGCTCCTCCAGCCAGGCCGCGACGGCTTCCTCCTCGTGGCCCTGGCCGCGGTTCTTGATCTCGGCCTCGAGCGTGCCGAGCTCGTCCTCGCTCATATGGAAGCCCTTGATCCACTTCGTGAGCTGCGGGTACTGCTCGGGGAACTTCTTGCTCGCGATGGTGCGGATCGTGTTGCCCTCGCCGAAGGCCTTCTTGGGGTCCTTCAGCTTGGTCAGCTCGTACTCGCTGTACGCCCAGTGCGGCGACCACAGGGTGACCGCGATGGGCTCCTTCTTGGCGAGGGCGCGCTTGAGCTCGGCCAGCATCGCCGGCGTGGAGCCGTCGACGACCTTGTACTCGTCCTCCAGGCCGTAGCCCGGCATGACCTCGTTCTTGAGCAGCTGCATCTCACCGGTGCCGGGCTCGATGCCGATGATCCTGCCGTCGAAGAGGTCGGCCTTGCCCTTGAGGTCCTCGAGGGACTTGACGTCCTTGACGTACGAGGGGACGGCGATCTCCAGCGAGGTGGGCTCGTACCAGGTGCCCAGGTCGGTGAGATCGTCCTTGCTCTTGTCCCAGTAGTTCTTCTGCGCGTACGGCAGCCAGGCGTCGAAGTTGAGGTCGAGGTCCCCGGACGCCAGGCCGGTGTAGACCGGGCCGACGTCCATCTGCTTGAGGTTCAGCTTGTAGCCGCGCCGCTCCAGGACGTTCTTCCACAGGTAGGTGACGGCGATGTCCTCGTCCCAGGGGAACCAGGCCACGTCCAGCGGCCGCTTCGCCTCGGCGGGGGCGGCGCCCGACCCGGACTCGACCGGGGCGAGCTTGTCGACGACACCCGGGTTGTCCTTGAGCCAGGCCCGGACGGCGTCCTGCTGCTTGCCCTTGCCCGCCTTGTTGATCTCGGCCTCGAGGCCGGTGAGCTCCTCCTCGGTCATCGAGAAGTCCTTCAGCCACTTCCCGACGACCGGGTTCTCGCCGGCGAAGCCCTTGCGCGACACCAGGTGCACGCCGTCGCCCTCGCCCCAGGATCCCTTGGGGTCCTTCAGCTTCTTCAGGTCGTAGTCGCTGTACGCCCAGTGCGGCGACCAGAGCGTGACGACGACCGGTTCCTTCTTGCTGTAGGCCCGCTTGAGCTCGGCCAGCATCGCCGGCGTGGAGCTGTCGACGACCTTGTACTCCTTGTCCAGACCGTAGTCCTTGAGGACCTTGCTCTTCAGCAGGCCCATCATTCCGGCGCTGGACTCGATGCCGGTGATCTTCCCGCCGAACGTGGAGGCCTTGCCCTTCAGGTCCTCCAGCGACTCGATGTCCTTCATGTACGCGGGGACGGTCAGCTCCAGCGTCGTCTCCTCGTACCAGGTGCCGAGGTCGTCGAGCTGCCCGCCGTACTTCTTCCAGTACGACTCGTGGGTGGTGGGCAGCCAGGCGTCGGTCTGGAAGTCGACGTTGCCCTGGGCGAGCGCGGTGTAGAGCGGCCCGGCCTCGAACTGTTTTGCCTCGACCTCGAAGCCGCGCTGTTCGAGGATCTCCTTCCACAGGAAGGTGGAGGCGACGCCCTCGTCCCACGGGATGTAGCCGATGCTGATCTTCTTGCCGTTGCCGACGTTCTTGCCGTCGGCGGTGGTGTCGGAGCCGCCCGCGGCGCCGCCGAACAGTCCCATGCCGCCCGCGACCAGGGCGAGGACGACGACACCGATCACGGCGACCTGCGGACGGGGCCGGTAGGACCAGATCTTCAGCCCCTGGGCGGCACGCGCCTTGGCGGCGGCGCGTCGGCCGAGCGGGGAGACATGGGTGCCCAGGGCGCTGGTCATGCGGTCCAGGTAGATCGCCAGGATGACGATGGCGATGCCGGACTCGGCGCCGAGGCCGATGTTCAGCTGGCCGATGGCCTCGATGACCGAGCCGCCGAGGCCGCCGGTGCCGACCATGCCGGCGATCGCGGCCATGGACAGGCCGAGCATGATGACCTGGTTGACGCCCGCCATCACCGTGGGCAGCGCCAGCGGCAGCTGGACGCGCAGCAGGGTGTTGCGGGGGGTCGTGCCGAACGCCTCGGCGGCCTCGACGAGTTCCTTGTCGACCTGGCGGATGCCCAGCTCGGTCATGCGCACGCCCGGGGCGAGCGCGAAGATCAGGGTGGCGACGATGCCCGGGGCGGAGCCGGTGCCGAAGAACAGGATCGCCGGGATGAGGTAGATCATCGCGGGCAGCGTCTGCATGAAGTCCAGGACCGGCCGGACGATGGCGCTGACCCGGTCGGAGCGGGCCGCCCAGATGCCCACCGGCACCGATATGACCAGCGCGATCACCGTGGCGACGATGACCAGCGCCAGCGTCACCATCGAGTCCTCCCACAGTTCGAGGGAGTCCAGGAAGGCGAAGCCGACGAAGGTGAGGACACCGGCGAAGGTGCCGCGCAGCCAGAAGGCGATCACCGCGAAGATGCCGCAGAGGATCAGCGGTTCGGGTGCCTGGAGGACGGCGTTGACGCCGTCGTAGGCGCCGGTGAAGACGGCCTTGAAGAAGTCGAACAGCCAGCTGACGTTGTCGAGCAGCCAGTCGACGGTGCTGTTGACCCAGTCGCCGAGCGGAATCCTAGGCACGGGCCATCACCTTCTCGCCGCCCTTGTCCCGCGGGGTGTCGCAGACCCCGGGGTCGGACTCCTCGTCGCCGAGGAAGCCGACGAGGCGCTGCCGGGGCACGACACCGACGAGCGCGTCCTCCTGGTCGAGCACCGCCACGGGGTGCGGAACCCGGGCGCTGATCGCGCACAGATCGGTGAACGGTGTGTCGGGCGACGCCGTCTCGCAGCCGCAGTCGGCCTCGTCGCCGCGCACCTCGCGGTCCATCACCGCGCCGGCGGTGAGCACGCGGGAGCGGTCGACGTCCTGGGTGAAGGAGGCGACGTAGTCGTTGGCGGGCCGGATCAGGATGTCCTGCGCGGTGCCGATCTGCACGATGCGGCCGTCGCGCATCACCGCGATGCGGTCGCCCAGACGCATGGCCTCGTTGAGGTCGTGGGTGATGAAGACGATCGTCTTCTTCAGCTTCTTCTGCAGTTCGATCAGCTGGTCCTGCATGTCGCGGCGGATCAGCGGGTCCAAGGCGCTGAAGGACTCGTCCATCAGCAGCAGGTCGGCGTCGGTGGCGAGCGCGCGGGCGAGGCCGACGCGCTGCTGCATGCCGCCGGACAGCTCGTCGGGCCACGACTGCTCCCAGCCGGCCAGACCGCACAGGGCGAGCGCCTCGTCGGCGCGGCGTTCGCGCTCGGCGCGGGGCACGCCCTGCACTTCCAGACCGTAGGCAGCGTTGTCACGGACGCTGCGGTGCGGGAACAGCGCGAAGTGCTGGAAGACCATGCTGATCTTCCTGGAGCGGACCTGGCGCAGTTCCCGGTCGGGCAGCGCGGTCAGGTCCTGGCCGTCGAAGCGCACGTGTCCGGCGGTGGGCTCCAGCAGGCCGTTCAGCATCCGCAGCAGGGTGGACTTGCCGGACCCGGACAGGCCCATGACGACGAAGATCTCGCCCGGCTCCACCGTGAACGAGGCGTCGATGACGGCCGCGGTGATGCCGTCGGCGCGGAGTTCCTCCCGGTCGGCTGTGTTCTTGCGCAGTCGTTCGACCGCCTGGTCCGGTCGTCTGCCGAACACCTTGAACAGATGCTCGGCCTCAAGCCTGGATGACACGCGTACCTCTTGTCTCGACGGCAAATGGCAGAAGCGATGTCCGGCGGACGGCTCACGCGGTCCAAAACAGTTGAATCTGTAACCGGCATCGCTCCGGGGGCGCGCCTCCCCTCTTTTGTATGGGGCAAACGTTTTCGTGTGACGCCTCACACAGGGAGCGCAGGGCGCAACTCGTTGTGCATCGTGCGGCAGGCACGTTCGCGCGCTTTTGCGGGGCGCTGTCGGTGGGGTGCGGCATGATGCGGGGCGTGACCGGACGACTGATGCTTCTCGACACCGCCTCCCTGTACTTCCGCGCCTACTTCGGCGTCCCGGACTCCGTCAGGGCTCCGGACGGCACGCCGGTGAACGCCGTGCGCGGACTGCTCGAATTCATCGACCGCCTGGTCAAGGACCACCGGCCGGACCACCTGGTGGCGTGCATGGACGCCGACTGGCGCCCGCACTGGCGGGTGGAGCTGATCCCCTCGTACAAGGCGCACCGCGTCGCCGAGGAGCACGCGGCGGGGCCGGACGAGGAGGAGGTGCCCGACACGCTGTCGCCGCAGGTGCCGGTCATCGAGAGCGTGCTGGACGCGGTGGGCATCGCGCGCGTGGGGGTCGCCGGGTACGAGGCGGACGACGTGATCGGCACGTTCACCGCCCGGGCGACGGGACCGGTCGACATCGTCACCGGGGACCGCGACCTGTACCAGCTGGTGGACGACGCGCGCGGGGTGCGGGTGCTGTATCCGCTGAAGGGCGTCGGCACGCTCCAGATCACGGACGAGGGCACGCTGCGCGAGAAGTATGGCGTGGACGGCGGGGGGTACGCGGATCTGGCGCTGCTGCGCGGCGATCCGAGCGACGGTCTGCCGGGCGTGCCCGGCATCGGGGAGAAGACGGCGGCCAAGCTGCTGGCCGAGTTCGGTGACCTGGCCGGGATCCTGGCGGCCGTGGACGACCGGCAGGCGCAGCTCACGCCGTCGCAGCGTCGGCGTCTGGACGAGGCGCGGCCGTATCTCGCGGTCGCTCCCAAGGTCGTCCGGGTCGCGGACGACGTGCCGCTCCCGGAGGTCAGTACGGCGCTGCCGCGCGGGCCGCGCGATCCGGCGGGCGTGGAGGCGTTGGCGGCCCGCTGGGGACTGGGTGGCTCGTTGCAGCGGCTGCTGACGACTCTCTCGGCGTGACCGGCGGGGCGCGGCGGGGTGGTAACTTAGGTAACCCTAACTGCTACCGCTGGGAGGCTCCTCATGGCAGAGCGACCGGAACGCGCCCCGCGCGCGCCGCACAGCGCGGAGGTCCTCCGCACCGAGCGGCTGACCCCGCACATGCAGCGCGTCGTGCTCGGCGGTGACGGTCTTGCCGGCTTCTCGGCGGACACCTGCACCGATCACTACGTCAAGCTGCTCTTCCCGGCACCCGGGGCGACGTATCCGGAGCCGTTCGACCTCCAGCGCATCCGTGAGGAGTTCCCGCGCGCGCAGTGGCCGGTGACCCGGACGTACACGGTGCGCCAGTGGGACGCCGAGCACCGCGAGCTGACCCTGGACTTCGTGGTCCACGGCGACGAGGGACTGGCCGGGCCGTGGGCCGCGGGCGTCCGGCCGGGCGAGGTCGTCCGGTTCCTGGGTCCCGGTGGCGCGTACGCCCCGGACCCTGCCGCCGACTGGCATCTGCTCGTCGGCGACGAGAGCGCGCTGCCCGCCATCGCCCGCTCGCTGGAGGCGCTGCCGCACGGCGCCAGGGCGTACGCCTTCGTGGAGGTCTCCGGGCCCGAGGAGGAGCAGAAGATCGACTCCGACGTGGAGGTCCGCTGGCTGCACCGCGGCACCGGGCGCGTCGGCGAGGCCCTGGTGGAGGCCGTGCGGGGTCTGGAGTTCCCGGAGGGCCGGGTGCACGCGTTCGTCCACGGCGAGGCCCACTTCGTGAAGGAGCTGCGCCGTCTGCTGCGGGTGGAGCGCGGTGTTCCGCGCGAGGACCTGTCGATCTCCGGCTACTGGCGGCTCGGCCACAACGAGGACGGCTGGCAGGCGTCGAAGCGCGAGTGGAACGCCCGCATCGAGGCCGAGCAGGAGGCGGGCACGCGGAGCACCACCGCCTGACCCGGTCCCGGTGCACCCGCCCACGGCCGGTGGGTGAGTCGGGGCCGCGCCGGGGGGAGCCGCCTGCCGCCGATCCGCGGGCAGTCGTGCCGCTGGGGCGGCACGGGTGGGCGCGACGGCACCCCGTAAGCGCCGGGCCGCGCGACCACCCCCCGGCCCACACCAACGCGGAGCGCCCCGCAAAGCGCCGGGCTGCGAAGTCCCGCCCCCCAACACCGCTCACCGGCGCTCGCAGGGTGCCGCTGCGCCCACCCTCCCCCACTCTCGGCTTCGCTCGAGCGGGAGGTACCCCCATCGCCCAAGCGGCACGACTGCCCGCAGCTACGCGGCAACGCGCAGCTACGCGGGGCACCCGCATGGCGCCGGGGCTGCAAAGCCCCCGGCCCGCAGCTACGCGGGGCACCCGGACCGGGCCAGCCGGGTGAACCGTCACCCCTCGCACCGGGCACCACGGCGTGGCGAGCCCCGCCAAGACGGGGCCCTGCCCCAGGATCCGGCCGCGTGGCACACACCTTCGACGAGCTCGTGGCCAAACAACGCGCCGCGGACGAGGCCCACGCCCGGATCCGGCAACTGCGGGAGACCTACGACCCGCACACCCGCGCCCGGTGGAGCGAGCACCAGACCTCCACCTGGGAAACCGCCTGGCGTGCCTGGCGCGACCTCGCCCGCGAGGTCCGCATCGCGGTGACCGAGTACGCGCGCGCCGAGGGCAGACCGCTCGGAGAGATCGAGGCGGAGCTGGCACGGGCGGTACACCGCGAGGAACCCCCCGAGCCGGGCGGCGGGTAGCGCCGGGACCCTCCGTCCCCGCCCCACCGCCCGTACGCTTGCTCGATGTGAGACGCAGACGGCCGATTCCCCCCTCCCCCCTGCCGCAGCGCGACGGCGTGGACCCGGTGCGGGTACGGCTGCCCGCCGGGGGCCCGGGGGCCACCGTGCGGGATCACCTGGTGGGGCGGCTCTCCGCCGGCCCCGGTGTCGTGGACGGCATGTTCGACGCGGGGCTGATCGTCGGCGCGGACGGCCGGGCCGTGCCGGCGGACACGCCGTACGCGCCCGGCATGTTCCTGTGGTTCCACCGGGAGCCGCCCGCCGAGGTGCCGGTGCCGTTCCCGCTGGAGGTCGTCCACCGGGACGAGCACATCGTCGTCGTCGACAAGCCCCACTTCCTCGCCACCACCCCGCGTGGCAGCCATGTCACCCAGACCGCGCTCGCCCGGCTCCGCCGTGACCTGGACATCCCGGAACTCGGCGCCGCGCACCGCCTCGACCGGCTCACCGCGGGCCTGGTGCTGTTCACGGTGCGGCCCGAGGAGCGCGGCGCGTACCAGACGCTGTTCCGCGACCGGCTGGTCCGCAAGGAGTACGCGGCCGTCGCCCCGTACGACCCGGGGCTGGACCTGCCCCGGACCGTGCGCAGCCGGATCGTGAAGGAGCGCGGGGTGCTGACCGCCCGGGAGGTCGAGGGCGAGGCGAACGCGCTGACGCGCGTGGACCTGGCCGGCCACCGGGCGGACGGTCTCGCCCGGTACCGGCTGGTGCCCGGCACCGGGCAGACCCATCAGCTGCGGGTCCACATGAACGCCCTGGGCGTGCCGATCCTGGGCGATCCGCTGTACCCCGAGGTGACCGGGCCCGTCCCGGCCGGTGACTTCCGGCGTCCGCTGCAACTGCTCGCGCGGACACTGGAGTTCACCGACCCGGTCACGGGGGTGGAGCACCGGTTCGACAGCGGCCGGGAGCTCGCGGCCTGGGCCTCGTACGAGGACTGGGCCGCCGGTCAGTAGCCGCGCCACCACCGCAGGAAGCGCTGCCACGCGTTCCGCGGCGGGGCGGGTGCCGCCGGCGGGGGCGGTGGCACCGGCACGGGCTGCGGCGCGGGCGGTTCGACGTGCGGCTCGGGGGGCGGCGCGGTGCGCGGCCGGGCGGCGTCGATGTGCCAGTCCCGCCGCGGGGCCCTGTCGTTCTCGTGGCTGGGGCGCTGCATCACGTCCTGCTGCGGCCGGGGCCTGAAGTGCACGGGCAGTTCCACGAGATGCCGTGAGGCGATGGACTCGGTGAAGGACAACTGCTCCTCGGCGACGCTGAGTTCCACGTCGGGCAGCCGCATGAGCAGGGCGTCGACCCCGACTTCGGCGATGAGGCGGCCGATGTCCTGGCCGGGGCACTCGTGCGTGCCGCCGCCGAAGGCGAGGTGCGAGCGGTTGCCCTGCATGTCGGCGGTCGGGTCGGGGCGCACGCGGGGATCGACGTTGGCCGGTGCGGGCGCGAACAGCAGGCCGTCGCCCTGGCGGATGCGCTGCCCGCCGAGCTCGGTGTCCTGCTTGGCGTAGTAGGCGAAGATGGTGCTGAACGGCGGTTCGTCCCACAGGAGTTGCTCCACCGCCTGGGGCACCGTCATCTGGCCGCCGTTGAGCTGGGAGCGGAAGCGCGGGTCGATCAGCACCTGGCGCAGCACGTTGGCGAGGAGGTTGGCGGTGGCCTCGTAGGCGGCGATGAGGACCACCCTGAGGTGCTGGCTGACCTCTTCGTCGGTGAGTCCGGCCGGGTGCTTGACGAGGTGGCCGGTGAAGTCTTCCGCCGGCTCGGCCCGGCGGCGGACGGTGAGGCGGTCCAGGGCCGCCATGACGTACGCGTTGCTGGCGATCGCGGTCTCGGTGCCCCTGATCATGTCGCGGGCGGCTTCGACCATCCGGTCGTTGTACTCGTCGGGCATGCCGAGCACATGGCACATCACGGCCATCGGCAGGTGCTCGGCGTACTGGCCGACCAGGTCGGCCTCGCCCGCCTCGCAGAACCGGTTGACGACGCGCTGGACGCTGCGGTTGACGTGCCGGCGCAGGCCGCGGAAGTCCGTGGCGGCCACGGCTGCGTCGATGGCGCCGCGCAGCCGCCGGTGCTCGTCGCCCTCGGCGTGGGCGCACATCGGCTGCCAGGCGATGTGCGGCATGAGCGGATGGTCGGGCTTGATCAGGCCCTCCCCGAGCGCGGACCAGATCCGGCTGTCCTTGCAGTACAGCGCGGGGCTGCGCACCAATTGCTGGCTCTCGGCGTGGCCGAGGACCACCCAGATCGGCACGTCGTCGTGGACCAGCACGGGCGCCACCGGGCCGTGCTCGGCCCGCAGTTCCTCGTACAGCTTCTTCAGGTCCTCCGACTCGTGCAGCCGGCTCAGCCCGCCGGGGCCCGATCCGTGCGCTGGGCAGCCGGGGGGCGGGCCGGGCCGGGGGGCGTCCGTTCCGGTCGGGGAGTCTCCCGTCAGGGAGTGGGGTTCAGGCGTCACAGTGGTCGCTCCGAGAGGGAAGGCGGGGTGTCTGGGGTCAGGTGAGCGAGCCGGTCATGGCGAGCGAGTGCAGGAACCGCATCAGGGTCATCAGGACGTCACGGCTGGAGGCGCGGCGCCGTACGTCGCACTCCATGATCGGGATCTGCTCGGACAGGTCGAGGGCGGACCGCAGGTCGGCGATGGGGTAACGCGGGGCGTCCGGGAAGGAGTTGACGGCGACGACGAACGGCACGCCGCGTTCCTCGAGCCGGCCCATGACGTCGAAGCTGACCTCGAGGCGGCGGGTGTCGACCAGCACGACGGCGCCGAGCGCCCCTTCGAACAGGCCGTTCCACAGGAACCAGAAGCGTTCCTGGCCCGGGGTGCCGAACAGGTACAGCACCAGCTGGTCCGTGATCTTGATGCGTCCGAAGTCCATGGCGACGGTGGTGGCCGTCTTGGACGCGGAGCCGAAGTTGTCGTCGACCCCGACGCCGGCCTGCGTCATGGTCTCCTCGGTGGTCAGCGGCTTGATCTCGCTGACCGAGCCGACCATGGTCGTCTTGCCGACCCCGAACCCGCCCACGATCACGATCTTCACCGCGGCCTGTGCCGTGTGCGGCAACTGGTCCTCGGCGCGGGGGCCCGGGATGGTCTCAGAGCCTTTGAAGTCCATGCATCACCGCTTCGAGAAGGGAACGGTCGGGCAGCGCCTTGCGGACGATCGAGGAGCGCGCCTGGACCAGTTCCGCCGTCAGCATCTCGGTGAGCAGCACCGTCACCACGCTGAACGGCAGGTTGAGATAGGCCGACAGTTCGGCCACGGACAGGGGGGCGACACAGAGCCGGAGCAGCGCCGCCTGCTCGGGGGTCGCGGAGGGCGGGGGGTCCGGGGAGCGCGCCACGATCAGCGTCACGAGGTCGATGTCCGCACGTTCGCCGTCCGGTCCGGCGACGACGTACAGCCGCTCCGGGTTGCCGCCCTCGCCCTCCTTCCTGGCCGGTTCGGCCGGTTGCGGAGGGGGGACGTCCTGGGGAAAGCGCCTCTGGCGTCGCGGAGGAGTCATACGGTCTGCCCGTTCCGTCGGGGCGGACTGGTCAGATGGGCGCCGATGCGGACGACGAGGTCGCGCATCATGCCGCCCATGCGGCCGGGTTCGCAGGTCATGTCGGAGAGCACGGCGAGATAGGCGTTGGCGCCGGCCGCCATCAGGTAGAAGTAGCCCTCGTTGATCTCGATGAGCACCATCTTCATCTCGCCGTCGCCGTGCGGGAGTTCCTGGGCGACGGCCCCGGCGAGGCTCTGTACGCCGGCGCAGGCGGCGGCGACCCGGTCGGCGGCGTCCGGCTCGCCGCCGTAGCGGGCGATGCGCAGGCCGTCCGCGGAGAGCACCACGATCATCTCGACGCCGGGAACGCCGTCGGCGAGTTCCTTGAGCATCCAGTCGAAGTTGGCTCGTTGCTGGATCACTTGAGGTCCCCCTCGTCCTCGGCCTCGGTGCGGGCCGGTTCGTTGATGAGATGCAGGTAGGCGGTCGGGTTCCGGGTGAAGTCGGTGGGGTGGACTCCCGGGTCGAGGTCCTTCGTCATGCCCTCCCAGAAGGCGTCGACCCACAGCCCGGGTTCGCGGTCGTTCTTCTTCTTCTCGGGTTCGGGCGTGGCCCAGATGTCGTGGTACTCCTCGCCCCGTTCCCTGGCCTCCCGTTCGGCCCGTTCGGCGGCGGCCTGCTCGGCGTACCGCTGGGCCAAGGGCGTCTTCACCCGGCTGCGGCGCTGCGGCAGTCCGCCCGCGGTCCACTCGGTGACCTCGGGGACGTCGTCCTCCATGGCGACCGTGTCGGGGATGCGGGGGCTGGTGGGGCGGCGCTTCTTGGGGGTGCGCTCCGGGCCGGGGAGCGCGTCGACCGGGCGGGGCACGGCGGTGGCGCCGATGCCGTGGGCGAGGCCGACGCCGGGCTCGTCGGTGAGCATCTCGCTGGGCACGACGAGGACGGCGCGTACGCCGCCGTAGGCGGAGGCGCGCAGCGAGACCCGCATGTCGAACGCGGTGCAGAGCCGGCCGACGACGGCGAGGCCGAGGCGTGGGTTCTCCCCGATCTCCTGGAGGTCGTGGCCCTTCTGGGCCTGTTCGAGGATGCCCTCGATACGGGCGCGGGCCTGTTCGTCGAGGCTGACTCCGGCGTCCTC
Organism: Streptomyces sp. NPDC031111; assembly: GCF_055570675.1. Lineage (NCBI taxonomy): Bacteria > Bacillati > Actinomycetota > Actinomycetes > Kitasatosporales > Streptomycetaceae > Streptomyces > Streptomyces sp. NPDC031111. Next base: position 11,385 of record NZ_JBVIGS010000021.1, read on the forward strand.
GATCTCGATGGCGACGCCGGTCTGGACCTCCGTGGCGGTGACGCTCACCTTGCTGGTCGGCGGGGAGTAGCGGGTGCCGTTGTCGAGGAGTTCGGCGGCGGCGTGGATGACCGGCTCGACGTAGATGCCCTTGACGTTGACCTTGGCGATCGACTTCAGGTCGATGCGGCGGTACTCGAGGATGCGGGACATGGCGCCGCGCAGCACGCTGTAGAGCGCGACGGGCTTGGGCCACTGGCGTCCGGGGCGGCCGCCGCCGAGGACGGAGATGGAGTCGGCGAGGCGGCCGATCAGCGCGGTGCCGTGGTCGATGCGCAGCAGGTCGTCGAAGACCTCGGGGTTGCGGCCGTGGTCCTCCTCCATCTCCCGGAGTTCCTTCGCCTGCTGGTGGACGATCGCCTGGACGCGGCGGGCGATGCTGACGAAGGAGCGCTGGGCGGAGTCGCGCAGGTTCTCCTCGTCGTCGATGATCTTGAGCATCGTCCGCAGCAGGTCGATCTGGTACTTCGGCAGATCGCGCCAGGCCGGATCGAGCTGCGGGAGGAGGCGGAGCACCTCGTCGGGGTCGTTCCCGGAGTGCAGGACGTCCAGGGCCGCGGGAGTGACCTGCTGGGTGAAGTACTGCGTCTCCGTGTCATGGGCGGCGATCCGGGCCTCGAGATACGCACGGTGACGGTCGTGCTCGGCCTGTGCCTGCCTGAGGGCGCGGCCCCGGCGTACCGCCTCGGCCGCGGCCGTGGTCACCAGCAGGGTCGCGACGGCGCCGCAGACCCCGACGGCGATCCGGGCGGGCTCCGCCACCAGGGCGACGGCGGCTCCGGTCGCCGCCGCCATCACTATGGCCGGCAGCAACAGCACGCGTGCGTAAGGAAGTTGGACACTCGCCATGTGAGCCCTCTGAAGCGAATCGACTGATGGTCGGAGAATGTGCATATAGGGGAACAAGCGCACGAATTCATCTCAACTCGGTGCGCTGCGGGCGAGCTTAGTCCGACAGGATCATCGCCATGTCATATTCAGCAAGTGCCGGAAATGGCCCCTGAGGCAGGAGTACGCTCAGGTCATTTGCACGATGTGCCGCTGTTCGAACACCGTGAGTCACGGCGCACGGGCGTACGAAAATCACTCACCGTCATGGGTGAGGAAGGCCCCGCCGCTCCCTGATCCTTCCCACGAAACCGGCCGGTGATGCCCCGGCGCCGGGGCGCACGGAACGCGGAAGCCCGGCGCGCACGGGGCGCACCGGGCTTCGGACGGTCGGGGCGACGGGGCCCGCGGGGGTCAGCCCACGGAGGAGTAGGCGACCACCCCGCGCAGCAGTCCGTCGACCGCCTTGCGGGCGTTCTTGGCGACCGTCGAGCCGTCGGCGGACGGGGCCGCGGCCGCGATCTGGCCGAGCACGTCGATGACCTGCTTGCACCAGCGCACGAAGTCGCCGGCCGGCATCTCCGCCTCGCGCAGCACCTCATCCAGCCCCTTGCCCGACGCCCACATGTAGGCGGCCCAGGCGAAGCCGAGGTCGGGCTCTCGCTGGCCCACGCCCTCGGTCTGGCTGATCCGGAAGTCCTCCTCCAGGGCGTCCAGACGTCCCCAGATGCGGACCATCTCGCCGAGCGCCGCCTTCGCCTTCCCCGAGGGCAGCTTGGGCGCCATCGCGTCGTCGGCGACCCGCGCCTCGTACACCAACGCCGAGACGCACGCGGCGAGTTCGGCGGGGGCGAGTCCCTCCCAGACCCGCTCGCGCAGGCATTCGCTGGCCAGCAGGTCCAGTTCGCCGTACAGCCGCGCCAGCCGCTTGCCGTGCTCGGTGACCTCGTCGCCGCGCAGATAGTCCATCTCGGTCAGCAGCGCGACGATCCGGTCGAAGGTGCGGGCGATGGTGTTCGTCCGGCCCTCGATACGGCGCTCCAGCTGCGAGGTGTCGCGCAGCAGCCGGTGGTAGCGCTCGGCCCAGCGGGCGTGGTCCTCACGGTCCTGGCAGCCGTGGCAGGGGTGCGCCCGGAGCGCCTTGCGCAACCGCGCGATCTCCCGGTCGTCGGCCGCCTGGGAACGCTGCTTGCGGTGCCGCTCGGGGGCGATGTGCCCGGCCTTGGTGCGCAGCGCGGAGGCCAGGTCCCGACGGGACTGCGGGGAACGCGGGTTGAAGGACTTCGGGATCCGCATCCGCTCCAGCGCCTCCACCGGCACCGGGAAGTCGATCGACGCCAACCGCTTCACCTGCCGCTCCGCGGTCAGCACCAGCGGGCGCGGACCGTCCGCGTACTCGAAGCCGCGGTGGCCGTTGGAACGGCCCGCCGGCAGACCCGGGTCGAGGACCAGCGCCAGCCCCGCGTACTTCCCGGTGGGTACGTGGATGACGTCACCGGGCTTCAGCTTCTCCAACGCGACGGCGGCCTCCGCGCGGCGCTGCGCCGCGCCCTGCCGGGCCAGCTCGGTCTCCCGGTCCTTGAGTTCGCGGCGCAGCCGCGCGTAGTCCTCGAAGTCGCCGAGGTGGCAGGTCATGGAGGCCTTGTAGCCCTCCAGACCCTCCTCGTTGCGCTGCACCTGCCGGGAGATGCCGACGACCGACTTGTCCGCCTGGAACTGCGCGAAGGACGTCTCGAGGAGTTCCCGCGACCGGTGCCGGCCGAACTGCTCGACCAGGTTGACCGCCATGTTGTACGACGGCCGGAAGCTGGACCGCAGCGGATAGGTCCGCGTACCGGCCAGTCCCGCCAGGTGGTCGGGGTTCATCCCGCGCTGCCACAGCACGACCGCGTGGCCCTCGACATCGATGCCGCGCCGCCCGGCCCGGCCGGTCAGCTGGGTGAACTCGCCGGGGGTGATGTCGGCGTGCTGCTCGCCGTTCCACTTGACGAGCTTCTCCAGCACCACCGAGCGGGCGGGCATGTTGATCCCCAGGGCGAGGGTCTCGGTCGCGAACACGGCCTTCACCAGACCGCGGACGAACAGCTCCTCGACGACCTCCTTGAACGTCGGCAGCATGCCCGCGTGATGGGCCGCGATGCCGCGCTCCAGGCCCTCCAGCCACTCGTAGTAGCCCAGGACGTGCAGGTCCTCGGCCGGGATGGAGGCGGTGCGCTCCTCGACCAGGGAGCGGACCTGCTCGCGCGCCTCCTCGTCGTTGAGCCTCAGACCCGCGTACAGGCACTGCTGGACGGCGGCCTCGCAGGCGGCGCGGCTGAAGATGAAGGTGATCGCGGGCAGCAGGCCCTCGGCGTCGAGCCGCTCGATGACCTCGGGGCGGCTCGGCGTCCACACGCGCGAGCGCTGCCGGCGCTCCCGCTCCCGGTCCGCCTCGCGCATGTTGTTGCGCCCGCGCCGGCGGTCGCCCCAGGAGGGGCGGCTGGCCTCCAGCCGGGCCATGCGCGTGAGATCCGGGTTGACGGCCCTCTTCCGGCCCTCGCCCTCCTCGAACAGGTCGTATATCCGGCGGCCGGCGAGCACGTGCTGGAACAGCGGCACGGGCCGGTGCTCGGAGACGATGACCTGGGTGTCGCCGCGCACGGTGTCCAGCCAGTCACCGAACTCCTCGGCGTTCGACACCGTCGCCGAGAGCGACACCAGGGTCACGGACTCGGGGAGGTGGATGATCACTTCCTCCCAGACGGCGCCGCGGAAGCGGTCCGAGAGGTAGTGCACCTCGTCCATCACCACATAGCCGAGGCCGAGGAGGGTCTGCGAACCGGCGTACAGCATGTTCCGCAGCACCTCGGTGGTCATCACGACCACCGGGGCGTCGGAGTTGACGCTGTTGTCGCCGGTGAGCAGGCCCACCTTCTCCGTGCCGTAGCGGCGGCACAGGTCGGCGTACTTCTGGTTCGACAGCGCCTTGATGGGAGTCGTGTAGAAGCACTTCCTGCCCTGCTGGAGGGCGAGGTGGACGGCGAACTCGCCGACGATCGTCTTGCCGGAGCCGGTGGGCGCGGCGACCAGCACGCCCTTGCCCGCCTCGAGCGCCTGGCAGGCCTCGATCTGGAAGGGGTCGAGGCCGAAGTCGTACATCTCGCGGAAGGAGGCGAGCGAGGTGGCCTGCTCGGCAGCGCGCCTGCGTGCTGCCGCGTACCGCTCGGCCGGTGAGAGGTCCTCTGTCATCGTGCTTTCGAGCGTACCGGGCCGCACCGACAACAGGACGATCATTATCCGGAACCGTCCCTGTGAGCGATGCGGCCCCGCCGGTTCAGGGGCCCACGACCCGCAGGGCCCCCGGCACGCACCGCGCGGTCAGCGGCAGCGGACCCACCGGTTCGCCGTCCGCGTAGCCGGTGACCCCCTCGGCGGCCAGCTCCACGCTCGCCGCCCGCACCACCGTGACCGCGGGATGGTCGACGTGCGTCCCCCGGTACACCCGCGGGAACACGCGCAGCAGCGTGGACCGGCTGCACTCGCCCACCACCGTGATGTCGAACAGCCCGTCGGTGAGGTCCGCGCCGGGGCATATCCGCATGCCACCGCCGTACGACGGCCCGTTCCCGACGGCGACCAGCGTCGCCTCGACCTCACGGACCTCGCCGCCGTCGAGGGTGATCCGGTACGGGAGGGGCCGGAAGGCGGCGAGCTCGGCGACCATCGCGAGGTCGTACTTGAAGCGCCCGAGGGGCAGCCGCATCCGGTTGCCCCGGTCGTTGACCCGGGAGTCGAAGCCGGAGGCGAGCACGGCGCCGAACCAGCGGTCGCCGATCCGGCCGAGGTCGATGTCGCGGACCCGGCCGCACTTGAGGGCGTCGGCGATCATCCGGCCGGCCGCGGCGGGCTCCCGCAGGGGCATTCCGAGGGCCCGGGCGAAGTCGTTTCCGGTTCCGGCGGCCACCAGGCCGTAGGGGGTGCCGGTGCCGACGACGGCCTGAAGGGCGAGGTTCGCCATGCCGTCGCCCCCGACGGCGATCAGGGCGCCGGTGCCCTCCTCGACGGCGGCACGCGCCCGGTCCAGGGCGTCCCGGGGGTCGTCGCCGAGCACGGTCCGCACCGAGAAGCCGGCGTCCCGCAACGCGGCGGCGGCCGGGCGCGCCGCGCGGGCGCCCCGGCCGCCGCCCGCGGTGGGGTTGACGAAGAGGGTGATCTCGCTGGTCACGGGAGTGACCCTATGAGCTGCCCGCCGTTCCTCAGGTCACGTCGTCATAACCGTTGACCCGGTCCTTGGTCGTCTGCTCGGGCAGGGCCGCCACGGGCTCCACCGGTTCGATGGACTCCGGTGTGAGATCCAGCTCGGACGCCTCGTCGTCGGCGGGGCCCTGGGCCTCCTTGCGGGCCCGCCGTCTGTCGTTGAGCATCGAGAAGCCCACGGCGACGAAGTAGAGGACGACGATGGGTCCGGAGAGCGCGATCATGCCGACCGGGTCCGTGGTGGGCGTGGCGACCGCGCCGAAGACGAAGACGCCCATGACGACACCGCGCCACCAGCCGATCATGCGGCGGCCGGAGACGATGCCGACCAGGTTCAGCATGATGAGCAGCAGGGGGAGCTCGAAGGCCAGGCCGAAGACCAGCACCATCCTGATGGTGAAGTCGAGGACCTCGTCGAGCGAGAGGATGTTCGCCGATCCCCCGGGTGTGAGGCTGAGCAGCACCTTGATGCTGACGGGGAGGATCACGTACGACAGGTAGGCTCCGCCGACGAACAGCGGAACCGCGGCCGCGACGAAGTAGTACGTGTACTTCTTCTCGTGCTTGTGCAGCCCGGGGGCGACGAAGGCCCAGAGCTGGTAGAGCCACACGGGGCTGGAGACGATCAGGCCGGCCATGAGGCTCACCTTGATCGTCGTGGTGAACGGCGACGTCAGCGTGTTGAAGGAGACGATGGCGCAGTTGCCGCCGTCGCTGTTCGCCAGGTCCTCGCATTTGGGCACCGGCTCCGCGAGGAACTGCATGAGCTGCTCGCTGTAGAACGCGGCAACGATCATCACCACGACGATCGCGACGACGGCCTTGGCGAGCCGATTGCGCAGCTCACGCAGGTGTTCCACGAGGGGCATCCGCCCCTCGGGATCCCTCTCCTGCTTGCGGGCAGACTTGAGCAACCCACGTTCCCATCTCGTGCGGCGGGCCGGATGTCACCGGCCCTGCGTCAGCGCTTGGTCGTGTCCGTCGGCTCCGTGACCGGGCGGGAGCTGGTCACGTCGCCGGGGGCCGCCTGGATGGTGCGCTGCGCCGGGGGCTGCTCGCCGGTGGCCGGGGGGTCGGCCGGGGCGGAGGACTTGTTGTCGTCCTTCATCGCCTTCGCCTCGCTCTTGAGGATGCGCGCGGACTTGCCGAGCGACCGCGCCATGTCCGGAAGCTTCTTCGCGCCGAACAGCAGGATGATGACGACGAGGATCAGAATGATCTCGGTAGGTCCGAGCCGTCCCATAAGTCTTTACCTTCTCACCGAGGCGGGTGGGTGGGTGGCTGTCCGACCGGTCGGACATGTGTCCGAACGACGGTGCTGGCAGCGATCGTAACGCTCCGGGGTAAACGTTCGGCAATCCCCGTGCGTACTCCCGTCCGCGGTCCGGGCCTCGTTATCCGGGCCGCGATCAGCAGCGTACCTGCCGGGACCCACAGGGTGACAGGGCGAAGCCGCGCCGGGAGCGACGGATGGCTCAGAGGGCCTCGGCCGAGCGGGCCGCCACGGTCGCCGCGTGCTCCAGGTCCTCCGCGGCGCGGTTGATGCGGCGGGCCGAGTCCGTGACCTGCCGGGCGAGCCGCTCCGCCTCGACGAAGACCCGGACGGCGAGCACCCCGAGCACCAGCAGACCCAGGAACCCCATGGCAACCGCGAACATCGGCCAGAACATGAGGGCGAGCCTAGACCGTCGAGTGGAGTCGCAGCGTCCGGACCCCGCCGCCGGTCAGCAGCTCCACGATCCGCTCCCCCGCCGGCTTGCGGACGGCCGCCCCGCACTCGGGGCAGGTGAAGGAGTAGAACGTGGTGCGGCTGCTGGCACCGATGGCCAGGCGCAGCGCGCTCGCGGCGAGCTCGAACCGCTCCCGGCAGTCCGGGCAGCCCGCCCGGAACATCACCGGGGCCACGTTTCTCATCCCCGCGAACGCGGACGCCGCCGTCATGGTCCGCGCACCGGACGTCGCCGACTCGCTCAAAGCCCTCGCTCCTGCCTGTCGTCCTGTCCGTCCCGTACCGGGTGCGGGCGGCTCATCCGGCCGCCTCGGCCCCGTCGTACGCCGCCAGCGCCTCGCGGGCCGCCTGCCGGGCGCTGTCGGCCAGCCCGGACGGCTCGACGATGCGGCCGTCGCGGCCGAGCCGCAGGGCCAGCCGTCTGAGCGAGGCCGGGTCGGGGGTGCGCAGAGTGATACGCAGTCCGCCGTCGGGAAGCTCATCCGCGCTGTCGTGCGGGTAGTACTCGGCGACCCAGCGCCCGCCCGGTCCGACCTCGACCACCACCTCGGGGTCCTCGGCCGCGGGCTGCACCAGCCCTTCCGACAGGTCCCGCAGCTCGACCTCGGGCGGCGCGGACGGCTCGTCGAGGATCCGGATCTCGGCGACCCGGTCGAGCCGGAAGGTGCGGCGCGCCTCGGAGCGACGGCACCAGGCCTCGACATAGGTGTGGCCGACGCTCACCAGGCGGATGGGGTCGATCTCCCGCTCGGTGACCTCGTCCCGCGCGGGCGAGTAGTAGCGGATCCACAGTCTGCGGCGCTCGGCGATGGCCCGGTCGACGTCCGCGAAGACGCCGCCCTCGGACTCGAAGGTCACCGACAGCCGGGCGCTGGCGCCGGCCGCCTCACCGGCCGCCGTCTCCACCTTGGCGGTGGCCCGCAGCAGCGCCTGCCGGTCGCTCTCGCGCAGCCCGGGCAGCGTGGCCACGGCACGCGCGGCGACCAGCAGGGCGGTGGCCTCGTCGGCGGCGAGCCGCAGCGGCTCGGCGGCCTCCGCGCCGAGCGCGGCCGGATTGTGCCACCAGATGCGCTCGCCGTCGGTGTCGATGTCGAGGAGATCGCCGCCGCGGAAGCTGGTGCCGCACATGGGCAGCACATCGAGGTCGGAGACCAGCTCGTCCTCGGTGATCCCGAAGGCGCGCGCCACGTCCTCGATCCGGGCGCCGGGGCGCTCCCGCAGATACGTCACCAGGGAGAGCATCCGCCGGGTCTGGTCGATGGCGTTCACGGGCCTGACCGGTTTGCCTGCCACGTCTTGTCCGCTCCCCCTCAGCCCTTGGCCACGGCACGCAGCCGGTCCACCACGTCGGCCCGCAGCTCGGCGGGTTCCAGGACCACCACGTCGGGCCCGAACTCCACCAGCCAGGCATCCAGGCCGTGCCCGTACGGAATCTCCAACTCGTCCCAGCCGTCACCGAGTTCCCGCACCACGGTGGCCTTCGCCCGAAGGGGGTATCCGGCGTCCGAGCGCAGCCGGATCCGCGCCGAGCGGTCGGCGGTCTCCCCGGCCCAGCTCGCCACGGTCTCCCGCACGGTGACGACGTCCGGCACCGGGACGGTGAACCGGCCACCGCGCGAGCGCACCTTGCCGGTGATCCGGGAGAGCCGGAAGACCCGCTCGGCGCCCCGGTCGCGGTCCCAGCCGGCCAGGTACCAGTGGCCGCGCCAGCACTCCAGCGCCCACGGCTCGACGTGCCGCTGGCCCGGCTGGGCGGCGTTGGCCTTGCGGTAGTCGAAGACGACCGGCCGGCGGTCGCGGCAGGCCAGCATCAGCGGCTCGAACGCCGCCTCGTGCACGGGGATGCGGGGCTCCAGCGCGCCGTGGGCCCCGTACGGGTCGACGTCCTCGGGGAGGCCCGCGGCGCGCAGCTTCTGGAGGGCGCCGCTGGCCGCTCCGGCGAGCCGGGCCTGCTGCCACACCTTGGCGGCGAGCCCGAGGGCGGCGGCCTCCTCGGCGTCGAGGGTGATGGGCGGCAGCCGGTTGCTGTCGCGGCGGGCGAGGTAGCCGGTCTCCCCGTCGAGGTTCTCGACGGTCTCGATCACCAGGCCGAGTTCGCGCAGGTCGTCCTTGTCGCGCTCGAACATGCGGTTGAAGGAGTCGTCGGAGCCCGCCTCGAGGTAGGCCTCGATCGACTCGCGCAGTTCGCGCTTGCTGAGCGGCCGGCGCGTCCCGAGCAGACACAGCGCCAGATTCATCAGCCGCTCGGCCTTGGCAATGGCCATCGACCCGCTTCGCCTCCCTATGGTGCTTACGACCGATGACCGTACCGCCCCGGGGTGGCACGGTAAAAGCCGAGGGCCCATGCCCGGACAGGCATGGGCCACGGATGATCGACTCCGGTCGGATCAGACGCCGAGCAGGTCGACCACGAAGATCAGGGTCTCACCGGGCTTGATCGCCGGGGTGGGGCTCTGGTTGCCGTAGGCGAGGTGGGCGGGAATGGTCAGCTGACGGCGGCCGCCGACCTTCATGCCCTGCACGCCCTGGTCCCAGCCCTTGATGACCCGGCCGCCGCCCAGCGGGAAGCGGAACGGGGTGCCACGGTTCCAGCTGGCGTCGAACTCCTCGCCCGTGCTGAAGGCGACACCGACGTAGTGCACGGTGACGGTCTGGCCCGCCTTCGCCACCTCGCCGTCGCCCTCCCAGATGTCCTTGATCTCGAGGTCCGCCGGGGGCTCGCCGCCCGGGAAGTCGATCTCGGGCTTGTCGATGCTCACGTCTAACGCTCCTGCTTGTCTGCGGAAAGGCGAACACGCACAGTCTTACATCCTCACGCGGTCACAGCTTCGCGAGGATGTCGACCGAGAAGACCAGCGTGGAGTCCTTCTTGATGCCGCTGCCCTGCGGCGGCTCGTCGCCGTAGCCCAGCTCCGGCGGGATGACGATGAGGACCCGGCTGCCGACCTTCTTGCCGGTCAGCCCCTGCGCCCAGCCCTTGACGACCTGCTGGAGCGAGAACGACGTCAGCTGCCCGCGGCCGTACGTGGAGTCGAACTCCTTGCCGCCGTCCCACAGCACGCCCTTGTACTGCACCAGGACGCTGTTCTCGGCGCCGACCTCCTCCCCGTCGCCCTCGAGGACATAGCTCGACACGAGCTTCTTCGGGGCGTCCGCGTCGGGCACCTCGATGGAGGGCGCCTTGCCGTCGGTGTTGGTGCCGACCTTGGGCAGGTCGGTGTTGTCCTGGGCCACCTCGCTGCCCTTGGCGGAGCTCTTGGCGTTGAACGTGTCCTGCACGTCGACCACGAACACCAGCGTGTCGGTGCCCTTGATGCCGGCCTGCTGGTTGCCCTGCTCGCCGTACCCCCACGTGGGCGGCACGGCCATCTGGACGCGGCTGCCGGTCTTCTTGCCGGTCAGCGCGTACCGCCAGCCGTCGATGATGGTGCCCTGGGCGAGCTGGATGGCCAGCGGGCTCTTGCGGTCGTAGGAGTTGTCGAACACCTTCGCGGTGCTCCACACCTGGCCCAGGTAGTGGGCGACGACGAAGTCGTTCTCGGCGACCGTCTTGCCGCCGCCCGCGATGACCGTCTTGACCGCGAGGTCCTTGGAGGGGTCGCCACTGCCCTTGGCGACCGTCGGCTTCTCGCCGAACTTCGTACCGGCCGTGATCGCCGGCAGCGGCCCGTCGACGATCTTCGGCGCCGGCGCCGCGGACGTCTGAGGCGCCGAGGGCGACGCGCTGTCGCTGGCCTTGCCCGAGTCGGACTTGTCGTCGCCGCACGCGGCGAGGGTGGCCAGTCCGGCGGGAACGGCAATGAGAAGTGAGCGTCGGCGCACGGTGGGGGCCTCGTAATCGTGTCGATCTTGTGGATGGCGTCCGCGCAACTCTACGGCGTGAGAAGGGCGCCGCACGATGAAACGTACGGCGCCCGTGTGACGTTCCGGGAATTTTGGATCCCCTGGCGGAACGTGCCTCTCACATTCCCGCGATCAGCTTCTCCACGCGTTCGTCGACCGAGCGGAACGGGTCCTTGCACAAGACCGTCCGCTGGGCCTGGTCGTTGAGCTTGAGGTGCACCCAGTCCACGGTGAAGTCGCGGCGCTGCTCCTGGGCCCGCCGGATGAAGTCGCCGCGCAGCCGGGCCCGAGTGGTCTGCGGCGGAACGGACTTGCCCTCGAAGATCTTCAAATCGTTGCAGATCCGGGCCGCTTGTCCCTTTTTCTCCAGCAGGTAGTACAGACCCCGCCGGCGGTGGATGTCGTGGTAGGCGAGGTCTATCTGCGCGACCCGCGGATGCGACATGGTCATGTTGTGCTTGGCCCGGTACCGCTCGAGGAGCTTGTACTTCATGACCCAGTCGATCTCGGTGCCGATGCGGTCGAGGTCCTCGGACTCGATCGCGTCCAGCGTACGGCCCCACAGCTCCAGCACCTGCTCGACGGTGCCGGTGCGGATGCCGCGGCGCTCGCAGAAGTCCAGCGCCTTCTCGTAGTACTCGCGCTGCACCTCGAGCGCCGAGGCCTCCCGGCCGCTGGCCAGGCGCACCTTGCGCCGGCCGGTGATGTCGTGGCTGACCTCGCGGATCGCCCGGATCGGGTTCTCCAGCGTGAGGTCGCGCATCACGGTGCCCGCCTCGATCATGCGCAGCACCAGGTCGGTGGCGCCGACCTTGAGCAGCATGGTCGTCTCGGACATGTTGGAGTCGCCCACGATGACGTGCAGCCGGCGGTAGCGCTCGGCGTCCGCGTGCGGTTCGTCACGCGTGTTGATGATGGGCCTCGAACGGGTCGTCGCCGAGGAGACGCCCTCCCAGATGTGCTCGGCCCGCTGGCTGACGCAGTACACGGCGCCGCGCGGCGTCTGGAGCACCTTGCCGGCACCGCACAGCAACTGCCTGGTCACCAGGAACGGAATGAGGATGTCCGCCAGCCGCGAGAACTCCCCGTGCCGGGCCACCAGATAATTCTCGTGACAGCCGTACGAGTTGCCCGCGGAGTCGGTGTTGTTCTTGAAGAGGTAGACGTCGCCCGCGATTCCCTCCTCGTGCAGGCGTCGTTCGGCGTCCACCAGGAGTCCCTCGAGAATGCGCTCGCCTGCCTTGTCGTGGGTGACCAGTTCGGTCACGTTGTCACATTCCGGCGTTGCGTATTCCGGATGTGATCCCACGTCGAGATAGAGGCGGGCGCCGTTCCGCAGAAAGACATTGCTGCTGCGGCCCCATGACACGACACGGCGGAAGAGGTACCGCGCCACCTCGTCAGGCGACAGGCGGCGCTGTCCCCTGAACGTGCACGTGACACCGTACTCGTTCTCCAGCCCGAAAATGCGGCGGTCCATGAGGGAACATTACGCCCGATCCCCCGAGCTGAAACGAGGTTCGACGGCACGATTTGGATCATTTTCCGAACGGGCCGCAACCACCGCTCTCCCGGCGGGAACTGCCAGTACCCGCCCAGTGGCGAGCAAAACCAGCAGCGACACGCCGCCCGCGACGCCCGGCACCGCGAAGCCCCACACGGCACCGCCCGCCTCGACCACCGGGCCGGTGAGGCCTGTTCCGACCGACGCGCCGACGGTGAACGTCGTCACCAGCCAGGAGAACGCCTCGGTGACGGTTCCGCGCGGCGCGTGCCGGTCGACCAGCACGAAGGCGCAGGCGATGGCCGGCGCCAGGAAGAGCCCCGCGACCACGGTGAGCAACGTCATGGCCACCGCGCCCGGCATCAGCATCAGCGGCAGGTAACACACCGCCAGCAGGGCCACCAGCACCTGAAGTCGCCGCGCGGGTTCACCGGCCCACTGCCGTGCCCCGTACGCCATACCGCCGATGAGCGCGCCCAGCCCGATCCCCGCCATCAGCCAGCCGTACACGTGGTCGCCGCCGTGCTCGTCCCCGTACGGCACCGCCGCCACGGTGATGGACCCCAAGGCGATCCCCACACACAGGAAGGCGCCCAGCAGCGCGAGCAGCCCCCGCGAGCGCAGCGCGCCCAGCCAGTGCGCCTCGCGCGGCGCCGACCGCCAGGCCCGCGAGGGCGGCGACACGACCACGGAGAGGGCGCCCAGCACGCCCAGGGCATTCACCACCAGCAGCGCGCCCTGGGCGGACCACAGGGAGACGCACACCGTCACCAGCAGCGGCCCGACGGTGAACATCACCTCCTGCGCCACGGCGTCCATGGCGTACGCCCGGTGCACGTGGTCCTCCTTGTGCAGGACGGAGGACCACAGGGCCCGCAGCCCGCCCTCGAGGGGCGGTGTGAAGAGCCCCGCGGCGGCCACCGCGCCGTACGCCAGCGCGAGCGACCCGGTCCCCGCGAAGGCGAACACGGCCATCGCCAGCGCCGACAGCACTGCGGCGGGCAGCTGCACCCGCGGCTGCCCGCGCAGATCCACCAGCCGCCCCAGCACCGGCTGCCCGACGGCGTTGGCCACGCCGTACACCGCCGCCAACGCGCCGGCCAGGCTGTACGTACCGCCCTCCGCGCGCACGAACAGCACGATCGCGATGGCGGCGGTCGCGTTGGGCAGCCGCCCCACGAGCGTGCCCACGAGCAGCCGGGTGGCGTGCCGTGCCCGGAGGATCTCCAGGTATCCCGTGGCCATACGGGCCCCTTCACTGGAAGTTTTACGTATAACTAAGCCCTCCATACGTACCATGTCCGCTGTTCACCAGTCCAGACGAAGGAGCGGCCCGACGATGCCCCGAGCCGGCACCCGCCCCACGAGCCGGGACGTCGCCCAGGCCGCCGGCGTCTCCCAGGCCGCGGTCTCCCTGGTCCTCGGCGACAAATGGCGCGGCCGGGTCTCGGAGGCCACCGCGGAACGCGTCCGCGAGGCCGCGCGCACCCTGGGCTACCGCCCCAACCTCGCCGCCCGCAATCTGCGCCTGGGCCGCACCCGTACGGTGCTGCTGGTCGTCCCCGCCCTCACCACGGAGTTCTTCGCCGGCGTCTACACCGGGGCCGCACGGGTCGCCTCACGGCACGGCTTCGGTGTGGTCCTCTACCCCTCCCCCGAGGGCATCGGGCCCGCCCGTGACCCGTTCGCGTCCGCCCAGGCCGCGCTGGACGGCGTGATCGCCTCCTCCATGGCCGCGGAGGCGCTCACCGCGATCCGCGGCGACCAGCTGCCGCTGGTGATGCTGGACAGCGACCCCGCCGGGAGCGTGGGCGCGGCCACGGTGAACCTGGACATCGCCGACGGTGTCCGCCAGGTCACGGAACACCTTCTCGGGCTGGGCCACCGCCGTTTCCTCCACCTGGCGGCGGACGTGGCCTCCTGGACCTTCGAGGTCCGCGCGCGGGAGCTGGCGGCACGGCTGCGGGAGGTACCCGGGACGTCCTTGCGGACCGCGCGGGCGCCGATCTCCATCAAGGGCGCGGAGGTCTCGGCGGAGGCCGCGCTCTCCGGGGCACCGGACCGGCCGACGGCCGTGGTCTGCGACGACGACCAGCTGGCGGCGGGCGTGTACAAGGCGGCGCGGCGGCTGGGGCTGCGGGTCCCGGAGGATCTGTCCGTCACCGGGCTGGACGATCTGGCGCTGGCGACGGCGATCGACCCGGAGCTGACGACTGTGCGGCTGGACGCGGAGCTGTTCGGGGAGCGGGGGATGGGGGCGCTGCTGGCGGTACTCGAGGGACGCGAGCCCGTGGCCGGGGACATTCCGGTCGAGCTGGTGGTGCGGGGCTCGACGGCACGGGTGCGGACGGGCTGACGCGTCGCGTTTGTCGCAGCGGGCTGCACGGCGCCGTGCGGGGTGCCCCGGCGTGGGTGTGGGCCGGGGGTGGGTCGCGCTGCCCGGCGCGGTACGGGTGCCCTGCGCTGGTGTGGGCCGGGGGGTGTCTGCGCAGCCCCGCGCGGGTGCCTCCGGCGTTCGCGGGGCCGGGCGCCTTGTGGGGTGCCCCGCGTTGGTGCCGGCCGGGGATGGGTCGCGCGGCCCGGCGTTTACGGGGTGCCGTCGCGCCCACCCTCCCCCACTCTCGGCTTCGCTCGAGCGGGAGGTACCCCCATCGCCCCAGCGGCACGACTGCCCGCGGATGCGGCGGGGCGGCAGGCGGCTGGTCGCGGAGGGCGGGGCGTAGGGGCCGTACGCCGGGCGGCGGATTGTCGCCGACGGCGTGGAGGGGACGGGGCGGGGGTGGCCGCACGCAGTGGCTGGCGCGTCCGCGCCCTCAGCCACTCCAGCGTGCGTGATTCGCGCCAGTCCGAGGACGGACCCCCCGACCCACCCACCACCCGCAGGCGACCGGGCTACTCGACGTCCCCGCCGGACTCCTCCTCCGCCTCGGAGGCCGTCTCCGCGCCGCCCGCCTCCAGGAGACGGGCCAGCTGACGCCCCCCGATCCGCTTGAACTTCCGCTGCTGCGGCCGCGTACGGTCCAGCACCGCCACCTCCAGCCGCTCCGCGGGAATCTCCCGCTCACTGCCGTTGGTGTCCCGCGACAACGCCTGCACCGCCAGCTTCAGCGCCTCCGCCAGCGTCATCCCGTCCCGGTGCCGCTGATCCAGATACCCGCTGATCTGCTCCGCGTTGCCCCCCACCGCCACCGAGCCGTGCTCGTCCACGATGGACCCGTCGTGCGGCAGCCGGTAGATCTGGTCCCCCTCCGCGGTCTCCCCGACCTCGGCGACCACCAGCTCCACCTCGTACGGCTTCTCCCCCACGCTGGAGAAGATCGTGCCCAGCGTCTGCGCGTACACGTTCGCCAGACCCCGGGCCGTCACATCGTCCCGGTCGTAGGTGTACCCCCGCAGATCCGCGTACCGCACGCCCCCGATCCGCAGGTTCTCGTACTCGTTGTACTTACCGGCCGCGGCGAACGCGATCCGGTCGTAGATCTCGCTGAACTTGTGCAGCGCACGGGACGGGTTCTCACCGACGAACACGATCCCGTCGGCGTACTGCAGCACCACAAGGCTGCGACCACGGGCGATGCCTTTCCGGGCGTACTCCGCCCGGTCGGCCATCGCCTGCTGGGGTGAGACATAGAACGGCGTCGACACCGGTTATCCGTCCCTTTCTGTCGAAGTCACTGGACTAGAGCAACGAGGCCCGCGGACCGTCCGGCTGCTCCAGCCGCCGCTCCAGCACCGACCGGGCGATGTCGGACGCCTCGTCCTCGGAGAGCCGGCGGAAGCCGTCCTCGGTGATCACGGTGACGATCGGATAGATCCGGCGGGCGACATCGGGACCACCGGTCGCCGAGTCGTCGTCTGCCGCGTCGTACAGCGCCTGCACCACCAGCGTGGTGGCCTCGGCCTCACTCAGGTCGTCCCGGAACAGCTTCTTCATCGCACCGCGCGCGAAGATCGACCCGGAACCCGTGGCGGCGTACCCCTGCTCCTCGGAACGCCCGCCCGTGACGTCGTACGAGAAGATGCGCCCCTTGTCCCGGTCCACGTCGAACCCCGCGAACAACGGGACCACGGCCAGCCCCTGCATGGCCATGCCCAGATTCGAGCGGATCATCGTCGACAGCCGGTTCGCCTTGCCCTCCAGCGACAGCTGCGCGCCCTCGACCTTCTCGAAGTGCTCCAGCTCCAGCTGGAACAGCTTCACCATCTCGACCGCCAGCCCGGCCGTACCGGCGATGCCCACCGCCGAGTACTCGTCGGCCGGGAACACCTTCTCGATGTCCCGCTGCGCGATCACATTGCCCATCGTGGCCCGCCGGTCACCGGCGAGCACGACACCGCCCGGGAAGGTCACGGCCACGATCGTCGTGCCGTGCGGCGCCTCGATCACGCCCTTGACGGGCGGCAACGACCGCTTCCCCGGCAGAAGTTCCGGCTGGTGCTCGGAGAGGAAATCCATGAAGGAGGAAGATCCTGGCGTCAGGAAGGCAGCTGGTAGACGCCCGGTGCTACGAGTGTTGGCTTCCACGCGATTCCTTCCACGTATGCGGCAGCCCGCCTTATGGCATCGGGCCGATCCTTGAACTGCCCCAGCGCAGCGTTGCAGCTGAAGCACAGTACGCCACGGACCCTACCCGTCTCATGGCAGTGATCCACATGCTCGGCGGGTGCGACAAGGCAGATACAGCAGACGCCTTGTTGTTCCGCGACCAGCATGTCCAAGTCCACTGGCGTCAGCCCGTACTTGCGCTTGAAGTAGCTGATCCGGTTCCGCTCCGCCCGGCACACTCTGCAGTAGCTCGCCCAGCCGTCCGACGAGGACTTGTTCCGCTCCCACTCGGAGTGCGCCTTCACCTCTCCGCACTGCGGACAGCGCTTATGGCCCGGCGGGACCGGCACCCTCTCCCGGACTCTCCTCCCCTTGGCCTCCTGACGCTGCCGGTAGTACTCGGCGGAGCATTCCCGGCAGTACGCCTGGAGGCCATCGGGCATCGCCTTGTTGCTTGCGAACGCCGCCCGACGCAGGTGCTGCTTGCAGCGCGAACAGCGCTTTCCGTCAGAATCTTGATTCACTCGGCATTTCCCCCGCTTCACCTTCCAATCGAAGGTAAAACCGGGCCTACTGGCCGCCCTTCTGAACGAAGGACCTCACGAAATCCTCGGCGTTGGCCTCGAGTACGTCGTCGATCTCGTCGAGAACATCGTCCACGTCCTCGCTCAGCTTTTCCTGACGCTCCTTGAGGTCCTCCGCAGCCTGCGTCTCCGCCGCCTGCTCCTCGACCTCCTCCGTGGACCGGGTGGCCTTCTGCTGTCCGCCGCCGGTGTCCTTGGTCGCCATCACCCTCACCCCGCTCGGTTCGCCCGACACACTTGCTCGGTCAAGATCAGACCCTACTCGCCGGGTCCGACAATGCCCCCGCAGTTGCTCCAACGTACGGGGACCACCTCGATGATTCCCGGACCCGGCGTCTTCCACCCTGTCCGGCCGGCCCTTCCCGGGTACCCCTGGTACCCGCTCAGTTCCCGGACAACACCCTGACCAGGTCTTCTGCCGTACGGCAGCGGTCCAGGAGCTCCTTGACGTGATTACGCGTTCCGCGAAGCGGTTCCAGGGTTGGCACCCGCTGGAGCGAGTCGCGGCCCGGCAGATCGAAGATCACCGAGTCCCAGGACGCCGCCGCGACGTCGTCCGCGTACTGCTCCAGGCACCGCCCGCGGAAGTACGCCCGTGTGTCCTCGGGAGGCGCCGTACGGGCCCGCTCGACCTCTCCCTCGTCCAGCAGACGCTTCATGCGGCCCCGGGCCACCAGGCGGTTGTACAGGCCCTTCTCGGGGCGTACGTCCGCGTACTGGAGGTCCACCAGGTGCAGCCGGGCGGCGTCCCAGTCCAGGCCGTCCCTGCGCCGGTAGCCCTCCATGAGCTCCCGCTTGGCGACCCAGTCCAGCTCGCCGGCCAGGCTCATCGGGTCGTTCTCCAGCCGGGTGAGCGTGTCCTCCCAGCGCGTGAGGACGTCCTTGGTCTGGTCGTCGGCGTCGGCCCCGAAGCGTTCCTCGACGTACTTGCGGGCCAGCTCGTAGTACTCCATCTGGAGCTGGACCGCGGTCAGGGTCCGTCCGCTGCGCAGCGTGACGAGCCGCTTCAGCGTGGGATCGTGGGAGACCTGGTGCAGCGTCCGCACGGGCTGGTCGACCGCCAGGTCCACCGCGATGAACCCGTCCTCGATCATCGAAAGCACCAGGGCCGTCGTGCCCAGCTTCAGGTAGGTCGAGATCTCCGACAGATTGGCATCTCCGATGATCACATGCAGTCGCCGGTACTTCTCCGCGTCGGCGTGCGGCTCGTCCCGGGTGTTGATGATCGGGCGCTTCAGCGTCGTCTCCAGGCCGACCTCGACCTCGAAGTAGTCCGCCCGCTGGCTGAGCTGGAAGCCGTGCTCGTGCCCGTCCTGGCCGATGCCGACGCGGCCGGCGCCGGTGAAGACCTGGCGGGAGACGAAGAACGGCGTCAGGTGGCGCACGATGTCCGAGAAGGGGGTCTCCCGCTTCATCAGGTAGTTCTCGTGCGTGCCGTAGGACGCGCCCTTGTTGTCGGTGTTGTTCTTGTACAGGTGGATCGGCTGGGCACCGGGGAGCTGGGCGGCCCGTTCGGCCGCCTCGGCCATGATCCGCTCGCCGGCCTTGTCCCAGAGCACGGCGTCGCGCGGGTTGGTGACCTCGGGGGCGCTGTACTCCGGATGGGCGTGGTCGACGTAGAGCCGCGCGCCGTTGGTGAGGATCACGTTGGCCAGGCCGATGTCCTCGTCGGTGAGCTGGCTGGCGTCGGCGGCCTCACGGGCGAGGTCGAAGCCCCGCGCGTCCCTCAGCGGGTTCTCCTCCTCGAAGTCCCAGCGGGCCCGGCGGGCCCGGTGCATCGCCGCCGCGTAGGCGTTCACGATCTGGGACGAGGTGAGCATGGCATTGGCATTGGGGTGGCCGGGGACGGAGATGCCGTACTCCGTCTCGATGCCCATTACTCGCCGTACGGTCATGCGGCCCTCCTTGCCCGGCGGCGTCCCCGGTCGGGGGCGCTGCTGTACCGCCGGCGCTCCGGTGCGTGTGCGGTGCCCGTCCCCGCACTGCGCGACTCGGCGGTACGGAAGAGCCTAGAACGCCTTTGCGCTGGTGGGGAGATCATTTGCGTCATTGCTGTGCTCCAGCCGTGGCCCGAAAAGCAGTCGGCTGCGGGTACCCGTCGAGGGCACCCGCAGCCGCCCTGGCTTTTACAGGTACTGACCGGTGTTCGCCACCGTGTCGATGGAGCGTCCGGTGTCCGCACCCTGCTTTCCGGTGATGAGCGTCCGGATGTAAACGATCCGTTCGCCCTTCTTTCCGGAGATGCGGGCCCAGTCGTCCGGGTTGGTGGTGTTGGGCAGGTCCTCGTTCTCCTTGAACTCGTCCACGCAGGCCTGGAGCAGGTGGGAGACGCGGAGGCCCTTCTGGTTCTTCTCCAGGAAGTCCTTGATGGCCATCTTCTTGGCGCGGCCCACGATGTTCTCGATCATGGCGCCGGAATTGAAGTCCTTGAAGTACAGGACTTCCTTGTCGCCATTGGCGTAGGTGACTTCCAGGAAGCGGTTTTCCTCGGATTCGGCGTACATCTGTTCCACGGCGGTCTGGATCATGCTCTGGACCGTCATGGCCTTGTCGCCGCCGTGCTCGGTGAGGTCGTCGCCGTGCAGGGGGAGGCGCTCGGTGAGGTACTTGCCGAAGATGTCCTGGGCCGCCTCGGCGTCCGGACGCTCGATCTTGATCTTCACGTCCAGCCGGCCGGGCCGCAGGATGGCGGGGTCGATCATGTCCTCCCGGTTGGAGGCGCCGATCACGACCACGTTCTGAAGGCCCTCCACGCCGTCGATCTCGGCGAGCAGCTGGGGGACGATGGTGTTCTCCACGTCCGAGCTGACGCCGGAGCCGCGGGTGCGGAAGAGGGACTCCATCTCGTCGAAGAAGACGATGACGGGGGTGCCCTCGCTGGCCTTCTCACGGGCCCGCTGGAAGACCAGGCGGATCTGCCGCTCGGTCTCGCCGACGTACTTGTTCAGGAGCTCGGGGCCCTTGATGTTGAGGAAGAAGCTCTTGCCGGCGGCCTGGCCGGTGACCTCGGCGACCTTCTTGGCCAGCGAGTTGGCGACGGCCTTGGCGATGAGCGTCTTTCCGCATCCGGGGGGTCCGTAGAGCAGTACGCCCTTCGGCGGGCGCAGTTCGTGCTCCTTGAACAGGTCGGGGTAGAGGTACGGCAGCTCGACCGCGTCGCGGATGGCCTCGATCTGGCCGCCGAGGCCGCCGATCTGCTCGTAGCCGATGTCGGGGACTTCCTCGAGGACGAGTTCCTCGACCTCGCTCTTGGGGACGACCTCGTAGACGTATCCGGAGCGGGGCTCCATGAGCAGGGCGTCGCCGGGGCGGATGGTGACGTCCAGCAGCGGCTCGGCGAGCCGTACCACCCGTTCCTCGTCGGTGTGCCCGAGCACCAGGGCCCGCTCGCCGTCCTCGAGGATCTCCTTGAGGGTGACGATGTCGCCGACACGCTCGAACTCCATGGCCTCGACCACGTTGAGCGCTTCGTTGAGCATCACTTCCTGGCCGCGCCGGAGCTCTTCCAGCTCGACGCTGGGGCTGACGTTCACCCGGAGCTTGCGGCCGCCGGTGAAGATGTCGGCGGTGCCGTCCTCGTTCGCCGTGAGGAAGACACCGAAGCCGGCCGGGGGCTGTGCGAGCCGGTCGACCTCCTCCTTGAGGGCCACGATCTGGTCGCGGGCCTCACGGAGCGTGCCCGCGAGTCGTTCGTTCTGGGCGGACACGCCGGCCAGGTTGGTCTGCAGCTCGACGATCCGCTCTTCGAGAATCCTCGTGTGTCGCGGAGAGTCGGCGAGCTTGCGTCGCAGGACGGCGATTTCCTGCTCGAGATAGGCAATCTGCCCGGCCGGGTCGTCGGACCCGCGTCCTGGGCGGATGCCGCGGTTCATGTCGTCGTCGTGGGCTGCCACGGTCCTCACCTCCTCCAAGGGGAGCTGGACGCTTCCAGACCCTACCTGGGCGGGTGTCGATTGAAACCCCTAGATCACAAAGACGGTCGGGGTGTGTCCGATCTTCACCCTTGCGCTCTCCCTCACGCCAGGGGAATACCCACCGAAGATGAATGGAATCCAGGCGGAGGTAGGGTCGAAGTGTTCAACACCCGTCAGAGCTGGCCGGATTCCCGTCCGGCTCGACGCAGGAAACGGCAGGAGAGATGAGCGTGCAGCAGGAGGCCGGTGTCGGCGGCGAGGCCCTGGAGGTCTGGATCGACCAGGACCTGTGTACCGGCGACGGCATCTGCGCCCAGTACGCGCCCGAGGTGTTCGAGCTGGACATCGACGGCCTGGCCTATGTGAAGAGCCCGCAGGACGAGTTGTTGCAGGACAGGGGGGCGACAACGCCCGTGCCGCTGCCGCTGCTCACGGATGTGATCGACTCCGCGAAGGAGTGTCCGGGCGAGTGCATCCACGTGCGTCGGGTTTCGGACAGCGTCGAGGTGTACGGGCCGGACGCCGGGTGACCGGTTTGACACGTCGCGTCACGGCTGTCTGATTTCTCACAGCACCGGGGCGTGCGCCCCGCGGCGCCCGCGCGTGGGTCACACGCTCCTGGCGCCGGCCGGGGTGGTGCGCACGAACGCGCTGTTCTCCCATCGCCACTTCACGCTCTCGCGCACGTCCGGGCAGCAACTGGGCACGTCGGCGGACGAGTAGCCGAGGAGCGCGGCGGTGATCTCGCCGTCACGCACGGCGAAGTCGTCGACGTTGTTGCGGTCCTTGGGGTCGACGAGGGTGGCGACCACGCGCGGTTCGGTGCTGCCCGCGGCCTGGGTGAGGACGTACACGCCGTCGGGCGGGGTGCCCATCGGGGCGTCGCAGCGGACGACGGCCACCGTCTCCGGGCGTCCGTCGCCGTCGAGGTCGCCGGAGGCCTTCTTCCTCACCACGAGCTTCACCGGGCCGCAGTCGAGGGGGAACTCGACGGCCGCGGGGTCGGGCGGGGCGATGTGCGCCGGCGCGTTCTTCGTGTGCGGTCCGGGCGTGGGGGCCGCCGCGGTGGCGGCGTCGGGCTGGAGGACGGAGGAGAGGGCCACGACACCGGAGAGTGCGGTGGCGGTGGCGACCCAGTGGATGGGCCGGGCGTGCGTGTGGGCGAGCTCCGGGACGGCGGAAGGCTGCACGAGGAGTGTCTCCTGTGAGGGCAGTGCCGGTGGGGGTGGCCAGCATCGTGCCACACGTCACAGTACGGGGGGAACGGCGGGGGTGTGCAGTTCCGGTGCGCGGGGAACCGGGAGGGGTTCACCGTCCGCGCGTCGCGCCTGCCGTCGCGTCAACGCGCGGGCGCCGTGGCGCGGTTCCCGGGGATCACTGGGAACTGCGCCACGGCGCCGGTGCGTTGTGCGGGGAGGGTGGCGGGCCGCGTCAGCGGGCGGTGCCTCCGTCGGCGTTGGGGCCGGCGTAGTCCTCGCCGTAGGCGCCCTTGGCGGGGCGGCGGCGGCGCATGGGCGGCTCGACGCCGTCGGCGAGGCGGCGTGCGGTGAGCAGGAAGCCGGTGTGGCCGATCATGCGGTGGTCCGGGCGGACGGCCAGGCCCTCGATGTGCCAGTTGCGGATCATCGTCTCCCAGGCGGTCGGCTCGTTGAAGCAGCCGATCTCGCGGATGGACTCGACGGTCCGGGCGAGCTGGGTGGTGGTGGCGACGTAGCAGCAGAGGATGCCGCCGGGGACGAGCGCCTTGGAGACGGCCTCCAGGCACTCCCAGGGGGCGAGCATGTCGAGGATGACGCGGTCGACGTCGGTGTCGGACAGGTTGTCCTGGAGGTCTCCGACGGTGAGCTGCCAGGCGGGGTGCGGGCCGCCGAAGTAGCGTTCGACGTTCTGCCGGGCGATGTCGGCGAAGTCCTCGCGGCGCTCGTAGGAGTGCAGCATGCCCTGGTCGCCGATGGCGCGCAGCAGGAAGCTGCTGAGCGAGCCGGAGCCGACGCCGGCCTCGACGACGCGCGCGCCGGGGAAGATGTCGGCGAAGGCGAGGATCTGCCCCGCGTCCTTCGGGTAGACGACGGCTGCCCCGCGGGGCATGGACAGGACGTAGTCGGGGAGCAGGGGGCGCAGCGCGAGGTAGGCGACGTTCCCGGTGGTGCGGACAACGCTGCCCTCGGGAGCGCCGATCAGTTCGTCGTGGGGGAAGGAACCCTTGTGGGTGTGGAAGTTCTTCCCGGCCTCGAGCGTGAACGTGTAGTGGCGGCCCTTGGGGTCGGTCAGCTGAACCTGGTCCCCGACCTTGAAGGGCCCGCGCCTGCGGGCGGCACCGGTCGGTTCGGACATGTGACCAGCCTACCCGTCGCCGGAGGGGCCGCCGACCACGTGGGCGCTCAGCTGGGCCTTGCCATCGCCTTCACGAAGGCGCGCTCCACGTCCGCCGCGGAGAGGACGCCGTAGATCTCGCCGGTCTCCTCGACCACGAGGTACTCGGTCGCCGGGGTCGCGCGCAGGGCGTCCAGGAGGTCCTCCCCGGCGAGCTCGGCGGAGACGCGCATGCCGTCGGTGAGTTCCTGGGCGAGTCCGCCGACCGGGACCCAGGGGCGGCGGTGCTCGGGTACGCCGACGATGGCGGCCTCGCGGACCAGGGAGAGGGGGACGCCGTCGGGGTCGACGACGACCAGGGCGCGGGCGCCGGCGGTGTTGGCGCGGCGCAGGGCCTCGGAGAGGGGGGTGTCGGTCTCGACGGGCACCGCGCGGCGGGTGAGGTTGCGGGCGCGCAGTTCGGGGAGGTGTTCGCGCAGGCGGGCCATGCGCAGGCTGTTGCCGGCGCCGGTCCAGATGATCGCGGCGAGGATGGCGGCGAGCAGGGCGTCCAGGACGGTGTCCATGCCCACGTTGTCCACGGCGTCGGAGCCGAGGGCCCCGGACTGGGTGAGCAGCGGGAGGCCGATGAGTACGGCGACGGCGAGGGCGCGGCCGACCCAGGCGGCGGCGATGGTGCCGGTCATCGGCTTGCCGCTGATGGCCCAGACGACGGCGCGGAGCATGCGGCCGCCGTCCAGGGGGAGGCCGGGCAGGAGGTTGAAGACGGCGACGATGAGGTTGGAGACCATCAGGCCGGCCAGGAGCACGCCGGGGACGCTGCTGGGGTCGACGGCCAGTAGCGCGAGGTAGAACAGGCCGGACAGTACGAGGGAGAGCAGGGGGCCGACGAAGGCCAGCACGAACTCGCGTCCAGGGGTCTCGGCCTCCTTCTCGATCTCGGAGACGCCGCCGAAGAACTGGAGCTGGATGCGGCGCACCGGGAGCTTGAAGCGGAGGGCGGCGAGCGTGTGGGCGAGCTCGTGGACCAGTACGGAGGCGTAGAAGGCGACGGCGAAGAACAGGGAGACCAGGTAGCTGGCGGCGCCGAGCTCGGGCAGTACGCGGTCGATCTGTCCGCCGAAGACCCAGGTGATGAGGATGGCGACGAGGAACCAGCTGGGCGCCACGTAGACGGGCACCCCGAAGGGCCGTCCCATCAGCAGTCCGCCTCGCTGCGGCTCCTGGGGCCGCTGGGGCGGCGATGCCTGACCGGCGCCGGAGTGCGCGAGGGGGCGGCCCTCGGGGGTGTGGTGGTCGTCGTGAGGTTCCTTGCCCTTGCCCTTGCCTTCGTCGGCGGCGGCTTCGGTCTGCGGCTCCGGGGCCTGTGGTTCCGGCTGGACGGGAGGTTCCGGCTGGGCGGGCCCTGAGGCGTCGTCCGCATCTGCGTCCGTGGGCCGGGGGTGCTCGGGGGCGCCGTCGGGCCGCTCGTCGGCGGGCTCCTCCGTGGGTGCGGGGCGCGCGGGGCCGTCGGTGGGGTGGCCGGGCTCGGGGGCCGGGGGCTGAGGGCCCGTGCGGTCGGCCGACTCGTCGTTGCCGGGCCGCGGCTGTCCGCGCCCGCCGCTTACGTCCACCGGTGTCCCCTCGTTCGCTGCGTCTCCCGCGCCTGCCGGACGGGAGGGTCTCGTGTCGATGGTATGCGGCCTGCGCCGCGTGTTCCGCCCCGGCACCCCCGTCTCTTCCCGTTCGTCGCGGCGCCCGCGCCCCACCGTCACACCGCTGTGTCAGTGGCGGGCCGTAAGGTCTGTGGGCATGGAGACGAGCATCGAGGGCGGGGAGCGGGCCGACGGCGGTCCGGTCACAGAGGGCGTACGAGCGGACACGGTCGCCATACCGCCCGCCTCGCTGTCCCCCTCGCGTGCGAGTGACTTCATGCAGTGCCCGCTGCTGTACCGGTTCCGGGTCATCGACCGGCTGCCGGAGAAGCCGAGCGAGGCGGCGACCCGGGGCACGCTGGTGCACGCGGTGCTGGAGCGTCTCTTCGACGCCCCGGCCGCCGAGCGCACCGCGCCGCGGGCGAAGTCGCTGATCCCGGGTCAGTGGGACCGGCTGCGCGAGAGCCGGCCGGAGATCGTGGAGCTGTTCGCCGACGACCCGGAGGGCGAGCGGCTGGCGCGCTGGCTGTCGGAGGCGGAGGCGCTGGTCGAGCGCTGGTTCACGCTGGAGGATCCGAGCCGGCTGGAGCCGGCCGAGCGGGAGCTGTTCGTCGAGGCGGAGCTGGACTCGGGGCTGAGACTGCGCGGCATCATCGACCGGGTCGACGTGGCGCCCACGGGTGAGGTGCGGATCGTCGACTACAAGACGGGCAAGGCGCCCCGTCCGGAGTACGCCGAGGGCGCGCTGTTCCAGATGAAGTTCTACGCCCTGGTGGTGTGGCGGCTGAAGAACGTGGTCCCGCGCCGGCTCCAGCTGGTGTATCTGGGCAGTGGTGACGTGCTGACCTACGACCCGGTGCTCGCCGATCTGGAGCGGGTCGAGCGCAAGCTGCTGGCGCTGTGGGAGGCGATCCGGCTGG
Organism: Streptomyces sp. NPDC031111; assembly: GCF_055570675.1. Lineage (NCBI taxonomy): Bacteria > Bacillati > Actinomycetota > Actinomycetes > Kitasatosporales > Streptomycetaceae > Streptomyces > Streptomyces sp. NPDC031111. Next base: position 37,475 of record NZ_JBVIGS010000021.1, read on the forward strand.
CGACGGAGACGGGTGACTGGCGGCCGCGCCCCACGAAGCTGTGCGGCTGGTGCGACCACCGTGCCCACTGCCCGGAGTTCGGCGGCACTCCCCCGCCGTATCCCCTGCCGGTGAGGGCGCCTGAGTCCGGCGGGGTCCCGGAGGGCAGAATGGGTGCGGACTAGCGAAGGAGACTTACGTGGCCATCCGCGTCCTACTGGTCGACGACCAGCCGCTGCTGCGCACCGGGTTCCGGATGATTCTGGAGGCCGAGCAGGACATCGCGGTCGTCGGCGAGGCCGGAGACGGCCTCCAGGCCCTGGACCAGGTGCGGGCGTTGCAGCCCGATGTGGTGCTGATGGACATCCGTATGCCGCGGATGGACGGAGTGGAGGCGACCCGGCAGATCACCGGGCCCGAGCGGGACGGGCCGGCGAAGGTGCTGGTGCTGACGACGTTCGATCTCGACGAGTACGTGGTGGAGGCGCTGCGGGCGGGGGCCAGCGGCTTCCTGTTGAAGGACGCCCCGGCCAATGAGCTGGTGCAGGCGATCCGTGTGGTGGCCGCCGGGGAGGCGATGCTCGCGCCGAGCATCACGCGCCGGCTGCTGGACAAGTACGCCACGCATCTGCCGTCCGGTGACGAGCCGGTGCCGGACACGCTGCACACGCTGACCGACCGTGAGGTCGAGGTGCTGAAGCTGGTGGCGCGCGGGCTGTCCAACGCGGAGATCGCCGCCGATCTGTTCGTCAGCGAGACGACGGTCAAGACGCACGTCGGTCATGTGCTGACGAAGCTGGGCCTGCGCGACCGGGTGCAGGCGGCGGTGTACGCGTACGAGAGCGGGCTGGTGCGCCCCGGCGCACAGTAGCGCGGCCGGCTGCGTCGGATACGACCGAGGGCGCCCTCCCCACCGGGAGGGCGCCCTCGTCGTGTACCGGCGCTCGTCAGTCGCTGACGCCGCGGCCGAGCTCCCAGAGCTGAAGCGTCGCCGAGGAGTTGAGGGCGTAGGCGGTGCCGGTGATGTCGTCGCGGGCGGCGACGTACTGCTTGCCCTGCCACAGCGGGAGCACCGGGACGTCGTCGGCGACGATGTCCTGGATCTCCGTCAGGCTGTCGGAGGCGGACAGCCGGTCGGCCTGGCGGCGCGACTCCGGGATCAGCTCCTTGCGGATCTCGGGGTTGGCGTAGGGCGAGTTGAGGAAGTTGTCCTCGTCGAGGAAGGGCGCGAGGAAGGCGTCGGCGTCCGGGTAGTCGGGGAACCAGCCCATGCCGTAGACGTCGTACTTGCCCTTCTGACCGGCCGGGCGGAACTCGGACCAGGCGGTGCCCTTGGTGTCGGTCTCGAACAGGCCGCTGTCGTTGAGCTGCTTGCTCAGCTGCTCGAACTCGGCCTTGGTGGCGGGACCGTAGTGGTCGGTCGTGTAGTGGAGGGTCAGCTTCACCGGGGTGGTGACGCCGGCCTCCTGGAGCAGCTGCCGGGCCTTGTTCAGGTTCGGGTCGCCGTACTTGTTGAAGAACGCGTTGGAGTGGCCCGCGATACCGGCGGGGACCAGGGAGAACAGCGGCTCGGCCTGGGAGCCGTAGACCTTGCCGACCAGTTCGCTGCGGTTGATGACCTGGGCCATCGCCTGGCGGACGGCCTTGTCCTTCACGGTCTGGGCGTCGGTGTTGAAGGCCAGGTACCGGATCTCCAGGCCGGGCGACTCGACGAGCTCGATCTCCCCGTCGGTGGCGTTGCCGAGCTTCTGGATCTGCTCCGGCGACATGCTGCGGGTCATCATGTCGATGTCGCCGCTCTCCAGCGCCTCGCCCATGGCCTCGGCGCTCTCGTAGGAGACCAGCTCGACCTTGTCGTTGTTGACCTCCAACGCGCCCTTGTACGAGGGGTTCTTGGAGAAGGTGGCCCGGACCAGCGCGCCGTCCTCGACCTTGCTCTCGAGGGTGTACGGGCCGGAGCCGTCGACGTCGAAGCCCTCGCGCAGCTTGCCCTTGTCGTAGTCGTCCGCGTTGACGATGCCGGCGACCGGGGTGGACAGCTTGTACGGGAAGGTGGCGTCGGCGCTCTTGAGGTGGAAGATCACCTCGCGGTCGCCCTGCGTCTCGACGGTGTCGATGGTGGACAGCAGCGCGAAGACGCCGCTGTCGCCCTCGAGGGAGAGGGCGCGCTCGATGGAGAACTTGACGTCCTCCGCGGTGATCTCGTCGCCGTTCGAGAACTTCAGGCCGTCACGCAGGGTGCAGCTGTAGCGCTCGTTGCCGGCGTCGGTGAAGCCGCACGTCTCGGCGGCGTCGGGGACCGGCTCGCCGTCACCGCGGGGCTGGACCATCAGGGTCTGGACGGTCTGCCGCAGGATGTTCCAGGTACCGACGTCGTAGGCCCAGGCCGGGTCGAGGGGCGAAAGGCCCTCGTCTTCCGATGCGGTGAACCGGTCCGTGGTGCCCACGACGATCGCATCGCCGTCGCCGCTCCCGCCCTCGGTGTCGCCACAGGCGGCGAGCACCGGCGCGAGCAGGCCCATCGCGGCCGCCAGCACCAAAGTCTTGCGGTTCATGCTCGAGTTTCTCCAGGACTGTCGACTCCGTGTATCCGGCATGCAGGGGTTGTCGCAGCGGATCACAAGGATGGGGGCGAGGTTCTCGCGATGAGATTAGTCCGCGCCCGCAGGAGGGTTCGCAGCCGCCGGAGTTGAGGGCTCATCACGGAGCGGAACCGGGTGTGAACGCACCGGTAAAGGCGACCAGGGAAGGATTAGTGCAGGTTTCCATCAATCGGGACACAAGGGCACACCGGTGACCTCCGAAATGGTGCGGAAGGCACACCTGGACATCGTTGTCGACCCCCTTCCATGTGGCGAACGTCACATGTGAAAAGAGGTTCCATGGGGCCGGAATTCAGCCATCCGCAGGCCGTCGAATTCTTTCGACGACATTCCGGCGGTAACACCGCTGCGCTGGGTGAACGCCTAGCGCATTTCCGTCATCAGACCGCGCAGGAATGTCAGGTCCACGACTTCCAGGGAGGGGACGACCGTGCGCCGGACGGCCGGTGTGATCGGGCCCACCGAGGGCACCGCGACGACCTGGCAGCCCGCCGCCTCGGCGGCGGTGACACCGGTCACCGTGTCCTCGACGACCGCGCACCGCAGCGGGTCCACACCGAGCCCCGCGGCGGCCGCCAGATAGGGGTCGGGGTGCGGCTTCGTGCGGGGCACCTCGTCACCGGCGACCGACAGCGCGAAGTGCTGCGGGCCCAGCGTGGTCAGCACCCGGTCGATGATGCGCCGGTGGGACGCGGAGACGAGCGCCGTGGGGATCTCGTGCTCGGACAGCTCGGCGAGCAGCCGCGCGGCGCCCGGCATCAGCGGCAGGGCGTGGTCGATGCGGTCCTCGAAGCCGTCGTTGAGCAGCACCGTCAGCTCGGCGAGACCGATGTCGGCACCGGTCGCCTCGATGAGGAACCCCGCGCTGCGGGTCATGGGGCCGCCGACCACGACATGGCGCCAGGAGTCGTCGAGGGTGTGGCCGAGGGAGGCGAAGACCTCGACCTCGACGTCCCACCAGAAGCCCTCGGTGTCCACCAGGGTGCCGTCCATGTCGAGGAGCACGGCCTGGAGGGCCGAGCCTTCGGCCGTACGGGTTCCGAGCGCGGGGACCGTACTGGTCATCCACGTACCTCCTTCGGGGACGATCAGGCCGGTTCCCACGAGGGGAACCGGCCTGCGGTGGACCGACCAGTGTACGTCGTGTGCGCCGCGAACGCCGGATGTGGCGTGTGAAGCGGCACACGGGCCCTCAGCGGGCGTACGAGTGCCTCACCGGGCGTACTGGCGCCTCACTGGCTGTACGGGCGCCTCACCGGGCGTTGAAGTACTTGGCCTCCGGGTGGTGGATGACGATGGCGTCCGTGGACTGCTCGGGGTGCAGCTGGAACTCCTCGGACAGCCGCACGCCGATGCGCTCCGGCTCGAGCAGGTCGGCGATCTTGGCGCGGTCCTCCAGGTCGGGGCAGGCGCCGTAGCCGAGGGAGAAGCGGGCGCCCCGGTACTTCAGGGCGAACATGTCCTCCATGGCCTCCGGGTCCTCGCCGGCGAAGCCGAGCTCGGAGCGCACACGGGCGTGCCAGTACTCGGCGAGGGCCTCCGCCAGCTGCACGGACAGCCCGTGCAGCTCGAGGTAGTCGCGGTAGGCGTTGGCCTCGAACATCCGGGCCGTCTCCTCGCCGATCCGGGAGCCGACGGTGACGACCTGGAGGCCGACCACGTCCGTCTCGCCCGACTCCTCCGGGCGGAAGAAGTCCGCCAGGCACAGACGGCGGCCGCGGCGCTGGCGCGGGAAGGTGAAGCGGGTGCGCTCGTTGCCCTGCTCGTCCAGGATGATCAGGTCGTCGTCCTTGGAGACGCACGGGAAGTAGCCGTAGACCACGGCCGCCTCCAGCAGGTTCTCCGTCTGGAGCCGGTCCAGGAGTCCGCGCAGCCTGGGCCGGCCCTCGGTCTCGACCAGCTCCTCGTAGGTGGGCCCGTCGCCGGAGCGGGCCTGCTTCAGACCCCACTGGCCCTTGAAGAGGGCGCCCTCGTCGAGCCAGCTCGCGTACTCCTTGAGCTGGATGCCCTTGATGACGCGGGTGCCCCGGAACGGAGGCTCGGGGACGGGGTTGTCGGTGGCGACGTCGGAGCGGACGTGTCCGGCCTCGGGGCGCTCGTCGATCTCGACGGTGGCCGCGCGGACCCGGCGCTGCTTCAGCTCGGGCAGCTTCGCGCCCGGCACTCCGCGCTTGATGCCGATGAGGGCGTCCATCAGGCGCAGGCCCTCGAAGGCGTCGCGGGCGTAGCGGACCTCGCCCTGGTAGATCTCGTGCAGGTCCTGCTCGACGTAGGCGCGGGTGAGGGCGGCGCCGCCGAGGATCACCGGGTAGTCGGCGGCCAGGCCGCGCTGGTTGAGCTCCTCCAGGTTCTCCTTCATGATCACCGTGGACTTCACCAGCAGGCCGGACATGCCGATGACGTCGGCCTTGTGCTCGTCGGCGGCGTCCAGGATCGCGGAGACGGGCTGCTTGATGCCCAGGTTGACGACGTTGTAGCCGTTGTTCGACAGGATGATGTCGACGAGGTTCTTGCCGATGTCGTGGACGTCGCCGCGCACGGTGGCCAGCACGATGGTGCCCTTGCCGGCCTCGTCGGTCTTCTCCATGTGGGGCTCCAGATGGGCCACCGCGGTCTTCATCACCTCGGCGGACTGGAGCACGAACGGCAGCTGCATCTGGCCGGAGCCGAAGAGCTCGCCGACCACCTTCATGCCGTCCAGGAGGGTGTCGTTGACGATGTCGAGCGCCGGACGGGTCTCCAGCGCCTCGTCGAGATCCTGCTCGAGCCCGTTGCGCTCGCCGTCGATGATGCGGCGCTTCAGCCGCTCCTCCAGGGGCAGCGCGGCCAGTTCCTCGGCCCTGCCGGCCTTGAGGGACTTGGCGGTGGCGCCCTCGAACAGCTGCATGAGCTTCTGGAGCGGGTCGTAGCCCTCGCTGCGGCGGTCGTGGATGAGGTCCAGGGCCGTACGGACCTCCTCGTCGCTGAAGCGGGCGATGGGCAGGATCTTCGACGCGTGCACGATCGCCGAGTCCAGGCCGGCCTTGACGCACTCGTCGAGGAACACGGAGTTCAGCAGGATGCGCGCGGCCGGGTTGAGGCCGAAGGAGATGTTCGACAGGCCCAGCGTGGTCTGCACCTTCGGGTGGCGCTTCTTCAGCTCGCGGATGCCCTCGATGGTGGCGAGGCCGTCCTTGCGGGACTCCTCCTGGCCGGTGCAGATGGTGAAGGTCAGACAGTCGACGAGGATGTCCTCCTCGCGGATGCCCCAGTTGCCGGTGAGGTCGGCGATCAGCCGTTCGGCGATCTCGACCTTCTTCTCGGCGGTGCGGGCCTGGCCCTCCTCGTCGATGGTCAGCGCGATCAGGGCGGCGCCGTGCTCCTGGGCCAGCCGGGTGACGCGGGCGAACCGGGACTCGGGGCCGTCGCCGTCCTCGTAGTTCACCGAGTTGATCACCGCGCGGCCGCCGAGCTTCTCCAGCCCGGCGCGGATGACGTCGACCTCGGTGGAGTCGAGCACGATCGGGAGCGTGGAGGCGGTCGCGAAACGCCCGGCCAGCTCCTCCATGTCGGCGACGCCGTCCCGGCCCACGTAGTCCACGCACAGGTCCAGCATGTGCGCGCCCTCGCGGATCTGCTCCCGGGCCATCTCCACGCAGTTGTCCCAGCGGCCCTCGAGCATCGCCTCGCGGAACTTCTTCGAGCCGTTGGCGTTCGTGCGCTCGCCGATCGCCAGGTAGGAGGTGTCCTGGCGGAAGGGGACGGTCTGGTAGAGGGAGGCCGCGCCCGGCTCCGGGCGCGGGTCGCGCTCCGCCGGGGCCAGACCGCGCACCCGCTCCACCAGCTGCCGCAGGTGCTCGGGCGTCGTACCGCAGCAGCCGCCCACCAGGGACAGGCCGTAGTCGCGGACGAAGGTCTCCTGGGCGTCCGCCAGCTCTCCCGGGGACAGCGGGTAGCGGGCGCCGTCCTTGGTGAGCTCCGGCAGGCCGGCGTTCGGCATGCACGACAGCTGGATGCGGGAGTGGCGGGCGAGGTAGCGCAGGTGCTCGCTCATCTCGGCCGGGCCGGTCGCGCAGTTCAGGCCGACCATGTCGATGCCCAGCGGCTCCAGCGCGGTGAGCGCGGCGCCGATCTCGGAGCCGAGCAGCATGGTGCCGGTGGTCTCGACCGTGACGGAGACGATCAGCGGGACCTCGAACCCGGCGATCTCCATCGCGCGGCGGGCGGCCACGACGGAGGCCTTGGTCTGGAGCAGGTCCTGGGTGGTCTCCACGAGCAGCGCGTCGGCGCCGCCCGCGAGAAGACCCTCGGCGTTCTGCTGGTAGGCGTCGCGGATGGCGGTGAAGGTGGTGTGGCCGAGGGTGGGCAGCTTGGTGCCGGGGCCCATCGAGCCCAGCACCCAGCGGGTGCGGCCGTCCCGCGCGGCGAACTCGTCCGCCGTCTCGCGGGCGATGCGGGCACCCGCCTCGGACAGCTCGGCGACGCGCTCCGCGATGTCGTACTCGCCCAGGGCGGTGAGGTTGGCGCCGAAGGTGTTGGTCTCGACGCAGTCGACTCCGGCGTCGAAGTACTCGGCGTGGACCGAACGGACGATGTCGGGCCGGGTCAGGTTCAGGATCTCGTTGCAGCCCTCGAGGTTCTCGAAGTCCTCGAGTGTGGGGTCCTGTGCCTGGAGCATGGTGCCCATGGCACCGTCGGCCACCACCACTCGGGTGGCGAGTGCCTCACGGAGGGCGGACACACGGGTCCGGCTGTCGGCGGAAGGGGTCAGCGGCAACGAGGCCATGAAAGGGGCTCCCTCAGGTGCGACGGCTGTCGGCTTTGCGGCTGCCCGGGATGCCCGTGTCCGAGCGTCCCCGGCTGGGCGCACCCCGCCAGGGTATCGGGGACCTCGCCCTGATGTTCAGGGCGTCCACGGGGCGGACGATGATGGCCGACAGTCGACGTTCGGAGTACGGGTGGCGGAACCGATCAGGACCGACCATTAGCGAGAGGTCGGCATCGACCGGTAGTGTTCGACATTGCCGAACAGCGGCAGCGGCGCGTCGCGGGTCGACGGTCGAAGGGGACGGAGGCAGTACGGCGATGGCACGGAACATCCAGTCGCTCGAACGGGCGGCAGCGATGCTGCGGCTGCTCGCGGGTGGTGAGCGCCGGCTCGGCCTGTCGGACATCGCCTCGTCGCTGGGCCTCGCCAAGGGCACCGCCCACGGCATCCTGCGCACCCTCCAGCAGGAGGGCTTCGTCGAGCAGGACGACGCCTCCGGGCGCTACCAGCTGGGCGCCGAGCTGCTGCGCCTGGGCACCACGTATCTGGACGTGCACGAGCTGCGGGCACGCGCCCTGGTGTGGACGGACGACCTGGCCCGCTCCAGCGGCGAGAGCGTCTACCTCGGGGTGCTGCACCAGCAGGGCGTGCTGATCGTGCACCACGTCTTCCGGCCCGACGACAGCCGGCAGGTCCTGGAGATAGGGGCCATGCAGCCGCTGCACTCCACGGCCCTGGGCAAGGTGCTGTCGGCCTACGACCCCGTGGCCCACAGCGAGGCCCTGGAGGCCGACCGCAAGGCCTTCACGGACCGCACGGTGTGCGATCTGGACGGCTTCGAGCACATCCTCGACCTCACACGCGCGCGGGGTTACGCGGCGGACGTGGAGGAGACCTGGGAGGGCGTCGCCTCGGTGGCGGCGCCCATCCACGACCGGCGCCGCATGCCGGTGGGCGCGGTGGGCGTCACCGGGGCGGTGGAGCGGCTGCGCCGGGACGGCGAGCTGCGGCCCGAGCTGATCGCGGCGGTACGGGACTGCGCCCGCGCGGTGTCGCGGGATCTGGGCGCCGGGCGCTTCTGAGCGGAACACCGGGATGACCGGACGACCGGGATGCCTTACGGCATTCCGGTCACATCCGTACCCTGATGCGGACATACGGGGCATGAGCGACGTAGTGGCCCGAAGATCGATAACCCGCGGCGATCAATAACGATCGCGCTTTCGATAACCAAACCCTTGACGCCCGGGTGGCTCCGGGAAAGACTCCCGTCCATCGGTCGGCATTGTCGAACACCTACCGGCAATACGCGCTAGAGTGTGACAACGCCAAGGGCCGGCATCGCTCTCACCCCTGAGGGCGCCAATCCCCGGTGGGACCCGGGGGTCGGCTCCCTGGACGAAGGACAAAGGAGTCGCGGGTGTCCAGCTCCGACATCTTCATCGGCGAGACCATCGGTACCGCCATACTCATCCTGCTCGGCGGCGGCGTGTGTGCCGCCGTGACATTGAAGGCCTCCAAGGCCCGTAACGCCGGCTGGCTCGCCATCGCCTTCGGGTGGGGCTTCGCCGTCATGACGGCGGTGTACATATCCGGACCGCTCTCCGGCGCCCACCTCAACCCGGCCGTCACCGTGGCGCTCGCCATCAAGGACGGTGAGTGGAGCAACGTTCCGACCTACTTCGCCGGAGAGTTCCTCGGCGCGATGATCGGCGCGGCTCTGGTCTGGCTGGCCTACTACGGCCAGTTCCAGGCCCACCTCACCGACAAGGAGATCGTCGGCGGTCCGGGCGCGCAGGCCACCGCCGCCAAGGCGGTCGAGGCGCAGGAGAAGGGCGCGGGCCCCGTGCTCGGCGTCTTCTCCACCGGCCCGGAGATCCGCAACACGGTGCAGAACCTCACCACGGAGATCATCGGCACCTTCGTGCTGCTGCTCGCCGTCCTCACCCAGGGCCTGAACGACGCGGGCAACGGCCTCGGCGTGCTGGGCGGTCTGATCACGGCGCTCGTCGTCGTCTCCATCGGTCTGTCGCTCGGCGGCCCGACCGGATACGCGATCAACCCGGCCCGTGACCTCGGTCCGCGCGTCGTCCACGCCCTGCTGCCGCTGCCCAACAAGGGCGGCTCCGACTGGTCCTACGCCTGGATCCCGGTGGTCGGTCCGCTCATCGGCGGCGCCATCGCGGCCGGTGTCTACAACGTCGCCTTCGCGTAGCTCGCCAGGTCGCCGCGAAATCCCGAATGCTGTAGCAGCGCCGTACGTACTGCCCCGTAACCAAGGAACTCCCAGGAGCACACAGTGACCGACGCCCACACCGCCGGCCCGTTCATTGCCGCCATCGACCAGGGCACCACCTCCTCCCGCTGCATCGTCTTCGACCGCGACGGGCGCATCGTCTCCGTCGACCAGAAGGAGCACGAGCAGATCTTCCCCAAGCCGGGCTGGGTGGAGCACGACGCCACCGAGATCTGGACCAACGTCCAGGAGGTCGTCGCCGGAGCCATCGAGAAGGCCGGCATCACCCGCGACGACATCAAGGCCATCGGCATCACCAACCAGCGCGAGACCACCGTGCTGTGGGACAGGAACACCGGTGAGCCGGTCCACAACGCCATCGTCTGGCAGGACACCCGCACCGACGCCCTCTGCCGCGAGCTCGGCCGCAACGTCGGCCAGGACCGCTTCCGCCGCGAGACCGGCCTGCCCCTCGCCTCCTACTTCGCCGGCCCCAAGGCCCGCTGGCTGCTCGACAACGTCGAGGGCCTCAAGGAGCGCGCCGAGGCCGGCGACATCCTCTTCGGCACCATGGACACCTGGGTCATCTGGAACCTGACCGGTGGCACCAACGGCGGCCACCACGTCACCGACGTCACCAACGCGTCCCGCACGATGCTGATGAACCTGCACACCATGCAGTGGGACGAGAAGATCGCCGAGTCCATCGGCGTCCCGCTGGCGATGCTGCCCGAGATCCGCTCCTCCGCCGAGGTCTACGGCGAGATCACCGGCGGCAAGCTCGGCGAGCTGCTCGGCGGCATCCCCGTCGCCTCCGCCCTCGGCGACCAGCAGGCGGCCCTTTTCGGCCAGACCTGCTTCGCCGAGGGCGAGACCAAGTCGACGTACGGCACCGGCACCTTCATGGTGATGAACACCGGCGACAAGATCATCAACTCCTACAGCGGCCTGCTGACCACGGTCGGCTACCGGATCGGCGACCAGAAGCCGGTCTACGCCCTGGAGGGCTCGATCGCCGTCACCGGCTCCCTGGTGCAGTGGATGCGCGACCAGATGGGCCTCATCTCCACCGCCGCCGAGATCGAGACCCTCGCGCTCTCCGTCGAGGACAACGGCGGCGCCTACTTCGTACCGGCCTTCTCCGGACTGTTCGCCCCGTACTGGCGCTCCGACGCCCGCGGTGTGATCGCCGGTCTCACCCGGTACGTCACCAAGGCGCACCTCGCGCGCGCCGTGCTGGAGGCCACCGCCTGGCAGACGCGGGAGATCGCGGACGCCATGACGAAGGACTCCGGCGTGGAGCTGACCGCCCTCAAGGTCGACGGCGGCATGACCTCCAACAACCTGCTGATGCAGACGCTCTCGGACTTCCTGGACGCCCCCGTGGTGCGCCCGATGGTCGCCGAGACCACCTGCCTCGGCGCCGCCTACGCCGCCGGCCTCGCCGTCGGCTTCTGGAACAGCACCGACGACCTGCGCGCCAACTGGCGGCGGGCCGCCGAGTGGACCCCCCGCATGGACGCGGAGACCCGCGACCGTGAGTACAAGAGCTGGCTCAAGGCCGTCGAGCGGACCATGGGCTGGCTCGAGGACGAGGAGTAAGAAACCGCCATGACCACCCAGTCCACCCTGCAGTCCGTGCCTGCCCTGGGGACGCACCCGGCGTCCGGCTCGAACCCGAGCCGCGCCGAGACCCGGGAGCAGCTCTCCAAGGCGTCGTACGACCTTCTCGTGATCGGCGGCGGCATCCTGGGCATCTCCACCGCCTGGCACGCCGCGCAGTCCGGCCTCAGGGTGGCCCTGGTGGACGCCGGTGACTTCGCCGGCGCCACCTCCTCCGCCTCCTCCAAGCTGCTCCACGGCGGTCTGCGCTACCTCCAGACCGGCGCGGTGAAGCTGGTCGCGGAGAACCACTTCGAGCGCCGTGCGGTCTCCCGCCAGGTGGCCCCCCACCTGGCGAACCCGCTCACGTTCTACCTCCCCGTGTACAAGGGCGGGCCGCACGGCGCGGCCAAGCTCGGGGCCGGCGTCTTCGCGTACTCGGCGCTGTCCGCCTTCGGCGACGGCGTCGGCCACCTGCTCTCGCCGGCCAAGGCCGCGCAGGACGTGCCGGAGCTGCGCACCGAGAACCTCAAGGCCGTGGCCGTGTACGGCGACGACCAGATGAACGACGCGCGCATGGCGCTGATGACGGTCCGCGCGGCGGCCGAGTCCGGCGCGGTCGTCCTCAACCACGCCGAGGTGACGGGCCTGCGCTTCACCCGGGGCCGGGTCACCGGTGCCGAGCTGCGGGACCGTCTCTCGGGCGACGAGTTCGGGGTGAACGCCCGGCTCGTACTGAACGCGACCGGCCCGTGGGTCGACCACCTGCGCCGAATGGAGGACGCGAACGCGGCGCCGTCCATCCGTCTGTCGAAGGGCGCGCATCTGGTCCTGAAGCGGACCGCCCCCTGGCGGGCCGCGCTGGCCACGCCCATCGACAAGTACCGGATCACCTTCGCCCTTCCCTGGGAGGACATGCTGCTGCTCGGCACGACCGACGAGGAGTTCGAGGGCGACCCGGCGGATGTCGCGGTCAACGACAAGGACATCGCCCAGATACTCGACGAGGCCGCGTTCTCCATCCGCGACCAGCAGCTCGACCGTGATCTGATCACGTACGCCTTCGCCGGTCTGCGGGTGCTGCCGGGCGGCCCCGGGGACACGGCCAAGGCCAAGCGGGAGACGGTCGTCACCGAGGGCCGGGGCGGGATGCTGTCCGTCGCGGGCGGCAAGTGGACCACGTTCCGCCACATCGGCCGTACGGTGATGCGCAAGCTCCAAGAGCTTCCGGGGCACCCGCTGGGCGACGACTTCGAGCCGGTCGCCGCGCTGCCGAAGAAGCTGCCGCTGCCCGGTGTGGCCAACCCGCGCGCGGTGGCCCACCGCCTGCTGGTGGACGGCCCGGCGCCCGGCCCGCGCATGGCGGCGGACACCGCCAGGCACCTGGCCACCCACTACGGCTCGCTGGCGTTCGACATCGCCCGGCTGGCCAACGACGACCCGGCGCTGGCCCAGCGGGTCCACCCCGACGCCCCGGAGATCTGGGCGCAGGTCGTCTGGGCCCGGGACCACGAGTGGGCTCAGACCGCGGACGACGTGCTGCGCCGCCGCACCACCCTGACGATCCGGGGCCTGGCCACCGACGAGGTCCGCGCCAACGTCCAGGACCTGCTCGACAAGAGGTGACCGCAAGTCCCCGGCTCCCCCGCACGGGAGCCGGCACCGGGTGAGGGGCGACTCCGCGCCGACGGAGCCGCCCCTCTCCCGTGTCCGGGGCGTGGTCCGTGCCGCCACCGCCGCCGACCGGGCCGCGGTCGTCGAGCGGGACGGCGCCCTGGCCGGGGTGCTCACCTACGCGCTCGGGGACGAGGGGCTGGAGGTCGTCACGGTGGACGCGGTGCGGCGCGGCGGGTGTGGCCGGTGACCACCGACGACAACCTGGACGCGCTGCGCTTCCACCAGCGGCGCGGGCCGCGCATCGTCGGGTCGCACCGGGCGCGGTCGACGCGGCCCGCCGGCTCAAGCCGTCCGCTGTTGCTCTGAGCGGTGTTCCGAGCCCGCATAATGGCGGGATACATCGGAGGTCTGGCCGCTAGGAGGCGCAGTATGGCAGTGACCGACGAGGCGATCGAGAAGATCAAGGGGATGATCGTCTCGGGTGCGCTGCGTCCCGGCGCCCGGCTGCCGAAGGAGAGCGAGCTCGCCGCCGAGCTGGGGCTGTCCCGCAACTCCCTGCGTGAGGCGGTGCGCGCCCTGTCGCTGATCCGCATCCTGGACGTGCGGCAGGGCGACGGCACCTACGTCACCAGTCTGGATCCGCAACTCCTGCTGGAGGCGTTGAGTTTCGTCGTCGACTTCCACCGTGACGACACGGTCCTGGAGTTCCTCGCCGTGCGCCGCATCCTGGAGCCGGCCGCGACGGCCGCCGCCGCGACACGCATCAGCGAGGAGCAACTGGACGCGCTGTCGGAGCAGTTGGACCGGCTCGGCGAGGAGCCGTCGGTGGAGGACCTGGTCGCCGCCGACCTGGAGTTCCACCGGGGCATCGTGCGCAGCTCCGGCAACTCCGTGCTGTGCTCCCTGCTCGACGGTCTGTCCGGCCCCACCACCCGGGCCCGGATCTGGCGCGGTCTCACCCAGGAGGACGCGGTCGGCCGCACCCTGCGCGAGCACCGGGCGATCCTCTCCGCGCTGCGGGACCGGGACCCGGAGGCGGCGCGGTCCTGGGCGACGGTGCACATCGCGAGCGTGGAGCAGTGGCTGCGCTCGACGCTGTGACGGGTGTTTCCCGGTGTCCGACGGGGCAGTGATGGGGGCACTCCCCCTGTGAGGGGGCTGCGGGCGCCCCGTGGTCACGCCGTAAGGTTGGGGCGTACGCGAGGGCACGTCGGAAGGAGGCGCTGGGTGATCGAGCTCGAGGGGGTTCCCGAGCTGATCGACCCGGTCATGGTGGCCGCGTTCGAGGGCTGGAACGATGCCGGTGACGCCGCCTCCACCGCGGTCGCGCATCTGGACAGGGAGTGGAAGGGCGAGGTGTTCGCGGCGCTGGACGCCGAGGACTACTACGACTTCCAGGTGAACCGCCCCACGGTGTTCATGGACGGCGGGGTTCGCAAGATCACCTGGCCGACGACGCGGCTGTCGGTGGTCCGGGTCGGTGGTGAGAAGCCGCGCGACCTGGTCCTGGTCCGGGGCATCGAACCGTCCATGCGGTGGCGCTCGTTCTGCAACGAGATCCTCGGCTTCGCGCACGAACTGGGCGTGGAGCTGGTGGTCGTGCTGGGCGCGCTGCTCGGTGACACCCCGCACACCCGTCCGGTCCCGATCAGCGGGACCACGTCCGACCCGGACCTGGCCCGCCGCATGGACCTGGAGGAGACCAAGTACGAGGGCCCCACGGGCATCGTCGGCATCCTCCAGGAGGCGTGCACGCACGCGGGCGTGCCCGCGGTGTCGCTGTGGGCGGCCGTCCCGCACTACGTGTCGCAGCCGCCCAACCCGAAGGCCACGCTGGCTCTCCTGAACCGTCTGGAGGACCTGATCGACGTGCGCGTCCCGCTGGGCGAACTGCCCGAGGACGCGCGTGCCTGGCAGGTGGGCGTGGACCAACTGGCCGCGGAGGACAGTGAGGTGGCCGAGTACGTGCAGACGCTGGAGGAGGCCCGGGACACCGCCGAGCTGCCGGAGGCGTCGGGCGAGGCGATCGCCCGCGAGTTCGAGCGGTATCTGCGGCGCCGTGACGGGTCGTCGGGGCCGCCCGGCGGGCATGCCACGGCCGACGGCTCGGACGGCGCGTCGTACCGGCGGGACACTCCGGGCGGGCGCACCCGCCCGCCCAGGCCGCCGAAGCCGGAGGCGGACTCGGACGGCGAGGAGTCGTCGGAGGACTGAGGGAAGCGAGTGGGGCGCCCCGTTCGGAAACGGGGCGCCCCCTTTCTCGTGTTTCGCGCGCTTCTCGTGTTCGCGTTACAGCGCGACGCCGAGCAGCGCGTCCACCGCGCGGGAGACGACGCCGGGCGCGCCGGTGTCCGTGCCGCCGCTCTCCTCCTGGCGCACGGTCCAGCGGTCGACGGCGGCCAGCGCGGCCGGGGCGTCCAGGTCGTTGGCGAGCGCCTCGCGGATCTCCTCGACCAGCGCCTCGGCGGGCGGGCCGTCGGGGCGGGAGACCGCGGCACGCCAGTGGCCCAGACGGGTCACGGCGTCCTGGAGGACCTGGTCGGTCCATTCCCAGTCGGCGCGGTAGTGGTGGGCGAGCAGCGCCAGCCGGATCGCCGCCGGGTCCACTCCGTCGCGCCGCAGCTTGGAGACGAACACCAGGTTGCCCTTGGACTTGGACATCTTCTCGCCGTGCAGGGCGACCATGCCGGCGTGGACGTACGCCTTGGCCATGGGGAACTCGCCGGTGAGCGCCTGGGCGTGGGAGGCCCCCATCTCGTGGTGCGGGAAGACCAGGTCGGAGCCGCCGCCCTGGACGTCGAAGCCCATGCCGAGGTGGTCGAGGGCGATGGCCACGCACTCGATGTGCCAGCCGGGGCGGCCCCGGCCGAGCGAGCCGCCGTCCCAGCTCGGCTCGCCCTCGCGGGCGGCCATCCAGAGCATCGGGTCGACGGGGTTCTTCTTGCCGGGACGCTCCGGGTCGCCGCCGCGTTCGGCGGACAGCAGCCGCATGGCGGCGGCGTCGAGGTTCGAGACCTGGCCGAAGTGCGGGTCCGACTCGACGGAGAAGTAGATGTCGCCCTCGACCTCGTAGGTCGCGCCCAGATCGCGCAGCCGTTCGACGAGCGGGACGATGCCGGGTATCGCCTCCACGGCGCCTATGTAGTGGCGCGGGGGCAGCATCCGCAGGGCCGTCATGTCCTCACGGAACAGCGCGGTCTCGCGCTCCGCGAGCTCCGCCCAGTCGAGGCCGTCGCGCTCGGCCCGCTCCAGCAGCGGGTCGTCGACGTCGGTGACGTTCTGGACGTAGTGAACCTGCCGCTTGGTGTCGAGCCACACGCGCTGCACCAGGTCGAACGCGTTGTACGTCGCCGCGTGTCCGATGTGGGTGGCGTCGTAGGGGGTGATGCCGCAGACGTAGATACGGGCGACGGGACCGGGGTCGAGGGTGATCGGCCCCCCGGTCGCGGTGTCGTGGATCCTCAGGTCGCGGCCCTGACCGGGCAGGGCGGGGACCTCGGAAGCGGGCCAGGCATGCATGTACATGAGCCTAACCGGACCGGAGTTCCGGATACGAACCGGAGTCGCCCGGATGACCGGGAAGGCGCTCTTGCGCGACGGCGTCCGTCGTGCAGACCCCGGCCGGCCCGGACAGCCGGGCCGGGGAGTCGGACCGGGGAGTCGGACCGGGGCGTCAGACCGGGGGCCAGGGGATGGCGGGCCAGTCGCCGCCGGGCTGCGGGTGGGTGCCGGTGGTGAGGAGGGTGTCGACACGGGCGCGGGTGGCGTCGATCTCCGCGGGGGTGATGAGGGGGGCCAGGACGGTGGTGAGGGCGCCGTCGTCCGTGAGGGCCCGTCCGAGGCCCTCCAGGACGTCCAGCGCCTCCGCGGTCAGCGGCTCCCCCGCCCAGCCCCACAGTAGGGTGCGGAGCTTGTCCTCGACGTTGAAGGTGACCCCGTGGTCGATGCCGTACAGCAGGCCCTCGGCGGTGGGCAGCAGATGGCCACCCTTGCGGTCGGCGTTGTTGATCACCGCGTCGAGCACGGCCAGCCGGCGCAGCCGCTCGTCGTCGGCGTGCACGAGCAGCGCGGTGCGCCCCTCACCGACCTCGGCGAACCCGATCGCCTTCCAGCCCGGCTCCGGTTCCTCGCCGTCGACCAGGGCGAGGAGCTCCGCGCCGGGCGCCGTCTCGATCCACAGCTGGCACATCCCCTCGCCGTACGGGCCGTCGCGGAGCACGGTCGGCGGGACGAGCCCCCAGCCGGTCGCCCGGGAGACCTCGTACGCCGCGACCTCGCGCCCGGCGAGCGTGCCGTCGGGGAAGTCCCACAGGGGCCGCTCCCCCGCGACCGGCTTGTAGACGCACGCGGCCTCGCGGCCCTCGTACGCCACGGTGCAGTACAGCGCGGCGTTCGACGCCTCACGGATGCGTCCGCGCACGGTCAGCTCGCCCTCGGCGAGCAGCACGGCGGCGGCCGGATCGGCGGCCGTCACGCTCCGCGGCGGTATCCGTTCTGGCGCGGACATACGTGTCCTTCCGGGTCGAGCGGGAGGCTGCACAGCGGGCACGGCGGCCGCCCGGCGTTGACGACGTCGAGGGCGCGCTTGGCGAAGGCCCGGGCCTGCGCGCCGGTGAGCCGGACGCGGAGCATCGGGGGCCCGTTCTCCTCGTCCTGGAGCAGCCGCTCCTCGGCCTCGGCCAGGTCCTCCTCGGAGTCGGCGTCCAGCTCGACGAGGGCCTGTGCCTCGACGATCATGCGCTGCTCCTCGCCGTCCCAGGCGAGCGCCATGGTGCCGACGCGGAACTCCTCCTCGACGGGGGTGTCCAGCGGGGCGCTGTCGGTGATCTCGGTCGGTGCCATGGCGGGCACCGCGGCGCTGCCGCCGCTACGGCGTACGACCTCGTCGAGCAGTTCGTCCATCCGCTCGGCGAGCGCCGCGACCTGGGTCTTCTCCAGGGCCACGCTGGTCACCCGGGAGCCGGCGGAGGCCTGGAGGAAGAACGTACGGCGCCCTGGCAGTCCGACCGTGCCGGCCACGAAACGTTCCGGTTGGTCGTAGAGGAACACCTGACGGGACACGTCCTGTCTCCATTGAGAGTTGTGTGGGCCTTGTGGACCTTATGGGCCTTGCGGGCACGGACGGCTGTTCAAACCTGACGCACTGCTGCGACCGCTTCACCCTACTGCGGCCGACGATCACGGTGCGCCCGCGCCGCCCCCGACGGTGGCGTCACCGGCGGGCGGCTCCTCGCGCGGCGCCAGGGACGCGAAGTCGCCGGTGTCGCCGAGGCGGACCAGGAAGGGGCGCAGTCGTGTGTAACGGATCGCGGTGATGGAACACGGTTCAACGGCGATCCGCTGGAAGAGGTCGAGATGAAGTCCGAGTGCGTCCGCGACGAGAGACTTGATGATGTCGCCGTGCGAGCACATGAGGTACACGGCGTCCGCCCCGTGATCGCGCTCCACGCGCGCGTTCCACTCGCGCACCGCCTCGGCGGCGCGCGTCTGCATCGCGCGCATGGACTCCCCGCCGGGGAACGCCGCCGCCGACGGGTGCGCCTGCACCACCTCCATCAGCGGCTCGTCCTTGAGCTCGGCGAGTTTGCGTCCGGACCAGTCGCCGTAGTGGCACTCGCCGATGCGGTCGTCGGTGTGCGGGGTGAGGCCGGGACGCGCCTCCAGCAGTGGCTGGAGCGTCTCCCGGCAGCGCTGGAGGGGGCTGGTGACGATCTCGGCGAGCGGCAGCTCGGCGAGCCGTCCGGGCAGTGCGGCCGCCTGGGCGGCGCCGCGGTCGTCGAGGGCAACGCCGGGCGTCCAGCCGGCGAGCAGTCCCTCGGTATTGGCGGTGGAACGTCCGTGCCGGACCAGGAGCAGCGTGGGCATGCGGCCCAGGGTAGGCGCACGCGTGTGTGGTGTGTTCGCCGCAGGAAGGGAGAAGGGGTTCCGTGATCGTCGACTGTGCCATCTACCGGGAGGGTCGCCGGTCGGAGGGGCCCCTGGACTTCTCCGACGCGCTGGACGTGGCCCGGTCGGCGGGGGGCTTCGTCTGGATCGGGCTGCACGAGCCGACGGCGGACGAGTTCGGCCTGGTCTCGCAGGAGTTCGGCCTGCACCCGCTGGCGGTCGAGGACGCCCTCAAGGCCCACCAGCGGCCCAAGCTGGAGGTGTACGACGACTCGCTCTTCGTGGTCCTCAAACCGGTCCTGTACGAGCCGCGGAGCGACACCGTCTCCTCCGGCGAGGTCATGATCTTCCTCGGGGACGCGTTCGTGGTGACGGTCCGGCACGGCGAGGGGACTCCGCTGGGCGCCGTGCGGAAGCGGCTGGAGCGAGAGCCCGAGCTGCTGGGCGAGGGGCCCACGTCGGTGCTGTACGCGGTCGCCGACGCGGTCGTCGACCACTACCTGGACGTGGCGACCGAGTTGCAGACCGATCTGGAGGAACTGGAGGCGGAGGTCTTCACCCCCGACAGCGGGGGCTCGCGGCACACCGCGTCCCGGATCTACAACTTCAAGCGGCAGATCCTCGAGTTCCGCCGGGCGACCGGGCCGCTGGCGCTGCCGATGACGCGGCTGGCGGGAGTCGGCACGTACGGGGCGGGGGTGCCGTTCGTGGAGGACAGGGCGCGGCCCTTCTTCCGTGACGTGCACGATCACCTCACCCGCGTGAACGAGTCCGTGGAAGGGCTGGACCGGCTGGTCTCGGACATCCTCTCGGCGCATCTCGCGCAGATGAGCGTGCGGCAGAACGACGACATGCGGAAGATCTCGGCGTGGGCGGCCATGGCCGCGATCCCCACGATGATCGCGGGGATCTACGGGATGAACTTCGAGCACATGCCGGAACTGCGGTGGGAGTGGTCGTATCCGACGGTGATCGTGGTGATGGGTGCGCTGGAGGTGTTGTTGTTCCGGCTGTTCAAGCGGCGGGGGTGGATGTAGCCGTGGGCCTCAAGCGAATTCCGGTTCCGGGTTCGCGGGGCCGCCGAGGGCGTTGCGGCGGTCGGGCATCCTGAGCGAGACCATGCGGCGCCAGCCGGCCACGCGCTCGTACGCGTACACCGCGTGGATGCCCGCGGCGAGGAGTGCCCCCTTGGGTTTGGACCAGCCGAGGATGCGGCCCATGTGGGCCATCACCGCCAGGCTGACGTCCCGGTAGATGCGGATCTCCGCGCGTGCGCACTCGCGGAGGGTGCGCTGGATGGCGCGGCCGTGTCCGGCGTACGCGAAGCGGAGCAGTTCCTCGTGGCAGTAGGCGAGGTGGTTGTCCTCGTCGTTGGAGATCATCCTGACCGCGCGGCCGAGGTCGGGGTGGTCGGCGAAGTGCTTGCGGAGCAGTTCCATCTGCTCGGAGGCGCGCTGTTCGGTGACCCTGCTGTGGGCGAGGTAGGTGACGATGTCCTGGACGGTGAGGGACTCGTCGCGTTTGAGCTGGTCGTGGGCCAGGCCGATGCCGTTCTGCTCCAGGAGCATCGTGTAGTCCGTCTCCGGGGGGACCGGGACGGGTTCCAGGCCGCGCTTCTTCATCAGGGCGTTGAAGATGCGGCCGTGCTTGTCCTCGTCGGCGCCGTGCCTGGTGATCTTCGGGACGAGGTCGCGCTGGGTCTCCGGGACCAGCGCGGCGATGCGGGCGTTCTCCCAGCCGCCCTGGGACTCGCCGCTCGCGGCGATGGAGCAGAACAGGGCGAAGGACTCGTCGTTGTCGACGATCTCCTGGAACAGACTCTTTGCCGAAAGCATGGTGAGCCGCCTCTCCGCAGGCTTCCGCGGGGTTCCGCGGGCTTCCGCGGTACCAAGGTTCCGCAATTCTGCAAAGAACGAGTCAAGTGCGCGAGGCGGGGCGGGGCAACAGGTGGGGCGGACAACTCCGCCAAACGGAGTACGGGAGAGGGGGCTCGGGAGCGTAACCGGCCGGGTTGACGGGCGTTGATGGGGTGACGGCCGTGGCGGGGAGGACCCCCGAGCCCCCACCACGGCCGTGACAGTCACGCGAGACCGGCGCGTTCCAGGGCCTCGGTGCCGGCGCGGAGGGACGCGAGGCGCTCGTCGAGCGTGAAGCCGGCCGGGGCGAGGGTGAGGGTGGTGACTCCGGCGGCGGCGTAGGCCTTCATCCGGTCGGCGATGCGGTCCACCGAGCCGAGGAGGGTCGTCCTGTCGATCAGGTCGTGCGGGACCGCGGCGGCGGCGCCCTGCTTGTCGCCGGACAGGTACTTGTCCTGGATCTCCGTGGCCTCGCGCTCGTAGCCCATGCGCTGCGCCAGCTGGTTGTAGAAGTTCTGCTTGCGGCTGCCCATGCCGCCGACGTACAGCGCGGTGTAGGGGCGGAAGGTGTCGGCGAGGGTGGGGACGTCCTTGTCGTCGCCGACGGCGAGGGGGACGGTGGGGCAGATGTCGAAGCCGTCGAGGGTCTTGCCGGCCTTCTCGCGGCCGGCGCGGATGTGCCTGACGGCGGTGTCCTCGAGGTGGTCGGCGGAGGGGAAGATCAGGAGGGCGCCGTCGGCGATCTCGCCGGTCTGTTCGAGGTTCTTCGGGCCGATCGCGGCGATGTAGAGGGGGATGTGCTCGCGCTCGGGGTGCACGGTGAGCTTGATCGGCTTGCCGGGGCCGCCGGGGAGGGGGAGGGTCCAGTGCTCGCCGTCGTAGGAGAGGCGTTCGCGGGTCATGGCCTTGCGGACGATCTCGACGTACTCGCGGGTGCGGGCGAGGGGCTTGTCGAACTTGACGCCGTACCAGCCCTCGGAGACCTGGGGGCCGGAGACGCCGAGGCCCAGCCGGAAGCGGCCGCCGGAGAGGGAGTCGAGAGTGGCGGCGGTCATCGCGGTCATCGCGGGCTGGCGGGCCGGGATCTGGAAGATGGCCGAGCCGACGTCGATGCGGTGGGTTTGGGCCGCGACCCAGGTGAGGACGGTGGCGGCGTCGGAGCCGTAGGCCTCCGCGGCCCAGCAGACCGCGTATCCGAGGCGGTCCGCCTCCTGGGCCACGGCGAGGTTGTCCGCGTCCATTCCGGCGCCCCAGTAGCCGAGGTTGATACCTAGCTGCATGGCGGGTCTCCCCTTACCGATGAGTAACGTCGCTTGTGCGGAGACCATATACCTCCGGTGGTCGGGTGGGATGCCTGCGGTTGGTGGGTGGGTCGGGGCCGGGGCGGGGGTGTCCGTCCTCGGACCGGCGCGGAATCGGCTTGTCGAAGAGGTCGAGGGCGCGGACGCGCCGGCCACTGCGGGCGGCCACCCCCACCCCGTCCCCTCCGCGCCGTGGGCGCCTGCGGGCAGTCGCCCGCCGTGCCCATCCGCGGGCAGTCGCCCGCCGTGCCCATCCGCGGGCAGTCGCCCGCCGCGCCCATCCGCGGGCAGTCGCCCGCCGTGCCCATCCGCGGGCAGTCGCCCGCCGCGCCCATCCGCGGGCAGTCGCCCGCCGTGCCCATCCGCGGGCAGTCGTGCCGCTGGGGCGGCACGGGTGGGCGCGACGGCACCCCGCAAGCGCCGGGCCGCGCGAACACCGCCCGCCCCACACCAACGCGGGGCACCCGCCAAGGCGTCGGGCCCGCGAACGCCGGAGGCACCCGCAGCGCCAGTCGGCGGCGCGCCACCAGCCATCCCCTCGGAAATCCGTTGTCCACAGGCACCCCACACCAAAGGCTCCGGCCAGTAATCTCGGCGTTCATGGAGCAGAGGCATCTCGGCCGTACCGGCCTGCGCGTGTCCCGAATCGGGCTCGGGACTCTGACCTGGGGTCGGGACACCGACGAGCACGACGCCGCGGACCTCTTGAAGACCTTCTGGGAAGCCGGCGGCACCCTCGTCGACACCGCCGACGTGTACGGCGACGGAGAGTCCGAGTACCTGCTCGGCAAGCTGATGGACGGGCTCGTGCCGCGCCGGGACCTCGTCATCTCGACGAAGGCCGGCAGCGTGCCCGACCCCGACCGCCGCTTCGACGGCTCCCGCGGCCACCTGCTCGCCGCGCTCGACGCCTCGCTGGCCCGCCTCGGCACCGACTACGTCGACGTGTGGCACGTCCACGCCTACGACCCCGCCACCCCGCTCGACGAGACCCTGCAAGCCCTCGACATCGCCGTAGGCAGCGGGCGGGTGCGCTATGCCGGTGTCTCCAACTTCTGCGGCTGGCAGCTGGCCAAGGCGGCGACCTGGCAGCTCGCCGCACCCGGGGCGCGGACCCGGCTGGCGAGCACGCAGATGGAGTACTCGCTGCTCCAGCGCGGTGTGGAGCGCGAGGTACTGCCCGCCGCCGTCGACCTCGGGATCGGCCTGCTGCCCTCGTCGCCGCTGGGCCGGGGCGTGCTCACGGGCAAGTACCGCAATGACGCCGCCCCGCCGGACTCCCGCGGCGCCTCGGAGCATCTCGCGCCGTTCGTCGCGCCGTACCTCGACGACACCGCCGCCAGGATCGTGGACGCCGTGACCACGGCGGCGGACGGGCTCGCCGTGACCGCGTTGCAGGTGGCGCTCGCCTGGGTCCGTGACCGGCCCGGCGTCGCCGCCCCCATCGTCGGCGCGCGCAACGCGCAGCAGCTCACGGCGGCGTTGTCAGTGGAGGCCCTTAGTCTTCCTGACGAGATCTGCCGGGCGCTCGACGATGTGTCGGCGCCCGTGCACCGCTATCCCGATCACCACTGGAGCACGCTGTGAGCACGGAGCCGCCCGAGACCGCGGAGGACGCCGAGGAGCCGGGGACGCCCGCCGAGGGCGGACAGGTGTCCGAGGCCGAGGCCGAGCTGGCCGCGCAGCGCCTGGAGCGGGAGCGGATCGAGCGGCGGAAGGCGGAGAAGGAGGGGCCGATCCGGGCCGGGGGCAAGCTGAGCGGCACGGCCGCCGATCTGCTGGCCGCCGTGCGCGCCGTGGAGAGTGGTGAGAAGCCCGCCGCCACGGTGTTCGAGGAGGCCGCTCCCGCGCCGCGGCGGCCCGCTGCCGAGCCCGTGCGGCGGGTCGCGCCGGTCGTCCCGGGTGAGGCGGGGCCCGCCGCCGGTGCCGTCGAGGACGTGCGGGAGGTGCTGGTGCGGGGCGGTGCGCCGGAAGGTCTTGCCGTGCAGGCCGCCGGGGTGCTCGGGGACGCCGATGTGCTGCGCGCCGATCCCTGGCAGTTGCTGCGGGTCGCCGGGGTGCGGCCCGAGCAGGCCGACTCCTTCGCGCGGGCGCTGCTCGGGGCCGAGGCGGGGCCGGACGACGAGCGGCGGGGGCGGGCGGTCACCGTGTGGCTGCTGGAGCAGGCCGCGCTCGCCGGGCACACCGCCCTGGAGATGCCGGCGCTGGTCACCGCGCTGGAGCGGCAGGGGGTGCCGGAGTCCGAGGAGGCCGTGCAGAACGCCATCTCGGAGGGGGACGTGCTGGTTTTCCAGGACGCCGTCGGCGAGGCCGCCGGGGAGGACGAGGAGCCTCCGGTGCGGGTGCTGGTGGGGCTGGAGCGGTATGCGCTGGCCGAGGAGAGCCTGGCCGACGGGCTGGCCCGGCTGGTCAACTCGGTGCCCAAGCAGGACGGCGCGAGTGAGGAGTGGGAGCGTGCGGCCGCCTCGGCGGAGGGGTCCGCGGGTGAGCTGATCCGCGCGGTCGCCGGGCACGGGCTGGTGCTGCACACCGGTGGGGAGGCCTCGCTGGCCGAGCCGGCGGCGCTGGTGCGTGCCGCACGCGGTCTGGGACTGCGGGTCTGGGCCGTCACCCACGGTCCGGTGGGGCGCGCCCGGTTCGCCGCGCTGCTGGGGGACGAGGAGGCCGGGGTCGCCACCGTGGCGGGGCTGCTGTCCGGGGCCGAGGGGCCCGGTCGGGACGCCGACGGGGCGCTGGACGTGGATCTGCTGGTCGTGCTCGACGCCCCGCAGCTCGATGTCGAGGCCGCCGCGCTGCTGACGGAGTCCCTGCCGGACGGGGCCCGGCTGGTGCTGGCCGGTGATCCCGCGGTGCTGTGGTCGGTGGGGCCCGGACGGGTGTTCGCCGATCTGCTGGCGGCGCGGGTGTGCCCGCAGATCGCCTCCCGGCGGCCGGATCCCGGCCCGCTGGGCGAACTGGTCTCCGGGATCGGCGTCGGCGAGCTGAACCAGGTGGCGGCGCCCGGCAAGGAGGTCGTGATCGTGCCGGTGCGGGACGCGGGCGAGGCCGTGCACCGGACCGTGCAGCTGGTGGTGGACTCGGTGCCGCGCGCCATCGGGGTGCCGGTCGAGGAGACCCAGGTGATCACCCCGGGGCACGGGGGCGCCGTCGGGACCCGTGCGCTCAACGCGGCGCTGAAGGAGCGGCTGAATCCGGGTCCGGGGCGCTTCGGCGGGTTCGATCCGGGTGACCGGGTCGTCTACTCCCCCGCTCCGGGACGTACGCTGCCGGGCCGCGTGGTGCGGGCCGACGACGAGGGGCTGCACCTGGAGTGCGGGGGCGAGGAGATCGTCGTACCGAGGGAGCGGGTGGAGTCGTCCGTGCGGCACGGGTGGGCGCTGACCGCGCACCAGGCGGTGGGCTGCCGGTGGCCCGCGGTGGTCGTGGTGCTGCCCGGGGACGCCACGCAGGCCCTGAGCCGGCCCTGGGTGTACACGGCGTTCAGCCGGGCCGACCGCCATCTGTCCGTGGTGCACGGTGCGGAGCAGGCGCTGCCGCGTGCCGTGGCCGAGGTGGCGGCGAAGCCGCGGACCACGCGGCTGCCGGTGCTGCTGGCCCCGCAGGTGCCGGTGGCGGAGGGCTGAGTCGGCGTCCGGACACGGCTACGGCGGCACCGGAGGTGCCGCCGTGGTCGTGGGGACGGGTGTGGTCAGCGATCCGCGTCGAGGGGTTCCAGGTCCTCGTCCTCGTCCAGGGCCGGGTCCAGTTCGTCCTCGAGGTCATCGTCGTCGTCGAGGTCCTCCTCGTCGTCGAAGACCGCGCTGACGTCGAAGCGGCACACCACCTGCTGCGGGTCCACCTGCTCGAACGGCGCCTCCAGCCACTCGCCGGGTTCCGCGGGGTCGTCCGATGCCGTCACCCAGAGCGTGGAATCGCCCTCCTCCAGTCCGAACTCCTTGTGCCGGGAGGCGATCTCGTCCGGCTCGTACTCGCCGAACAGCAGGCCCAGCGCGCCGTGGACGGTGCCCGAGGCCCCCGGGCCCTCGTCGTCGGCCGCCTCGATCCGCTGGGCGTGCGCGAGCAGCCGCTGGGGTTCCGCGACGGCGTAGTCGCGGCGGATCAGCACGCTGAGCGCGTTCGGTTCCTCGGGGCCGGTGTACGGCGGCAGCGCTTCCTCCGCGCCGGGGATCTCGAAGGGTGTGACCTCGTCGTAGCGGTCGTAGAGCAGTTCGTCGTACGTCTCCGCGGCCGCGGCCAGCTGGTTGAACGCCTCGTAGACGGCCGGGTCGTCCTCCCCCGACCGGCTTTCGACCGCGGCCAGGTGGCGGTCGAGCGCGGTCTTCACCGCCTCGGCGGCGGCGCGTACCTCGGCAGCGGTGGGCTGCGCAGCATCAGACATAGTGCAGACGCTATCCGTACCGGGGCCCGGCCCGCACAATAGATGCGATGCCGGAATACGAATTTGTCGACGTGCACGTACCGCGCGGGGTCTCCCGCACGGACACGGCACGTCTGCTGACGGACCATGCAGAGTACGGTCACTGGGAGTTGTACCGCCTGACGCTGATGCGTGACGGCAGCCGCAGGGTGCGGCTGCGCAGGCGGATCATCCGCCAGGTACGCGCCACCTGGTGAGCCGGGGCCCCGACAGGAATCACACAACGGAGCGGACCCCGCGGTCGCGGGGTCCGCTCCGTGTGCCCGGTGTCACGCGGCGGTCCGTGCCTTGCGGTAGAGGATCGCGCCGGCCAGCAGCGCGCCCGCGCCGGCGGGCAGCACGAGGCCCATGGGCACGTCGCTGCCGGTCTGCGCGAGCTGCGCGTCGTGCCGCGGCTGGGTGATCGGGTGGGTGTCCGGCTCGTCGTCGGTCGACGGGCGGTCCGGGGTCCGCTCGTCCGGGGTGTCCGGCTCGTCACCGGGCTGCTCGGGGCTGCCGGGTCCGCCGGGCTGTTCCGGCGTCCCGGGCCCGGAGTCGCCGTTCGCGCAGCCGTTGCCCTCGGTGGCGTTGCCGGCGCCGAGGACGTCGACGCTGTTGCCGCAGACGTTCACCGGGATGTGGACCGGTGCCTGGATGTGGTTGCCGGAGCCCACACCCGGTGAGTCACTGGTGTGTCCGCCGGCGTGCGCGCCGCCGTGGTCGCCGGAGTCGCCGTATCCGTCCGAGGAGGAGCCGCCCTCGTTGGCGCAGGAGTTCCCCACGGCCGGATTGAGGACGCCGGCGACGTTGACCGTGTTTCCGCACACGTTGACCGGCACGTCCACCGGCGCCTGCACCGAGTTGCCGGAGAGGACGCCGGGCGAGCCGGCGGCGGCGCCCGTCGCGCCGGAGTCGGCGTGGGCGGCACCGCCCGCGGCGGCGAGCACGCCCGTGGCCGCCGCCATCGTCATCAGGCCCTTGCGGGTGACCTGTCGCATTGCTGAAATCCCTGCCTTTGACCTTGGTCAAGAAGAAGGCCGGGAATGGCGTTCCGCCGTATTCCCGGGGTTCCGACGTTCGACGAGACCGGTCGGCCCCGGAGCGCATGGCGCGCGCTCCGGGGCCGACGGGCTCGAGCCCTCAGCGGGCATGCCCTAGAGGGCGAGGCACAACGTCACTTGTTGATGCAGGTGTTGCCGAAGGCGGGGTTCAGCAGACCGATCACGGAGACGGTGTTGCCGCACGCGTTCACGGGGATGTGAACCGGGACCTGCACGACGTTGCCGGAAAGGACACCCGGGGAGTGCACGGCGGCACCCTGGGCACCGGAGTCGGCGGCGGCCATGCCCGCGCCCGCGAGAACCAGTCCACCGGTGGCAGCCGCGACGGCGACGACCTTCTTGAGCATTATTCCTCCTTGTTGGCAAAGCGATCCAAAGTCGCGGATCACATCACGGCTAACGAGGAGGGAGTAATGAGGCTACGAGCTTATCGTCGCATTCACTCTTCCCAGTCAACTCCGTACGTCTGCCCGATTGTTGGGTTCATCGGGTAACCGGCTCAGGACGCGTCGAGGAAACGGTCGAGCACCCGCACGCCGAACTTCAGGCCGTCCACCGGGACCCGCTCGTCGACCCCGTGGAACATGCCCGCGAAGTCCAGCTCCGGGGGGAGCTTCAGCGGCGCGAAGCCGAAGCAGCGGATGCCGAGGTCGTCGAAGGACTTGGCGTCGGTGCCGCCGGAGAGCATGTACGGCACGGCCCGCGCGATCGGGTCCTCGGCGCGCAGGGCGGTCTGCATGGCGTCGACGAGCCGGCCGTCGAAGTCGGTCTCCAGGGCCTTGTCGGAGTGCACGTCCTCGCGCCGCACGCGCGGGCCGAGGATGCGGTCCAGGTCGGCGAGGAACTCCTCCTCGTAGCCGGGCAGGAACCGGCCGTCGACGTGCGCGGTGGCCTGGCCGGGGATGACGTTGACCTTGTAGCCGGCGCCGAGCATGGTCGGCGCCGCCGAGTTGCGCAGAGTGGTGCCGATCATGCGGGCGATGCCGCCGAGCTTGGCGAGGGTCTCGTCCATGTTCTCCGGGTCGAGCTCGGTGCCGAGCGCGTCGGAGAGCTCGTCGAGGAAGGCCCGTACGGTCTTGGTGACCCTGACCGGCCACTTGTGCCGGCCGAGGCGGGCGACGGCCTCGCACAGTTCGGTGATGGCGTTGTCGTCGTTGGTCATCGAGCCGTGGCCGGCGGTGCCGTCGACGGTGAGCCGCATCCAGTGCATGCCCTTCTCGGCGGTCTCGACGAGGTAGAGGCGCAGCTTCTCGTTGACCGTGAAGGAGAAACCGCCGACCTCGCCGATCGCCTCGGTGACGCCCTCGAACAGCTCGGGGTGCTTGTGCACCAGGTGCTTGGCGCCGTAGGTGCCGCCCGCCTCCTCGTCCGCGAGGAAGGCGAGGACGATGTCGCGGGGCGGCTTGCGTCCGCTGCGCAGCCGGTCGCGGACGACGGCGAGGGTCATCGCGTCCATGTCCTTCATGTCGACCGCCCCGCGCCCCCACACGCATCCGTCGGCGATCTCGCCGGAGAAGGGGTGGTGGGTCCAGTCGTCCGCGTTGGCCGGTACGACGTCGGTGTGGCCGTGGATGAGCAGGGCGGGCCGGGACGGGTCCTCGCCCTCGATCCGGGCGACCGTGGAGGCGCGCCCCGGGTGGGACTCGAAGATCTTCGGTTCCAGGCCCACCTCGGCGAGCTTCTCGGCGACGTACTCGGCCGCCTTGCGCTCGCCGGGGCCGGAGTGGTCGCCGTAGTTGCTGGTGTCGATCCGGATCAGCTCGCGGCAGAGGTCCACGACCTCGTCCTCACCGGTGACGCTCCTGGCCGTGTCCGTCTCGCTCACGTGCTTCCTCCCGCTGCTGGTGTTCCCGGTGATGGGTCGCCCTCATCCTCCCTCGCCGCCGCGTCCGCCCCAAGACCCGGCCCGGCCCGTCACACGCCGTTCACGCGACGACGCGGCAGGGCGGGGTGATCGGCCACCCCGGAACACCTGGTAATGTTTACGTCGTCGCCGCGGGGGGAAACCCGCGCGACAGACACCTTGTCCGGGTGGCGGAATGGCAGACGCGCTAGCTTGAGGTGCTAGTGCCCTTTATCGGGCGTGGGGGTTCAAGTCCCCCCTCGGACACATGAAGCGCGAGGGCCGCGACCACGAGGTCGCGGCCCTCGGGCGTTGTCGCGGAGGCCGACCATGACCACTCGTTCCTGCCCCTGTGGGCTCCCGGAGGCGTACGAGGCCTGCTGCGGCCGATTCCACTCCGGCGCGGCCCCCGCTCCGACCGCCGAGCGGCTGATGCGGTCGCGGTACTGCGCCTTCGTGCGGCAGGACGGCGCGTATCTACTGCGGACCTGGCATCCGAGGACGCGACCGGAGCGGATCGACTTCGATCCCCGGATGCGGTGGACCGGGCTGGAGATCCTGGACACGACCGACGGATCCGCCTTCCACTCCACCGGGACGGTGACCTTCCGGGCCTCCTACCGGGGCGGCTCCCTGCACGAGCGCAGCCGGTTCGAGCGGGTCGACGGGGCGTGGGTGTACGTCGACGGGGAGTTCCTGAGCTAGCTAGGGCGCCAGGATGTCCAGTTCCTGGAGGGCGCCCTCGGTGATCTCTCGGGTCAGTCGTTCCGCGCGGGCGGCGTCGCGTTCGCGGACCGCCTCGGCGAGCTGCACGTGCAGGGTGACGGCGGCGGGGTCGGGGTCCTCGAACATCACGTCGTGGTGGGTGCGGCCGGCCAGCACCTCGGCGACGACGTCGCCGAGGCGGGCGAACATCTCGTTGCCGGAGGCGGTCAGGATCACGCGGTGGAACGCCACGTCGTGGAAGAGGTATCCCTCCAGCCGGTGACCGCGGGAGTTGGCGACCATGCCGAGGGCGCACTCGGTGAGTTCCGCGCACTGCTCGGCGGTGGCGTTGCGGGCGGCCAGGCCCGCCGCGACGGGTTCGATCGCCGAGCGCAGCACCGTCAGTGAGCGGAGTTGGCGGGGGCGGTCCGCGCCGGCCAGGCGCCAGCGGATGACCTGCGGGTCGTACACGTTCCACTCGCAGGTCGGCAGCACCGTCACGCCCACGCGGCGCCGGGACTGGACCAGGTGCATGGACTCCAGGACGCGGACGACCTCCCGCATCACGGAACGCGACACGTCGAAACGCTGTGCGAGCTCGTCGGTGCGCAGGACACTGCCGGGCGGATACTCGCCTGCGGTGATCTCGGGGCCGAGGGTGTCCAGTACGTGGCCGTGCAGCCCCCGGCCCGTGGTGCTCATGCACTCAGAGTACGGGGCGGATCACGGGAATAAAAAGTCAGACTTATATGTCACAGACTCTTGAATTCGTCGTACCTAATAGGTTTCAGTTGCGTCGACATCATGCGTCGACGAAGACAGCAGACAGTGAGGCAGCGATGAACACCCCCCATGTCGTCGTGGTCATGGGCGTCGCGGGCACCGGCAAGACCACCATCGGTCCCCTGCTCGCGGCCCGGTACGGCGTCCCGTACGCCGAGGGCGACGACTTCCACCCGCCGGCCAACATCGCCAAGATGACGGCCGGGACCCCCCTCACCGACGAAGACCGGTGGCCCTGGCTCGACGCCATCGGCGACTGGGCGCGCGGCCGGGCCGGACTCGGCGGGGTGGTCAGCTCCTCGGCGCTGAAGCGGTCGTACCGCGACCGGTTGCGGGCCGCCGCGCCCGACATCGTCTTCGTGCACCTCACCGGTGACCGCGCCCTCATCGAGGACCGGATGTCGCACCGTCAGGGCCACTTCATGCCCACGGCACTGCTCGACTCCCAGTTCGCCACGCTCCAGCCGCTGGAGCCGGACGAGGCCGGAGTCGCCGTGGACGTGGCGGGCGAACCCGAGGAGATCGCCGCACGGGCGGCCACCGCCCTGGAGGCCCTCCCCGAGCCGACCCCGTAGGTCCCGCCGGAACCGCCTCTCCCGGGGCACCCCCACTGCCCCGCCCCCCTCCCCACCCCCGTAGAAACAAGGGAACCACCGTGACCAGACTCAGCGTTGAGATGCTGGCAGCGGACGCACCCGAGCCGATCACCTCGGCCGGCCACGCTCAGCTGGGCATCGCCGTCCTGGCGGGCATCGCCGTCATCGTCCTGCTCATCACCAAGTTCAAGCTGCATGCCTTCCTGTCGTTGACCATCGGGTCGCTGGCGCTCGGCGCGTTCGCCGGGGCGCCGCTGGACAAGGTCATCACCAGCTTCAGTGCCGGACTCGGCTCCACCGTCGCCGGCGTGGGCGTCCTCATCGCCCTCGGCGCGATCCTCGGCAAGATGCTGGCCGACTCGGGCGGCGCCGACCAGATCGTCGACACCATCCTCGCCAGGGCGAGCGGCCGTTCCATGCCGTGGGCGATGGTGCTGATCGCCTCGGTGATCGGTCTGCCGCTGTTCTTCGAGGTCGGCGTGGTGCTGCTGATCCCCGTGGTGCTGATGGTCGCCAAGCGCGGCAACTACTCCCTGATGCGCATCGGCATCCCGGCGCTCGCCGGTCTGTCCGTGATGCACGGTCTGGTCCCGCCGCACCCCGGTCCGCTGGTCGCGATCGACGCCGTCGGCGCCAACCTCGGTGTGACGCTGGCGCTGGGCGTGCTCATCGCCATACCGACGGTGATCATCGCGGGTCCGCTGTTCTCCAGGTACGCCGCCCGCTGGGTGGACGTCCCGGCCCCCGAGCGGATGATCCCGCAGCGGCCCTCCGAGGACCTGGAGAAGCGCCCAGGCTTCGGCCCGACGCTGGCCACGATCCTGCTGCCGGTCGTGCTGATGCTCGCCAAGGCGCTGGTCGACATCGTCATCGACGACCCCGAGAACTCGGTGCAGCGCGTCTTCGACGTGATCGGCTCCCCGCTGATCGCCCTGCTGGCGGCCGTGCTGGTCGGCATCTTCACGCTGGGTGTGCCCGCCGGGTTCAGCCGGGAGCGGATCTCGCAGCTGGTCGAGAAGGGGCTCGCGCCGATCGCGGGCATCCTGCTGATCGTCGGTGCGGGCGGCGGCTTCAAGCAGACGCTGATCGACACCGGAGTGGGCCAGATGATCCTGGACATCTCCGAGGACTGGTCGATCCCGGCGCTGCTGCTGGCCTGGCTGATCGCGGTGGCGATCCGGCTGGCGACCGGTTCGGCGACGGTGGCGACCGTCTCGGCGGCCGGTCTGGTGGCGCCGCTCGCGGCCGACATGTCGACCACGCACGCGGCCCTGCTGGTGTTGGCGATCGGTGCCGGTTCGCTGTTCTTCAGCCATGTCAACGACGCCGGCTTCTGGCTGGTGAAGGAGTACTTCGGGCTGAGCGTCGGTCAGACGATCAAGACCTGGTCGATCATGGAGACGATCATCTCGGTGGTCGCCGGTGGTCTGGTGCTGCTGTTGTCCCTGATCATTTAGCCGGGACCCCGCACAGGGCCCGCCCGCTCCTCGTCGAGGTGCGGGCGGGCCCTGTGCCGTTCAGGGGCGCCACAGCGGGTGTTCCCGCTCCGCCCAGTCGCGGCCGACCGAGCCCGTGCGCATGCCGCGCCGGGCCTCCGGGTCCGCCAGGGCCATGCCGATGTGTCCGGCGAGGACGATGCCGATGGTCAGGGCCAGCCAGTCGTGGACGAAGGTCGCGCTGGTGCGCCACACCAGCGGGGTGAGGTGGGTGAACCACATCAGCAGTCCGGTGCCGAGCATCACCAGCGTGGCGCCCGCGATCCAGGCCGCGTAGATCTTCTGGCCGGCGTTGAACTTGCCGGCCGGCCGGGACGAGGGGCGCCGGTCGCGGCGCAGGGCGGCCCGCAGCCAGGCGCGGTCGTGCCGGCCGAAGCGGTTCAGGCGGCCCAGGTCGGCGCGGAAGGCGCGGGAGACGAGGCCGACGAGGACCGGGACGGGCAGGAGGAGGCCGGACCACTCGTGGAGGGTGACGACGAGGGCGCGGCGGCCCACCAACTGGGCGAGCTGGGGGACGTAGAGGCAGGCGGCCGTGAACACGCATACGCCCATCAGCGCGGCCGTGGCGCGGTGCACCCGGCGCTGGGCGCGGCCGAAGCGCCGTACGGTGCCGGCGGCGGGCGGGGCGTCAGTCCGTAGGCTCATCGTCGCGTCCGTTCGAGCGGCCGACCCAGGCGTCGACGTCGTAGCCGCGCTCCTCCCAGTAGCCGGGTTCGACGTCCTCGGTGACGGTGATGCCGGAGAGCCACTTGGCGGACTTGTAGAAGTACATCGGGGCCACGTAGAGGCGGGCCGGTCCGCCGTGGGCGTGGCCGAGGTCCTCGTCCTGCATGCGCAGGGCGACCAGGACGTCGGCGCGGCGGGCCTGGTCGAGGGTGAGGCTCTCGGAGTAGGCGCCGTCGAAGCAGGTGAAGCGCACCGCCCCGGCCGAAGGGCGCACTCCCGCGGCGTCCAGGAGCCGGGACAGGCGCACCCCCTCGAACGGCGTGTCCGGCACCCGCCAGCCGGTGACGCACTGGACGTCCCGGACCATGCGGGTCTGCGGCAGGGCCTTCAGGTCGGCCAGGGTGTAGCTGGTGGGCCGGTCGACGAGGCCGTCGACGGTGAGGCGGTAGGTGTCGGCGTTCTTGCGCGGGACGGACGAGGTGACCGAGTAGTAGCGGAAGCCGCCGCCGTTGGGGAGCAGTCCGGTCAGGCCCGTGGGGTCCTTGTCGGAGGCTCCGGCGAGGAAGGATTCCAGGCCGCGCTGGAGGGTGGGCGCGGTGACCACGCCGAGGGCGCCCAGGCCGAGGGTGCCGAGGAGGACGCGGCGGCCGATGGGTTTGCCCCGCGCGTCCCCTTCCTCGGGGAGCCGCGGCGGCTGTTCGGAGTTCACCTCTCCATTCGAGCACCCGCGTCCCCGCCGGACCAGGGATCGCGGGTGCCCGTCAGATTTCCGTAATCACGCCCCTACGAGGTGCGCTCCGCCTCCTTCTCCAGCTGGAACGCCTCGTTGCCGAGTCCGATGCGGGCGTGCTTCTCGGGGGCGCGTGCGCGCAGCACCGCTCCCTGGACCAGGCCGACGACCAGGGCGAGGCCGATGATGCCGGGCAGCATCCAGCTCAGGGCGGAGTCGGGTCCGGCGCCGACCAGTACGTCGAAGTCCTTGACGGTGTAGCCCGCGATGACGACCAGGGCGATGCCCGCCAGCGCCGAGGTGACCAGCCGCCAGCTCTGCGCGCCGGCGGCCCCGCGCCGGACGAAGAAGACGACGACGGACAGGGAGGCGATCGCCATCAGCACGATCACGCCGAGCGCGCCGACGTTGCCGCCCCAGGTGAACAGGTGCAGGACCGGGGCGGTCGGGTCACCGGTCGGCTTGTCGTCGGTGAGGGCGAAGGCGAGGACGAGCACGGCGGCGATGACCGTCTGGAGCAGGGAGCCGGTGCCGGGGGCGCCGCTGGTGCCGGTGGTACGGCCGAAGGCGGCGGGCAGCAGGCCCTCGCGGCCCATGGCGAAGGCGTACCGGGCGACGACGTTGTGGAAGCTGAGCATCGCCGCGAACATGCCGGTGACGAAGAGGATGTGCAGGACGTCGGTGAAGGTGGCGCCGAGCCGGTCCTCGGTGAGGAAGAAGAGCAGTCCCGCGCTCTGCTCCTGGGAGGTGGCGACAATCCCGGCGGGGCCGGTGGCGACGGTGAGCGCCCAGCTGCTGAGGGCGAAGAAGACGGCGACGCCGGTGACCGCGAGGAACATCACGCGCGGCACGAGGACGTGCGGCCTGCTGGTCTCCTCGGCGTAGACGGGGGCCTGTTCGAAGCCGAGGAAGGCGGCGATGCAGAAGCACAGGGCGGTGCCGACGCCGGCGCCGGTGAGCGTGTCCGGGTTGAAGGCGTGCAGCGACAGGCCCTCCTTGCCGGGGTCGGCGACGGCGGCGATGTCGAAGACGACCACGAGCAGCACCTCGATGACCAGCAGCACGCCGAGGACGCGGGCGTTGACGTCGATCTTCAGCCAGCCCAGCGCGCCGACGGCGAGCACGGCCGCGAGCGCCGGTATCCACCAGGCGACCTCGACGTCGGCGTAGGTGGCGAAGAGGCCGGAGACCTCGAAGCCGAAGATGCCGTAGATGCCGACCTGGAGGGCGTTGTAGGCGACGAGGGCGACCAGGGCGGCGCCCGCTCCGGCGGTGCCGCCGAGGCCGCGGGAGATGTAGGCGTAGAAGGCGCCGGCGTTGTGGACGTGCCGGCTCATCTCGGCGTAGCCGAGGCTGAAGAGGACCAGTACGACGCCGAGGGCGACGAAGAGCAGCGGCTGGCCGACGATGCCCATCACCGCGAATGTGGTGGGCATGACACCCGCGACCACCATGAGCGGGGCGGTCGCGGCGAGGACGGAGAGCAGCAGGCCCCCCGTGCCGAGGCGGTCGGCGCGCAGGGCGCGCTCCTGCCCCTTGAAGGTACTGATGCCGTCGGCTGTGGCTCTGCTCGTGCTCGAACTGTCCGTCGTCATCGAAAGGCCGTCCTTGGTCGGTTGTGGTTGTCGGCGATCGGGTGCGGGGGGTGGGGGCTGGGGTCAGGCCGTGCCCAGAGCTGCGGCGCGGGCGGTGCGGAAGGCGGTGAGGGCGTCCCGGTCGGGATACGACCAGGGGGCCGCGGTGGCGTGTTCGCCGATGCGGTGGAAGAGGGCGGCCGCCTCGGCGCCCCGGCCCTCGCAGACCTTGGCGTGGGCGAGGAAGTTCAGGTCGACCAGGCGGCGCGGATGGCCCTCGTGCTCCCACTCCAGCCACCAGTCGAAGGCGGCCTTCATCACCTGCCGGGCGCGGCGGCCGACCCAGTGGCCGGAGGCGACCGGATCGGCGGGTTCGTGTCCGGCGGCGGCCAGGGCGCGGTAGCGCTCGGCGTGCGCGACGACGGGCAGGATCGCCAGCGGGGAGTCGGCGGGCGCCTGCTCGGCGGCCCAGTTGGCGAAGTCGTACACCTCGTGCAGCGGGTCCGGGCCCGCCTCGACGCGGCGCTCCGCGAGCCAGGCGACCACCAGGTGGTGGGCGTGGTGGTGGTCCGCGTACCGGGTGCGGATCTGCTCGAAGAGCCGGACCACGTCCCCCTCGGCGCCCTGGGCGCACTCCAGCAGGAGCAGTCCGAGCCACGGGGTGGGGTCGGCGGGCGCGCGTTCCGCCGCCTTGAGGCAGGTCTCGCGGACGCGGGCCGGTTTCTCCTTGCCGCGCAGCGCCCGCCGTACCTGGGCCAGCGCGAGCAGCACGGACGCGTCACCGGACTCGGGCTCGGCGAGCAGCCACTCGCGGGCCCAGGCGGCGCTGGAGGACTCCCGGGCGAGCACCGTGATGCGGTGCCCCCGGCGGTCCCAGTCCTCCCCCGTACGGACCAGGAGCGAGCGGGTGTTCTGCCATCGGCCCTGTGCCAGCGCGGTCCGCGCGGCGACGAGTTCGGCGTCGTCAAGGGCCTCGTCGAAGGCCTGTGCCGCACGTTTGCGGGCACGGCCGAGGGGAGGCGGGGGTGGGGACACCGCGGAACTTCCTCACGCGCTCTTCTTGTGGTCGTCGGCTTACGACGGGTGGTCGGTACGGCAGTGGTCGGCTGCCGATTGCCATGAGCCGATCACTCACAGCAAACCGTCAGCCCACGGATCACGTCAAGGGCACCCCATGCGTTACACGCGTCAACTGCGGTCACGGACGGGCGACTTGTGACATCCGGGGCCGAAAGGTCGCCCGGTCGGCGTGACGCGGCCGACATCCCTCGGCGGCCGACATCCCTCCGCGGCTGACATCCCTTCGCGGCCGTGGACGGAGGCGTCGCGGGCGGGCGGCGGCTAGAGTCGGCCTCACGCGTCCGTCACCCCGCATGATCATCGAGGTACGCAGCGTGTCGGTTCCGGTCCTCGTGCTCGCCGTGAGTGCCGCGTGCTGTCTGGGTTTCGGTTTCGTCCTCCAGCAGAACGCGGCGCACCGGGCCCCGCTGGGCGACTTCCTCTCCCCCCGGCTCCTGCTCGACCTGATGAAGGTGCCCCGCTGGCTGGGCGGCATGGCCCTCATGGTGGCCGGCCTGGCGCTCGGCGCGGCGGCGCTGGGCCACGGCGAGCTGTCCCTGGTGGAGCCGCTGCTGGCGACGAACCTGCTGTTCGCGCTGGCGCTCTCCCGCCACCAGACCCGACAGCCGCTGGGCCGCCAGGGCTGGGCGGGCCTCGCGCTGCTCGCGGGCGGGGTGACCGCGTTCGTCGTCGCGGGACAACCTACGGGCGGCCACGCGCTCACCGATCCGCTGCGGCACTGGCTGATCATCGGCGGCATGGTCGGGCTGGCCGCGCTGCTCACGGGGTGCGCCAAGCACTCCCGGCTGACCGTGGGCCCGATCCTGCTGGCCGTGGCCGCGGGGCTGCTCTACGGCGTGCAGGACGCGCTGACCCGGGTGAGCGGGCAGCGCTTCGCCGACGGGGGCCTCGCGGGACTGTTGACCGGGTGGCAGCCGTACGCGGTGCTGGCGCTGGGGGTGACGGGGCTGGTGCTGGTGCAGAGCGCCTTCGAGACCGCTCCCCTGCGGATGTCCCTGCCCGCCCTCACCGCGGCCCAGCCGCTGGCCGGGATCGCGTGCGGCGTCGGCTTCCTCGGCGACCGGCTGCGCACGGACACCGGGGCGCTGACCTGGGAGGCGTGCGGGCTCGCGGCGATCGTCGCGGGGATCGTGCTGCTGGGGCTGCATCCCGCGATGCCGCGGGGTGTGCCGAAGCACGCGCACACGGGCGAGGTGCGGGTGGACTGAGCCGTCGGACCCGCGCCGGGCGGGCGTCGGCGGCGCTGTTTGGATGGCCCCATGAGTGCTGACGAGATCATCGACATCGTCGACGAGAACGACCGGGTGGTGGGGCGGTCCCCGCGCGGCGAGGCGTATGCGCGGGGGCTGCGCCACCGTTGCGTCTTCGTCCTGGCCAGGGACACCGAGGGCCGGGTCTTCGTCCACCGCCGCACGGCGACCAAGCTGGTCTTCCCCTCCCTGTACGACATGTTCGTCGGCGGGGTCGTCGGCGCGGGCGAGGGCTACGACGAGGCGGCCCTGCGGGAGGCCGAGGAGGAACTGGGCGTGACCGGGCTGCCCCGGCCCGAGCACGTCCTCACGTTCCTCTACGACGACGGGGCGGGCCACAGCTGGTGGTCGGCGGTGTACGAGGTCCGCTGCGACCTGCCCGTACGGCCGCAGGCCGAGGAGGTGGCCTGGGGGGACTTCCTGCCGGAGGCGGAGCTGGAGCGGCGGCTGGGCGAGTGGGAGTGGGTGCCGGACGGGCTGGCCGCGTACGAGCGGCTCCGGGCGCATCGGTCGCTCGGGTCCCGCGGCTGAGCAGTAGGGTCACGGGGTGATCGAGTTCGTACGGAATGTTCGGCTGTGGTTCGCGCCCGGGGAGGTGCGGGGGGAGGGCGACACGCCCGACTACCGGTTCTCGCTGGCGAACGAGCGGACGTTTCTCGCCTGGCTGCGTACCGCGCTCGCGTTGATCGGTGGCGGGTTCGCCGTGGACCAGTTCCTGCCGGATCTGCGGTGGGGGTGGCGGGTCGGGCTGGCGTTGGCGCTGCTGGCGGCGGGGGCGTTGTGCGCGTTGCGGGCGGTGAACCACTGGGTGCGCTGCGAGCGGGCCATGCGGCGGGGGGAGGACCTGCCGGTGTCGCGGTTTCCCGCGCTGCTGAGCCTTGTGGTGGCGGTCGTGGCCGTCGTGATGGTTGTGGTGGTGCTGGTGGGGTGGGAGGGGTGAGCGGGACGGCGGCAGCCTCCGGGGGGCCTCCTGAGCGGGATCCCGGGTTGCAGCCCGAGCGGACTCGGCTCGCGTGGCGGCGTACGACGTTGACGGGGACCGTGGTGGCGGTGCTCGCGGGGAAGGCCGCGCTGGCGGGTGGGGTGTCGGTGGGCGGGGGCTTGGCGGGAGTGGCGTGCTGCGTGTGCTGGCTGGGGTTTCTGGCGGTGGCGCATCGGCGGATTCGGGCGTTGGCGGCGGGCGGTGTGCCGGGGGGGCTGGTGCCTCGGTATGCCGCCCTGGCGGTGCTGTGCGTGGTCGTGATGGTGGCGGGTGGGGCGGGGCTCGTGGTGGAGGGGTGAGGGGTTTTCTCGCCGGTTTTCTCGCCGGTTTTCTCGCCCCCGCCGCCCCTTCCCGTCCCGACCTGGGGCTCCGCCCCAGACCCCGCTCCTCAAACGCCGGAGGGGCTGGGTTGATGCCGGACAGGCTGAGTTTTTAGTCGGGCAGGGTTACCACGATCTTGCCTCGGGTGCGGCCCCGCTGGTTCAGTTCGTGGGCCTTCGCCGCCTGTTCCAGGGGGAAGGTGTCCGAGACGTGGACCGTCACCGTGCCCTGGTCCGCCAGGTCGGACAGGTGCTGGAGGTCCTGGGGGTCGGGGCGGACGAACCAGTAGTGGCCGCCGTAGCTCACCACCTCGGGGTCGGTGATCGAGGCCAGGCGGCCCTCGGGGGCCAGCAGGTTCGCGGAGACCTTCAGGGCGTCGCCGCCCACCGAGTCGAACACCGCGTCTACACCCTCGGGGGCCAGTCCCCGCACCCGTTCGGCCAGGCCCTCGCCGTAGGTGACCGGCTCTCCGCCCAGGCCGCGTACGAAGTCGTGGTTGCGCTCGCTCGCCGTCCCGATGACCCGGGCGCCGACGTGGGCGGCGAGCTGGACGGCGATGGATCCGACGCCGCCGGCCGCCGCGTGCACCAGCACCGTCTCGCCCCGCTTGACCTCGAGGACGCGGTGCAGCACCTGGTAGGCGGTGAGCCCCGCGAGGGGCAGGCCGGCCGCCTCCTCGAAGGACAGCCTGCGCGGCTTGCGCGCGAGGGTGCGCACCGGTGCGGCCACGTACTCGGCGAAGGTGCCGCCTGAGAGGACGTCCGCGCGCACGTAGCCGATGACCTCGTCGCCGGCGGTGAACTCCGGTACGGCGGGCCCGGTCCGGACGACCACGCCCGAGACGTCCCAGCCGGGGACGACCGGGAACACCGGCCGGAGGAGGGAGTCGAGATAGCCCTCGCGGCACTTCCAGTCGACCGGGTTGACGGCCGCCGCCCGCACCTTCACCAGCACCGAGTCGGGGCCGACCCTGGGGTCGTCGACCTCCCCGAGTCCGAGCACTTCGGGGCCGCCGTACCGTGAGTAGCTGATCGCCTTCATGGCTCCGACCCTCCGGGGTCCGCCCGCACGGTGCAAGCCGAATCGCTCGATATACGCCATTCGCGTGGCGGCCGGACGAAGGGCGGACACGGCCAGGCCCTGTCGTCACATTCCCGCCG
This sequence comes from Streptomyces sp. NPDC031111, assembly GCF_055570675.1. Classification (NCBI taxonomy): domain Bacteria; kingdom Bacillati; phylum Actinomycetota; class Actinomycetes; order Kitasatosporales; family Streptomycetaceae; genus Streptomyces; species Streptomyces sp. NPDC031111. The sequence continues at coordinate 77,945 of NZ_JBVIGS010000021.1, forward strand.
TCCGCCCGGCGGGCGGGCCTCGCGGCGTCAGGTGCGTGCCCTCGCCGCGCCGGGCCCTGAGCCTCGTACTGGATGCACTTGGCTCGGGGCCCGGTGCGGCGGTGGGGGCACCTGCCGCTCGATCGAAGCCGAGAGTGGGGGAGCGTGCATGGCGTCCTGGGGCAGGCGGGAATGTGACGGCAGGGCCTGAGCGCCTATCGTGGCTCCGATCACGTTTGGTCGTCGCTCTGGACGACATACCGACCGGTCGGCATCATATGGCGGGTACCCTTCACCTGCCCGTAGGAGCGACGATGAGCCCCGACCACCCGCCCGGACTCGATCTCGACCGGCTGCGCGGCCTGCTCGAACGGGAGCGGCCCGGCCTGGTGAACGGCCCGCTCTCCGGCCGGCTGATCGAGGGCGGCAGGTCGAACCTCACCTACGCGGTCTCCGACACCGTCTCGAAGTGGGTCGTACGGCGGCCCCCGCTCGGCCATGTGCTGGCCACCGCGCACGACATGAGGCGCGAGCACCGAGTGATCAGCGCACTGCACCCGACCGCCGTTCCGGTGCCGCGCACCGTGCTGCTGTGCGAGGACGAGGAGGTGCTCGGGGCGCCGTTCTACGTCATGGAGTTCGTCGAGGGCACCCCGTACCGGACGGCCGGCCAGCTGGCCCCGCTCGGGCCGGAGCGCACCCGGGACGCCGTGCTGAACCTGGTGGACACGCTCGTCGAGCTGCACGGGGTGGACCCCGGCGAGGTGGGCCTGGCGGACTTCGGCCGCCCCGAGGGCTTCCTCGACCGGCAGCTGCGGCGCTGGGGGAAGCAGCTGGACGCCTCCCGCAACCGGGAGCTGGCCGGCATCGACGAGCTGCACGCCGCGCTCGGGCGCGATCTGCCCGTCTCCCCCGCACCGGCCGTCGTGCACGGCGACTACCGCCTCGACAACGCGCTGATCGGACCGGACGACCGGATCAAGGCCGTCCTCGACTGGGAGATGTCCACGCTCGGCGATCCGCTGACGGACCTGGGGCTGCTGGTGATGTACAGCATGCCGCTGGGCATGCCCGACTCCCCCGTCTCCACGACCGCCGAGGCCCCCGGGCACCCCACGCCGGCCGAGCTGATCGAACGGTACGCGGAGCGGTCGGGACGCGACGTCTCCACGGTGTCCTGGTACACGGCGTTCGCCTGGTTCAAGCTCGCCGTGATCCTGGAGGGCATCCACTACCGCTACACGCTGGGCCAGACGGTCGGGCGCGGCTTCGACCGCATCGGCGATCTGGTCCCTGTCTTCATCCAGCACGGTCTGACCACTCTTCAGGAAGGCTGACGGACATGGACTTCGCGTTCGACGCGCGCACCGAGGAGCTGCGCGCCAAGCTGCTCGCCTTCATGGACGAGCACGTGTACCCGGCCGAGGCGGTCGCCCACGAGCAGCGTGCCGGGCTGGACTCGCCGTGGAAGAACGTCCCCGTGGTGGAGGAGCTGAAGGCCGAGGCCCGCCGGCAGGGGCTGTGGAACCTGTTCCTGCCCGACTCCGAGTACGGCGCCGGTCTCACCAACCTCCAGTACGCGCCGCTCGCCGAGATCATGGGCCGTTCGCCGCAGATCGCGCCGACCGTCACCAACTGCGCGGCGCCCGACACCGGGAACATGGAGGTGCTGGCGCAGTTCGGCGACGAGCGGCAGCGGAAGCAGTGGCTGGAGCCGCTGCTGGCCGGTGAGATCCGCTCGGCGTTCGCGATGACCGAGCCGGACGTGGCCTCCTCCGACGCCACCAACATCACCACGCACATCGAACGCGACGGCGACGAGTACGTCATCACCGGACGCAAGTGGTACATCTCCGGGGCCATGCACCCCGACTGCGCGGTCTTCATCGTGATGGGCAAGACCGACCCGGACGGGGCGGACATCCGCCGCCAGCAGTCGATGGTCCTGGTCCCGCGCGACACCCCGGGCGTCACGATCACGCGCGCCATGCAGGTGTTCGGCTACGAGGACCACTACCACGGCGGACACGCCGAGGTGGTCTTCGACCACGCGCGCGTGCCGGTGGCGAACCTGATCGGCGAGGAGGGCGGTGGCTTCGCCATCGCGCAGGCCCGGCTCGGTCCCGGCCGGATCCACCACTGCATGCGGCTCATCGGCATGGCCGAGCGGGCCATCGAGCTGATGTGCCGGCGGGCGGTGTCCCGTGACGCCTTCGGCAAGGCGCTGGCACAGCAGGGCGTGGTCCAGAACTGGATCGCCGACGCGCGCGTGGCGGTCGAGCAGCTGCGGCTGCTGGTGCTGAAGACGGCCTGGATGATGGACACCGTCGGCAACCGGGGCGCCCACACCGAGATCCAGGCCATCAAGATCGCCACCCCGCGCACGGTCGTCGGCATCCTCGACCGGGCGATCCAGCTGTACGGCGCGGGCGGGGTCAGCCAGGACTTCCCGCTGGCCGAGCTGTACGCCGGTGCCCGCACGCTGATGATCGCCGACGGCCCGGACGAGGTGCACCAGCGGTCGCTGGCGCGGCGGGAGCTGAAGAAGTACCTGTAAGGCCCGCTGGAGACACCCCTAGTAGCCGCCGGACGGTGTGTGGTCCGTCAGCGCCAGTGCCCGCAGGAAGTCGTGCAGGCGCAGGAGCCGGCGGGCCAGCAGCCGGGCGGGGGTGGGGGCGTCGGGGGCGTAGGCGGTGGTCCACAGGGCCGGTATGAGATCCATGTCCTCAGGATCGGCAGCCCCCGCCCAGCGGTCCAACAGATGGTTTCGCTGGGATCGATCTCTAGAATGAATGGATGGAGATCCGTCAGCTCCGTCATTTCATGGCGGTCGTCACCGAGGGCAGCTTCACCGCCGCCGCACGCGCCGAGCTGATCGTGCAGTCCGCGCTCAGCACCTCGATCCGCAATCTGGAACGGGAGCTGGGCGCCGATCTGTTCGACCGCACCGGCCGTCGGGTCGTCCTCACGGAGGCGGGGCGCGCGCTGCTGCCGCAGGCGCGGGCGCTGCTGGCCGGGGCGCGGTCCGCGCGGGAGGCGGTGGCGGCCGTGGCGGGGCTGGAGGCCGGACGGGTGGCCATCGGCACCATCCAGACGCTGACCTGCGTCGATCTGCCCGCCGAACTGGCCGCCTTCCATCAGGGGTTCCCCGGTGTCCAGGTCTCCGTGCGGGACGCCACGGTGGACGAGCTGACCGAGGCGCTGCGGGCGGGCGAGCTGGACCTGGCGTATCTCGCGCCGGACGCGCGGGAGCTGCCGGAGGGGCTGACGGTGCACGCCACCTGGCACGAGGAGCTGGTGCTGATCACCGCGCCGGGGCATCCGCTCGCCGCGGCCGGCCGGACGCTGATCAGGGATCTGGCCGAGGAGCCGTTCGTGGACTTCCGCGCGGGGACCGGTCTGGAGACCGCCGTACGGCGGCTGGCGGCCCACTGCGGGCTGCGGCGCCGCATCACCTGTGACGTCACCCAGGCGGGGCTGCTGGTGGATCTGGTGCGGGCCGGTATCGGGGTGGCGTTCGTGCCCCGGCCGATCGGTGAGCGGGCGGGGCTGCCGTGCGTCACGGTCCGGCAGCCCGATCCCGGGCGCACGGTGGTGCTGGCCGGGCGGGGATCACGGCCGCGCAACCCGGCCGCGGCGGCCCTCCTCGATCATCTGACGGGCCGCCCGGAGGGCGTCAGGGACGAAGTGCCCGCAGCAGCAGGTCCGCCAGGTGGTCGGCGACCTCCTGAGGGCTGAGCGGGCCGTCGGGGCGGTACCAGGTCGACAGGTGGTGCACGGAGCCGAAGTGGTAGTCGACCACCAGGTCGGCCGGGGTGGCCGTGGAGAACACGCCCTCCCGCTGGCCCTCCTCGATCAGGGCGCGGAAGCGCTCGTGGTAGCGGCGGCGCTCGGCGCGCACCTGCTTGTTCTTCTCCGGGCTGAGGTGGTGCATGGAGCGGAAGAAGATCGACGCGTCGTCGAGGTTCTCGATCGTGGTGACGACGACGTCGGCCGCCGCCCCGCGCAGCCGCTTCTCGATCGGCTCGTCGGAGTCCGCGAAGTGGTCCAGGCGTTCCTGCTGGAGGCGCAGGACACGCGCGTACACCTCGTGCAGCAGGTCGTCCTTGGAGCCGAAGTAGTGGTAGAGCGCCCCCTTGGTGACGCCGGCCGCCTCGACGATCTCCTGCACCGAGGTGCGGTCGTAGCCCTGCTCGGCGAAGAGCCGGGTGGCGGCGGCCAGGAGCCGCTGCGGCACAGGAGTCCCGTCACCGTCCGTCGTCCTGGGCACTGCCGCCACCCGCCTTTCCGTGTCGCTGCTAGTTGTCGTGGGTCAGGGAACGCAGTTCCCGCCGGAGGATCTTCCCACTGGCCGTCTTCGGCAAGTCCGGCAGGATCTCCACCTGGCGCGGATACTTGTAGGCGGCCAGTCTCTCCTTGCAGTACGCGGCGAGCGCGGCCGGGTCCGTGTCGGCGCCGGGGCGCAGGCTGATGAAGGCCTTGACGGTCTCCCCGCGGTAGCCGTCGGGCACTCCGACGACGGCGGCCTCGCGCACCGCCGGGTGCGTGTAGAGCACGTCCTCGACCTCGCGCGGCCACACCTTGAAGCCGGACGCGTTGATCATGTCCTTCTTGCGGTCGACGACGTACAGCCAGCCGTCGGGGTCCATGAAGCCGATGTCGCCGGTGCGCAGCTCGCCGTCCGGGAAGGTCTCGGCGGTGGCGTCGGGCCGCCGCCAGTACCCGGGCACCACCTGGGGCCCGCGCACGACGATCTCGCCCTGCTCGCCGAAGGGCACGTCCTCGCCCCGGTCGTCCACGATCCGTACGACGGTGTCGGGGCCCGGCACGCCGACGGCCAGCGTGCCGGACGCCTCGTCCACGGGCGCCTCCAGGTGCGGCGGGACGGAGGCGCAGGGTGCGGTGCATTCGGTCAGTCCGTAGCCGTTGCGGATGTACGGCCCGAAGCCGGCCCGGAACTTCTCCACCAGGGCGGGCGGCAGCGGGGCGCCGCCGGAGGAGATCACCCGGAACGAGGAGAAGTGGTCGCGGCGCACGTCGGGGTGGGCGGCCAGCGCCATGAAGGCGGTGGACGGGCCGACGGTGTAGTGCGGCCGGTGCTCGGCGAAGGCGTCCAGGACCACACCGGACTCGAAGCGGTACGCCAGGACGAGGGTGCCGGCGCTGTTGAGGCAGGCGCCGAGCTGGCAGACCATCCCGGTGATGTGGAACAGGGGCGCGAGCGCGAAGTACACGGGCGCCTCGGGCAGGCCGAGCCCGGTGCGCTGCCGTTCCGCGTTGTACATGATGTTGCGGTGGGTGTTGGTGGCGCCCTTCGGCGTGCCGCTGGTGCCCGAGGTGTAGCTGATCAGCGCGGTGTCGCCGGGAGCGGGGTCGCGGTGCTCGGGGGCCGTGCGGCCCTCGCGGGCGACGGTGGTGAGGTCGTCGGCGTCGGGTGCCTGCGGGAGCCGCTCGAAGTTCAGCACGCGGGCGTCGCCGCGCGTCTGGAAGTCCAGCTCGCAGCCGGTGAGCACGATCCGTACGGGCGAGCCGGCGGCCGTGTCGCGCAGATACGACTCCCAGGCCCGGTCGGAGCAGATCAGCGCGGCCACGTCGCCGTCGCGCAGGACGTGGGTGACCTCGCCCGACTTGTACATCGGGTTGACGGGCACGACGACCGCGCCCGCCTTCCAGGCGCCGAGCAGGGCCAGCACGAAGTGCGGGGAGTTCTGGAGCAGGATCGCCACGCGCTCGCCCCGCTCCAGGCCGCGTGCGGCGAGGTGGCCGGCGACGGAGTCGCTGAGTTCGTCGGCCTCGCGGTAGGTCAGGCGGCCGTCGAAGTAGGCGAGGAAGGTGCGGTCGGGTGTCTCGGCCACCGCGCGGCGCAGGGCGTGCACCAGCGAGGGGGCGGGGTCGAGGGGGGCGCGCTGGGCGTCGGTGAGGAGGGCCAGCCAGGGCTTGGCCGCGTAGCGGGAGCCGGTCACCGGCCGGCCTCCCAGTGCTGCTGGATGCGGTTCATGCCGGAGAGCCAGCGCTCGGGGTCGGCGGCACGGGCCTGGTAGTACTCGGCGACCTCCGGGTGCGGGAGGATCAGGAAGCGGTCCTCCTCGATGCCGCGGAAGAGGGCGTCGGCCACGTCCTCCGGTTCTATCGCGGTCGGCTTGAGGACGAGGTCGCCCGCGCTGCCGCTCGCCTCCAGCATGTCGGTGCGCACGCCCTGCGGGCAGATCGCGTGGACCTTCACCCCGCGGTGGCGGTACGTCAGTGACAGCCACTCGGCGAAGGCGTAGGCGCCGTGCTTGGTGACGCTGTAGGGGGCGGTGCCGATCATGGTGAGCAGTCCGGCGGCGGAGACGGTGGAGACGAAGCGGCCGCTGCCGCGCTCCAGCCAGTCCGGGAGCAGGGCGTGCGCCGCGCGGACGTGCGCCATCACGTTCACGTCCCAGGAGAGCGCCCAGCCCTGCTCGTCGAGCGGGTCGCCCGGCGCGCCGCCGTCGCGGCCGACGCCCGCGTTGGCGCAGTAGACGTCGACCGTCCCACCGAGCGCGTCACGGGCCTCGGCGATGATCGCCGAGGCGTCGCCCGGGACGGCGATGCCACCGGTCTCCTCGGCGACGGCCTTCGCCCGGTCGGCGTCCAGGTCGTTGACGACGACCCGTGCTCCCTGGGCGGCGAAGCGGCGGGCGAGCGCCGCTCCGATGCCGCCCCCGGCTCCCGTGACGACCACCTTCGCACCCTGCACGGCTTGCACCATCGGTCTCCTTCGACGCGGCTCCCAGCGGTTCCGGCGTCAGACTAACCGGTCGGTATGCGCGGTGGAAGAGGTGTTCGGCGCGGGCTCGGTCCGGTTCGTTCCCCGGGGCGGTCTCGCACGCTAGCGTGCGTGGGCATGACACCCGCCGCGATCACGGAGGTCACTGAATGAAGCTGTCCAGACGGAGCCTGCTCGCCACCACCGGGGCCGCGGTGGCGGCCTCCGCCGCACCGGCCGCCGCCGCTTCCGGCCCGGCGCAGGGGGGTGGCCGCGGGCTGCGCACCGGGTTCGAACGGCTCGCCGCGGACGGCTACGCGCTGCTCGACGGGCGGCGCGTGGGCGTGGTCACCAACCCGACGGGCATCACCCGGGACGTGCGGCACATCGTCGACGTGATGCACGCCGACGACCGGGTGGACCTGATCGCGGTCTTCGGCCCCGAGCACGGCTTCCGGGGCACCGCGCAGGCGGGGGGCTCCGAGGGCCGCTACGACGACCCGGCGACCGGTCTGCCCGTCTACGACACGTATCTGAAGAGCGGTCAGGCGCTCGCCGACATCTTCACCGCGTCCGGGGTGGACACGGTCGTCTTCGACATCCAGGACGTCGGCGCGCGGTTCTACACGTACATCTGGACGCTGTTCGACTGCATGGAGGCGGCGCGGCTCGCCGGCAAGTCCTTCGTGGTCCTCGACCGGCCGAACCCGGTGTCCGGGCGGGCGGCGCTGGGCCCGGTGCTGCACAAGGAGTTCGCGACCTTCGTCGGGCGGGAGCCGATCTCGCAGGCGCACGGGATGACGGTGGCGGAGCTGGCGCTGCTGTTCAACGGGGAGTTCCTGACGGCACCGGTGCCACTGGAGACCGTACGGATGTCGGGCTGGAAGCGGTCGGACTTCTATGACGCGTCGGGGCTGCCCTGGGTGCCGCCGAGCCCGAACATGCCCACGCCGGAGACGGCGCTGGTGTACTCGGGGACCTGTCTGTTCGAGGGCACGAACCTGTCGGAGGGGCGCGGGACCACCCGGCCGTTCGAGCTGCTGGGCGCGGAGGGGATCGACGGGCGCTGGGCGGCCGAGGCGAACGGGCTGGGGACGGCGGGCGTGCGCTTCCGGGAGGCGTACTTCGCGCCGACGTTCTCCAAGTTCCAGGGGAAGACCGTCGGAGGCGTCCAGCTGCATGTGCACGACCGGGAGGCGTTCGATCCGGTGCGGACGGGGATCGGGCTGCTGATCACGGCCAAGCGGTCGTGGAGCGGCTTCGCCTGGCGTGCGGACAACTGGATCGACAAGCTCACCGGCTCCACGCTCGTCCGGACGATGATCGACGCGGGCGCGGACACGGACGAGGTGGTCGGCGGCTGGCAGGAGGAGCTGGCGGGGTTCCGGAGGACGCGCCGGGAGTACCTGCTCTACCGCTGAGCGGGTCGTACGGGACGGCGGCGGGTCGCGGGTGGCGGCCCGCCGCCGTCGTGTGTCGGGCCATCGCCGACGCTGTGACCTGCGACGACACGATTCCGGCCGCCGTCGGCCGGTACCGCGGGCCGGGCGGATCGGCACCCGGAGTGCATATCGGCGGCGTCTTCAGGAACCCGTGGAAGCCGCGGGGAGTTCTCAGGCTGTCGAGGAGGGGCTCCTCCCTGCGGGGAGGACACGGAGCGGCTTACCGCCGGTATCCCCGTGAACGACCACAACTGAAATACGGATCACGGGAGTTGACCCGTGAGTCCCCGCGGCCGGCTGATGGGGGCCATCGGAAGAAGGATGGAGCCGATTCGCGTGTCGATACGTCTATTCGGCGACGTCCGTTCGACGACGCCGAAGTGACCGGACTACAGGTGCAGGTGTGACGGAGGTGCAGGACGATGGCCGGTTTCCGGAGTCTGGCGAGACAGGTCCGAGATCCACGGTGCGATCTGGCACTGCGGCGCTATTCGCTGCGCAAGTGCCTTGAGCGATTCGCGCCTTATGGGCACAGGGCGACCTGGGACCATCTGTGCTCGCGGGCCGGGTTCGATCCCGAGGACCGCTCCGTCGACCCGGCGCGGCTCGTGGCCGCACTGGACGAGCTGGAGGAGGCCCGGGCGGTCTGGCTGGCCTATGAGGTGGAGTTCGCCGAACGCCGCAGGAAGGAGAAGCACGACGGGCTGCGCAGGCCGGGCAGTGTGGACGACTGGCACCGGCTGACCTGGGGCGGTTTCGGTGTGGCCTGGTGCGACGATCCGCGGGTGCATCCGCGCGAGCCCCTGGCCGAGGTGCTGCGGCGGCTGATAGCGGCGCTGGAGCGCGAGCCGGGCACGGCGTGCCCCGTGTGCCGGGGGGAACGGCTCATGTGGCGCTACGACCTGGATCACGAGCCGTCGACCGGCCCGGTCTGCACGGACTGCGGAATCCTGGTGCCGCGTCCCGTGCTCACTCCCGGAGCCCTGGCGGACGCCCGCCGGGCGAGGCTGCTGGTGTCGGCCTGAGCGACGGGCCTCGGGAGGTGCGCCGGGGATGCCGCACCCCCGATGGCTCGGGGACCGTAGCAGGCCGTAAACCGGTCGTTCCAGCGTTTTGTTCCACGGACAGTTGAGGGCGATGAGACACCTCTGAGAGCCCTGGAGCTGTGCCGATGTCGACGCTGCGCGTCACCGCCGAAGTCCTGACCGTCCACGAACACCCGGGTGCCGACGCCCTCGAACTGGCCCAGGTGGGCCTGTACCGGGCCGTCGTCGCCAAGGGCGCGTACCGCACGGGTGACGCCGCGGTCTACATCCCCGAGCAGTCCGTGCTGCCGGCCGCGCTGATCGAGGAGCTGGGCCTGACCGGCCGCCTGGCGGGCGGGAACCACGACCGGGTCAAGGCGATCCGGCTGCGCGGCGAGCTGTCGCAGGGCATCGTGTGCCGGCCGAGGGCGCTCGCGGACGTCGACCTCGCACGGGCCGCCGCCGACGGCACCGACTTCGCGGAGCTGCTCGGCATCACCAAGTGGGTGCCACCGGTCCCGCCGACCATGAGCGGCGAGGTGGAGTCCGCGCCCGATCTGCTGCCCTGGGTCGACATCGAGAACATCCAGCGCTACCCGGGGATCTTCGCTCCCGGCGAGCCCGTGGTGCTCACCGAGAAGGTGCACGGCACGGCCTGCCTGCTGACGTACGCCGCCGAGGAGGACCGCGTGTACGTCTCCTCCAAGGGGTTCGGCGCCAAGTCGCTGGCACTGAAGGAGGACCCGCGCAACCTGTACTGGCGGGCGGTGCGCGGTCACGGTGTCGCCGAGGCCGCGGCCGGCCTCGCGGCGCGGCTGGGGGCCCGGCGGGTCGGCATCTTCGGCGAGGTGTACGGCGCGGGGGTGCAGGACCTGGCGTACGGCGCGGACGGGCGGCGCGACACCCTCGGGTACGCCGTGTTCGACGTGTCGGCGGAGATCGACGGACGGGTGCGGTGGCTGGACGCGGCGGAACTGCTGGACGGGCGGCTGCCGTTGGTGCCGCGGCTGTTCGCGGGGGCGTACGACAGTGAGCGGGTGCTGGAGATCGCGAGTGGGCGGGAGACGGTGTCCGGGCGGGAGCTGCATCTGCGCGAGGGGGTGGTGATCCGGGCGGCCGTGGAGCGCCACAGTGCGGTGACGGGGGGCCGGGCGATAGCGAAGGCCGTGAGCCCGGCGTATCTGACCCGCAAGGGCGGTACGGAGTACGAGTGACCGGGGTGCCGTGGGTGGCGCGGGGGTACGGATGCTCACCGGCGCTTGCCGGGCGCCGCTGCACCCACCCGTGCCGCCCCAGCGGCACGACTGCCCGCAGCTGTGGGTCAGCGGCTGCGCTTCTCGGCCAGCAGGCGGGAGCCCGTGAGGTGGTCGCCGGTGATGTCGTTCGGGTTGGACAGGACGCAGGTGTCCAGTGACAGGCAGCCGCAGCCGATGCAGTCCGTGAGATGGTCACGCAGCCGGTTCAGCTGCCGGATGCGTTCGTCCAGCTCGGAACGCCACACCTCGGAGAGGTGCGCCCAGTCCTCCCGCGTGGGTGTGCGTTCCTCCGGCAGTTCGGCGAGCGCCTCACGGATCGTGGCCAGCGGGATCCCCACGCGCTGGGCGGCGCGGATGAAGGCGACCCGGCGCAGCGTGTCCCGGGCGTAGCGGCGCTGGTTGCCCGGGGTGCGACGGCTGCTGATCAGGCCCTTGGACTCGTAGAAGTGCAGGGCCGACACGGCGGCGCCGCTGCGGGCGGCCAGCTGGCCCACGGTGAGCTCGTGGATCTTCTCGGGAATCTGAGGCACTCCCCGAACCCTACCCACCCGTCCGGCGGGCGGTTCCGTTGACAGGGGCCGCCCGGCCCACCATGCTAAGCAGTTGCTTAGACATGCGCAGACGGATGCGCTGCGCCTACGTGACGCGAGAGGCCGGGACATGGCAGAGCCGAGGATCTTCACATCCGTCGACGACCTGAAGGCGGCGGTGGGCGAGCAGCTGGGGTACACCGACTGGCTGGAGGTCGACCAGAAGCGGATCGACCTGTTCGCCGAGGCCACCGGCGACCACCAGTGGATCCACGTGGACCCGGAGAAGGCCGCGGCGGGACCGTTCGGGACGACCATCGCGCACGGCTACCTCACGCTGTCGCTGCTGCCGCTGTTCGGCCCGCAGCTGATCTCCGTCGAGGGCGTGAAGATGGGCGTCAACTACGGCACCAACAAGGTCCGCTTCCCCGCCCCGGTCCCGGTCGGCTCGCGGGTGCGCGCCACCGCCACGGTCACCGCGGTCGACGAGGTGCCGGGCGGCGTCCAGGTGGCCACGGCCTTCACCGTGGAGCGCGAGGGCGGCGACAAGCCGGTGTGCGTGGCCGAGTCGGTGGCCCGCTACTACCTCTGAGCGGACCCGGTCGCCCCGACCATCCTGAGCACGAGGTCGGCGTAGAGCGCGCCGACCTCCTCGGGGGTGCGGGGCCCGTCGACGTTGAACCAGCGGGCCACGTCGATGCAGAGGGAGAGCACGGCGAGGGTGGTGCCCCGCACGTCGATCACGTCGAACTCGCCGGAGCGCACGCCCTCCTCGATGATCCCGCGCACCTCGGCGTCGACCTGCCGGCGCAGTCCGAGGATCTCAGCGCGGGCCTCGGGACCGAGCGAGTCGAGTTCGTACTGCACGACCCTGGCGGTGGTCCGGCCGCCCGCGTGCCAGCGGACGAAGGAGCTGACCGCGTCGGCGAGCCGCTCGGTGGGGCTGCCCTCGGCGCGGGCCGCCGTGCGCAGGATCTCCACCGCTTTCTCGTGGCCGATCCTGCTGATGCGGTGGAGCAGCTCTTCCTTGGTCTTGTAGTGGATGTAGAGCGCTGCCGGGCTCATGCCGGCGCGGCCGGCGATGTCGCGGGTCGTCGTGGCGTGGTAGCCGCGCTCCGCGAACGCCTCCACGGCGGCGAGCAGCAGCCGTCGGGCCGCGTCGGGCGTGACCTCACCCCACGGCTGCGCCTCACCGCCGGCCGTCTCCTCCGCCGTACTCATCGCTCACCTCATTCGCTGGCAGGGGTAACACCATACCGGCAAGGGTGAGCGGGCGCTTAGCGCGCCCTCCCGATGATCAGAGCTTCTGGAGCGGGTCGTGCTCGGCGAGGAGCTTCTCCAGGCGGGCCTGGTCGACCCGGTTGACGATCTGCCCGGCCTCCTGGCGGTCGCGGATGACCTTGGCCAGGGTGAAGGCGGAGGTGACCAGGTACAGGACCGCGATGCCGAGGAAGGCACGGACCCAGGCGTCGGTCTCCAGGTTGAAGATACCGACCGCGGTGGCGCCCAGGGCCACCCCGAAGGACGCGACGGCCTGGCCGTAGAAGGCGGCCGTGCTCTGCTGCTTGACCGGTGTGTCGCTCATGGGGACAAGAATCGGCGGATGTGGCCGCCGCCACATCCGCTCGGATACTCAGAAGGCGTACTCAGAACGCCGAAACCCCGGTCAGCGCACGGCCGATGACGAGTTTCTGGATCTGGCTGGTGCCCTCGTAGAGGGTCATGACACGGGCGTCGCGCAGGAGCTTGCCGGCCGGGTATTCGTCGATGTAGCCGTAGCCGCCGAAGACCTGGAGGGCGTTGTTGGCGGCGCGGACGGCCGCCTCCGAGGCGAAGAGCTTGGCCTTGGAGGACTCGACGGCGAAGGGCCGGCCGCGGTCGATCAGATCGGCGACCCGCCAGGTGAGCAGCCGGGCCGCGTCTACGTCCACGGCGATGTCGCTGATCAGCTCCTGGACGAGCTGGTGACGGGCGATGGGCTTCCCGAACTGCTCCCGCTCCCCCGCGTACCGCACGGCCGCGTCCAGGGCGGCCTGGGCTATGCCGACACAGCCGGCCGCGACCGACATCCGGCCCTTGGCGAGGGCGGACATGGCGACCGAGAAGCCCTTGCCCTCCTCGCCCAGCATCGCGGAGGCGGGCACACGCACGTCCTCGAGCACCAGCTCGGCGGTGGCCTGGCCGCGCAGGCCGAGCTTGCCGTGCACGGTGCGGCGGGTCAGTCCGGGGGTGTCGGTGGGGACGAGGAAGGCGGAGACGCCCTTGTGGCCGGGGGCGTCGGTGGAGCGGGCGAAGAGCAGCACGACGTCGGCCCAGGTGCCGTTGGTGATGAACATCTTGGTGCCGTTGACGACGTAGTCGTCGCCGTCGCGGACCGCGCGCGTGGTGAGGTTGCCGGCGTCGGAGCCGGTGCCCGGTTCGGTGAGGCCGAAGCAGCCGACGTACTCCCCGGAGGTGAGCCCCGGCAGCCAGGCGCGCTTCTGCTCCTCGCTGCCCCAGGCGGCGACGGTCTTGGCGACCAGGCCGAGGGAGACGGAGACGATGCCGCGCACGGAGGAGTCGCCGCGGCCCAGTTCCTCGGTGACCAGGCAGTACGCGAGATGGTCGCCGCCGCTGCCGCCGTACTCCTCGTCGACGGTCAGCCCGAGGAAGCCGACCTCGCCGAGCTTCTTCACGATGCCGCGGTCGACCTCCTCGGCGCGGTCCCAGGCGGTGGCGTGGGGCACGACCTCGCGCTCCACGAAGTCCCGGGCCAGCCGGCGGACGGCCTCCTGCTCCTCGCTGAGCTCCAGGTTCATACCGAGTCACCCCATGTGAGATTTAAATTAGCACTGCTAGTTTACAGGCGCAGCCCTACTATGTGCGCCATGGCCCGACCGCGCAAGCCCTTGCTCAGCACCGACCGGATCGTCGGTACGGCCCGCGCGCTGGTGGACGCGGAGGGTCTCGCGGCCGTCTCCACGCGCCGGCTCGCCGCGGAACTCGGGGTGAGCGGGCCCTCGCTCTACAACCACTTCCGGACCAAGGACGAGATCCTGGAGGCGGTGGCCGACTCGGTGAGCGCGCTGGTCGACCTGTCGATGTTCGAGGACGGCCGGGAGTGGCGGACCGCGCTCCACGACTGGGCGGTCTCCTACCGGGCCGCGCTGCGCGACCACCCGAACATCGTTCCCGTCCTGGCCCGCGGCCCGGGCCGCCGCCCGGCGGCGCTGCGGCTCGCCGACGCGGTCTACGGCGCGATGGTCGAGGCGGGCTGGCCGCCCGCGCAGGCCACGTCCATCGGCGCGCTGATGCGGTACTTCATCATGGGCTCCGCGCTCGGCTCCTTCGCGGGCGGCTTCGTGGACGACGCCGGCGCCTACGATCCCGCCGACTACCCCCACCTCGGGCAGGCCCATCTGCTCGCCGAGCAGCAGGAGAAGATCGACGAGCGGGCCTTCGAGGCGGGGCTGACGGCGCTGCTGGACGGGCTGGCGCTCCAGTACGAGCGGGTACGGGGCGGGGCGTAGCGGTCGCACGACACTTCGGTGAGCGCCGAACCGTCCGTACCGCATGCTGGAGGGCATGACCTCCAAAGACCCCCGGGCGGCCGGTCTCGCCCGGTTCGCCGCGCTGGTCGCCGACGAGACGCGGGCGGCGTGTCTGCTCGCGCTGCTGGACGGGCGGGCCTGGACGGCGGGTGAGCTGGCCCGGCACTCCGGGGTCGCCGCGTCCACGCTGAGCGAGCACCTGGGCAAGCTGGTGGCGGGCGGGCTGCTGACCGAGGAGCGGCAGGGGCGGCACCGGTACGTGCGGCTGGCCGGCACCGGGGTCGCACAGCTGGTGGAGGACCTGGCGGCGCAGGTGGCTCCCGGTGCCGCCGAACGCCCGCGCACGCTGCGGCAGTCGGGTGCCGGGTCGGCCATGGCGCGCGGACGCACCTGCTACGACCATCTCGCCGGGCGGCTGGGCATCGCCGTCACGGACGCCCTCACCGCACGAGGTCTGCTGCTCCAGGACACCGGGTTCGCGCTCACCGACGCGGGCCTGCGCTGGTTCGGCGCGGCGGGCATCGACCTGGACCGCCGCGGACGCCGGCCGCTGGCCCGGGCCTGCCTGGACTGGACGGAACGCCGCCCCCACCTCGCCGGAGTGGCGGGCGCGGCCCTGTGCCGGCACGCCCTGGACACGGGGTGGTGCGTGCGCATCGGCTCCGAACGGGCGGTGAAGGTGACCGAGGCCGGCGAACGCGCGCTGTCCGAGCTCCTCGGGATCGACACGGAGGCCCTCCGCTGACCGCGGGCCGCCGTCCGAAATCCGCGAGCTTCCCACTCGTACCCTCTCCTAGCCTCGGGAGCATGATGAACGTCTCCTCGCGTCCCGCCCTCCGCCCGGAGGTGCTCGCGGCCTGCGCGGCTGCGGTCACCGTCGTGCTGTGGGCCTCCGCCTTCGTGTCCATCCGCAGTGCGGGGGCCGCGTACTCGCCGGGGGCGCTCGCGCTCGGCCGGCTGCTGGCCGGGGCTCTGACGCTGGGGGCGATCTGTCTGCTGCGCCGGGAGGGGCTGCCGCCCCGGCCGGCCTGGCGGGGGATCCTGATATCGGGGGTGCTCTGGTTCGGGTTCTACATGGTGGCCCTCAACTGGGGCGAGCAGCAGGTCGACGCCGGTACGGCGGCGCTGGTGGTGAACATCGGGCCGATCCTGATCGCCCTGCTCGGCGCCCGTCTGCTCGGGGACTCGATGCCGCCCCGGCTGCTGGCGGGGATGGCCGTTTCGTTCGCCGGTGCGGTGACCGTGGGGCTGTCGATGTCCGGCGAGGGCGGGTCCTCGGTGCTCGGCGTGGTGCTGTGCCTGCTGGCGGCCGTGGCCTACGCGGCCGGGGTGATCGCGCAGAAGCCGGCGCTGGGCGTGGCGAGCCCGCTCCAGGTGACGACGTACGGGTGCCTGGTGGGGGCGGTGGGCTGTCTGCCGTTCGCCGGGCAGCTCGTGGGGGAGGCCGCCGACGCGCCCGTCTCCGCCACGCTCAACATGGTCTATCTGGGCGTCTTCCCGACCGCCCTGGCCTTCACCACCTGGGCCTACGCCCTGGCCCGTACGACCGCAGGCCGGATGGGCGCGACGACGTACGCCGTACCCGCGCTGGTCGTGCTGATGTCGTGGCTGGCGCTCGGCGAGGTGCCGGGCCCGCTCACGCTGGTGGGCGGCGCGCTGTGTCTCGCGGGTGTGGCGGTGTCCCGGTCGCGGTCGCGGGCGGCGGCGCGGGCGGCCGAGGCCCCGGTTCCCCGGGAGGAGGCCGCCCGCGAGCCGCGCTAGGGGGTCTCCCCGTCAGAAGACCACCAGTGCCCGTCCGCCCTTGCCTGCCAGCATGTTGTCGAAGGCGGCCGGGATGTCGTCCAGGGTGATGCGTTCGGTCACCAGGGCGCCCGGGTCCAGGCGGCCGGCCTTGATGTGCTCGGCGAGGACCGGCAGGTCGCGGGCGGGGTCGGAGTTGCCGTAGACGCAGCCGGTGAGGGTCCGGCCCCAGTGGAAGATCTCCAGGGCGTTGAAGGTGACCTGCTGGTCCTTGCCGCCGATGCCGACGACCGTGGTGCGTCCGCCCCGCCGGGTGGATTCCCAGGCCGTGCGGATGGTGGTCGCGCGGCCGACGCACTCGACGGACACGTCCACGCCCTCCTTGCCGGTGAGGGCGCGGATCTGCCGGGCGGTGGTGTCCGAGGCGACGAGGTAGTCGGTGGCGCCCGCCGACCGCGCGAGCTCCTCCTTCTCCGGGGAGACATCCACTGCGACGATCGTGGACGCGCCCGCGACACGGGCCGCCTGGAGGGCGGCGAGGCCCACTCCCCCGACGCCGAACACGGCGACCCGCTCGCCCGGTCGCACCCCGGCCGAGTGGTGGACGGCGCCGTAGCCGGTGAGCACCGCGCAGCCCAGGAGGGCGGCGTCGGTGAGCGGGACGCCGTCCGGGGCGGGCAGCACGCAGGACGCGGACACCACCGTCTCCTCGGCGAACGCGGCGACGTTCAGCCCGGGGTACAGGTCGGTTCCGTCGTCGGTGCGGCGGGCGTGCACTTCGGCGGCGCCGGCCAGCGCGTTGGCGCACAGCCAGACCTCGCCGCGTGCGCAGGCCGGGCAGGCGCCGCAGGACGGGGCCCAGTTGAGGACCACACCGTCACCGGGCGCGACATGGGTGACGCCCTCGCCGACGGCGACGACCGTGCCGGCGCCCTCGTGGCCGAGGACGGCCGGGACCGGCAGGCGCATGGTTCCGTTGGACAGGGACAGGTCGGAGTGGCAGACCCCGGCGGCGGCGAGCCGGACGCGGACCCGTCCGGGGCCGGGCTCGGGCAGGTCGATCCCGGTGATCTCCAGCGGGGCGTCGACGGCGGGCAGAACGGCGGCACGTACGGCCATGGCGGATACGACTCCCCTAGAACTGGAGGGACTTGGTCTGGAGGTACTCGGTGAGGCCGTGGGCGCCGAGTTCGCGGCCGACGCCCGACTGCTTGTAACCGCCGAAGGGCGCGAGGGGGTTGAAGCGGCCGCCGTTGATGTCGACCTGGCCGGTCTCCATGCGGCGGGCGAAGGCCACCGCCTCCGCCTCGTCACCGGCCCAGACGGCGCCCGCCAGGCCGTAGACGGTGCCGTTGGCGATGCGCAGGGCGTCCTCCTCGTCCGCGTAGCGCAGGACCGACAGGACAGGCCCGAAGATCTCCTCCTGGGCGACGGTCATCTCCGGGGTGACGTCGGCGAAGACCGTGGGGCTGACGTGGTAGCCCTTCTCGTGCGGGGAGTCGGGGCCGCCCGCGACCAGCCGGGCGCCCTCGGCGACACCCTTCTCGATGTACCCGCGCACGCGTTCCCGCTGCCTGGCGTTGACGAGCGGGCCGATGCGGTCGGCGTACTTCGCGGCGGCGGACGCGGCGAGCTCCACGGCCTCGTCGTACTGGTCCCGGTGGACCAGCATGCGGGTCCAGGCGCTGCACGTCTGGCCGGAGTTGGACATGACGTTGGCGACGCCGACGTTGACCGCGCGGGCCAGGTCGGCGCTCGGCAGGATCACGTTGGCGGACTTGCCCCCGAGCTCCAGGGCGACCTTCTTCACCATGCCCGAGGCGATCGCGCCGATCCGGCGGCCTACGGCCGTGGAGCCGGTGAAGGAGACCAGGTCGACGCCCGGGTGCTCGGCGAGGGCCTGCCCGGCGACCGGGCCGAGGCCGGTGACGAGGTTGAACACGCCCGCCGGGATACCGGCCTCGTGCACGGCCTCCGCGAACAGCCGGGCGACCAGCGGGGTGTCCTCGGCGGGCTTGACGACGATGGTGCAGCCGGCCGCGAGCGCGGGGGCGGTCTTGGCGACGATCTGGTGGAGCGGGTAGTTCCAGGGGGTGATCGCCCCGACCACTCCGACGGGCTCGTGGAGGACCGTCGAGTTGCCCGTCCGCTCCTCGAAGGAGTACGTCGCCGCCAGCTCGGCGTAGGAACCCGCCACGGCGATCGGTACGCCCGCGTGCACGGCCCCCGAGAGCTTCAGGGGCGAGCCGAGTTCGGCGGTCACCGTCTCGGCGATCTCGTCCTGCCGGGCCACGAGCACGTCCCGGAGCGCGGCCAGGCGGGCGGCGCGCTCGGCGGGCGGGGTGGCGGCCCAGGCGGGGAGGGCGGCGCGGGCGGCGCGCACGGCGGCGTCGACGTCCTCCACGGTGCCGGCGGGGACGGTGGCGATCACCTGCTCGTCGGCCGGGTTCACCACCTCGATCACATCCGGTCCGGCGGCGGGGCGCCAGGCGCCGTCGATGTACATGCCGTCGTATGCCTTCATCGCGCTTCCTCCGGGGCGGGGCGTCGGTGTCCGACCGCTCAGTATCGTGCGAGCTCCTAAACTAGCGATGTTAGTTTTTCCGCGCCAGAGGTCTCCCGCGTCTACGAGGTCACTCGTCCAGGTCCGGCAGTCGCGCCGGGTTGGGGCAGATCCGTTCGCCGTTCTGGTCGAAGACGAAGAGGTGGGCGAGGTCGACCAGGAGGGGTACCTGCATGCCGTGCCGGAGTCGGATGTCGGGCGTGGTGCGGACGATGAGGTCACCGGGCACGCACGGCTCGGCGGAGACGGGCACCGGGTCCGGCCGCTCGGGCTCGTCCGACGCCCCCACGGGCCCCGCCCGCAGCGCGCCGGCCCGCTCCCGCAGCCGCCCCAGGACCGAGCCCTCGCGGCGGCGGCGCCGGGCCGGACGGCCGGGCACCGGACGCGGCGCCTCGAGATCGGGCACGACGGCGGGGCGGGAGCCGGTGTTGAAGTGCACGAGGACCTCGTGGCCCTGGAACTCCAGGTGCTCCACGAGACCGGTGAGCGCCACCTCGCCGGTCCGGGCGGCGGACGGCTTGGCGATCCGTACGGCCTCCGAGCGCAGGCCCACGATGACCTCGCGGCCCTGCTGCACCCGCAGCAACTGGTGGTCCAGGGACAGGGGTTCGGGCAGCCGCAGGAACTGCTTGCCCAGGCTGATGGTCATCGCCCCGTCGAGCGGGGCGCGCACCAGACCGCGCAGCAGATTGATGCGCGGGGTGCCGATGAACGCGGCGACGAAGACATTGCTCGGCAGCGCGTACACCGTGCGCGGGGTCCCGACCTGCTGGAGGACGCCGCCGCGCAGTACGGCGACGCGGTCGCCGAGCGACATGGCCTCGGACTGGTCGTGGGTGACGTAGACGGTGGTGACGCCCAACTCCCGGGTGAGCTGGGAGATCTCGGCGCGCAGTCGGTTGCGGAGCTTGGCGTCGAGGTTGGACAGCGGCTCGTCCATCAGGAAGGCGGAGGGGTGGCGGGCGATGGCCCGGCCCATGGCGACGCGCTGGCGTTCTCCTCCGGAGAGCTGGGCGGGGAAGCGGTCGAGGAGGTCCTCGATGCCGAGCATGCGGGCGGTGGCGTCGACGCGCGGGGCCGGGTCGGTGCCGGGGGCCTCGATGCGGAGCGGGAAGCCGATGTTGTCCCGGCTGGTCATGCTCGGGTACAGGGCGAAGTTCTGGAACACCATCGCCATGTCCCGGTCGGAGGGGGGCAGTTCGTTGCCGTACTCGCCGTCGAGGAACAGCCGGCCCTCGTCGATGTCCTCCAGCCCGGCGATCATCCGCAGCACGGTGGACTTGCCGCAGCCGGAGGGGCCGAGCAGGACGAGGAACTCGCCGGGCGCGATGTCCAGCGACAGCCGGTCCACCACGCGGATGCCTCGCGTGTATGCCTTGCTCACGTCGTGCAGGGAGATGGCGCGTGTCATGAGGGTGCCCCCGGGGGCGTGTCAGGGCGCTGGTGCTCCGCGTTCGGAACGCCCCGTGCGGGTCGTACGGGACGTGTGAGTCACGGAAGCTAACGGAAAGTAGGCAGCCGGGGGAAGATGCTGGGCGGGAACTGGGCGGGGGCGTCCGCTTCGTGAGAAAGCGGACGCCCGGATTCGCCCCTGCGGGGCGGTCTTTTGCATGGAGCTTGGGGGGCGTGGCCGGTGGGGTGCGTGCGGGTCGTGTGGGGCTTGGCGCGCAGTTCCCCGCGCCCCTGAGCGGCGTGGCCGCCGGTGGGTGAATGCCGGTCCTGTGGGGCTTGGCGCGCCGTTCCCCGCGCCCCTGGGCGGCGTGGGCGCCGGTGGGTGCGTGCCGGTCGTGTGGGGCTTGGCGCGCCGTTCCCCGCGCCCCTGAGCGGCGTGGCCGCCGGTGGGTGAGTGCCGGTCGTGCGGGGCTTGGCGCGCCGTTCCCCGCGCCCCTGAGGGGGTGGGCGCCGGTGGGTGCGTGCCGGTCGTGTGGGGCTTGGCGCGCCGTTCCCCGCGCCCCTGAGCGGCGTGGCCGCCGGTGGGTGCGTGCCGGTCGTATGGGGCTTGGCGCGCCGTTCCCCGCGCCCCTGAGCGGCGTGGCCGCCGGTGGGTGAGTGCCGGTCGTGTGGGGCTTGGCGCGCCGTTCCCCGCGCCCCTGGGCGGGGTGGGCGCTCGCTAGTGATTTGTGCGGGGGCGGGGGGTGGTCTTTTGGGGGGACTGGGGGTTTTGGGTGGGGGCGGGTGGGGTGCGTAGGGCGATGCCTGAGGAGAGGAGGAGCAGGGCGCCGAGCATGATGAACGGGGCCGCCACGCCTGCGATGCCCGCGATCAGGCCCGCTGCCGCGGGGGCGGCTACCTGGCCCAGGCGGTTGCCGGTGAGGCGCAGGGCGAGGGCGGTGGAGCGGGCGTCGGCGGGGGCGGCCTGTACGACCGTCGTCATCGACAGCGGCTGGCCCACGCCGAGGCAAAAGCCGAGGACGGCCAGGAGCAGCGCCAGCGCCCAGACCGGAAGGGGCAGCGCGACGCCCGCGCACAGCAGCGCCGCCAGCAGACAGGTCACCGTCAGCAGCGTCGTACGGCCGAGCAGCCGCAGTAGGGGCGTGAGCACCAGCCGGCAGGCGATCGTCGCCGCCGCGCGGAGGCTGAGCAGCAGGCCGATGACGGTCGGGTCGATGCCCCGGTGCTCGCCGACCACCGGGAGGTAGGCGGTGAGGATGTCGGTCGCGGACAGCACGGCCAGGCTGATGAGGATGCCCGCGGGGACGCCCCGGGCGCGCAGGATGCCGCGCACCGGCACCCGCCGGCCCTGTTCCTTACGGGAGGTCGGGGCGCCGGGTCGTTCTATGCGCCACAGCGAGGTGAGCGCGACCGCTCCGCCCGCTCCCGCCGCCAGCAGGGCGAACGCGCTGGTGCGGGCCATGTCGGGGCCGATCAGCGCGCCCGCCGCGATCGGGCCGACCAGCTGCCCCAGCGAGGCGCCGATGGTGAAGTGGCCGAAGTTGCGGTCCTGTTCGCGCGGCGCGGACTGGCGGGCGACGAGCGACTGCGCGCCGATGACGAAGCAGAGGTGGCCGAGGCCCATGACCCCGCTCCACAGGGCCATCGTCCACAGCGAGCCGGCGAGGCCGCTCAGCGCGCAGCCGCCGGAGATGAGCACCACGCCGACCGGCAGCAGGGGCGCGCAGCGGCCGTGGTCGGTGCGCCGGCCGAGCGGTACGGCGGCGAACAGCGGCAGCAGTGCGTACACGCCCGCGATCACACCGATCGCCCGCTCGTCCGCGCCGAGTGCCAGCGCCCGGTAGGAGACGGCGGGCCGGGCCATCGACACCGCGCCCTGCGCGAAGCCGAAGGCGATGACGAGGCGGAGCAGCCAGCCGCGGTTCCCACCGGGCGTCATGATCGGGTCCTTTCCGACAGAGGGCCGGGTACCGGGCTCAGATGATGCCGAACAGGATTCCGGCCGCGAGGATCACCAGGCAGATCATGGCGGCCCACTTCACCACGAAGCGCGTGTGGTCGCCGAACTCGACCTTCGCCATGCCGACCAGGACGTACACCGCGGGGACGAGCGGGCTGGACATGTGCAGCGGCTGGCCGACGAGGGAGGCGCGGGCCATCTCCAGCGGGGAGACCCCGTGCGCGGCGCCGGCTTCGGCGAGGACGGGCAGGACACCGAAGTAGAAGCCGTCGTTCGACATGAAGTAGGTCAGCGGCAGGCTCAGCAGGCCGGTGACCAGGGCCATGTGCGGGCCCATGCCCTCGGGGATGACGTCCACCATCCACTTGGCCATGTGGTCGACCATGCCGGTGCCCTGGAGGACGCCGGTGAAGACGGCGGCGGCGAAGACCATGCCCGAGACGTTGAGGACGTTGTCGGCGTGGGCCGCGAGACGGGCCTTCTGGTCGGGGATGTGCGGGAAGTTGACGGAGAGCGCGAGGGCGGCGCCGAGCAGGAACAGCACCGGGATCGGCAGCAGCTCCATGATCATGGCGGTGAGCAGGCCGACCGTGAGCAGCGCGTTGAACCAGTACAGCTTGGGGCGCAGGGTGGGGCGGTTCGGGTCGAGGCCCTGGAAGTCGTCGTCCTCGGCGTCGGCGTCCGTGCCGGCGCCGGAGCCGCCGGCCGGGCGGGTGCCCCCGCTGCCGGAGCCCGCGCCGACCAGCACGGTCTCCGTCTCCTTCTCCTCCTCCTTCACCAGCGCCTCGTCCAGCGTCAGCACGCCCAGCCGCCTGCGCTCGCGCAGACCGAGCACGTACGCGAGGACGACGACGCCCAGCAGCCCGACCAGCAGGGCCGGGATCATCGGGACGAAGATGTCGCCGGCGTCGAGCTTCAGCGCTGTGGCGGCGCGGGCGGTCGGGCCGCCCCAGGGGAGGGTGTTCATCACGCCGTTGGCCATGGCGGCGACGCCGGTCATCACGACCAGGCTCATCTTCAGGCGCTTGTACAGCGGGTACATCGCCGAGACGGTGATCATGAAGGTGGTGGAGCCGTCGCCGTCCAGGGACACGATCGCGGCGAGCAGCGCGGTGCCGACGACGATGCGCATCGGGTCGGCCTTGCAGAACCGGAGGATGCCGCGGACGATCGGGTCGAAGAGTCCGACGTCGATCATCACACCGAAGTAGACGATCGCGAACATGAGCATCGCCGCGGTGGGGGCGAGGCTGGACACGCCGTCGATGACGTAGTCACCGAGGTGGGCGCCCTTGCCGACGAACACGCAGAAGAGCGCGGGAATCAGCACGAGCGCCGCGATCGGCGACATCTTCTTCAGCATGATCAGGACCAGGAAGGTCGCGATCATGACGAAGCCGAGGATGGTCAGCATGAGTGGATACCTAACGTTCGCCCTTGAACATCCCACCAGGGCCGGCGGTGCGACGACGTTAGGTGCCGCCAAGCTGCGTTAACAAGACGTTGACGTGCGAGCAATAAGCGCAAAACCCCAGGTCACAGCTTTGCTCAGGTCAGCGCCCGGAACGTTTCGGTCACGGCGGCGGTCAGCGGGGCCACCTCGACGGGCACCCCGTTGAGGACGGCGTTGCCCGACAGCGGGTCGAGGAGGCTGCCGTCGAGGAGCTGGTTGACGTTGGCCCCGGGGTCGACGGCGGCGTGCCGGGTGCGGGTGCCGGGCCGGTCGTGGCCCCAGCCGTGCGGCAGGCTCACTACGCCCCGGCGCACCCCGTCGGTGATCTCGGCGGGCGCGGTCACCTCTCCCCCGGCGCCCTTGATCCGCACCGGTTCCCCGTCCCGGACGCCGAGGCGTTGGGCGTCCTCGGGGTGGAGGTGGAGGGTGCAGCGGTTGGAGCCGCCGGTGAGTGCCGGCACATTGTGCATCCAGCTGTTGTTGGAGCGCAGATGGCGGCGGCCGACGAGGACGAGTCCGGCGGGGCGCTCGTCCAGGGCGGCGCGCAGCCGCGGGAGGTCGGCGGCGATGGGCTCCGGCAGCAACTCCACTTTTCCGCTGCGGGTCTTCAGCGGCTGGGGCAGCCTCGGGCGCAGGGGGCCGAGGTCGATGCCGTGCGGGTGGGCGAGCAGCTTCTCCAGGGTGAGCCCGTCCGGGGCGGCGCCGAAGCCGTCGCCGTACGGGCCGAGGCGCAGCATCATGTCCAGGCGCCGTTCGGGGCCGTTCGCGCCGGTGAGCAGGCCGGCCAGTTCCCTCGGGTCGCGGCCGTGGACCGGGGAGTGCGGGTCGGTGACCGCCTTGCCGAGGGTCTGGTCGATCACCAGGGCGTCCACCGCGGCGGGGTCGGCGCCGTGCATGCCGGTCGCGGCGAGGACGAGCCGGGCGAGGATCTCGGTCTCGGCCATGCGGCCGGGCTCCAGGGGGACGGCGGGGCGGGTGTAGCGGACCTGGTTGCGCACGGCGAGGGTGTTGAAGGCGAAGTCGTGGTGGGGGCTCTGCGCGGGCGGGGGCGGCGGCAGGACGACGTCGGCGTGCCGTGAGGTCTCGTTGAGGTACGGATCGACGCTCACCATGAAGCCGAGCGAGTCGAGTGCCTTGTCGAGCCGCTCGCCGTCCGGGGCGGAGAGCACCGGGTTGGCGGCGACGACGACGAGGGCGCGGACCGGCTCGCCCTCGTCGGTGACGGTGTCGATCTCCTCGGCGAGGGCGGACAGCGGCAGTTCACCCTTGGCCTCGGGGTGCCGGCGCACCCGGGAGTGCCAGCGCCCGAGGGCGAATCCGCGGCCGGGCCCGGCGGGACGCGGGGTCTTGTCGGTGGCGGCCTGGGGGAAGAGGGCGCCGCCGGGGCGGTCGAGGTTGCCGGTGAGGACGTTGAGCACGTCGACGAGCCAGCTGGCGAGGGTGCCGTGCGGGACGGTGCAGCTGCCGATGCGGCCGTAGACGGCGGCGGTGGGGGCGGCGGCGAGTTCCCGGGCGAGGGCGCGGATGGTGGCGGCGTCGACGTCGCAGGCGGGGGCCACGGCTTCGGGGGTGAAGTCCTTGAGCGCGGCGGCGAGTTCGTCCGCGCCCTGGATGTGCGGCGCCCGCTCCCCCAGGTCGACCAGGCCCTCGTCGAAGAGGACGTGCGCCATGGCCGCGAGCAGCAGCGCGTCGGTGCCGGGGCGGACGGCGAGGTGCCGGTCGGCGAGGCGGGCGGTGCGGGTGCGGCGCGGGTCGACGACGGTGAGGGTGCCGCCGCGGGCCTTCAGGGCCTTGAGGCGGCCGGGGAAGTCGGGCGCGGTGCACAGACTGCCGTTGGACTCCAGCGGGTTGGCGCCGATGAGCAGCAGATGGTCGGTGCGGTCGAGGTCGGGCACGGGGATCGCGTTGGCGTCGCCGAAGAGCAGTCCGCTGGAGACGTGCTTGGGCATCTGGTCGACGGTGGAGGCGGTGAACAGGCTGCGGGTGCCGAGCCCGGCGATCAGTACGGGCGGGTAGAGGGCGCCGGCCATGGTGTGGACGTTGGGGTTGCCCAGGACGACGCCGACGGCGTGCGGTCCGTACCGCTCGACGACGGGCCGTATCCCGGCGGCCACGGCGTCGAACGCCTCTTCCCAGGTGGCCTCGCGCAGTTCGCCGTCGACGCGGACGAGCGGGGTGCGCAGCCGGTCGGGGTCGGAGTCGACGGCCCCGAAGGCGGCGCCCTTGGGGCAGATGAAGCCCTTGCTGAACACGTCGTCCCGGTCGCCGCGGGCGCCGGTGACCCTGCCGTCGTCGATGGTGAGGGTCAGGCCGCAGGTGGCCTCGCACAGGGGGCAGATTCGAAGGGCGGTGCGGGACACGGGACCTCCCGGGTACGGCGGGGGTGACGCACGGACGGGCCGAGCATACCGACCGGTACGCATGGAGGGGAGGGGTCGCTCGTTCCGAGGGGTCACAGCGACGCGGGGAGGCGGCTCAGTCCAGCGTCCGGGCCAGGTACGCCCGCAGCATCTCGCGCAGTTCGCCGATCACCTTCTCGTCGCCCCCGGGCGCCATCCGGAACGCCAGGTGGACCAGGGCGTCGGCGGTCTCGACGGCGACCAGGAAGGCGCGGCGCAGGTCGTCGTCGGCCTCGCGGCCCAGATAACCGGAGAGCAGGCCGGTGAGCCGGTCGGCGACCCGGTGGTTGGGTTCGGCGCGGCGGGTGCCGACGGGGATCTGGTTGCCGAAGTCGACGAGCGAGAAGCCGGGCGCGGTGCGCTTCATGTCGAGGTACTCGTCGAGCACGACGTCCATGGCGTGCCGCCAGCCCCGGTCGCCGGTGGCCCTGAGCCGTTCGGTCACCCGCTCCGAGAAGCGTTCCAGGTTGCGCTGGGCCAGGGCGTCGGCCATCTGGCGCTTGTTGCCGAAGAAGCGGTAGACGGAGCCGATGGGCACACCGGCGCGCTCGGCGACGGCACGGGTGCTGAGGTCGTCGTAGCCGACCTCGTCGAGGAGGTCGGCGCAGGCGTCGAGGATCCTGGCCAGCCGTTCGGCGCTGCGCCGCTGCACCGGCGCTCGGCGGAGCGATGTCGCGTGGGGCACGGGTTTCATCATGCCTGCTCGGCTCCGCCCGGTGAACCTCGCCCTCCGCTTTGGTCCCGCCCGTCCGTTCCGCGCGCCTGTTCCGGGGGTGCCGTGGTGATCGGCTCGACGCTGGGGTCGGGGCTCGGCTCCTGGTCCGACACCGTGATGTCGGCCGTGCTCTCCACGGGCTCGCCGTCCACGGCCCACACCGAGCCGTCGTCGGCGTACAGGCGGACGGTGACCTGGTGCGTGCCGCGCGGGACGGAGTGGCCGGGGAGGTGGTACTCGGGGGTGCGCAGCAGGGCGACGCGGCGGCCGTTCAGTTCGAGGTGCGCCAGGCCGCGTCCGGCCACGGCGCGCTCACCGGTGCCGTCCGGCGAGAAACGGAAGTTGCGCACGGTCAGTCGCACGTCCCAGCCGCCGTCGGTGTCGGGCGTGACCTCGACGCCGACCTCGGGGGCACCCTCCTCGTCCACTTCGCGGTAGGGGCGGCCCTCCTCGTCCCGCTCGTCGATGAGTTCGCCGACGGGTGAGGGCGACACCCCGTCCCGCCCCCGGGTATCGCTCGGACCGCAGCCCGCGGTTCCGGTCAGGAGTACGACACAGACCGCGAGCGCGGTGATCAGGCTGCGCGTCCACGACATGCCGGGGAGCGTAGAACACCGGTACGAGCTCGCGGATCCCCCTGAAGTCGGGTTCCGGGTCCTCCGCCGAGACGAGGCGGGCGAAGGACGGCACCGAGATCGCGTGGCCCCCTTGCGCCCGCGAAAACGCAATCCTACGGTGGTGCATAGGAATCGGATGGCAAGGGAGCACCGAGCATGAGCGATGGGGGCACCGCCCGCGTGAGCGAGTTCGAGCGCGCGGGAGCGCGCAAGAGCGCCGAAGGACTGGAACACCTCACCGGTTTCGGCAACGAGCACAGCTCCGAGGCGATCCCGGGCGCCCTGCCCGAGGGCCGCAACGCACCGCAACGCGCACCGCTCGGGCTGTACGCGGAACAGCTGAGCGGTACGGCGTTCACGGAGCCCCGCGCGGAGAACCGCCGCTCCTGGCTGTACCGGATCCGTCCGTCGGCCGCCCACCCGGCGTTCACCCGCACGGGCAACGGAGCCCTGCGCTCCGCCCCCTTCACCCAGACGGTGCCGGACCCCAACCGACTGCGCTGGAACCCGCTGCCGGTGCCCGCCGAGGGCACGGACTTCCTGGCCGGCCTGTGGACGCTGGGGGGCAACGGCGACGTCACCCAGCGCACCGGGATGGCCGTGCACCTGTACCACGCCAACGCCTCGATGGACCGCGTGTTCAGCGACGCCGACGGTGAACTGCTGATCGTCCCCGAGCACGGCGGGCTGCTGCTGCGCACGGAGTTCGGGCTGCTGCGTGTGGAGCCGGGACACATCGCGCTGATTCCTCGTGGGGTGCGGTTCCGTGTGGAGCTCCTGGACGATTCGGCCCGCGGCTACGTGTGCGAGAACTATGGGGCGCCGTTCCGGCTCCCCGACCTCGGCCCGATCGGCGCCAACGGGCTGGCCAACGCCCGCGACTTCCGCGCCCCGGTCGCCGCGTACGAGGACGTCGAGGGACCGGTGGAGGTGGTGAACAAGTTCTGCGGCAACCTGTGGTCGGCCACGTACGACCACTCCCCGCTCGACGTCGTCGCCTGGCACGGCAACCATGTGCCCTACGCCTACGATCTGCGCCGATTCAATGTGATGGGCACCATCTCGTACGACCACCCGGATCCGTCGATCTTCACGGTGCTGACCTCGCCGAGCGACACCCCGGGGCTGGCCGGGGTGGACTTCGTGGTCTTCGCTCCGCGCTGGCTGGTCGGTGAGGACACCTTCCGTCCGCCGTACTTCCACCGGAACGTGATGAGCGAGTACATGGGCCTGATCGAGGGCGCGTACGACGCGAAGGCGGAGGGCTTCGTGCCGGGCGGGGGTTCGCTGCACAACATGATGTCGGCGCACGGCCCCGACCGGGAGACCTTCGAGAAGGCGAGCGCCGCCGAACTGCGCCCGCAGAAGATCGACGACGGCCTTGCCTTCATGTTCGAGACCCGCTGGCCGGTGTCCCTGACCCCCCAGGCGGCACGGGCGGAGCACCTGCAACAGGGATACGACGACGTCTGGCAGGGTCTCGAGCGTCACTTCCGCCCGTTGCACTGAACCTTCCCGACCGGTACGGATAGCCCCGTGACCTCCTTCGCCCCGGACTCGATCGTCCTGAACCGTAAGTTGCCGCTCTGGTATCAGGTGTCGCAGTCGTTGCGCGCCTCGATCCTCGGCCGCTCGCCCCAGGACCCCCTGCGCCTGCCCACCGAGGAACAGCTGGCCGGGCACTACGGGGTGAGCGTGCTGACCATGCGGCAGGCGCTGAAGGAGCTGGAGGACGAGGGGCTGATCACCCGCCACCGCCGGCGCGGCACGTTCATCGAGCCCGATGTCCGGCGGGGCGCCCCGGTACGGCTGCTGGGCTCGGTGGACGCGATCGTGGCCCAGCAGTCCGGTATGACGACCGAACTGCTGGAGCACGGTCCGGCGCCGGTGCCGGCCGAGATCGCCGAGTACTTCCCGGACCTGTCGGAGGCGGCCGCGTACCACCGGCTGCGCAGCGACGAGAAGACGGGCGAGCCGACCAACCACGCCCGCAACTGGGTCCGCCCCGAACTGGCCGCCCGTATCGACCTGGACGACCTGGTGCGATGGCCGATGACCAAGGTGCTGCGCGATGCCGTCGGGGCGGACATCAGCCGCATCACGGACACGGTGGAGGCGCGGCTCGCGGACCCGGAGACGGCCCGGCTGCTCCAGGTCCCGCTGCTCAGCCCGATCCTGCACTACACGGGCGTCACCTACGACAGCGCCGGCCGCCCCCTGGACGTGGCCGTCATCAACTACCGGGGCGACCGCTTCTCGTTCACGGTGACGCTGGACGCCACCTGATCCACCGGCCCCCGAACGCCGTACGATGCCCAGCGTGACGCACGACGACGCTCCGCTCCTTGCGGACCTCATGCCGTGGTCCGTCGCACCGCCGCGGCTCGGCCGGGGGTGGCCGACGGCACCCGACGCGGCGTCCCTGAAGGCCCGTTGGGACGCCCTGGTCAAGACCGAGGGACGGGACCGCGAGACCCTGTTCCGGCCGACCCGTGCCCGCACCCCGCACTCGGCGGTCGGACAGCTGCCGGGGCAGGGCGGCGGCACCGAGCGGCTGGCCCGCGCCTCGGGCCCGTGCCCCGAGCCGGTACGCGTCCTGCACGGCCCGTTCGACGAGCAGTGGCTGATCCCCGACCACCGGCTGATCGACGCCGCCCGGCCCGAGCTGTGGCGGGTGGCGGACGAGCGGCAGGTCTTCGTCGTCGAGGCCGGCCCGGCGCGGGGCGCCGCCCAGGACCCCGCCGGTCCGCCCCTGCTGGCCACGTCCCTGCTGCCCGTGCTGCGCACCGGCCGCGTCCGCCCGCTGTACCGCCGGCCCGGCGCCGCCGAGCCGAACCTGGTACCCGGACTGACCGGCCACCTCGCCGCCAGGCTCGGCCGGGGCACCTCGCCGCTGGACGTCCTCGCCTGGACGATGGCGGCCTCCCGGGCCACGCCCGCCGGGCTCGCGGTGCCGCTCACCGCGGACGCCGACGTGTGGGAGCGGGGCGTGGCGGTGGGCCGCCGGATGCTGTGGCTGTCGCGGCGCGACGGGGAGCGCCCCAGGCTTCCCGGCGGGCGCCGCCCGTATGTGCGCGCCCCGCTGCCCTCCCGGCCGCTGACCCTGGACTACGACCGCGACGAGGAGGCCCTGTTGCTCGACGAGGGCCGCATCTCCCCGGTGCCGCCCGGGGCCTGGGACTTCGAGGCCGGGGGTGTACGGGTGCTGGAGCAGTGGTTCGCGGCCCGTACGGAGCCGGCCGAGCCGGGCACCCTGGACGCGATCCGGCCGGCCGGCTGGCCACAGGCCTGGACCTCGGAGCTGCTGGAACTGATCACCGTCCTCGCCCTGCTGGCCGAACTGTGCCCGCAGCGGGCCGCGTTGACGGACACGGCGGTCCCGGATCCGATCACACCGGACGAGCTGCGGGAGGCGGGCGTGCTCCCCGTGCCGCCCTCCGCACGCCGCCCGGCCTCGGTGCTCGACGCCCACGAGGAGGGGCCGGAGGGGCAGCTGGCCCTGATCTGAAGGGTCAGCGGCCGGGGTCGAAGCCGTCCAGCATCCGGCCGAGCGCCCGTTCGAACACCGCCTCCAGATCGATCGGCCCGGCGTCCTCCGCGAAGGCCGCCGCCATCCGCGGGTATGCGCCGGTCGCGATCCGGGCGCCCAGATAGGCGATGCGGATGGCGTTCTCCCGCTCCTGCGACCAGGGCAGCGAGCGGGTGCGTTCGGCGGTGGCCAGCTCGTTGCTGACGTACGTGGTCACGATGCCGTTCAGCATCGCGATCAGCTCCAGTTTGGTGCCGTAGGGCCCGGGGAGCGGGTCCAGGCAGGCCAGGCAGTGTTCGAGGTAGCGAAGGGCGTTGGGGCTGAAGCCGTAGACCGGTGACATCAGCCGGGGCAGCCACGGGTGGCGGTGCATCAGCGCGCGGGTCTGGTGCGCCGCCCGGAGCATGTCGGCGCGCCAGTCGCCGCTGGGCTCCCACAGCTCGTGCTCGCCGCCCGCCGCGTCCACCATCAGCTCGTACAGGTCCTCCTTGCGGGGGACGTAGTTGTACAGCGACATGGTGCCGCAGCCCAGTTCGGCGGCGACGCGCCGCATGGTCACGGCGTCCAGGCCCTCCGCGTCGGCGATCCGCACGGCCGCAGCGGCGATGTCGGCGCGCGTGTACGACGGCCTCGGTCCGCGGCCGGTGCGCTCGGGGCGCGCCCAGATCACTTCGGGTTCGGCCGCTCGGCCCGCCATCGGTCATCACCTCGCCCACCATCGTAGTTACGTACGGCGTACGTAGTGCGCTAGGGTTGGCCCATGACTACTACGTACGCTGTACTTAGTGAGGGTCTGGAGAAGCGGTACGGGCAGGTCCGTGCCCTGCGCGGGCTGGATCTGGCGGTGGCCCGGGGCACGGTGTGCGGGGTGCTCGGGCCCAACGGGGCGGGCAAGACGACGGCCGTCCGGCTGCTGACCACGCTGCTGCGGCCGGACGCGGGCTCCGCGCGGATCGCGGGCCACGACCTCGTACGGGAGGCCCCCGCCGTACGCCGCAGGATCGGCGTCACGGGCCAGGACACCTCGATCGACGGCGACCTCACGGGCCGGGAGAACCTGCGGCTGTTCGCCCGGCTGCACCGGGTGGACGGCGCGGCCGGACGGGCCGCCGAGCTGCTCGACCGCTTCGGGCTGACGGAGGCGGCCGACCGGCCGGCGTCCGGCTACTCGGGCGGCATGAGGCGCCGACTGGATCTGGCGGCGAGCCTGATCCGGCGGCCCGAGGTGCTGTTCCTGGACGAGCCGACGACCGGGCTCGACCCGGCCAGCCGCACGCTGATCTGGGACGCGGTGCGGGAGCTGACCGGCGAGGGCACGACCGTGCTGCTCACCACCCAGTACCTGGAGGAGGCGGACCGACTGGCCGACGACATCGCGGTGGTGGACCGCGGCCGGGTCGCGCACACCGGCTCCCCGTCCGAGCTCAAGTCGCTGGTCGGCACGCACGTCGAGGTGGTCGTGGCGGACGCCGGCGCACTGCCGGCGGCGGCCGGGGTGCTCGACCGGCTCACGGGCTCGCCGCCGTCCCTCGACCGGGAGCGGAACGCCGTCGGCGCGGTCGCCAAGGATCCGACGCTCACCCTCCCGCACCTGGTGCGCACGCTGGACGCGGCGGGCGTGCCGCTGCTGGACGCGAGCCTCAGGCCCCCGACCCTCGACGACGTGTTCCTGCGGCTGACCGCCGGGACGGACTCCCTCTCCCCCTCCGACGACAAGGAGCGTGCCGCGTGAGCACGTTGGCGTACGACGGGACCGCGATGCTCGGCCGGCAGCTGCGGCGGATGCGGAACAACCCGGGGCTGCTGATCCTCACCCAGACGATGCCGGTCAGCATGCTGCTGTTCTTCGGCTACGTCTTCGGCAGCGCGCTCGCCGTGTCGGGCGCCGAGTACCGGTCCTTCCTGGTGCCCGGGCTGCTGGTGGCGACGGCGGCGGGCGGTGTCATGACCGGCATGTTCCAGTCGGCGCAGGACGTGCACCGGGGGGTGACGGACCGGTTCCGCACGCTGCCGATGAGCCGGGCGGCCGTGCCGCTGGGCCAGGCGGCGGCGGACGTCGTGGTGACGGCGGCCGGGACGGTGCCGTTCCTGCTGGTGGGGCTCGCGGTGGGCTGGCGGGTGGAGGGGAGCGCGCTCGAAGCCGTGGGCGCCGTCGCCCTGTTGCTGCTGTTCCGGTTCGCCTGTGTGTGGATCGGGATGTTCCTCGGACTGCTCACCCGGAACGAGGAGGCGGCCGGCCAGCTGGGCGGGGCGACGTTCCTGCTGCCGCTGCTGTCCAGCGCGTACATCCCGACGGCGGGGCTGCCGGACGGGCTGCGCACGGTCGCGGAGTGGAATCCGATCAGCGCGGTGGCGACGGCGCTGCGGGACCTGTTCGGCAACGCCCCCGTGCCCGACGGGGCGGCCTGGCCGGTGGCGCATCCCGTCGCGGGGTCGCTGATGTGGTGTGCGGTGCTGCTCGCGGTGTTCGTGCCGCTCGCGGTACGGCAGTACGGGCGCGGGAAGGGCTGAGACCCGCGGGGATGTCAGGTCCCTGCCAGGAATGAGGCGACCGTTGGGCCCCCGGAGCGCTGCCGGGTGGGTTCGGGGGCGCCGGCATGGGGAGGTGCCGGTGTCGGATCGGGCGCCGGGGCGCCGCCGCGTGCCGCGGGGATGACGGACGGGGGCGGGGGCGCCGCGCCGGGACGGTGGTGGGCCGTCCGGGCGCCGGCGCTACCGGCTGCCGAACAGGGAACGGCGCAGTCGACGCAGCGGGGCGAAGAGCGAGACGCGGCTCGTCCGAGCCCGCGCGCCCCTGGCACCGCGGTCGTGCGCGGCGTCACGCGCGATGAGCTCGCGCATCAGCGACGTCGCCTCGGCCGTCTCCCGCTGCGGGACCGCGGGTCCCCCGAGGACCGAGAGATGGCGGTCGAGGCGCGAGCTGGTCGCGCTGCTACCGCAGGTGATCGCAGGGACCCTGGCCCTGCTGCGCACTGTTATCTGTTCCATGTCACTCCCCACCCGTACGAGTCCACCCGGCCCGGGCAGGGTAACCCTATCGCCCCATCCGGGCACTCGTGTATCGAGGTCACAGGATTCACCTTCCCCTTAAGGGGGTTGACGAACACTCGTCGATTACTCTCCGAATCCGACCGTTTTCAGGGCGAGTTGAGCTATGGGCCGGGAGGTGGGCTGCTCCGACCCGCCCGCGGGTTCGACGGTCACGGCGAGTGACGTCGCGGCGGACTCGAGACCGGAGGCGACCAGGGGCGTGTCGCCGTCGAACAGGCCCAGGGAACGCGGTCGCGCGTCCGCACCCATGAGCCAGAGCTGACGGACACGTCCGTTCGGGGGGTCGTCGTATCCGCCGAGGGTGACGACCGCGCCGCGGACCGATACGGAGGCGATCACTCCGATGGTGCGGCCCCGCGCGTCCCGGCCGCTGCTCGCGCGGGCGTCCGGGGCGGCGAGAACGTGGGCGATCTCACGTGACCGGTCGCGTTCCGCGTTCAGCCGGTCCTGGGTCCGGTCCGCCTGGACGGCGAAGAGCGAGGCGACGACGAGCGCCGCGGCGGCGGTGGCCGTCGCGAACGGCACGAACAGCGTCGTACGGCGCCGGTCGCGGGTGCGCGGCGGCGGTGCGGCGCCCCAGACGTGCGGCGGGAGTTGCGGGGCTCGCGCGCGTGCGGACTCCTGGGGCGCGGGTTCCTGCGGAGTGGTCCGTACGGCGGCCAGGACACGGTCCCGCATCGCGGCCGGGGCGGGGGCGGCCGTGGACCAGGCGAGGCGGACGGCGTCCTCGGCGAGGGCGCGCACCTCGGCGGCGCAACGGCCGCAGGACGTCAGGTGCTTCTCGAAGCGCACGCGCTCGGCGGGTTCCAGGGCGTCGAGGGCGTAGGGGGCGGCGAGGGAGTGCGCATCGCCGCGGCGCGGCAGTCGGTCGAACACGCTCATGCCGCGCCTCCCAGGCAGTCGCGCAGGCGGGTCAGGCCGTCACGCATACGGGTCTTGACCGTGCCCAGCGGCAGCGACAGCCGCTCGGCCACCTCGCGGTAGGTGTAGCCGTCGTAGTAGGCGAGGGTGACGGACTGTCTCTGGAGTGCGGTGAGGCGGTCCAGGCAGCGGCGCACCCACTCGCGTTCGAGGCCCGCCTCGACCTCCTCGGCGACCTGGTCGAAGGCGGGACCGGGGCCGCGCCGGGCCTCGCGCTGCTCGCGTTCGCCGGCCGCGCGGGCGCTGCGCACCCGGTCGACGGCCCGGCGGTGGGCGAGGGTGAGGACCCAGGACAGCGCGCTGCCCCGGCCGGGGTCGAACCGCGCGGCGGAGCGCCAGAGTTCGAGCAGTACCTCCTGGGCCACCTCCTCGGACTGGGCGGGATCGCGCACCACGCGCCGCACCAGCCCGTACACCGGCCCGGAGACCAGCCCGTACAGGTCCTCGAACGCCTTCTGGTCACCTCCGGCCACCAGCATCAGCAGCTCGTCCGCCTCCAACGCGCATCCCCCTCTCCAGGCCCCTTCGGGCCGCCCGGTCACACGAGGCATTCGCAGCGGGCGAGCCTCCGGATGGGAAGTACGGATCAACGGACCGAAAACGCGGGTCGGCAGCGAGAAATGCTACGGGCGTACGGGCCCGACGGGAGGGGGCTCGGACGAATTCCCGAACTCGACCAATCCGGCCCGGCGTTCGCTCCGAAATCCAGTGCGTCAGGCAAGTTGGCACTGAGGACGGACGGCATGACACCTAACTCCAGGACCGGTGCGGGGCGCAGGAGTCTCGCGACCCTGATCTGTGGTGCGCTGGCCGCCGGGGGGCTCGCAGCCGCCGGCGTGACCGCGCTGGAACCCGAGGCGGCCTCCGCCTCCTCCCACCGGGAGGCCCCGCTGATCTCGGGCACCCCGCAGTACGACAACACGGACCTGTACGCGTTCGTCAGCCCCGACAAGCCGGACACGACGACGATCATCGCGAACTGGATCCCCTTCGAGGAGCCGGCCGGCGGACCGAACTTCTTCACGTTCGCCGAGGACGCGCAGTACGACATCCACATCGACAACAACGGGGACGCGCAGGGCGAGCTGCTGTTCCGCTACACCTTCAGGACGCACACGAAGAACGACAAGACGTTCCTGTACAACACCGGCCCGGTCACCAGCCTGGACGACCCGGACCTCAACATCACGCAGACGTACGACATAGAGCTGCTCAAGCTGAAGAACCAGCGGGCGGTGTCCCGGACGAAGATCGCGGACGACGTTCCGGTGGCGCCGTCGAACGTCGGCAAGGCGTCCATGCCGGACTACGACACGCTGCGCGAGGAGGCCGTGCACGAACTCGCGGGCGGCGCGACGACGTTCGCCGGGCAGGCGGACGACCCGTTCTTCCTGGACCTGCGGGTCTTCGACCTGCTGTACGGCGGGAACCTCTCCGAGGTCGGCAACGACACCCTCAAGGGCTACAACGTCAACTCGCTCGCCCTCCAGGTCCCGACCCACATGATCGCCGAGTCGAAGGACCAGCCGGTCGTCGGCATCTGGTCGACGACGCAGCGCAAGAACGCCGAGGGGCACTTCGTGCAGGTGTCGCGGCTGGGCAGTCCGCTGGTCAACGAGGTCGTCAACCCGCTGAAGGACAAGGACACGTTCAACGCGTCCGCGCCGTGGGACGACGCGCGGTTCCTCAAGAACGTCACCGAGCCGGAGCTGCCGAAGCTGATCGAGGCGATCTACAAGATCGACGCGCCGGACGAGCCGCGCAACGACCTCGTCGACGTGTTCCTCAAGGGCGTCGAGGGCCTCAACCAGCCGCCCCATGTGAGGCCGTCGGAGATGCTGCGCCTCAACACCTCGATCGCGCCGGCCGCCGAGCCGAAGCGGCTGGGCGTACTGGACGGCGACAACGCCGGCTTCCCGAACGGGCGACGGCTGACGGACGACGTGATCGACGCGTCGCTCCAGGTCGTCGAGGGGGAACTGGTCGGGGCGAAGAACGACCTGGGCGACGCGGTCGACGCCAACGACAAGGAGTTCGGGGCGGCCTTCCCGTATCTGGCGAACCCGACGGAGGGTTCGCGCGGCCCGCTGGCCAAGGGCGTGGACGGCGGCAACGACGTACGCAACCAGCTGGGTGACGCGCTGCGGCCGGCGGGCGCGGAGGGCTCCGACGACACCGCGCTCATCGCCGCGTCCGCGGGTGCGGGGGCGGGCGGGCTGCTGCTGATCGGCGCGGCCCTGATGTGGTGGCGCCGGATGCGCGGCCGCGCGTACTGACCGACCGGCGCGGCCCGTTCCCTCCATCCCCCACGGCACGGGCCGCGCCGCCGACTTCCGCACCACCCGGCGAACGACCGAGGAGAGAGGCCATGCCTCCGCGTACGAACGACAGCGCCCACGGGAACGAGCGGCCCCCGGCGCCGCACGCACCGGCGGTGCCCGGCCACGCCAGGACACCGGACGAGGCGGCGGCCCTTCGTCCCGGCCCGGACGAGGACCGTGCCCGGACGGGGACCCGGGGGCATGGGCCGGCCCCGTCCCTCACAACGAACGCCCGACCCGGACCGACGCCCGGCGGGGAGCCGAAGAACCACCGCGAGCCCGGCACGGGGCGCGGCGTTCCGGCCGCCTCGGACGACGAACCACCCGCCCGCGACCCAGGCGCCGGACCCGTCGAGACGGAACACGCGGCGGGGCGCCGTGAGGGCTCGTCCGGCAGGACGGCGGCGGACGTCGAGGACGGGCGCGGCGTTTCGGCCGTCGCGGGCGGCGACGACGAACCGCCCGCCCGCGACCCGGGCGCCGGATCCGTCGAGACGGAGCGCGCGGCGGGGCGTGGTGAAGGCTCGTCCGGCAGGACGGCGGCGGACGTCGAGAGCGGGCGCGGCGTTTCGGCCGTCGCGGGCTGTGATGGTGAGCAGTCCGTCGTCGGGCGGGGTGCCGGGGATCGGCGGGTGGGGGCGCTGGGGCGGTTCTCCGCTGCCGCGCGGCGGTCGCGCGGGGTGCATCTCGCGGTGTGTGCCGGGTTGCTGGCCGTGGCGATGACCGCCGGGGCCGTCGCGGCCGGGGGCGGCCGGGAGGCGGCGCCGGACGGGGTCGACGCCGCACCGGCGGGCGCGGTGCTCGCCGGGGGTGATCCGGATGCCGGGATCCGCTCGTTGCAGGCCCATCTGCGGGCGCAGCCGAAGGACTTCGCCGGCTGGGCCACCCTGGGCACCGCCTATGTCGAGCAGGCGCGGACCCAGGGTGATCCCTCGCGCTACCCGCAGGCCGAGCGGGCGCTCGAACGTTCCCTCGCCCTCGCACCGGGCAACGACCGGGCCCTCGCCGGGCAGGCCGCCCTCGCCGCCGCGCGGCACGACTTCACCGGCGCCCTGAAGTACGCCGACCTGGCCCTGGAACAAAACCCCTACAGCGAACGCGCCCTGTGCTCCCGCATCGACGCGCTGGTCGAGCTCGGCCGGTACGAGGAGGCCGCCGAAGCCGCGGCCACCGCCGACCGCAGGAGGCCGGGGGTGCCCGTGTTCACGCGGTACGCGTACGTACGGGAGCTGCGCGGCGATGTACGCACCGCGCGCGATGTGCTGCGACGGGCCCTCGACGCCGCCTCCTCCCCTGCGGACGTGGCGTACGTGGCGACCGCGCTGGGGCAGCTCGCCTGGAACCAGGGCGACCACGCCACCGCTCTGCGGCACTACGCGCGGGCGCTCGCCGCCGACGAGGACTACCTGCCCGCGCTGGAGGGCCGGGCCCGCGCGCGGGCCGCGAGCGGTGACCGCGCGAGCGCCGTCGAGGCGCTGGAGCGGATCGTCGCCCGGTCCCCGCTGCCCGGCCCGCTGGTCGCCCTCGGCGAGCTGTACGAGGACCGCGGCGCCGACGGCGACCGCGCGAGGGCCCGCGCCCAGTACGCCCTCGTCGACGCCTGGACCGCGCTGGCCCGGGCCGGCGGGGTCGACGCCGACCTGGACACCGCACTGGCCGCCGCCGACCACGGTGACGCCGGTGAGGCGCTGCGCGCGGCCCGCGCGGAGTGGGACAGGCGGCACAGCGTGCACACCGCGGACGCCCTCGCCTGGGCGCTGCACGT
Organism: Streptomyces sp. NPDC031111; assembly: GCF_055570675.1. Taxonomy (NCBI): domain Bacteria; kingdom Bacillati; phylum Actinomycetota; class Actinomycetes; order Kitasatosporales; family Streptomycetaceae; genus Streptomyces; species Streptomyces sp. NPDC031111. Next base: position 116,863 of record NZ_JBVIGS010000021.1, read on the forward strand.
CAACGGCCGCGACGCGGAGGCCCTTCCGTACGCCCGCCGGGCCACGGCCACCGGCTACCGCGACGCCGCCTTCCTCTATCACCGGGGCATGATCGAGAAGGCCACCGGGCACGCGGGCGCCGCCCGCGCCTCCCTCACCGCCGCGCTGGAGCTGAACCCCGGCTTCTCGCCCCTCGGCGCCCGTGCGGCCCGCGCCGCGCTCGAGGAACTGGAGGCAGCACGTTGATCCTCCGCCGTTCCGTCGCCGCCGGTGCCGCCGTCCTCACCGCCGCCTGCGCGCTCGCGCTGGTCCCGGCCACGACGGCGAGCGCGCACCCGCTCGGCAACTTCACCGTCAACCGCTACGACGGGCTGGTGGCCGCGCCCGGTGAACTCCGCGTCCACCACGTCGAGGACCTCGCCGAGATCCCGGCCACCCAGGCCGGCCCGGACGTCGAACGGCTGGGCAGGGACGCGTGGGCCCGGCAGCGCTGTGCCACGGCCGCCCGGGACAGCGCGGTGCGCGTCGACGGGCGGGCGGTCCCGCTCACCGTACGCACCGCCCACGCGCGCGTACGGCCCGGTCAGGCGGGGCTGGACACCCTGCGTGTGGAGTGCGGGCTGACCGCTCCCCTCCCGGACGGCGAGTCGGTGCGGGTCCGCTTCGACGGGGCGAGCGCGTCGTCCGGGCCGGGCTGGCGGGAGATCACCGCGCGGGGCGACCGTACGACGCTCACCGCCTCGGACGTACCGGAGTCCTCGCTGTCCGGCGAGTTGACCCGCTACCCGGAGAAGCTGCTCTCCTCCCCGGCCGACACCAGGACCGCCGCCCTGAGCATCCGACCGGGCGGCCCGGCCCTGGCGGAGGAGGAGGGCGACGCGCCCGCCTCGGCGGTGCTGCCCCGCGGCGCCGACCGCTGGACGCGCGCCCTCGACGACCTCGTCGCCCGCCGCGACCTCACCGTCGGCTTCGCCGCGCTCGCCCTGCTGATCGCCGTCGTGCTCGGCGCGGCGCACGCGCTCGCCCCGGGTCACGGCAAGACGCTCATGGCCGCGACGGCGGCGGCGCGCGGGGGCAGGGCCCGGCTGCGGGACGTCCTGCCGATGGCCGCCTCGGTGACGGTCACCCACACGCTGGGCGTGGTCGCCCTGGGCCTGCTGGTCACGGCCGGTTCGGCCGCCGCGCCCTCGGTGATCGCCTGGCTGGGCATCGCGAGCGGCGTCCTCGTCACCCTGGCCGGCGCGAGCCTCGTACGCCGCGCCCTGCGCAACCGGAACCACACGCACCGGCACGAACACACGCACGCCCACGGCCACATCGAGCACAGTCATGGGGAACACGCCCATGTCGAGCACACCCATGTGGAACACACCCATGGTGGTCGCACCCACACCCATCCCACCGCCCCCACCCTGCGCGGCACGATCCTGCTCGGTTTCGCCGGCGGGCTGGTGCCCAGTCCGTCCGCCGTCGTGGTGCTGGTCGGCGCCGCCGCCCTCGGTCAGGCCTGGTTCGGGCTGCTGCTCGTCGTCGCGTACGGCGTCGGGCTGGCCCTGACCCTGACGGCGGCCGGGTACGCGGTCGTCAAGGCGGGCAGCGGTGTCACCCGGCTGCTGGCCCGGCGCCCCCGCTGGACGGCGGCCCCCTGGGCGGCCCTGATGCGCCGGAGTGCGCCCCTGGGATCGGCGTTCGTCGTCGTGGCGCTGGGAGCCGGATTGGTGTTCAGGGGGGCGGCATCCGCACTCGGCTGAGCTACTTTCATGAGGAAAGGGAGAATTCGCCCGGATGCGAATGGGGGCGCCGTGTCCGAAGAACCGGGCAGTGAGCGGGTGATCGCGGGTCGCTACCGGCTGCTGTCACCGCTGGGCGAGGGCGGCATGGGCACCGTGTGGCGGGCCCGCGACGAGGTGCTGCACCGCGAGGTCGCCGTCAAGGAGGTGCGCGCCCCGGCCGGGCTGCCGGCGTCCGACGTGGAGCGGATGTACGCCCGGCTGGAGCGGGAGGCGTGGGCGGCGGCCCGGATCGCCGACCGCAACGTGGTGACGGTCTACGACGTGGCCACCGAGGACGGGCGCCCGTGGATCGTCATGGAGCTGATCCGCGGCCTGTCGCTGGCCGAGGTGCTGGACGCCGAGGGCCCGCTGTCGCCCCGGCGTGCCGCGCACATCGGCGCGGAGGTGCTCGCCGCCCTGCGGGCCGCGCACGGGGCGGGCGTGCTCCACCGGGACGTGAAACCGGCCAACGTCCTGATCGCGAACGACGGACGCATCGTGCTCACCGACTTCGGGATCGCCATGGTCGAGGGCAGCTCGGCGCTGACCATGACCGGAGAGGTCGTGGGCTCGCCGGAGTTCCTCGCGCCGGAGCGGGCGCTGGGGCGTACGCCGGGGCCCGAGTCGGATCTGTGGTCGCTCGGAGTGCTGCTGTACGCGGCGGTCGAGGGCGCCTCCCCGTTCCGCCAGGACACCCCGCTCAGCACGCTGCGGGCGATCGTCGACGAGGAGCTGCCGCCCCCGCGCCGGGCCGGACCGCTCGGCCCGGTCATCGAGGGGCTGCTGCGCAAGGAGCCGGGCGAGCGGCTGTCGGCGGAACAGGCGCAGGAGGAACTCCGGGTCATCGGGGCGGGAGGCACGCCGCGCCCGGACACGGCGCGTTCGGTGCCGTACGCCCCGACGGTGGCCGCGGTGCCCCGGCGGCACCCGGAGACGCCCTCGCCCACTCCCCCGCTCCCGGTCCCGGGCGCGCCGACGGCGACCACCGCGGTCACCCGGCCCCGGCGCGACCGGCGTGCTGCCGTCGCCCTGGTGGCGGGCGTGGTCGTGGTGGTCCTGGCGCTGGCCGGACTGACGTACGCGCTGCTGAACCGCGAGGACGGCGACCCCGGTGCCAAGGGCACGGGTGAGGAGGTGAGTTCGCCCGCGCGGACCGGTGACGACGAGCAGGAGGACGACGGCGGGACACCGCGGACGGACAGGTCGACCCCCTCCCCCACCCGGAGCGACGACGAGGAGGACGACGAGACCACTCCCCCGCCGCAGACCGTTTCGGTGTCGGTGACCGGCGCGCGCACGGAGTACTCCGGCGTCTGTCCGCCGCCGGGCGAACAGGCGCCCGCGTTCACGGCGACGTTCACGGTGGGGCGGCTGCCGGCCGAGGTCTCCTACCGCTGGGTGGCAGAGGACGGCTCGGTGGCCGATCCGGGCTGGCGGAAGCTGGCGTTCCCCGAAGGGGGCGGGCGCACGAAGCACGACACGGTGGTCGTGACGACGTACTCGGAGACCGGGACGTTCGAGAGCGGGATCGGGGTGGAGGTCCGGGAGCCGGTGCACACCACCTCCGAGACGGTGCCGTTCTCGGTGACGTGCGAGACGGAGACCCCGCCGGGCGGGGCCTCCCCTTCTCCTTCCGGTTCGACGGACGACCGCTGACGGGTCAGGCCGCGGCGTCGAGCACCGGCAGATAGCCGCCGGACTGTCCGGCGGCCGTCGGGTGGTACGAGTTGCCGATGTTGAACCAGTCCACGCTGTGCAGCCAGGAGGAGCCGGAGCAGATCTCGTGGCCGGTGAAGGTGGTGCGGACGTCGCCGAACGTGTAGCCGTGCGCCCGGGCGCGCAGGGCGATGGCGTTGGCGAGGTGGTCGGAGGCGTCGTTGATCGCCTTCCGCTTGGTCTCGGAGAGACCGATGCAGGAGGTGCCGAGCTTGTAGAAGCGGGGGTAGCCGAGCACCACGACACGAGCGTTGGGGGCCCGGTCGCGGATCGCCGTGTAGACGCTGTCGAGCCTGCCGGGCAGCGTCGAGTCGACGAACGCCTTCGCGGTGTTGATCCGCGAGAGGCAGGAGCTGTCGGACTGGAGCACACAGGTCGTCATGACGTCGGCGAAGCCGGCGTCGTTGCCGCCGACGCTGATGGAGACCAGCCCGGTGGACGTGGAGAGCGGACCGAGCTGCCCGGAGAGAACATCACTCGTTCGGGCGCCCGAGCAGGCCGTGAAGTCGAAGGACGAGGGTGAGTTGGCGGCCGCCCAGAGGTACGGGTGGGCCTTCGTGCTGCGCTTGCAGTCACCGCTGCCGGAGATGTAGCTGCCGGCTCCGACACCGGAGGCGTAGGAGTCGCCGAGCGCCACATAGCCACCCGCGGCGGCCTGTTGGGATGCCTGAGCGGTCGCGGCCCCGGTGAGGGCCGTGGTGACGGCGAGGAGGAGCGAACCGAGTAAGAGGACAAGTCGGGAACGTCTCATGGAACCTCCTTTAGCAGGATCTCTGCCCCAACCGTCGTAGCAACTACGCGTGTTGACAGGAAGTGGTCATGTCAAAACTGTTGATGTTTAATCCTGGACGGAATCCGGTCATGAGGACTTTCTGCCCTTGACGACCCCTACCGGGTGCGCCACATTGAAGCCCGGCATCCGACGCTTCGGGGGGCAAAGTCGGCCATGCAGACCCATGCATCCGGGCAAGAGACGTACGTAACGGCCAAATCAACAAAAACGTGAGTGGCCGTCCCAGGTCTTGCCATTAGGGTTCAATCGTCAATACCGTCATACATCTCACCCGCATCGGTCCGTCAGTACGCGGCTCCAGGGGAGGGCTCAGGACCGCGACGAACCGGCGCGGGGCGCGGTAGGGGGGTGCCGTGCTCGGTGACCGCAACGTGTGACCGGGCCGTGCCGCGCGGTCGGCTGCCGTTTTCGCGGCCGGCCAGCTTTGCCAGCTCACCCGGCGTGCACGGAGCTCCGTTCGCCGTGCCCGTGGGGTGAGAACCCCCCTTTCGAACCGGACGAACAGCCGGGCCGCCCGAGGGGCGGGCGGTCCACCGGACGAGAGGGACCAGACTCATGAGCTCCGTTCTGCAGCCGGCGACAGAGGATCAGGATCCGCCGGTCGCCCGCATCTACCGGCCCGTCTCCACCCACCTGGCCATCGCGCCACCGGTGAGCGTGGTGATCCCGGCCATGAACGAGGCGGAGAACCTGCCGTACGTCTTCAAGACGCTTCCCGACTGGATCCACGAAGTGGTCCTGGTCGACGGCAACTCCACCGACAACACCGTCGAGGTGGCCCGCGAACTCCGGCCCGGTGTCAGGGTCGTCGGGCAGAGCGGCAAGGGCAAGGGGGATGCCCTGCGTGCCGGGTTCGAGGCCTGCACCGGCGACATCATCGTGATGGTCGACGCGGACGGCTCGGCGGACGGCAACGAGATCGTCAGCTATGTCTCCGCGCTGGTCTCCGGCGCGGACTTCGCCAAGGGGTCCCGCTTCGCCAACGGCGGCGGCACCGACGACATGACGTTCATCCGCATGCTGGGCAACCGGGTGCTGTGCGCCGTCGTCAACCGCAAGTTCGGCGCGCGGTACACCGACCTCTGCTACGGCTACAACGCCTTCTGGCGCCACTGCCTGGACAAGATCGACCTCGACTGCACCGGATTCGAGGTCGAGACCCTGATGAACATCCGGGTCGTCAAGGCCGGCCTCAAGGTGCAGGAGATACCCAGCCACGAGTACCTGCGCATCCACGGCACCAGCAATCTGCGGGCCGTGCGCGACGGTTTCCGCGTGCTGAGAGTGATCCTCGGGGAGCGTTCCAACCGGCGTGCGCTGCGCCGGCGTCCGCACCCCTCGCCGCTGCTCGAAACGGTCCGGGGGAAGGTGTCTTGAGCGATCCCGGCACCCCGGGCATCTCGGTCGTGATCTGCGCCTACACCGAGGACCGCTGGGAGGACGTCCTCGCGGCGGTCGCCTCGGTCCGGGCGCAGTCACGGCCGGCCCTGGAGACCCTGCTGGTCGTCGACCACAACCGGGCTCTCCTGGACCGTCTGGGCAAGGAGTACAAGGAGACGGAGGACGTGCGGGTGCTCGCCAACGCGGGCCCCCGCGGCCTGTCCGCCGGCCGCAACACCGGAATCGCCGCCTCGCGCGGGGAGGTCGTGGCCTTCCTCGACGACGACGCCGTGGCCGAACGCGACTGGCTGACGCGCTTCGCCGAGGCGTACGACGATCCGCGCGTGATGGCGGTCGGCGGGCGCACCGAGCCGGTCTGGGCGTCGGGCCGGCGCCCCCGCTGGTTCCCCGAGGAGTTCGACTGGGTGGTGGGCTGCACCTACCGGGGCCTGCCCGGCGGGCGCGTGCGGGTGCGCAACGTGCTCGGCGGCAACGCCTCGTTCCGGCGCACCGCCTTCGACGCGGCGGGCGGCTTCGCCACCGGCATCGGGCGCGACGGGAACAAACGTCCACTGGGCGGTGAGGAGACGGAGCTGTGCATCCGCCTCAGCCGCGCCCGTCCCGACGCGGTCCTGCTGATCGACGACCGCGCGGTGATCCACCACCGGGTGCCCGAAGTCCGCGAGCACTTCCGCTACTTCCGCACCCGGACCTACGCCGAGGGGCTGTCCAAGGCGCTGGTGGCGCGCAGTGTGGGAGCGGAGAAGGGGCTGGAGTCAGAACGCCGGTACACCACACGCGTCCTGCCGGCGGGGGTGGTGCGGGGGCTGCGCGACGCCCTGCTGGGCCGGCCGGGCGGCGCCGGACGTGCGGGGGCGATCGTCGCCGGGGTGCTCACGGCGGCGGGCGGCTATGTGGTGGGGAGCGTACGGGCGAGACGGGGCGGCGTCACGTTCACCGTGGTGGGGATCGAGGAGGCGGGCCGTGACTGACGTGCGCGTGCCGATCCTCATGTACCACGCGGTCGCGGCCGAGCCGAACGAGGCGACCCGCGCCCTGTCCGTGACGCCGGAGGCGTTCGCCGAGCAGATGGCGGTGATCGCGGACCGCGGCCTCACCCCCGTCACCACGGCCGAACTCGCCGCGTGCTGGCGCTCGGGCCGCCCGCTGCCCGAGCGGCCGGCCCTGATCACCTTCGACGACGGCTACGAGGGCGTGCACCGGCACGCCCTGCCCGTGCTCGCCGAGCACGGTTTCCCGGCCACCCTGTTCGTCTCCACCGGCTGGCTCCGGGGACCGTACGACACCGGCGGTGGCCTGGACACCATGCTCGACTGGGACCAGGTGCGCGAACTGGCCGACGCGGGGGTGGAGATCGGCGGGCACAGCCACAGCCATCCGCAGCTCGACCAGCTCGACGACCGCCGGCTGCGCTCCGAGCTGATCCTGTGCAAGGAGATCGTCTCCGACCAGCTGGGCTCCGTACCCGCCTCGTTCGCGTACCCCTACGGCTACTCCAGCCGCCGGGTGCGCCGGGCTGTGCGGGAGACGGGGTACGCCCAGGCGCTCGCCGTCGGCAACGGCCTCGCCCGCCGCGCCCAGGGGCCGTACGCCCTGCGGCGGGTCACGGTGCGGCGGTCGACGGACACCGCCGAGTTCGCGCGACTGGTGGAGGGACGGGCCGTCGGGCGCGCCTTCGCCCGAGACCGGGCGCTGACCAAGGGGTACGCGGTGGTGCGCCGGGCCCGGCGGGCGCGAGGGCTGGTCGCCCGGCCGGCCGGCTGACGCGGGGGCCACGATCCGTGTGCACCGTGAAACCGGGTGCACACGGCGCCCGCGTGACCGATCATGGCGGCATGTCCGCGCAACCGCACGACGCACTGCCGATCCGGCTCAACGTCGACGACAGCGACTCCCCGTCCGATGTCGTCGACGCGCTGTTCCTCGGCCGCTTCGCGACGGGCGAGCAGCCCTTCTCGCACGCCGTCAACATCGACCGCGTACGCCCCGGCGCGACCCTGCTGCCCGCGGACGCGCGTGTGCTGCGGATCGCCCGGGACGACGACCGCAGCGCCACCCTGGCGGAGGGCGACGGCTGGACGCTGCTGGTGTCCCGCTGGAGCCGGGGCGCCGACGTCACGGTCACCGCGACCAGCGCCGACCTCGCGGCGAAGATCCTGGGCGAGGCCACCGACGGCGCGGCGGACGAACCGGAACCGCAGCCGGAGAACGTCACCATGGGCTTCTGGTACGTCTCCCCGCGCCGCGGCCCGCACCGCACGACCCGGCAGATCTCGGCGGGCACCTGGGACGAGGTGCGGCCCAACTACACCGCGCCGGTGGCGGACGCGATGGACCGGCTGATGAAGACCACCCCCGAGGACATCTCGGGCCGGCTGCTCCTGCTGCACGGCCCGCCGGGCACCGGCAAGACCTCCGCGCTGCGCACGCTGGCCCGGTCCTGGCGGGACTGGTGCCAGGTGGACTGCGTGCTGGACCCCGAGCGGCTGTTCAGCGACGTCGGCTATCTGATGGACATCGCGATCGGTGAGGAGGACGCGGCCGGGAAGGGCCGCTGGCGGCTGCTGCTGCTCGAGGACTGCGACGAGCTGATCCGGGGCGAGGCCAAGCACACGGCCGGGCAGGCGCTGTCCCGGCTGCTGAACCTGACGGACGGTCTGCTCGGCCAGGGCCGCAACGTCCTGGTGGGCGTCACCACCAACGAGGACCTGGAGCGGCTGCACCCCGCCGTGGTCCGCCCCGGCCGCTGCCTCGCCCGGATCGAGGTGGGGCGGCTGACCCGTGCGGAGGCGGTGAACTGGCTGGGCCACGAGGAGGGCGTCGGCCGCGAGGGCGCGACCCTGGCCGAGCTGTACGCCCTGCGCCGGGGCACGTCCCCGACGTCGCTGCCGGAACCGCGCGGGGACGCGGACGCGGGCCTGTACCTGTAGGTGCTTTGATGGTCGTATGACCCTGTTCGTCGGGACGTCGGGGTGGCAGTACCGGGACTGGCGCGAGGTGCTGTATCCGGCCGGGCTGCCGATGCGGCTCTGGCTGGAGGAGTACGCGGCACGGTTCGCCACCGTCGAGATCAACAACGCCTTCTACCGGCTGCCGTCCCTGGAGACCTTCGAGGCCTGGCGGGAGCGGACCCCGCCGGGGTTCGTCGTCGCGGTCAAGGCGAGTCGCTATCTGACGCACATCAAGCGGCTGCGGGAGCCCGAGGAGCCGGTCGAGCGCCTGATGAGCCGGGCGGCCGGGCTGGGCGACCGGCTCGGCCCGGTCCTCCTCCAGCTCCCGCCCACCCTCCGCGCCGACCCCGCGCTGCTGCACACCTGTCTGCGCCGCTTCCCGGAGTCGACCCGGGTCGCGGTCGAGCCGCGCCATCCGTCCTGGTGGACGCCGGAGGTACGCGCCGTACTGGAGTCCCGGGGCGCCGCCCTGTGCTGGGCCGACGTCCTGGCCCGCCCCGCGACCCCCCTGTGGCGCACCACCGACTGGGGCTACGTCCGCTTCCACCAGGGCCGCGCCCACCCCTGGCCCCACTACGGCCGCCAGTCCCTGCGAACCTGGATCGACCGCATAGCGACCACCTGGTCCCCGGCGGAGGACGTCTACACCTACTTCAACAACGACCCGAACGCGGCAGCGGTGACCGACGCGATGCGTTTCGCCCAACTGGCCCGCACCGCACAACTGACGGTCACCAGGACCCCCTCGGGGCCGGGGGCCGAGCAACACAGCCGACGCTGACCATCACGCCCTCAGGGGCGCGGGGAACTGCGCGACCAGCCACGACACACCCCCAGCCGGACGGCGACAGTCACCCCGACGACGCTCACCCGTAAGCCGCCCGCAGGGCATCCCGCACGGCGGCCAACGCCTCATCCTCCGACGCGCCCAGCCGCCGCGCCTTCGCGGCAAACCCCTGCGCGGCGGCCGCCAACTCCCGCTCCGCCGCCGCCCCCGCGGCGGCGATCACCGTCCCGTTGCGCCCCCGCGTCTCGATCACCCCGTCCGCCTCCAGCGCCCGGTACGCCTTGGCCACCGTGTTCGCCGCGAGGCCGAGCGTCTCGGCCAGCCCCCGCACCGTCGGCAGCCGGTACCCCACGGGCAGCGCCCCCGACCGTGCCTGCTCGGAGATCTGCGCCCGCACCTGCTCGTACGGGGGCACGCCGTCATCGATCCGGATCTTCAAGGTCACGGCCCGATTGTCCCGCACCCCGGCGGAAAATGAGAGGCGGCCCGGGCGCGTCCGCCGTAGCGTGCGCCTTCATGACTGTGACCGTCCGCGATCTTCGCCCCGACGCCCGCGCCGATCTCGAGGGCTTCGCCCGCGTCCGGCACGCCGCGCTGCCGTTCATCCTCGTCACCCCCGAGTCCCTGGCCCACGACCTCACCCATCTCCACCCCGACGCCCGCTACCGGCCCCTCGTCGCCGTGGCCGACGGCGAGGTGATCGGCACGGCGCAGGTGCACCTGACCCACGAGAGCTCCGAGCCGGGCCAGGGCAACATCAACGTGTACGTGCACCCCGAGCACACCCGCCGGGGCGCCGGGACGCTGCTCGTACGCGCCGCCGAGGAGCATCTGGCGGCGCACGGGGGGACCAGGCTGTTCGCCTGGGTGCTGGACGAGCCGGGCAACCGCGCCTTCGCCGAGCGGCACGGCTACCGGGCGAGCCGCTCCGCCCACTTCCTCCGCCTGGACCTGGCGAACGGCACCCTGCCCCCGCTCCAGGACCCGCCGCCGGGCGTGGAGTTGCGCCCGGGTTCGGACTTCGCCGCCGACCCGCGCCCGCTGTTCGAGCTGGACGCGGAGACGGTGGCGGACGAACCGAGCGACGTGGACACGGAGTTCACGGACTACGAGGCGTGGCTGGAGGAGACCTGGCGGCACCCGCTGTTCAGCGCCGAGCTGACCACGGTGGCGCTGGTCGACGGCCGTCCGGCCGCCTTCTCCGCGGCCCGCACGGACGGCGGCACCCGGTACGGCACGGTCATGACCGGCACCGCCCGCGCCCACCGCGGCCGGGGCCTGGCCAAGCTCGCGAAGAACGACTCCCTGCATCGCGCCCGCGCGGCCGGGTACTCGGAGGCGTTCACGGGCAACGACACCGGGAACGGGCCGATGATCGCGATCAACAAGTGGTTCGGGTACGAGATCTGCGGGACGGAGGTGCGGTATGTCCGCGCACTCGGCTGACGGGCCGACCCTGGTGGAGGTCGTGCTCGTCAAGGCGGGACGGATGAAGATCCGGTATCCGGCCGAGCTGCTCGCCGACGACGGCACCCGTGCCACCGTGCGCGCCCCGTGGGCGGGTGAGGGCGTGCGGGACTTCGGCTTCGTCCGCTTCGAGCCCGGTGACGTCTTCACGGAGCACTACTGGCGCGACCGGTGGTACTCGGTGAAGGAGGTCCGCACCGCCGACGGCACCCTGAAGGGCCACTACTGCGACATCACCCGCCCGGCCGAGCTCTCCGCCGGCCGGCTGGTCGTCGAGGACCTCGACCTGGACCTGTGGGTCTCCGCGGACGGCACGGACGTACGGCGGCTGGACGAGGACGAGTTCGCGGCGAGCGGCCTCGTGGTGAAGGACCCCGAGGCGGCGGCCGCCGCGGTGGCCGCCCTCGACGAACTGGACGCCCTGGCGCGCGAGGGCGGGTTCGGCGCGCTGCTGCGGTGACGGCGCGGTCAGCCGGGGACGACTACGGCCGCGTACCGCTCGTCGTCCACGTCCCGGCCCCACAGCGCCGTGTCCTGTGACAGCCGCTCCACGCGCACCCGTCCGCCCAGCGGTGCCAGGAGGGCGGTGAGCCGGTCGGCGGGTATGCCGACCGGGCTCACCGTCCCCCACACCCCCTCGATCAGGACGAGCCGTCCTCCGGGCCGCAGCACGTCCCGCCAGTGCCGCAGCGCCCGGTCCGGCTCGGGCAGGGTCCACAGCACATGCCGGACGAGGACGGCGTCGTAGCGCTCCTCCCCGACCGGTGGTGCCGTCGCGTCGCCGACGAGGAACACGGCGTCACGTCCGGCGAGCTTCTCCCGGGCGAGCGCCACCATGGCCGGGGACCGGTCGACGCCGGTCACCCGGTGTCCCTGCTCGGCCGCGAGGAGGGAGAGGCTGCCGGTGCCGCAGCCGAGGTCGAGGACGTCGGCGCCGCGTCCGGGCAGCCAGGTCCGCAGCCGGGCGGCCCAGGCGGCGCGCACGCGCGGGTCGCGCAGGCCGTGGTCCGGCTCCTCGTCGAAGGCGGACGCCTCCGCGTCCCAGTCGACACCGTCCGCGCTCGTCCCGTCACTGTCATGGGTGGTCATGGCCCCAGGGTGACACCCGCCACTGACAATCGATTCGTGACAGCGGCCACAGACAGAACGGGACCGATGAGGAACTCTCCCCCGAAAGGTCTACCTCCGTGAGAACGCGGAACCCGGTGGACCCCGAAGGAGGCAGCCATGCGCCGTGTCACCGTGCACAAGCCCCCGAGGAAGACGGACGCCCGCCAGGTCCGCGAGGAGGCCGACGAACGCCCCGCGGGACGACCCGAGGTCCGCAAGGACATCGCCCGCACCTGGTGGCCCGACGGCTGACCGTCCGGCACCCGTACCTGATCCCAGTCTGAGCACTCCCTTAACGCGGCCATAAGGATCTCTCTCCACGGCCTTCGACAGGCGATTTCGCCGGTTCGGGGGGCTAGTTTCTGAGCCACCCCACGGGATTCACCACCCCCCACCCGATCCAGTGATCGCTGTCGAGGAGTTGCTGCCCCATGCCCGCACGCCGCAAGGCCGCTGTCGCCGCCGTCGGTCTCGTTCCGCTCGCCCTGACCGGGCTGTCCGCCGCTCCGGCGTCCGCGCACGGTTCGATGGGCGACCCGGTCAGCCGGGTCTCCCAGTGCTACGCCGAGGGTCCGGAGAGCCCGAAGTCGGCGGCGTGCCGGGCGGCGGTCGCGGCCGGCGGCACCCAGGCGCTCTACGACTGGAACGGCATCCGCATCGGCGACGCGGGCGGACGCCACCAGGAGCTCATCCCCGACGGCAAGCTGTGCAGCGCCGGCGACGAGGCGTTCAAGGGGCTCGACCTGGCCCGCGCCGACTGGCCGGCGACGAGCGTGAGCAGCGGCTCGTACACCTTCAAGTACCGCGTGACCGCCCCGCACAAGGGGACGTTCAAGGTGTACATCACCAAGCCGAGCTACGACCCGTCGCAGCCGCTGGCCTGGGACGACCTGGACCTGGCGAATCCGGTGGCGACCTCCACCGACCCGGCCGCGTCGGGCGGCTTCTACACCTTCGACGGCACCCTCCCCGAGCGCTCCGGCAAGCAGCTGCTGTACGCGGTCTGGCAGCGGTCGGACAGCCCGGAGGCGTTCTACTCCTGCTCGGACGTCACGTTCGGCGGCGGAGCGGCGGCCGGCGGCGGTGGGAGCGCCGACGCGGGCGACACCCCGAAGGAGGCGGCCGCCCCGGCGCCCACCGCCTCCGCGCCGTCCGAGGAGCAGATCGAGGACGGTGCCGACAAGTCGACCGTCGAGAACCACGGGCACGGCGACGACGACCCGAACACCTCCGCGGAGCCCGTGGCGGCCGACGACGGCACCACCGGCAACCAGCCCAAGGCGGCCGGTGCGTCGGAGAACCTCGCGGAGACCGGCGGCGACGCCAACACGCCGTATCTGATGATCGGCGGTGCCGCGGCGCTGGCGCTCGGCTCGGCGGCGCTGTTCGCCTCCGCGCGGCGGCGTACGGCGACCGGCCGGCACGGCCGCTGAACCCGACTCGGGGCCCTGTCCGGCGGCTCAGGCCGGACAGGGCCCCGATGCGTGCGCCCTCATGGACACGTGTCAGCCGAACACCGACGCGCAGGTGGTGGGTTTGGCCCGGGCCGGGTCGAGGGCGTTGGCCACCTCGTGGAAGGCGATCCGGTCGAACAGCCCGATCGCCAGGTGCTCGGACAGATCGAGCGGACAGAGGTCCTGGAGCAGGACGTTGCGTACGTTCGGCCCGGTCAGGTATCCGCTGCGGTAGGGCGTGACGACCTCGTCGTACCGGGTGGCGATGACGGTGTAGCGGACGCCGGGCACGGTGTCGCCGCCCTCGTTGAGCTTGGTGAGGAAGTCCGAGCCGGCGACCTGGTCGGCGAGCGCGGGGGTGGCCTCGCTCAGCAGGTCCTCGGCGCCGGGGAAGTACGGCAGCAGCCGGGTGAGGCCGCCCAGGGTGGTGCCGTGGTTGCTGGGCGCGATGCCGACCAGGGCGTTCACCTCGTCGGCTCCGCCGAGGAACTTGAGGTAGTAGCGCGGCATCATGCCGCCCTGGGAGTGGCCGACGATGTCGGTCTCGGCGGCGCCGGTGGCGGCGAGCACCTTGTCGACGAAGGCGTCGAGCTGTTCGGCGGACTTCTCGGTGGGGCCGAGGCCGTGGAAGAAGGGGACGCCGGGGAGTTGGCCGTAGTCGAGGGAGAAGACGCAGTAGCCGCGGTTCTTCAGATAGGGCGCGAGGCCCAGCCAGTTGTCGACCGAGTTGCCGAAGGTGCCGTGGACCAGGACGACGGGGCGGGGATGGGCGGCGGAGGGCTTGCAGGAGTAGTCGTTCCAGCCGCTGGACGGTGCGCTCGCGGCCTGGGCGCCGGCGGCGGTGGGGAGGGTGACGCCCGCGGCCAGCAGCAGCGCGGCCAGCGGTCTGATCACTCGCTTCCAGGGCAGCATCGTGTGATCTCCTTGCGATGCGGGGAAAGGGTGGGGTCCTGACGCCCTGTGATCCGGATCACGAGGATGCTGTTCACTGGTCAAGTTACGGGTGAGTAGCAAAACTGGGAAGTTACGCGTCGGTAAAAACTTCCGGTGTTAACCGGCGAGCCCCCGTGGGCCGCCGATAGAGGGTCACCAAGCGGGGCGAATCGGCCCGTTGGGGGCGATGCGCAGCAACCGCCCCGCCAGCTCGCGGAGCTCCGCCTCCCCCAGCACCTCGCCCCAGGCCCGTACGGCCTCCGCCGCCGCCTCCTCGGCGGCCCGGGTGCAGGCCCACCCGCGCTCGGTCAGCACCACCAGCCGCGCCCGCGCGTCCCCGGGGTGCGGGCGCCGCTCGGCGTACCCCTTGCGCACCAGTTCGTCGACGAGCTGGCTCGCGGCCTGCTTGGTCATCCCGAGATGGACCGCGAGGTCGGTGACCGTCGCGCCGTCCGGGGCGAGCCGGGTGAAGGCGAAACCGTGCGCGGGCCGCATCCCTTCGAAGCCGCGCGCGAGCACCCCTTCATTGATGCGCCGGGTGAGCTCACCGGCGACGGCGAGCAGGGCGGCGGACAGGGCCATGGCGTCGGAGTTCTGCACGGGGAAATTCAAGCACCTTGACGAAATGGTCAAGCAGACTGACCATACAGTCAAGCTACTTGACCATATTCCACATGGAGGCCCGTCATGCCCGTCGTCCGCCCGTCCGACGCCGTCGTCCACGAGATGCACGGCGCCCGCTTCGTCTCGTACGCCTCCCCCTCGACCGGCAGCAAGGAGCTGTGCGCCTGGCGGGGTGAGATCCCGGCCGGCACCCGGGCACCCGCGCACACCGTCAGCCGGGAGGAGATCTTCCATCTGCTCGCCGGCGAGCTGCTGATCACCCTCGACGGCACCACCCACCGCGTCACCGCTGGCGACACGGTGATCATCCACCCCGGCGCGACCCTCGCCGTGGAGAACCCGTCCGCCGAGGCCGCCGTCTCCTGGGTCACCACGTCCCACGGCCTGGAGGCGACGCTGGCCGACGGCACCCGCATCGTGCCACCGTGGGCCAACTGAGCCCGGCGGGCACGTCCTACGCGGCCAGCGTCCCCGGCATCACCGCGCGGGGGCCGAACTTCGCCCGGGCGCGGTCCGCGACCTCCTCGATCCTGCGCACCTTCTCGTCCACCGGATCGAAGGTGAGCTGGTGGGAGGCCTGCTCGGCGGGGTCGAGCCCCTCCGCGCGCAGCGCGATCGCCCGCACCCGGGCACGCTGGAGGCCGAGCGCCTCGTACAGGCCGTACGCCGCCCTGGTGAGCGCGGCCGAGTGCGCGGTCGGCTCGGGGAGCGTGCGGGTGCGGGTGGTGGCGGACCGGTCGGCGTAGCGCACGGTGAGGGTGAGGCTCCGGCAGACCTTGTCGAGGGCGCGCAGCCGGGCGCCCAGTTCCTCGGCGGCCGAGAGCAGGGCGCGGCGGTGCCGGCCGGGGTCCAGTTCGTCGCGGGTGAAGGGGCGTTCGGTGGCCAGGGACCGGGAGACCGCGTTCGGGACGACCCGGCCGCGGTCGACGCCGTTCGCCTTCTCGCGCAGCTCCCGCCCGACCCTGGCGCCCACCAGCCGCTGGAGCGTGGACAGCGGGGCGGCGGCGACCCGGCCGAGGGTGTCGAGGCCGTACTCGCACAGGGTGCGGGCGGTCTTCGTGCCGACGCCGGGCAGCTCGGCGACGGGCCGGTCGGCGAGGAACTCCCGCACCTCGCCCTCGGCCACCGCGCGGGTCAGCCCCGGCCGGGCGTCCCGCAGGGCCATGCGCGCCAGCATCGGTCCAGGACCGGCGCCGATCACGCAGTCGACGCCGTGCAGGGCGAGGGCGCGGACCCGGATCACCGAGGCCAGTTCGACGGCGGTGCGTCCGAAGTACCGTTCGGCGCCGCGCAGGTCGGCCAGCGCCCCGTCCGGCGGCAGGGCCTGCACGACGGGGGTGAACTCCTCCAGCAGGCCGAGCAACTGGGGCAGGGCGGCCTCGTACATCGGAGGCAGCTGGAAACGTACGCAGAGAATGGTCATCCCGCACTCCCCGGACTCTGGTGCCACAACTTCCTTCCCACCGCGGGCCCTTCGCCCGCGGGGCGCAGATCGGCCCAGGGGTGCATCTCGTACCCCGTGGGCATGCGGATCGTCCTGTCCCCCTCCATCGGCTCCATCGGCTCCCTCGGCTCCCGGGCCGCGGAACCGGCCGGCTCGGCGAGCCGGGCCGCGACGCCCTCCAGGCCCTCCTCCCGGCGGATCTCCAGCAGGTCGGCGAGGTTCCAGGCGGCGGAGCCGACCACACTGAGACTGCGTGGACCGCGGCGCTGCACCACCCCGCGCACCAGCAGCAGCCAGGAGTGGAAGACGGTGTGGGCGCAGGCGTCGTGGGAGTCGTCGAAGAAGGCGAGGTCGACCAGGCCCGTGCCGTCGTCCAGGGTGGAGAAGATGACCCGCTTGCCGGAGCGGATGGGCGGGGTCTGGGTGGCCGCCTTGGCGCCCGCCACCAGCACGGTGTCCCCGTGCCGGGCCTCGCGCAGCCGCCGCGCGGAGACCACGCCCAGCTCCTCGAGGAAGGTTCCGTGGTCGTCCATCAGATGGCGCGAGGCGTCCATGGACAGCACGCCCAGTTCGGCGCTGAGCTTCTCCGCCGAGGTGAGGTCGGGCAGCCCGGCCGAGGCGGTCTTCCGGCCACCGGACAGGGGGAGTTGGTCGCCCCGTCCGCCGCGGGCGCCCCGGTGCAGTTCGGTCAGGTGCAGTTGCAGGTCGCGGCGGTTGGCGCCGAACGCGTCCAGCGCGCCGACCTGGGCGAGGCGTCCGGCGAGCGGACGGCTGGGGCGGGCCCGCTCCCAGAAGTCGAGCAGTGAGGCGTACGGCTGTCCCTCGGCGATGCGGGCGGCCTCGGCCTCGCTGATGCCGTGCACGTCGGAGAGTGCCAGCCGCAGGCCCCACACCTCCTCCTGTGATTCAGACACCAGTTCGATCCTGTGTGCGACCCCCGACTTGTTCACATCCAGCGGCAGGATCGGCACCCCGCGCCGCCGCGCGTCCGCCAGCAGCAGCCGCTTCGGGTACATCCCGGGGTCGTGGGTGAGCAGCCCCGCGTAGAAGGCGGCCGGGTGGTGCGCCTTCAGCCACGCCGACTGGTACGTCGGCACGGCGAAGGCGACCGCGTGCGCCTTGCAGAAGCCGTAGGACCCGAAGGCCTCGACGATCTCCCAGGTCCGCTGAATCGTTTCCGCGTCATAGCCCCGGGCCTCCGCGTGCTGCGCGAACCACACCTTGATCCGCCCCTGCGACTCCGGGTCGGAGAGCCCGCGCCGCACCCGGTCCGCCTCGCCGCGCCCGCAGCCGGTCATGATCGACACGATGTCGATGACCTGCTCGTGGAAGACGACGACCCCGTACGTCCCCTTCAGCGGTTCCTCCAGGTCCGGGTGCGGGTAGCGCACCGGCGCCCGTCCGTGCCGCGCCTCGATGAACGGGCGCACCATGTCGGCGGCGACCGGGCCGGGCCGGAAGAGGGAGATGTCGACGACCAGGTCGTGGAACGTGGCCGGCTGGAGCCGCCCCACCAGGTCCCGCTGGCCCGGCGACTCGATCTGGAAGCAGCCGAGCGTCTCGGTGGACCGGATGAGCCCGTACGTCGCCGGGTCGCCCTCCGGCACCGCGTCCAGGTCGATCCGCTCCCCCGTCGCCCGCTCCACCTCGGTGACCGCGTGCGCCATCGCCGACTGCATCCGCACGCCCAGCACATCGAGCTTGAGCAGCCCGAGGTCCTCGACGTCGTCCTTGTCGAACTGCGCCATGGGGAAGCCCTCGCCGCTGGTCGGCATGACCGGCGTACGGGTCAGCAGGGAGGCGTCGGACAGCAGGACGCCGCAGGGGTGCATGGCGACACCGCGCGGGAGCGCGTCGAGGGCCTCGACCAGCTCCCACAGCCGCCCGTACTTCTCCTTCTCCCCCGCCAGTCGCCGCAGTTCGGGGAGTTCCTCGAGCGCCGCGCGGGCGTCGCGGGCGCGGATGTGCGGGAAGGACTTGGCGACCCGGTCGATCTCGGCCGGATCCATGGACAGCGCCGCGCCGACGTCCCGGATGGCGTGGCGCACCCGGTAGGTCTCCGGCATGGCGACCGTGGCGACCCGCTCGGTGCCGAACCGGTCGATGATCGCCCGGTAGACCTCGAGCCGCCGCGCGGACTCCACGTCGATGTCGATGTCGGGCAGCACGACCCGCTCCTTGGACAGGAAGCGCTCCATCAGCAGCCCGTGCTCGACCGGATCGGCGTGCGCGATGCCGAGGAGGTGGTTGACCAGGGAGCCGGCGCCGGATCCCCGCGCGGCGACCCGGATGCCCATGTCCCGTACGTCGTCGACGACCTGGGAGACGGTGAGGAAGTAGGAGGCGAAGCCGTGGTGGGCGATGATGTCCAGCTCGTGGTGCATCCGCTCCCAGTACTCCCGGCGCCCGGCGTAGCCGCGCAGCACCATGCCCGCCGCCGCCCGGGAGGCCAGTGTCCGCTGGGCGGTGCGGCGGCCCGCGCCGACGAGGTGCGGTTCGGGGAAGTGGACGCTGCCCATGCCGAGGTCGTCCTCGGGGTCGACCAGGCACTCTGCGGCCGTGGCCTGCGTCTGCTCCAGCAGCCGCAGGGCCGCCTCGCGCCGGAAGCCCGCGGCCTCCACGATCCGCTCGGCCGCCCCCAGCATGGCGTTCCGGTCCTTGAGCCAGGCCTCCCCCGAGTCCAGCCCCCTGGCCGGGTCGACGGGGACCAGCCGGCGGGCGGCGTCCAGGACGTCGGCGACCGGGCCGAGTCCCGGGTCGGCGTAGCGGACGGCGTTGCTCAGCACGGGCCGGACGCCCTGTTCCGCGGCGAAGCCCAGGGTGCGGGCGGCCAGCCGCAGGGAGCCGGGGCCGGTGCCCTCGCGTCCGTGCCAGACGGCCTCCAGGCGCAGGGCGTCGCCGTGGACCTCCCGCCAGGGGGCGAGCAGCCGGGCGGCGCGGTCGGGGCGGCCCGCGGCGAGGGCGCGGCCGACGTCGGAGTCGGGGCCGAGCAGGACGGTCAGGCCGTCGGCGTGGTTGTCGTCCCAGGTCAGCAGCGGAAGACCCGCGGCGGTGTGGGCGGCGGAGACCAGCCGGCACAGATCGGCCCAGCCGCGGGCGCCGTCCCGGGCGAGGAAGGTGACACGGGGTGTCGACTCGTCGATGAAGGCACCGCCGCGCACCGGGGTGCGACGCCGGTCCCGCCGTACGGACTCGTCACCCCCTGAGGTCACGGGTGGCGCCACCGCCAGCTCCGCGCCGAACAGCGGACGGACGCCCGCCTTCGCGCAGGCCTTGGCGAAGCGGACGGACCCGGCGAGGGTGTCGCGGTCGGTGAGGGCGAGGGCGTCCATGCCCCGCTCGGAGGCGCGCTCGGCCAGCCGTTCCGGGTGGGACGCGCCGTAGCGCAGGGAGAACCCGGAGACGGTGTGCAGATGCGTGAAACCCGGCACACGCACCTCCCGCACTCGTGAGTCCCGGCCGACTCTCGAACAATTGTTCCCAGCTACCTCACCCCCACCATAGACCAATTTTCGAATGCATGTGCGACATCCGGGTGACCCCTCCCCACCTGCGCAAACACCCGTGGGCACACGAACGGCCCGCCCCTCCGCGCGGAGGGGCGGGCCGTCGTACGAGGTGAGGCTCAGCCGATCTGCGTACCGGTCGCCGAGAGGGCTTCCGTCACCGGCTGGAAGAAGGTCTCACCGCCCGAGGTGCAGTCGCCGCTGCCGCCGGAGGTGAGGCCGACCGCGCTGCTGCCCGAGAAGAGCGAGCCGCCGCTGTCGCCGGGCTCGGCGCACACGTCGGTCTGGATCAGACCGTTGACGATGTCGCCGTTGCCGTAGTTCACGGTGGCGTCCAGACCGGTGACCGTGCCCGAGTGCACCTGGGTCGTGGAGCCGCTGCGGGTGACCTGCATGCCGACGGTGGCCTCGGCGGCGCCGGAGATCGCCTGCGTGGAGCCGTCGTAGAGGTTCACCTCGCTCGGGTGGTCCACGTCGGCGGTATACTTGACCAGGCCGTAGTCGTCACCCGGGAAGCTGGAGTCCGCGTTCTCGCCGATCACGTTGCCCGAGGAGTCCGACCAGGTGGAGATCCCCTCGGTGCAGTGCCCGGCGGTGAGGAAGTGCGGCTCGCCGCCCTTGGTCACGTTGAAGCCGAGCGAGCAGCGCCCGCCGTTGCCGGTGATGGCGTCGCCGCCCGCGATGAAGGGCTTGTACTCGCCCTTGGTGCGCTGGAGTTCGGCCTTGGCGCCCAGCCCGTCGACGACCTTCGTCAGCTTGGCCCACTCGGCCTCGGAGACGGTGCGGTCGGCGGTGACGACGACCTTGTTGGTGGTCGGGTCGGTCACCCAGGAGGTGCCCGGGATGGTGGCGTCCTGCTTCAGGGTGGTGCGCGCGCTCTTCAGCTCGGCCGACGAGTTCGTCACGACTCTCGCCTCGGCGCCGGCCGCCTCGACGGTCTCGGCTGCGGCCTCGTCGAGCACGTTCACCACGAGGGCCTTGCTCTTCGCGTCGTAATACGTTCCCGCCGCGTCGGCGCCCAGATCCTGGGCGAGCGTCGAGGCGAGCTTTCCGGCCGCTCCGATCGAGAGGGTCCGCGGCGCGGCGTCCGCCGGGGTCTCACTGGCGTTCGCAGTCTGGAAGGTGACCGCGCCGGCGGCCAGTGCGGCGATGCCCGCACCCGCCATGACTGCACGTCGCCTGGGTATGCGTCGGTGCTTCAACTCACGTCCTCCTGTGGGGGGACGGCCCGGGAGGTTGTGGGGACCTCACCGGACCGGAAGGCGTACGGCCACGGGGGCGGAACACAGAAGAAGCCACGCCCGTGCCGGTTGAACGGCGCCTACTCTTCCGAACCCCACAGGGAGCACACAAGGTCGACTTCAGGACGCGCGTACGACAACGGCCGCGCGCCCCCTATGTCCTGACAGGTCATGGACACGCAGGACGGTTCACACTGCAAACGCTACGAAGGAGTAACCGGCGGTACGGTCCGCGGCACATGACCTTGGCTTGAATTCGCCCCCTCGTGGTCCGGATCCATGGACGGCGCGGTGGACGGAAGTTGCTCCCGCATCGATGGCGAACCCGCCGGCGCCGGCTGCTGGGAGGCTCGTTCGAGGAAGCGGAGCAGTTCGACGGGGAAGGGCAGGACGAGGGTGGAGTTCTTCTCGGCGGCGACGGCGACGATGGTCTGGAGCAGGCGGAG
>NZ_JBVIGS010000022.1:0-122512 GCF_055570675.1 Streptomyces sp. NPDC031111
GAGAGGATCGCCACGATGCCGAAGGCGGTCCACCCCCCGAAGAGGACCGCTGCGACCAGGCCGAGCGCGGTGACCGCGAACGACCAGCCGAAGGTCTTCAGAACCACCGGTCAGCTCACCGTGCCTTCGGGAAGGAGGGCGATGCCGTCGTCGTCGGCGTGCAGGATGTCGCCGGGGCGGAAGGTGACGCCGCCGAAGGTGACGGGTACGTCGACGGTTCCGGAGGCGTCCTTGGCGCTCTTGCGCGGGATGGTGCCGAGGGCCTTGATGCCGAGGCGCAGACCGGCGAGGGCGACGCTGTCGCGGACGGCGCCGTGCAGGACGAGGCCGGCCCAGCCGTTGTCCTGGGCGGCGCCGGCGATGAGGTCGCCGACCAGGGCGGTGCGCAGGGAGCCGCCGCCGGCGACGACGAGGACGGCCCCGTCGCCGGGGGTGCGCAGCAGGTCGCGCAGCAGGCCGTTGTCCTCGTGGCAGGAGACGGTGCGGACGGGGCCGGCGAAGCTCCGGTGGGCGCCGAACTGACGGAACTGCAGGTCGCAGACGCGCAGTTCGGCGCCGTACCGGTCGACGAGGTCGGCGGTGGGAATGGGGGTGATGACTGTCATGGGGACTCCTTCGCTGGGGTGACTGCCGCGCTCGCGGCTCATCCGGCCGTCAGGGGGAAGAGGGTGCGAGCGCGGCAGCCTGTTCGGGGGTGAGGGGACGGGTGGGGAGTCCCCGAAGGAGGAGGTGCACCTTGGCGGTTTCCTCCAGTTCCTCGATCGCGTCGGCGGCCTGTTCCAGGGACGCGCCGGCGACGACGGGTCCGTGGTTGGCGAGCAGGACGGCGTGATGGGCGCGGGCCGTCTCCTCGGCGAGCGGTTCCAGGCCGCTGTCGCCGGGGGCGTGGTAGGGCAGCAGGGGAAGGGTGCCGACGCGCATGGCGTAATAGGCGGTGAGCGGGGGCAGCGCGTTGGCGGGGTCCACGCCGTCCAGGCAGGAGACGGCGGCGGCGTGGGTGGAGTGCAGGTGCACGACCGCGTGGGCGCCCGGCCGGGCCCGGTAGAAGGCGGCGTGCAGGAAGGCCTCCTTCGTCGGACGGGGACCCTCCAGGTGCTTGCCGTGCAGGTCGGTGCGGGAGAGATCGGCTTCCTCGACGGTGCCGAGGCTGGACCCGGTGGGCGTGAGCAGCAGGCTGCCGTCGGCCAGGCGGACGGACAGGTTGCCGGTGGAACCGTGAGTCAGGCCGCGCGTGAACAGGGAGCGGGCGGTACGGACGATGAGCGCGCGGGCGGCCGACTCGTCGGCGTAGGGCGTCACTTGGCCTCCGTGAGAGCACGGGTGAACAGGTCGGGGGCGCCGAAGTTGCCGGACTTCAGCATGAGGGCGAGGTCGCCGTGCTCGGTGGTGGCGTACGTCCACGGGACGCCGGGGTCGGCTTCCTCGCCGACGAGGACGGCACGGATTCCGAGGGAGGTGGTGACGGCGCCGGAGGTCTCCCCGCCCGCGACGAGCAGGCGTCGTACGCCGCGCCCGACGAGGTGGGAGGCGAGCGTGCCGAGGAGTTCCTCGACCTGCGCGGCGGCTTCAGCGACCCCCAACTGTGCCTGTACGGCGGCCAGTTCCTCCGGTGAGGCGGAGGCGTAGACCAGCACGGGGAGGGCGGGGTCCTGCGCGTCGTACCAGGCCAGCGCGTCGCCGGCGACGTCGCGGCCGGTGGCGGCGGCGAGGACGTCGAGGTGGAGGGAGGGGAGGCCTGCGGCGTAGAACTGGGCGATCTGTTCCAGGGTGCGGGCCGAGCAACTGCCGGCCAGGACGGCGGCTCGGCCTGCGACGGGCCAGGGTTCGGTGGTGGCCGGGCCGGCGGCGGGGTAGGCCCGTCCGATGCCCTCGGCCAGTCCGGCGGCGCCGGCGACGACCGGCAGTTCGAGGGCGGCGGCCCCCAGCACGGCGAGGTCCTCGTCCGTGAGGGCGTCGGCGATGAGGTGCCGGACGCCGGCCTGCTGGTGGGCCACGACGGCGTCCCGGACGGCTTCGACCCCGCGGCGGACGGTGGTCCAGTCGATCAGTGCCACCTGGTGGCGGGTCTGCGCGGACAGCAGGCGCACCAGCGCGGAGTCCGTCATGGGGTTGAGGGGGTGGTGGCGCAGCGGTGAGTCGGACAGCAGCTGGTCGTGGACGAACAGGTGGCCCTGGTAGACCGTGCGGCCGTTGGGCGGGGAGGCCGGGCAGTGCAGGGCGACGTCGGCGCCGGCGGCGTCCATGAGGGCGTCGGTGACCGGGCCGATGTTGCCCCGCGGGGTGGAGTCGAAGGTGGAGCAGTACTTGAAATAGACCTGGGCCGCTCCCTTGGACCACAGCCAGCGCTGGGCGGTCAGGGAATCGGCGACCGCCTCGTCGACGGGCGTCGAACGCGACTTGAGGGCGACCACGGCGGCGTCGCAGTCCGCCGGGAGCACGGTGGTGTCGTCCGGAGTGCCGAAGACCAGGGCGGTGCGCAGGCCCGCACGCCGGAAGGCCGCGGCGACGTCGGTGCCGCCGGTGAAGTCGTCGGCTGTGCAGCCGATGCGCAGGGTCATGGTCGGGCGTCTCTCCTCGGGCGTGCGGGTGGTACGGGAGCCGGACCGGGGCGGGCGGCGGAGTCACCCGCCCCGGAGCGGACGGGTCAGTTCTGGCCGGCGCCGATGGCCTTGATGACGGCGGCGGTGAACTCGGTGGTGGAGGCGGAGCCTCCGAGGTCGCGGGTGGAGGTGCCGGCGGCGATCGCGTCCGCCACGCCCTTCTCGATGATCTTCGCGACGGTGGCGAGCCTGTCGTCGCCGTGCTTGGCGGCGAGCCACTCGAAGAGCATGGCGCCGGAGAGGATCATGGCGACCGGGTTGGCGATGTTCTCCCCGGCGATGTCGGGGGCGGAGCCGTGGGACGCCTGGGCCATGGCCGTGGTGGCGGAGGAGTTGATGGAGGGCGCGGTGCCGAGTGAGCCGGAGATCTCGCCGGCCAGGTCGGAGAGGATGTCGCCGAACATGTTCTCGGTGACGATGACGTCGAAGTCCTGGGCGCGACGCACCAGGTGGACGGTCATGGCGTCGATGTGGAAGTCGTCCACCGCCACGTCCGGGTAGTCCTTCGCCACTTCCTGGCACACGGTGCGGAACAGGCCCGTGGTGAGCTTCAGGACGTTGGCCTTGTGGACGATGGTGAGCTTCTTGCGGCGTGAGCGGGCCAGGTCGAAGGCGACGCGGGCGACGCGCTCGGTGGCCTCCCGGGTGATGATGCCCAGCATGATCGCCGTGTCGGCGGTGGGCATGAACTCACCGGTGCCCGCGAAGGTGTTGCGGTCGGCGTAGAAGCCCTCGGTGTTCTCGCGGACGATGACCAGGTCGGCGTTGTCGCAGACGGCCTTCGCGCCGGGGAAGGACTTGGCGGGGCGGATGTTGGCGAACAGCTGGAAGTGCTTGCGCAGGGTGCCCGAGGGGTTGAGGGCGGACTTGTGCGGCTCGGGGTAGGACACGGAGTCGTGCGGGCCGAGGTACCAGCCGTCGAGTCCGGCGAGGGCGTCCTTGGTCTCCTCGGGGACGGGGGTGCCGTGGGTCTCGATGGCGGAGGCGCCGAGCGGCAGGGTCACCCAGTCGACGGAGACGCCGGCGGCCTGCGCGGCGGCGGTGGCGATCTCGACGGAGGACGGGACGATCTCGGGGCCGATGCCGTCGCCCTCGAGGACTCCGAGGCGGTAGGTCTTGCTGCTCATGGTGCGGGTTCCTCTCGATGAAAACAGGGGGTTGGGGTCAGGACGGGACGGCCGCCGCGTCGGCGAGCGCGGTCCAGGAGCGGGCGGCGGCCTTGGTGCTGTCGCCGTCCTGGGAGTGCTCCAGGGTCAGCCAGCCGGTGAAGCCGCCGGTGCGGAGCGCGGTGAGCAGGGCGGGGAGCCGGGGGTCACCGACGGTCAGGGGGCCTCGGGTCGAGGCGGCGGCGAGCTGGAGGCAGCCGGTGACACGGGCGTGGTCGGTGACGGCCCGTACCGAGTCGACGACCTCGGCGGCGAGGTGGTGGGTGTCCAGCACCAGTCCGGCCGGAGCGTCGAGCGAGTCGAGGAAGGCGAGTGCCTCGGCCGGGGTGTGCCACAGCGAGGTGTTGGCCCGTGACTGCGGTTCCAGCAGCAGGCGGCTCCCGCACGTGGCGGCCTCCTCGGCCAGGCGCTCCACGGCGCGTTCGGCCCATGCCTGCTGCATGTCCTCCAGACCTGGCAGGAAGGTGCCGCGGGTCTGTCCGAGGGACACCGGCACGCCCAGCTCGCCGGCGAGGCGGGCGGCTCCCAGCAGCCGGGACAGGGCGTGTCGGCGGACATCGGGAGACGGGTCGGTCAGGGTCAGCCGGTCCTGTGCGGCGACCGGTCCGGTGCCGATGCCAAGGACCTTGAGACCGGCGGCCTCGACGGTCCGCGTCAGGGTTTCGGCGTCCTGGGCGCCGACCTCGCGGACCTGTACCTCCACCCCGTCGTAGCCGAGTTCGGCCAGGTCACGGACGGCCTCGGCGAGTGGCGCCGTGTGGCCGAGCGGCATGGGGGAGACGCAGTCGTCTCCGGAGACGGTGTAGGCCACAGGCCAGGGCAGTCCCGCGCTCATGACGCGATCACCGGTGTCCCGGCCGGTGCGAGCAGGCCGCGCAGCTCACGGGCGGCGGCACCGGCGCCGTCCAGCACCGGCACACCCAGCAGGGCCGCCAGGGCGTCGCGGGCCGGCGTGAGCGAGTACTGCGCCAGGAGCACCGCGTCGGCGTCGGTGCCACCGGCCGTGCGGAGGGCGTCGGCCAGGAGCCGGGCGGCCTCCTCGGGGCCGGCTCCGGCGGCCCTCTCGCTCAGGGCGGTCACGATGTCGACCGGCTGGTCCGGGCGGACGGCCGGGACGAGCGCTTCGAGCTGGGCGACGGCCGCCGGCACGGCCGGCGGAGTGGAGGCGACGACGGCGATCCGCCGGTACGGGCCGGCCAGGGCGGTCTTGAACATCGACTCGTCCGACTTCAGCACCGGCACGTCCCACAGCACGCGGGCGGTGTCCACCACCTCTCCGTAGGAGGAGCAGGTCAGAAGCAGGCCGTGGGCGCCGCCGTCCATGACGTGGGCGATCAGCCGGAGCATGCGCCTGCGCAGTGCGTCGGTGAGTTCACCGGCCTCGCGGGCGTCGTCCAGCAGGCGGTCGTCCAGGACGTTCCAGACCGTGGCCTGCGGAAACTCCTGGGCGAACGCGTCCTGGGCGATGCGGTGGGCGGTCGGCACGGCGTGGATCATGGCGACCAGGGGAGGGGATTCGATCACCGGGTTCTTACCTCTTCCGGTAGGCGGGGACCGGCAAGGGTCCCGACCGGGGGCCTGCCTTCGGCCGGCGCGGGAAATGCTTCCTGACGGCGGAGGACACGGGCCCGAGATGGGGGACGGCAGCGTGGTGTCGCGGTGCCGCCCGCCACTGTAGGCGCAACCGGTAAACCGGTCAACCGGTTGTTCCGATGGGTGGGCTGCGGCCTGCCGGAAGTGGTCCGGCAGGCCGCCGTGGCCGCTACCCCTCCCGCTGTTCGAGCGCCTCCATCAGGCGCCGGGAGGCACCGTCCATGTGCCGGGCCATCGCCGCTCGGGCGGCCTCCGCGTCGCCGTCCGCGACCGCTTCGAAGATCGGTACGTGGTCGTCGTAGGCCACCTCGCGGGAGCGGACCGCCCCCGTGCGCTCCACCCAGCCGCGCTGGATCATCGCCCGCATGCCCTTGAGCATGTCCCGCAGCACGGTGTTGCCGGCCAGTTCGCCCAGCGCGGCGTGGAAGGCGGTGTCCGCCTCGGGGAACTCCTCGTCCGGGCACTCCCGCATCGCCGTCAGGCGGGTCCGCAGCAGTTCGACGCCCGCCTCGTCGCGGGCCTGCGCGGCCAGTCCCGCGACGATCACCTCGAGCTCGGCGCGGGCCTGCACCATGTCCCGGGCGCCCCGCTCGCCGAGTACCAGCCCCAGCTCGAAGAGCCGGTAGAGCACGTCGGAGTCGGCGCCGCGGAAGTACGTGCCGCTGGACTGCCGGATCTCCAGCAGGCCGAGGAAGCCGAGCGACTTGATCGCCTCGCGGACGGTGGGCCGGTTCACCCCGAGCATCTCGGTCAGCTGCCGTTCCGAGGGGATGCGGTCGCCGGGCTGGACCTCGCCGGACATCAGGTAGTCGATCAGGCGGCGGGAGACCTCTGCGGCCAGCGGCTCGCGCGGCTCGACCGTGATCCTGGCGAGTTCGGCCATCGAATTCCTCACTTCGGTATTGACGCGATGGCCGGATTCTAGTTACCTACCGGCAATCCGGTAAACCGGTTGTCCGGAAGTCGACGGGTGCGAGTCAATCGCCTTTTCCATGTCGGCCACCCCGGATGTCCCAGCCATGCCAGGCGCACCCCTGACCTCCCCACCGGGCCTTCGCCCGTCACGACCGTGCGCCCGCCGAGCCGCCGTACAGGAGCCGCACGTACCATGACCGACCCGACGCACGAGCCGAGTACGGCCCTGTGTGCGCTGCCGGTCGCCACCCGAACCGACACGCGCTGACCTCACGCGCCGTTCCGCGCCGCCGCCCGACCGGCGGCCCTCAGTCCTGCCCCAAGGAGCAACGATGCTCGCCGTCCTCGGCTTCGCCACCCTGGGCAGCTTCATGCTGCTCGTGATGCGGAAGTACCTCTCCGCGTTCACCGCCATCATGCTCACCCCCATCGTCGCCGCCGTCATCGCGGGCAAGGGGAGCAAACTCGGCGACATGATCATGAACGGTCTGGACACGGTCGCGCCGACCGCCGCCCTCCTGCTGTTCGCCGTCCTCTACTTCGGCCTGATGATGGAGTGCAAGCTCTTCGAGCCGATCGTCCAGGCCATCGTCCGCGCATCCAAGGGCGACCCGGTCCGCATCGTGGTCGGCACCGCCGTCCTCGCCCTCCTGGTCGCACTCGACGGCGACGGCACCACCAGCTACATGATCGTCTGCTCGGCGTTCCTGCCCATCTACCGGCGCCTGGGCATCAACCCCCTCATCCTCGCCACACTGGCGGCCATGGCACTGGGCACCATCTCCGGCACCACCCCCTGGGGCGGAGCGGCCACCCGCGGCATCAGCGTCCTGCACCTGAGCGCCACCGAGTACTTCGTCCACATGATCGGCCCCATGGCCCTCACCAGCCTGGCCATCGTCGCCGTCGCCTACTGGCTCGGCCTGCGCGAACGCCACAAGCTCGACCCCGAGAAGCTCGCCGCCTACAAGCTGGAGATCGCCTCCGGCGAGGCGTTCGAGCCGGTCAAGGCCGACTGGCGGATGTGGTTCAACGCCGCCCTCACCCTGCTGCTGATGGTCCTGCTCATCGCCGAGGTCGCCGACCTCCTGGTGCTCTTCATGGTCGCCTTCGTCATAGCCCTGCTGGTCAACATCCGCTCCATCGGCGACCAGCAGGACCTCATCAAGCGCCAGGCCGCCAACGCCGTGCCCGTGATGATCCTCGTCCTGGCCGCCGGCGTCTTCACCGGCATCATGACCGACTCCGGCATGATCAAGGCCATGGCCGATGCCGCCCTCTCGATCGTTCCGGAGGGCTGGGGCAACGTCATCCCGCTGTTCACCGCGGTCCTCGCCCTGCCGCTCGGCTTCTTCATGTCCAACGACGGCTACTGGTTCGGGGTCGTGCCCGTCCTCGCGGAGTCCGCCGCGCACTACGGCATCCCGGCCAACGAGATCGCCCGTGCCGGCGCCATCGGCCAGATCCTTCACATGATGGGCCCCACCAGCGCGCCCCTGTGGGTCCTTCTCGGGCTGGTCAAGGCGGAACTCGGCGACTTCCAGAAGCACGCCTTGCGCTGGGGCGTCCTCGTCTCCCTCGCCTACATCGCCTTCGCCGTCGTCACCGGAGCCATCAGCGTCACCTGAGCCGACGGGACATCCCCGTTCTGGACAACTCCGCCACCCGCGCCCGTTTGTGTACCCGCGACACCGGCGGCGCCCCTCGGCACCGCCGGTGTCGTCGCCAAGATCTGCCGCACCGTCGAGCACACCGGAGAGACCGCTGATGATCGTTTCCACCGACCCGGCCACGGGCAATGAACTGGCCCGTTATTCTCCGCAGTCACCGCAGGAGGTCGACGGCATCCTCGACGCGGCGGCCTCGGCCCAGGCCGCCTGGCGACGGCGTGACATCACCGACCGGGTGCCCCTGCTGCGGGAGACGGCCCGCGTCCTGCGCGAGGGCCGGGACACCTACGCGGCGCTGATCACCGCCGAGATGGGCAAGCCGATCACCGAGGCGTGCGCGGAGATCGAGAAGTGCGCCATGACCTGCGAGTACTACGCCGAACACGCCCCGGCACAGCTCGCGGACCGGCCTGTCGCCTCCGACGCCGCCGAGAGCGCCGTCGTCTACGACCCCCTGGGCGTGGTCCTCGCCGTCATGCCGTGGAACTACCCCTTCTGGCAGTTCTTCCGCTTCGCCGCCCCCGCCCTGGCCGCCGGCAACGGCGCCCTGCTCAAGCACGCGAACAACGTGCCGCAGTGTGCCTTGGCCGTCGAAGAGGTCGTCCGCAAGGCCGGCGCCCCCGAGGACCTGTGCCGCACCCTGCTGATCGAGGTCGACCAGGTCGCCGGGCTCATCGCGGACCCGCGCGTCGCGGCCGTCACCCTCACCGGCTCCACCGAGGTCGGCGCGATCGTCGCCGCCCAGGCCGCGGCCGTCCTGAAGAAGCAGGTCCTCGAACTCGGCGGCTCCGACCCGTTCGTCGTCCTCGCCGACGCCGACATCCCGGCTGCTGCCGCCACCGCCGTCAAGGCCCGCTACGTCAACGCCGGCCAGTCCTGCGTCAACGCCAAGCGGTTCATTGTCGAGGAGGCCGTGGCCGACGAGTTCGTGGCGGCGTTCACCGCCGCGGCGGCGGCCCTGAAGGTCGGCGACCCGACCGACCCGGACACCGCCATCGGCCCGATGGCCCGCGCGAACCTCCGCGACACCCTGCACGACCAAGTCCGGCGCACCGTCGGCGCCGTCCTCGTCCTCGGCGGTGAGGTCCCCGACGGTCCGGGCTGTTACTACCCGCCCACCGTCCTCGACCACGTCCGCCCTGGCATGGCCGCCTTCGACGAGGAGACCTTCGGCCCCGTCGCGGCCATCACCCGTGTCGCCGACGCCGACGAGGCGATCACCCTGGCCAACCGGACCGAGTACGGCCTCGGCGCCGCGCTGTGGACGAGCGACCTCGACCGTGCCCGCCGCCTGGCCCGCGTCCTGGACGCCGGCGCCGTCTTCGTCAACGGCATGGTCGCCTCCGACCCCCGCCTGCCCTTCGGAGGCATCAAGAAGTCCGGCTACGGCCGCGAGCTCGGCGCCGAGGGCATCCGTGAGTTCGTCAACACCAAAACCGTCTGGATCGGCCCGGCCGCCTGAACAGCCCACCTGGAGACCGCTGTGAACCACCCCACCGACCAGCCCTGCTTCGCCTCCTTCCCGCCCGCCGTGCTGCGCCCGGCCGAACTGACCGCCTTCAGCCGCGGGGGCGGCGCCCGCACCATCCCCCTGGTCACCAAGGCGACCGGCGCCGAGGTCTTCCTCACCGGCCAGACCCTCTTCGACGGCGGCGCGGGCATCGCCCTGCACACCCACAACTGCCCGGAGAGCGTGACCATCCTCGAAGGCGACGCCATCGTGGAGATCGACGGCACCGAACACCACGTCACCCGATTCGACACCACCTACGTCCCCGCCAACACCCCCCATCGCTTCCGCAACGCCTCCGCCACCGAGCCGATGCGCATCCTGTGGATCTACGCCTCCGTCGACGCCACCCGCACCCTCGTCGAGACCGGCGTCACCGCACGGGTCGACGCCGAACACGCCAAGGCCGCCGCCCAGAACCGCGACTGACCTCAGGAAGAAGCACCACCGTGATCATCGAGATCGCTCGGATCGAGATCCACCCGGGCCAGGAGCAGGAGTTCGAGGAAGCCGTCACCCAGGCTCTGCCCCTCTTCCTCGCCGCCGACGGCTGCGACGGAGTCGACCTGCACCGCAGCGTCGAACATCCCTCCCGTTACCGGCTGATGGTCCGCTGGGAGACGGTCGAGCACCACACCGTCACCTTCCGCGCCTCCGAGGGCTTCGCCCAATGGCGGGCCCTGGCGGGACCGTACTTCGCAGCTCCGCCGCAGGTCGAACACGTACACTCCGTCCTCGCGCCATGACGCCGACGGCCGGGACCGTAAGAGTCCTGGCCGGCTCCGGCCCTCGCGAAGGAGTCGGACGGCCGCACGCGTCGTGCGGCACAGCCGAGGGACGGACTGCCCCCGGAGTCGAATGGTCGAGCGTCGGCAGACCAGGTCCACGGAACCGCTGAGCCGGGTCGTCAGGGGGTTCGGAAGCCTCGGAAGGTCACCTTCTTGCGTGTCGTGAAGCCGAGGCGCTCGTACAGCGCGATGGCGCCGGTGTTCGTGTCGGCCACATGCAGGAGGGGACGGTCGCCGCGCGCCAGGATGCGTGCGGCGAGCGCGCGCACCAAGCGGGCGGCGTGGCCTTGCCCCCGTGCCTCGGGAGCGGTGCAGACGGTGCTGATCTCCGTCCACCCTGGAGGCCGTAGGCGCTCCCCGGCCATCGCCACGAGGGCTCCGTCGACCCTGGCACCCAGGTAGGTGCCGAGTTCGTGGGTGCGTGACCAGAAGGGCCCGGGCTCGGTTCGCGAGACGAGATCGAGCATCTCGGGCACGTCGTCCTTGCCCAGTACGACCAAGCCGCTGCCGGGCTCGGTGCCGTGTCGGTCAGGGAGACGGCCGCCGGACCAGATCATCTGACGGCCCGCAAGGCTGTGACGCAGGAGCACTTCGACGACGCGGTCGCCGTCTTCCAGGACCCCGGCAGGAAAGCCTCCGCCCACTACGTGATCCGCTCGGTGGACGGTCACATCGGCCAGTGCGTCCGGGAGAAGGACATCGCTCTTCACGCCGGTGACACTGACCACGACAACCGAAGCATCGGCATCACACACGAGGGCTGGGTCAATGCCACCGACTGGTTCACGGACGACATGTACGCCTCGTCCGCAGCGCTTGTCGAGGCCGTGTGCCGGCGCTATGCGATTCCGCTGGACCGTGCCCACATCCTGGGTCACCACGAGCTGTCCAGCACCACCCACACCGACCCCGGAGCCAACTGGGACTGGGATCACTACCTCGAACTGGTGCGTAAGGTGAGAACCCGCAGATGAAGCCGGCAGCGAGGGGCGGCGTGCCCTCGGCGCCACCCCTCGGGCCGCGCACCACCGGCCGACTTCGGCCCGCCGTCGCCGCTGATCCGGTGTCAGTTCTTGGCGAGTGCTTCCTGGCGTACCCACTGGAGGAACGTGGGGTTGTCGACGGTGGTGACGACGCTGATGGTGGTGCGGACGTGGCGGTCGTCGGCGAGCAGGGCCAGCATGCTCGCGGCGAGGTCTGCGCGGGCGGTGAACCTGCCGTCGGCGTGGCCTTCGACGACGGTGTAGTCGGTGGGGCATGGCAGGTGGTAGAGCCCGCTCGGGCGGACGATCGTCCAGTCGAGGTCGGTGGCCTTGACCAAGGCTTCCATCCGTCGCATGTCGTCGTACAGGGTCCTGCCCAGCACGCGGGTGACGTACGGCAGGACCACGCGGTTGAACAGGACTCCGCCGTCGGAGTAGGGGTGCGGGTCGACTCCGCTGGAGCTGACCACGGCGAGCCGGCGCACCTTGTGCCGTCGCATGGCGGCGATGATGTGGGACGCTCCTTCCGAGTAGGTGCGGACGGGCTCCTTCCCGGCGGGTACGCCGAGCGTGGACAGGACAGCGTCCCGCCCCGCCACCGCGGCGTCGACGGCCGCCGGATCAAGCACATCGGCGCCGGCCACCTGGAGCCGGTCGTGGCGCAGGGGGAAGCCGTCCGGCTTGCGGGTGACGGCCGTGACGTGGTGTCCGGCGGTGAGTGCCTGGTCGGTGAGCAGGCGGCCGGTGGGGCCGTTGGCCCCGAAGATCGTGACGAGCATGGCGACTCTTCCTTACGTGTCCGGTGACATGTCTGCCGGTGAGTGGGTTCGGCGGGTCGGGCCGCGGCGTCGTCGCAGGCGGTCTCAGCCGGTGGCCCGCCGGGCCTGCCGCGTGTCGCGCAGGACCGTCCAGGCGTCCGCCACGGGACCGACGTGCCCGAGCTTGTCGGGGTTGCTGACCGCGCGGATGGTCTGGATCCGTCCGGTCAGGATGTCGAGGCTCCAGGTGTTGACGACGTTGCCGTGGCGGTCGCGGAAGATCGCGCCTGGCCGGCCGTTCACCTCGTGCGGCTCCACGACGCCGCCGGTCCGGAGGAAGGGCGGGAGGAGTGCGGCGAGCACGCGGGCCACCTGATCCTCGCCGAAGAAGCCCTCGGCCCACTGGGGCGCCTTGCCGCCGCTGTCGGCGACCAGCCGCACGTCGGCGGCGAGCAGCTCCCGCAGCCCGTCCACCTCGCCTTCCCGGACGGCATCGAAGAACCGTGCGGCGAGCTCCTCGCGCTCGCGCCGGTCCGCCTCGAAGCGGGGCCGGCCCTCGTGCATGTGACGGCGGGCCCGCACCACCAGCTGGCGGCATGCCGCCTGCGACCGGCCGACGGCCGTGGCGATCTCCGGGTAGTCGAACGCGAACACCTCGCGCAGCACGAACACCGCCCGTTCGAGCGGGGTGAGCCGTTCGAGCAGGAGCAGCGCGGCCATCGACACCGAGTCGGCGAGCTCCGCCGAGCGCTCCGGATCCTGATACGGATCGGACAGCAGCGGCTCGGGGAACCAGGGCCCGACATACTCCTCGCGCCGGACACGGGCCGAGTTGAGCACGTTGATGGAGACGCGGGTGACCACGGCGGACAGGAACGACTTCACCGACGCGGGCGAGGTCGTGGACGCCTCGTAGCGCAGCCAGCTCTCCTGGAGGGCGTCCTCGGCCTCGGCCACGCTGCCCAGGATCCGGTAGGCGATCGAGAACAGCAGGGGCCGCAGCTCCTCGAACTCCTCGGCCTTCGCCGTCTGCCCGGTCACGCCGGCTCCTCCTCGAAGCCCTCGTGCCACACGAACACGCGCATGCCCCTCACCTTCCTGCCCTCGTCGTCCGCCTTCACCTCCTGGGACAGGACGACCGGTCGATCTGTGACATCGGAGCCG
Source organism: Streptomyces sp. NPDC031111 (assembly GCF_055570675.1). Taxonomy (NCBI): domain Bacteria; kingdom Bacillati; phylum Actinomycetota; class Actinomycetes; order Kitasatosporales; family Streptomycetaceae; genus Streptomyces; species Streptomyces sp. NPDC031111. The sequence continues at coordinate 13,148 of NZ_JBVIGS010000022.1, forward strand.
TCACCGCCCTGCGATCAGCAGGCGGTAGCCGCAGTCGGGGTGTCGAACCGGCGACCTCGCTTCATCGCCTGTACGCGGTCGCCGGCTTCCAGCAGGACGATGTCACCCGGTACGAGGGCGCGGGCGGAACGGTCAGCACCAGGCCGTCGCGGCGCACCCGGGCGACGAGGACGAGCATGCGGCGCAGCGCTTCCAGGCTGCGCTCGGCACGGCGTTCCTGCGCATGGCCGATGGTGGCGTTGACGAACCGGCAGGGCGATCACCCGGCCAGGGCCCGACTGGGCCGGGACCCGGGCCGCACGGCCCTGACCCGGCCCGCCCGCAGGCCAGGAGACCGTGCTCCTCGAACCGGTGAGCCGGATGCCGGGACCGTCGGATCCCGGGCGAGGACCAGCGGCCCCTGCTGCCACCGCCCCGCGGAACGAACACTTGAAGCGGCCTGAAGGAGGCTCACCATGACCCGCACCATCACCGTCGGACTGGACGGCTCGACCACGAGTGTGGCTGCCGCGGACTGGGCCGCGCGCGAGGCACAGCTCAGGGACCTGCCCCTGCGGCTCGTGACCGCATGGGAGTGGCAACCCCCCGCCTACGCGGCGACGACCGGACCCGGCGTACCGGTGCCGCCGAGTGACCTCCAGCACGCATGGGCACAACGCCTGCTGGACGAGACGCGGACCCGCGTCGCCGAACGCCGCCGAGGGCTGCGGATCGACAGGGAAGAGGTCTCCGGGCTGCCCGTCCCGGCCCTGCTGAAGGCCGCCGAAGCCGCCGAGCTGCTGGTGCTGGGATCCCGCGGACTGAGCAGGACGGCGGGATTCCTGCTCGGTTCCGTCTCCCTCTCCGTTCTGGCCTCGTGCCGGCGGCCCGTCGTCCTCGTCCGGGCGGCAGGACACGGCGAGGAGGAGGCCCAGCCGGAGCCCTCGGCACGCGGGCTCTCCGCCGCCACCGACCACCGCGACGTCGTTCTCGGTCTCGACCTGCACAAGCCCGATGACGCGGTGATCGACTTCGCGTTCGACGCGGCTTCGCGGCGCGCCGCACGCCTGCGGATCGTCCACGGTTGGGCGCTGCCGCCCTACTACTACGGCGGCGAACTCATGCCCGACCTGAACGACCGCACGGCCACGCAGGTGCGACGCGAACTGTCCGACGTTCTGCGACCGTGGCAGGAGAGGTACCCCGCCGTGGAGGTCAGCACGCAGGCCACGGTCGGTGGTGCCGGTCGCCACCTGATCGACGCCTCCCGCGACGCCGCTCTCGTGGTCGTGGGCCGGCGGATCCGTCGGGCGGCGGTCGGCGCGCACATCGGGCCGGTGACCCAGGCACTGCTGCACCATGCCGCCGCTCAGGTGGCGGTGATCGCGCACGACTGACCGGAAGAAGCGCACAGGACAACGGACGTTCTGGCCGGGGCGGTGTGGGCGGACTGGCTGTTCACGCCGGGTCTGCGCGCCAACTCGCGGCGCGCCCCCGCGCAAGGCGTCCAGGCCGTACAGCCCGCGCGGAGGGACGCTTGAGACGGGCAGAGAACGTCCGGCCCCGAGGTGAGGACTGAGGACCATCTTGCTGCCCGTCGTCCGCACGTTCCCCGACCCGTAGGATCCTGCACCTCTCGCCACCGTCAGGTGGGGGGCCGGGGCGACGGCCGGCCCCTGTTCAGCCGTGGTAGGCGGCCCGCATGAGTTCCTGCATGTCGTCCAGCATCGGCATCCGCGGGTTGGCGGGTGCGCACTGGTCCTCGTAGGCGTTGAGGGCCTGCTGGGGCAGGGCGTCGAGGAAGGTCCGCTCGTCGACGCCGAGGGCCTGGAACGAGGGCTCGATGCCCACGGCGCCGCGCAGCCGTTCGACGGCGGCGGCGAGGGACTCCACGCCCTCCTGAGGGGTGGCGGCGGGGAGGCCCAGAGTGCGGGCGATGTCCTGGAAGCGTTCGGGGGCCCGGTAGTTCTCGTACTTGGGCCAGCCCGTGAGCTTCGTGGGCACGGTGCCGTTGTAGCGGATGACGTGCGGGAGCAGGACGGCGTTGGTGCGGCCATGCGCGAGGTGGAAGGTGGCGCCGAGGGTGTGCGACATGGCGTGGACGATGCCGAGGAAGGCGTTGCCGAAGGCCATGCCCGCGATGGTGCCGGCGTTGTGCATCTTCTCCCGGGCCCCCGCCGAGCCGTCGCGGTCGTTCACCGCCGCCTCGATGTTGCCGAAGATCAGCCGGATCGCGTGCAGGGCGAGGCCGTCGGTGAAGTCGTTGGCGTAGACGGACACGTACGCCTCGACGGCGTGGGTGAGGGCGTCGAAGCCGCTGTCGGCGGCCAGTGCCGGGGGCAGGGCGGTGGTGAGGAGCGGGTCGACGATGGCCACGCTGGGGGTGAGCGCGTAGTCGGCCAGCGGGTACTTCTTGCCGGTGGCGGGGTCGGAGATGACGGCGAAGGGGGTGACCTCGGCGCCGGTTCCTGACGTGGTGGGCACGCACACCAGGCGGGCCAGTGCGCCCAGGGCCGGGAAGCGGAAGGCGCGCTTGCGGATGTCGGAGAACTTCTGCCGCATGTCGGCGAAGTCGATGCCGGGCTGCTCGTACAGCAGCCACATCACCTTGGCCGCGTCCATGGGGGAACCGCCGCCCAGCGCGATGATCGTGTCGGGACGGAATTCCCGCATCAGATCGGCACCGCGCTGCACGGAGTCGATGCTCGGCTCGGGTTGTACGTTGTCGATGACCTGGAGGGTGACCGGCTCCCGCCGCCGCTGGAGGACACGCGAGACACGGTCGACGAAGCCGAGGCGGGTCATGGTCGTGTCCGTCACGATGGTGACGCGGTGCACGTCCGGCATCGACGTGAGGTAGCGGATGGCCTGGGGCTCGAAGTAGATCTTCGGTGGCACCTTGAACCACTGCAGGTTGTTGCGCCGCTTGGATACGCGCTTGACGTTGAGCAGTTGGGCGGCGGAGACGTTGTTGGACACCGATGTGCTCCCCCACGAGCCGCAGCCCAGCGTCAGTGACGGCAGCAGGTTGTTGTAGATGCCGCCGATCGCCCCTTGGGACGACGGGGCGTTGACGATGACGCGTACGGTCTTCATGCGGGTGCCGTACGCCTCGGCCAGGGCGCGGTCCTCGGTGTGGATGACGGCGCTGTGGCCCTGGCCGTGGAAGGCGACCATGTCGGCGGCCAGGCCGAAGCCCCGCTGTTCGTCCTCGGCCCGGAGCACGGCCAGCACGGGGCAGAGCTTCTCCCGGGTCAGCGGCTCGTCCGGGCCGACGCGTCCGGTCTCGACGAGGATGAGCGAGGTGTCGGCCGGCACGGAGAATCCGGCCCGCTCGGCGATCCAGGCGGGGCTCTGTCCGACGGCGGCGGCGTTGACCTTGGGTTCGCAGCCGGCGCCCGATCCTCCGGTGGCGGGGAACAGGAAGGACTCCAGCTTCGCCTTCTCCTCGGCGGTCGCCAGGTGGGCGTGGAGGGCGCGGAACTCGGCGAGCGCCGCGTCGTAGATGTCGGCGTCCAGGATGACGGCCTGCTCGGAGGCGCAGATCATGCCGTTGTCGAACGACTTCGACAGCACCAGGTCGTTGACGGCCCGGCGCAGCTGCGCGCTCTTGTGCACGTACGCGGGGACGTTGCCGGCGCCCACGCCGAGGGCGGGTTTGCCGGCCGAGTAGGCGGCCTTGACCATGGCGTTGCCGCCGGTGGCGAGGATCAGCGACACGCCCGGGTGCCGCATCAGCGTGTCGGTGGCCCCGACCGACGGTTGCTCGATCCACTGCACGCAGTGCTCCGGCGCGCCCGCGGCGACGGCGGCGTCACGCACGACGCGGGCGGCTTCGGCGCTGCAGCGCTGGGCGGAGGGGTGGAAGGCGAACACGACCGGGTTTCGGGTCTTCAGCGCCATCAGCGCCTTGAAGATCGTCGTGGAGGTCGGGTTGGTGACCGGTGTGATCGCGCACACGACGCCCACCGGTTCGGCGATCTCGACCATGTCCTCGATGTCGTCGCGGGCGACGACCCCGACGGTCTTCATGCGGCCCATGCTGTGCGTGACGTGCTCGCAGGCGAACATGTTCTTGGCCGCCTTGTCCTCGAACACCCCCCGTCCGGTCTCCTCGACCGCCAGGAGGGCCAGCGCGGTGTGCTGGTCCAGGGCGGCGACCGACGCCTTCTTCACGATGTGGTCGACCTGCTCCTGGGTGAGACCCTCGTAGTCGGCGAGTGCCTTGAGGCCGGCCGTGACCAGACGGTCCACGGCGACCGCGGTGTCGGAGGGGGCGTCGGCCTCGACGCGGTCTTCGGTCCGCACGTTCTGTCGGGTCATGGTGGTCCGCCTCCGTTGTCAGGGGCCGCCGTGGTGTACGGCGGCGCCGCTCTCTGCCTTCACTGTCCTCCGGGACCGCCTGCCGCAGAGGGCGCCGAAGGACCCCTCCCGCGTCCGGCCGGCCCGGCCCGGCAGGGACCGTCGGGCCCCGGCCGGCCGAGCCGCGGGACCGCTCGCCGCTCCGCTCACGGATTCCCGGTCCGGACGAGCCGGGTGGACGCCGCACAGTCGTCGGTGCGGAAGTCGAGCCGGTTCACCACGCCCACCACGCCTTCGAGGCGCCAGGCGGCGTGCTGGAGCTCCGCCACCTGACTGCGTCGTTCGACACGGCCGGCGAGGGTGACGACACCGTCGCGTACGGAGACGAGGACGGCGTCGGACGGCAGTTCCAGTGCGCCGACGACGATCTCCCCGGTCACCTGGCGGCGGATGTCGTCGTCCGCGCGCAGGAACACCCGGAGCAGGTCCCGGCGGGTGGCGATGCCGATGAGCCGGTCCTCCTCGTCGACCACGGGCAGCCGTTCGATGCCGCGGCGTTCCATGAGCCGGGCCGCTTCCGGCACGGTCTGCTCGGGGTGCACGGTGATCGCGGGACTCGACATCACGTCACCCGCCGTCACGGCCGGAGGCGGAGCGGTGCCGTCCCGGTACGCCTGAGCGCGTACCAGATCGCTGCCGGACAGGACGCCGAGGACCTTGTCGTCGGCGTCGACCACCGGCAGGCCGCTGATCCGGTGGTGGTCGAGCAGGCGCACGACCTCCTTGAACGGTGTCGTCCGGCGGGCCTGCACGACGTCCCTGGTCATCACTTCACCGACGGTGTGAGCGGTCACGGCGGATTCTCCTTCACGAGCGCGACGGGGAGGGCCAAAGCCGGAGGCCGGCTCCCCGCCAGGTCGGGCAGACGCCGCGGGGCGCCTACTTCTGCGGACCGCCGCGCCACGGGGGTGGCGTGGCCGCCCGGCGGGTGGCGTCGCCTCGGTGGGCGACGCGTTCGGTACCGGCGCGCAGCCGGTCGTGGAGCCGGTCTGCGAGTTCGCGTGCGCTCGCCTCGCGGGCGCGGACGGTCACGAGGTGACTTCCGATCCGGATGTCGGCGCCGGCGGACCAGGGCAGTTCGACGTGGTGGGCCGAGGCTCGCAGGACGCGCACCTCGCCGCTCACGGGCGGCAGTCCGGGCCGGGCCAGGGCGGTGCCTACCTTCTCGCGGAGATAGGCGAGGGACTCCTCGTCCACCTCGCCGTCGGCACGCACCCGCACGGTGGCAGTGGTTCCACGGGTACCGATGTCCTTGGCGGTCATGTGTTCCACTCCCTGTGATCGTTCTGCGACACCTCAAGACTGCTGCGTGTCCCGTCCGCGCCCCAGAGGCGGTCGGCCCCGGTCTCAGGGGCTCCTCGGCCCCTGACCTCAGGGCCGAGGAGCCCCGGGCCTCACCTGCTGTCGCTCCCCTCGGCCCCCTCCAGCGCCGCCCGGCCCGCCTCCAGTCGCGCCACCGGCACCCGGAACGGCGAGCAGGAGACGTAGTCCAGTCCGGCGGCGTGGAAGAAGTGCACCGAGTCGGGGTCGCCGCCGTGCTCGCCGCACACGCCGATCTTGAGGTCCGGGCGGGTGGCGCGGCCCTCGGCGACGGCGATGCCCACCAGCCGGCCGACCCCGTCGCGGTCGAGCGTCTCGAACGGCGAGGTGGGGAAGACACCTTTGTCGAGGTAGGCGGAGAAGAATTCCGACTCGACGTCGTCGCGGGAGAAGCCCCACGTGGTCTGGGTCAGGTCGTTGGTGCCGAAGGAGAAGAACTCGGCCTCCTCGGCGATCCGGCCGGCCGTCAGCGCCGCCCTGGGCAGCTCGATCATCGTGCCGACGGGGCAGTCGACGGTGACGCCCGTCGCCTGCGAGACGTCGGCCAGCACCTCTCGCACCTCCTCGCGTACGAGGCGCAGCTCCCGCACGTCACCGACGAGCGGGACCATGATCTCCGCCTCGGGGGCGCCGTCGGCCAGGAGACGCTCGGCGACGGCCTCACCGATCGCCCGGACCTGCATGGCGACCAGGCCGGGGACGACCAGCCCCAGCCGCACACCGCGCAGCCCGAGCATCGGGTTCTCCTCGTGCATGCGGTTCACGGCACTGAGCAGTTCGACGTCGTGCGGGTCCGCCTGCTCGCCACGGGCCTCGGCGGCGGCGATCCGCACCGCCAGGTCGGTGTGGTCGGGCAGGAACTCGTGCAGCGGCGGGTCAAGGAGGCGGATGGTGACCGGCAGGCCGTCCATCGCCTCCAGGATGCCGGCGAAGTCCTGCCGCTGAAGGGGCAGGAGAGCCGCCAGGGCCCGCTCGCGCTCGGCGTCCGTGCCGGCCAGGATCATCTGCTCCACCAGCTTGCGGCGCTCGCCGAGGAACATGTGCTCCGTGCGGCACAGGCCGATGCCCTGTGCTCCGAACCGGCGGGCACGGGCGGCGTCCTCGGGGGTGTCGGCGTTGGCCCGCACCTCCAGGCGCCGGACGGTGTCCGCGCGGGACAGCGCCCGCGCCACCGCGCCGACCATGCCCCGCGCGCCTTCGTCGCCCGGGCCGTCCTCCAGGTACCGGATGACCGCCGAGTCCACCAGCGGTACCGCTCCCGCGTACACCGCTCCCGCGGAGCCGTCCACCGAGACGACGGTGCCCTCCTCGACGACGGTGCCGTCCGCGGTGGTGAAGCGGCGGGCATCGGTGTCCACGGTGAGTTCCTCGGCGCCGCACACGCAGACCTTGCCCATGCCGCGGGCCACGACGGCGGCGTGGCTGGTCTTGCCGCCCCGGCTGGTGAGGACCGCCTGGGCGGCGATCATGCCGGGCAGGTCGTCGGGGGTGGTCTCCTGCCGGACCAGGACGACCTTCTCGCCGGCAGCGGCACGCCGTACCGCCTCAGCCGAGTGGAAGACGGCCGCCCCCACCGCGGCGCCCGGGGACGCCGGAAGGCCGTGGGCGAGCGGATCGCCGTGTCCCGAGGTGTCGAAGCGAGGGAACATCAGCCGGGCCAGGCCCTCGCCGCTCACCCGGGCCAGCGCCTCGTCCGGGGTGATGAGCCCCTCGTCGGCCAGTTCGGCGGCGAGGACGAACGCGGCCTCGGCGGTGCGCTTGCCGACCCGCGTCTGGAGCATCCACAGGGTGCCGCGCTCGATCGTGAACTCGATGTCGCACAGGTCCCGGTAGTGCCGCTCCAGCGTCTCCATGTGCGCCCGCAGCCGGGCGTACGACCCCGGGTCCAGGCGCTCCAGCTCGCTCAGGGGCACGGTGTTGCGGATGCCGGCGACGACGTCCTCGCCCTGCGCGTCGGGCAGGTAGTCGCCGTACAGGCCGGGGCGTCCGGTGGCCGGATCGCGGGTGAAGGCGACGCCGCTGCCGGAGTCGGCCCCGAGGTTGCCGAAGACCATGCGCTGGACGTTGACGGCGGTGCCCAGGTCGTCGGCGATGTGCTCGCGCCGCCGGTACAGACGGGCGCGTTCGCCGTTCCAGGACTCGAACACGGCCAGGACCGCCCGGCGCAGCTGCTCGCCGGGGGACTGCGGGAAGTGCTCCCCGGTCTCCAGGCGGATCAGGCTCTTGTACGTCTCGACCAGCTCGGCCAGGTCGGACGCCGTCAGGTGCACGTCGTCCCGCACACCGCGCGACTCCTTCATCAGGACGAGGGACCGTTCGAAGGAGGAGGAGTCGACACCCATGACCGTGCTGCCGAACATCTGGACGAGGCGGCGGTAGGAGTCCCAGGCGAAGCGTTCACTGCCGGAGACCTTGGCCAGCCCGAGCACGGAGTCGTCGTTCAGACCGATGTCGAGGATCGTCTCCATCATGCCGGGCATGGAGAACTTCGCGCCGGAGCGGACGGACAGCAGCAGCGGGTCGTCCGGCTGCCCCAGCACCCGGCCGGCGGACGCCTCCAGGGCCACCAGGTGCGCGGAGACCTCCTCCCACAGGCCGGCGGGCTCGCTGCCCGTGACCAGGAAGGCGCGGCACGCCCCGGTCGTGAGGGTGAAGCCCGGCGGCACGGGGAGTCCGAGCCGGGTCATCTCGGCCAGATTCGAGCCCTTGCCGCCGAGGAGGCCGGCCATGTCACGGCCGCCCTCGGTGAAGTCGTACACGTAACGGACCATGAGCCGCGCTCCTCAGCTATGGGGGCGTGATGGTTCCAGCGTCGGACGGGCGCGTGCTCGACGCGAGGTGCCGGCCGTCCTGCCCAGGGGGCCGGTCGGCCCCGGTTCACACCCGTCCGTCCCGGAAGGACCTTCGGGAGCTTTGCCGGGGCTGCACGGCCCGTGGACCACCGGCTCGGCCGAGAGGTCGGTGCCCACAGGGGTTCGGTCACCCGCGCGTCCTCCACCACGTCGGATGCCCCGTCGCCGTCGTCCCGCACGACTGAGGCGGCGCGGCACATCGGCCGGCCGCCGGTCCGCCGGGGCGGGACGACCGGCGTCGGCGCGTTTCGAGACAGGGGACCGAAGGTCCCGGCCGGCCAGGGGCGGAGGGGACCCGCCCGGTGCCCTGTCCGGCACTCCTCGCCGCGGGCCCGCACGACGAGCATCGACAGTGACAAGGCCGTCCGACGAGAGGACCCGAGATGACCGCGACGGTGACAGCCGGCCCCCGGACCGCCGACGCCTGGCGGCAGTTCGCCGGCAGCGGATGGCGTGAGCGCATCGACGTGCGCGACTTCATCCAGGCCAACTACACGCCGTACGAGGGCGGTTCCGCGTTCCTGACCGGTCCGACCGAGCGCACGCTCGCGGTCTGGGGCAAGGTCGCCGCCCTGTTCCCCGAGGAACGTCGCCGGGGCGTCCTCGACGTCGACCCGGGCACCCCGTCGACCATCACCTCGCACCGGCCGGGCTACATCGACCGCGACCGTGAGCTGATCGTCGGCCTGCAGACCGAGGCCCCGCTGCGGCGGGCCATCATGCCGAACGGCGGACTGCGGATGGTGGAGAACGGGCTCAAGGCGTACGGCTACAAGCCGGACCCCTTCGTCACGCGTGTCTTCGGGACCTACCGCAAGACCCACAACGACGGCGTCTTCGACGCCTACACGCCCGAGATGCGCGCCGCCCGCAAGGTCGGGATCATCACCGGCCTGCCGGACGCCTACGGCCGGGGCCGGATCATCGGTGACTACCGGCGGGTCGCGCTGTACGGCACGGACCGGCTGATCGAGGCCAAGCGGGACGAGCGGGCCCTGCTGGACGCGCGGCCCTCCACCGCGGACGTCATCCGTGACCGCGAGGAACTCGCCGAGCAGATCCGGGCGCTGGGCGAACTGACCGAGATGGCCGCCTCGTACGGCTGCGACGTCTCGCGTCCCGCCGCGACCGCGCACGAGGCGGTGCAGTGGCTCTACCTGGGCTTCCTGGCCGCCGTGAAGGAGCAGAACGGCGCCGCGATGTCGCTGGGCCGCACGTCCACCTTCCTGGACGTCTACCTCCAGCGGGACCTGGACGAAGGGCTCCTCGACGAGACGCGCGCCCAGGAACTGATCGACGACTTCGTGATCAAGCTGCGGATCGTACGGTTCCTGCGCACTCCCGAGTACGACGCCCTGTTCTCCGGCGATCCCACCTGGGTCACGGAGTCCATCGGCGGCATCGGCGCGGACGGCCGCCCGCTGGTCACCCGCACCTCCTTCCGCTTCCTGCAAACCCTCTACAACCTCGGCCCGGCCCCCGAGCCCAACCTGACCGTGCTGTGGTCGCCCCGGCTGCCCGGCGGCTTCAAGCGGTTCTGCGCACAGGTCTCCATCGACACCAGCGCCATCCAGTACGAGTCCGACGAGCTGATGCGCCCGCGCACCGGCGACGACACCGCGATCGCCTGCTGCGTCTCGGCGATGGCGGTCGGCAAGCAGATGCAGTTCTTCGGCGCCCGCGTCAACCTGGCCAAGGCACTGCTGTACGCGGTCAACGGCGGCCGCGACGAGATGACCGGCGAACAGGTCGCCCCCGAAATGCCGCCGCTGACCGGGGAATACCTGGACCACGAGGAGCTGTCGGCCGCGTACGACCGAGTCCTGGACTGGCTCGCCCGGACGTACGTGGACGCGCTCAACGTCATCCACTGCATGCACGACAAGTACGCGTACGAGCGCATCGAGATGGCCCTGCACGACTATCCGGTGCACCGGTTCATGGCGTGCGGCATCGCCGGCCTGTCCGTCGCCGTGGACAGCCTGTCCGCGGTCAAGCACGCACGGGTCAGGGTGTTCCGCGACGCCACCGGACTGGCCGTGGACTTCACGACCGAAGGCGACTTCCCGGCCTACGGCAACAACGACGACCGCGCCGACGCGCTCGCCGTCGACCTGGTGGAGTCGTTCATGGCGAAGGTGCGCAAGCACCCCACCTACCGCGACGCCGAGCACACCCAGTCCGTGCTGACCATCACCTCGAACGTGGTGTACGGCAAGCACACCGGCAACACCCCCGACGGCCGCCGCGCCGGACAGCCCTTCGCCCCCGGCGCCAACCCGATGAACGGCCGTGACCGGCACGGGGTCGCCGCCTCTGCCCTCTCGGTGGCCAAGCTCCCGTACGAGGCGGCCCGGGACGGCATCTCCCTGACCACCACGATCACCCCGGAGGGCCTCGGGCACGTCCCCGGGGAACGCGCCGGTCACCTGGCCGGCATCCTCGACGCCTACATGTCCTCGGGTGGCTTCCACATGAACGTCAACGTCCTGGACCGGGCGACCCTGGAGGACGCCATGGAGCACCCGGAGAAGTACCCGGAGCTGACGGTCCGGGTCTCCGGATACGCCGTCAACTTCGTCCGCCTCACCCGCGAGCAGCAGCTCGACGTGATCAGCCGCACCTTCCACGGATCGCTGTGAACACCACGGTCGAACCGGTGACGGGCCGGATCCACTCCTGGGACCTGTCCACGGGAGTGGACGGTCCCGGGACCCGGTTCGTGCTGTTCCTCAGCGGCTGTCCACTGCGCTGCCTGTACTGCGCCAACCCCGACACCTGGCACATGCGGGACGGCAAGCCGGCCACCGTCGACGAGGTGATGGCCGAGATCGAGAAGTACCGTGCGTTCGTCACCACGGCCGGCGGGGGAGTCACCCTCACCGGCGGCGAGGCCCTCCTCCAGCCGGCGTTCACGGCCGCGGTTCTTCGCCGCTGCAAGGAGCTCGGACTGCACACCGCGCTCGACACCTCCGGCTTCCTCGCCGCCCGCGCCACGGACGAACTCCTCGCCGACACCGACCTGGTTCTGCTGGACATCAAGTCCTTCGACGTCCGCACCTACCGGAAGCTGACCGGCGGCGACCTCGCTCCCACCCTCAATTTCGCCACCCGCCTCGACCGGCTGGGCAAGCGCGTGTGGATCAGGTACGTCCTGGTGCCCGGCTGGACCGACGACGAGGACGCCGTCGAGGGACTCGCCGGATTCCTCTCCGGCCTGGGCTGCGTCGAGCGGGTCGACATCCTGCCGTTCCACAAGCTCGGTGCCGCCAAGTACGACGCGCTGGGTATCCCGTTCCCCCTCCGGGACACCCCGGTCCCCGACACGGCACTCGTGGACCGGGTGCGGGCTCGGTTCCGTGGACGCGGCCTCGTGGCCCACTGAGGCGGGCGGGAACGGGGCCGACCGGCCCTGGACCTCGGCCGTCCTGGGAGGATATGGAGCCCGACGGAGACCGAGGCATCACGAGGAGCATGCGATGGCGCACAGCCAGCAGGACGACAGCACGGGAAGCCCGATCAAGGTCTTCCTCCTGGACGACCACGAGGTGGTACGGCGGGGAGTGCACGACCTGCTGGACGACGAACCGGACATAACGGTGGTCGGAGAAGCGGCGACGGTGGAGCAGGCACTGATTCGGGTTCCTGCCCTGCGCCCCGACGTGGCCGTCCTCGACGTGCGCCTGCCCGACGGAGACGGAGTGACCGTCTGCCGTGAGCTGCGGTCGAAGATGCCGGACCTGGCCTGCCTGATGCTGACCTCCTTCGACGACGAGGAGGCACTCCTGGATTCGATCATGGCGGGCGCGGCCGGGTACGTGCTGAAGCAGATCCAGGGATCGGACCTGGTCTCGGCCGTGCGGACGGTGGCCCGCGGCCAGTCGCTGCTGGACGCCGACGCCACGGCCAAACTGATGGCACGGCTGCGAAGCGCCGGACAGCAGCCGGCCGAGGAGCCGGACGTCCTGCCCGGTCTGACCGACCGGGAACGCGAGATCCTGGACCTGATCGGCGAGGGGCTGACCAACCGGCAGATCGGTCAGCGGCTGTACCTGGCCGAGAAGACGGTCAAGAACCACATCTCCCGTCTGCTCTCCAAGCTCGGCGTGGAACGCCGCGTCCAGGCCGCTGTCATCGCCACCCAGGCCCGTGACCGTATGCGGCCCCAAGACCAGTAGAAGTCGTGGCCCACCACCGGTCGGCGACGCACCTCCCACGCCTGCGGAGCCGGGCCGCACGGCGGCGCTGATCCCGTGTCCTCCCCCGTGTTCGAGCCGCTACCGTGACAGCTGAACGGTACGGCTGCCGGCAGGAAGTACTCCCCGTAGATCGGGCCACTCCAGGGCCTGACGCAGGAACGACGCCCGCACCCCGCGCCGGGTGGCCGACAGCAGGACCCGTTCCAGGGCCTGACCGGCTCGCAGCCAGTCCGCTCGCCGGTCGTGCGCCGTGGACAGCACCGCGAGCGTCGGACGCGTCTCGAAGACGCGGGCGGGCAGCACGTCCGGGTGCCGCTGGGCGCCGAAGTCCCGCATCGGCATCCGATCCAGCAGAGCGGGACGGTTCGGGCAGGGGAGCGGTCGGGTCACCGACTCCCAGCCGAAGTGGGAGGCGGCGACGCGCAGGTGACGGTGCGCCACGGCCGCCGCGACCAGCTGCTCCGGGGCAAGGGTGTTGAAGGTCGTAGAGCTCATCGGGACTCCTTCCCGCCTACGGCCGAGGCCGGCTGGGCCGGTGGATGACCCTTCCAGCCTCGGCCCCGACCCGCGCGGTGCCGTTCGGCCCTGCCGCAGGGGTAGTGGCCGAAGGTCCCTGCTGTTCGGGGCTGTTGAGTCCCCGGGTGCGGACCTTCGGCGTCGGGTGCGGGGTGGTGGGGGCCGGGAGAGTGGGTGGTGTCAGGAAGCAACCGGAGTTCGTCCGAAGGGATCACTGTCATGGCCGTGCACCAGCCCACGCATCGTGGTTCGGGTTTCCACCTGCCGTCGTTCCGCCGGAACCGCGCCGTTTCCGCGCCGGGCGCGGCGGTGTCGGCGGAGGCCGGCACGTTCACCGCACGGGCCTACGTCTTCGCCTCGGCCCGGGTGCTGATGGGGTTCGTCTTCCTGTGGGCGTTCCTCGACAAGACGTTCGGCTTCGGCTATGCCACCGCCTCCGGGAAGGGCTGGATCGACGGTGGTTCGCCCACCGAGGGTTTCCTCGGGCACGTCGCGGTCGGCCCGATGGAGTCGACGTTCCATGCGTGGGCCGGGGCGGCGTGGGCGGACTGGCTGTTCATGCTGGGCCTGCTCGGGATCGGGCTGGCCCTGACCGTCGGGGTGGCGCTGCGTCCGGCGGCGATGGCGGGGACGGTGATGATGGCGTTGATGTGGGTGGCGGAGTGGCCGCCGGCGAAGCACCTGTCGGACGGGTCGGCGAGCATGTCGACGAACCCGTTCGTCGACTACCACCTGGTCTACGCGGTGGTGCTGATCGCGCTGGCCGCGGTATCGGCCGGAGACACGTTCGGTCTGGGCCGCCTGTGGGCCCGGCTCCCGCTGGTCCGTGACCACGGGTGGCTGCGCTGAACGCGGCTGGTGGGACGGGCCCTCCCGAGGACCCGCCCCACCAGGCTGCCGACAGGGACCGTCGGTCCCGTCCCGGGACCAGGGGCCCCTGCCCCGCGGGGCCGCCGGAAGAGACGCTGAGAACGGATCGAACGACACAGGAGGTGGGCAGCATGGCCCGCACGATCACCGTGGGACTCGACGGCTCGCCCGAGAGCCGGGCAGCCGCCGAATGGGCGGCCCGCGAAGCGGCGCTGCGCCGGATCCCGGTACGGCTGCTCCACGTGCGGCAGCCGGTCCCGGAGCCCATGGTCCAGGCCCCACTCCTCGGTGCGGAGACGCACCAGTACTGGACCGAGCGGATCCCCCGGGAGGCCGCCGAGGGCCTGCGGCTGCGGCACCCCGGGGTCGAGGTGACCACCGAGCAGCGGGCCGGGGCCCCGGCGGAGGTCCTGCTCGACGCCACACGCGAGGCGGAACTGCTGGTGCTGGGCTCGCGCGCCCTCAGCGGACTCGCGGGCTTCCTGATCGGGTCCGTCGGCCAGTCGGTGGTCGCCCGAGCCGAGGCGCCCGTGATCCTGGTCCGAGCGGGCGAACAGGCCGCCGACGAACACGTCAAGGACCCCGCCGGCATCCCGTCCGCCGCCACCGGCTTCCGGCCCGTGGTCCTGGGCCTGGACACCGACAGTCCGGACGAGACGGTGATCACCTTCGCGTTCGAGGAGGCGCGGCGCCGCGAGGCCACGCTGACCGTGGTCCAGGGCTGGAACCTGCCGCCCTACTACGTCTACAGCCTGGCCGCCGGCGTCGGCCCCCGCGAGGACATCGTCCGCGAGCAGGCCGCCGTGCTCACCGAAGCGCTGCTGCCGTGGCGGGAGAAGTACCCGGACGTCGAGGTGACCGAAGCGTCCCGGCTCGGCAGCCCCGCGGGCCACCTCGTCGACGCGGCCCGCGACGCCTCCCTCGTCGTCGTCGGCCGCCGCATCCGCCGCAGCCCGTTCGGCGTGCACATCGGCGCCGTCGCCCACGCGGTCATGCACCACGCCACCGCCCCCGTCGCCGTCGTCGCGCACGACTGACGCGGCCGGCCGAAGAGACACCGAAGGAGAAGGCACCATGAAGGCAGCGGTCGTACGGGAGTTCGGCGAACCACTGGTCATCGAGGAGCACCCCGACCCCGAGCCCGGCCCCGGGCAGGTCCGCGTCCGTGTCGAGGCGTCCGGGCTGTGCCACACCGACATCCACGCCGCGCACGGCGACTGGCCCGTCAAGCCCACCCCGCCGTTCGTGCCCGGCCACGAAGGCGTCGGCCTCGTCGAGAAGCTCGGCGACGGCGTGACCCACCTCTCCGTCGGACAACGCGTCGCCGTGCCGTGGCTCGGCAGGGCGTGCGGACGGTGCGAGCACTGCCGGTCCGGCTGGGAGACCCTGTGCGAGAGCCAGATCAACACCGGGTACGGCTGTGACGGCGGGTACG
Source organism: Streptomyces sp. NPDC031111 (assembly GCF_055570675.1). NCBI lineage: Bacteria > Bacillati > Actinomycetota > Actinomycetes > Kitasatosporales > Streptomycetaceae > Streptomyces > Streptomyces sp. NPDC031111. Next base: position 28,681 of record NZ_JBVIGS010000022.1, read on the forward strand.
CCGAGAAGATGCTCGCCTGGGCCGACTTCGCCCAGCCGGTGCCCGAAGGCGTCAGCGCCCTCGACGCCGCCCCGCTGACCTGCGCGGGCGTCACCACCTACAAGGCCCTCAAGGTCGCGGACGTCCGGCCCGCCCAGCTCGTCGCCGTCTCGGGCGTGGGCGGACTGGGCCACCTGGCGGTGCAGTACGCGAAGATCGCCGGGGCGCGGGTCGCCGCGATCGACGTCACCGACGACAAGCTCGCACTCGCCCGGGAACTGGGCGCGGACATCGTCGTCGACGCCCGCACCCAGGACGTCGGCGCCGAGCTGAAGCGGCACGGCGGCGCCCACGCGGCCCTCGCCCTCGCCGTGAACCCCGCCGCCTTCGCAGCCGTCAACTCCGGGCTGCGGCGCGGCGGGAAGCTCGTCATGGTGGCCCTGCCGGCACACGGCACCCTCCAGGTCCCGATCTTCGACACCGTCCTGAACGGTACGTCGGTGATCGGCTCCATCGTCGGCACCCGCCAGGACCTCGCCGAGGTCTTCCAGCTCCACGCCGAGGGCCGCACGCGGGTCATCCGGGAGACCCGCCCGCTCACCGCCGTCAACGACTGCATCGACGAGGTCCTGCACGGACAGGTCAAGGCCCGCATCGTGTTCGACCTCGACACGGGAGGCTGAGAACAGTGTCCTCGCCCATGGTCGTCGGCGTCGACGGATCCGAGTCGAGCCTGCGGGCCGTCGACTGGGCGGCCGACGAGGCCGCCCGGCACGGAGTCCCCTTGCGGATCGTCCACGCCTACCGCTGGTACCGCTATGAGGGCACCGCGCCCGCCCGAGAGCTCGGCAAGCCGTCGGAGCACGTGACCTCCGAGGACATCCTCACCCTCGCCACCCGGCGCGCCCGTCGTCACCACGCGGACCTCTCCGTCACCACCGAAGCGGTGCCCGAAGAACCGGAGTACGTCCTCCTGCGCGAAGCCCGCAACGCCTCGGCCGTGATCATGGGCACACGCGGACGCGGCGAACTGGCCGACCTGCTGCTCGGCTCCGTCAGCCTGACCGTGGCCACCGAGGCGCACTGCCCGGTCGTCGTGCTCCGGGGCAACCACGACAACCGGGCCGCCGACGGCCGGCACGGCCGCATCGTCGTCGGCGTGGCCGACGCGCCGACGGCGGCGGTGCGTTTCGCCTACGCGGAGGCCCGGCGGCGTGGCGCCGCCCTGGACGCGGTACGGGCGTGGCGGTGCCCCACGCACGACACGGCCGGCCATCCGCTGCTCACCGGCACGCCCGAGCGCCTGCACGAGGAACGGGCCGCCGAACAACTGGAGGCCGCGCTCGCCGACGCTCCGCCGGACGTGCGCCTGCGCCGGCACACGGTCGAGGGACCCGCCCGCCGAGCGCTCCTCGCCGCCTCGCACGAGGCGGACCTGCTGATCGTCGGCCGGCACCGTCCCGGGCAGTTCGGGCACCGCCTCGGCCGGGTCGCCCACACGCTCCTGCACCACTCGGCCTGCCCGGTCGCGGTCGTACCCGACACGGCGTGACGATCCGGAGTCGCCGGCCCTTCTCGCCGAACGGGCGGGCCAGGTTGTCGGTCTCGTCGGGACCACTCCGCCGACGACGCGCCGCGGACCGCCGAACTCGCCGTCGCGGTCGCCGACGGCCTGCACCACCGGGGCGTGGGGACCCTGCTCGTCGAGCATCTCGTCCCGGCCGCCCGTGCCGACGGCATCACCGCCTTCACCGCTGACGCCCTCAGCGAGAACCACGAAGTGCTGCGCCTCTTCGCCGATCCCGGCTGACCATCCCCTGCCGGCGGGGGAGCCCGAGCGTTTGCACGAGGAGCGGGCGGCTGAGGTACTGGAAACCGCGCTGCATGACGTCCCGGAGGACGTCGAAGCGCGTCGGTCGGGTCGCCTCGGGCCGACCGGTCCTCGACCCGGCCCCGGACGGCCCTTGGCTGCGCCGGCTGTAAGAGGAGGTGTACCGCCATGACCGACACCGTGTTGGTCACCTACGGCAGCACGAACGGATCCACCGCACACATCGCCGACACCATCGCTGATGTCCTGCGCAAGGAGGGGCTGACGGTGGAGGTCCTGGCGGCCGGGTCCGTCGGGAGCGTGGCGCCGTACGACGCCGTCGTGGCCGGCGCCGGACTGTACGCCGGACGCTGGCAGAAGGACGCCCGCCGGTTCCTGCGTCGGCATCGCCGTGCCCTGGCCGAACGCCCCCTGTGGCTGTTCAGCAGCGGCCCGCTGGACCCCTCTGCCTCGGAGCGGGACATCCCACCCGTGCCCGGCGTGAAGAAGGCCATGGTCGCACTCGACGCCCGGGACCACGTCACGTTCGGCGGCTGCCTGGAGGAGGGCGCGAAGGGATGGCTCGCCCGCATGATCCTCCGTAACGGAAAGGGCGGGGACTTCCGGGACTTCACCGCCATCGAGTCATGGGCGGCACGGGTCGCCGACGAGCTGACGCGGGCCTGAGGAACTGGCACGACCGTCCGTCCGAGCCCCGGTGCCCGGCACCGGGGCTCCTTCGACGGCCATCCGCTTGCCGCCTGCGGTCGAGTTGCCACCGCGCCATCACGCGGACGTACGCGGCGATCGAACAGCGCTCGGCACGCTGTCGGACGAACACCTCCTGCCGACCGGGCCCGCACGAGGGGACGTTCGGCCCGCTGTCCGGGTCTGGCAGCCTCTCCGACGGACGCCGGCGGCCCGTGACATGGAAGGTGCAACGGGAGTCGTCCGGATCCGGCCCCGCCCTGGACTCGGCGGGGCCTGGGCGCGGCGGCCCTTCGTCAGCCGAAACCGCTGGCTCCTCTGACGGCCGCAGGACCTCACACCGGGGCACCTCCGCTCAACAGCGGGGGTGCCTCCTCCACTGAGCCGGCGGCCCCCGGCGTACGCCGACAGCCCCTCCCCGCAGGCAGGGTGCTGCCTGAGTCCCGCGGGTCAGGACGCGAGCCGGAACTGCACGTCGACGACGCCCTCGACCGCCCGCACCGCACGGGCGGCGAGGGGTACCAGTGAGGTGTCGCTGATGCGGCCCATGACGGTGACCACCCCCTCGGAGACCTCGACCCGTACGACGTTCTGCCGGGTGGGGAAGAGGGGCTCCACGACCTGTCGGCGGACCTCGTCGGCGAGTTCCTCGTCCGTCCGCAGGAAGACCTTCAGCAGGTCGACCCGGCTGACGACGCCCTCGAGCAGCCCCTCGTCGTTGACGACGGGAAGCCGCTTCACCTTGAGGTGCGCCATGACGCGGGCGGCCTGCGCGACGGTGGCGTCGGCGTGGACGGTGACAGCCGGGGTGCTCATCAGCTCCCCAGCGGTGAGTGCCCCCGCCTTGGCCAGGTCGGCCAGGCGGCTCCGTTGGGTGAAACGGTCGGGGTCGCTGTCGCGGAACTCCTCCTTGGGCAGCAGGTCCGCCTCGGAGACGAGGCCCACGACCCGGCCCTCGCCCTCCAGTACGGGCAGGGCGCTGACCTTCCACTGCTGGATGAGCTTGACGATCTCCTTGAACGGGGCATCGAGGCCGACTGCCACGACGGTGTGTGTCATCACGTCGCTCACGGTGTGCGGGCTGCCGTTGACGGGCCGGCCCTCGGTCATCTCGTTCATCATGTGCTCCACTGCCGTAGAGGGCGTACAGGTCCGAAAGCCGGGTCCGCCTCGCGGACGCACCGCATCAGTCGTTCACGGCGTTCCGTCGCGCCGGTTGTACGGCGTCACGGGCTCCTCGATTACAGCGTCGGCCCGCCCACGGCCGGACACCACGGGCCGGCCGAACCTTTCGAAGGGCCTTTCGGCCCCACGGCAGTCGGCCGTGCCGCGTCGATGGGCATCAGAGAAGGGCCGCGCGGGCCGTAGGGCTCGGCGAGTGCCCGACGGCCCCGCGCAAGGAGGCCGGCTGGGCGTCGGTCATGCCGCGGAAGGCACTCCGGCTCCGGATGGTTCCGGGACCGGCAACATGGTCAGCAGCATGACGCTGGGCTCGGTGGCGCGCACCGTGTGCGGCAGCCGTGCGGGCAGGCGGATCCAACTCCCGGGCGTCGCTTCCGTCTTCTCCTCGCCCAGGACGAGGTCGAGACGGCCCTTGACGACCTGGATGACGACGGGCAGGGCCGAGGTGTGCTCGGTCAGTTCCTGACCGGCGGCGAAGGCGAAACCGACCACGCGCAGGCGGTCGTCCCGATACAGGACGCGGCTGAGGGTGCCGTCCTCGGGCACGGCCAGTTCGGCAGTCAGGTCGGTGATCACGGTGGCGGTCATCCGGGGTTCCTCCTCAGGACTGGGACGGGGTGGGGACGGCGAGCAGACTGATCGCGCCCAGGTGGGCGCTGTGGCTGTGGAAGACGCTGCGCATGTGCAGCACGCGGCGCAGGGCGGCCGGGTCGCGCAGTGCCCGACCGGCGATGCGCAGGGCGGGGACCAGTCCTTCGTCGGCGATCAGTCGGTGTGGTTCGAGCAGTGCCATCGGTGCCGTCCTGACCGCGGTGACGGTGAAACCCTCGGCGGCGAGCAGCTCACGCCAGGCCGTGGGGGTCAGGGGGCGGGCGCCGACATGGATGGCCTCACGCAGGTCATGGGTGATCCGCTCGGCGAGTGCCGGGTCGAGATCGTCGGGCAGCAGGCACAGTTCGTGGATGGAGTACCGGCCGGTGGAGCCGTCGAGCAGCCGAAGGGCCTCTCGTACGATGCGCCGCTTGGCGGGTTCGGGCTGCATGGTCAGCATCGCCTCGCCGTACACGATGGTGGCGTCGCCGTCCGGCAACCCGGTGTCCGCGGCGTCCGACCGCACGGCGCGCACCTTGGTCGGGCCGGGGGCGGCGAGGGTGCTGAGTGCCGCCACGGCGGCCGGGTCACGGTCGACGGCGGTGTAGGCGGCCGGGCGGCGGGCAAGGGTCAGCCGGGCGGTGGCTCCCAGGCCGGCGGCCAGCTCCACCACTCGGTCTTCCGGGTCCACACACAGGGTGTCCAGCATCCACCGGGTCAGCTCCGCACCGCCGGGGCGAAGGACACGCTTGCCCAGGCGGGCCAGCAGCCAGTGGCCGGGCATACGGGCGGCGTCCAGTCCGTCGCCGGGGACGGGGACGTTCTTCGGCAGGGCCGAATGGTCTGTCGATGCCATGTTCGTGCCTCGCTCTCTGCCTGCATCGGTACTTAGGTGAACCTAACTTGGAGAGAAGGCGGGGCACGGAGGCCGAACGTCCCGATCGGAGGGACCAGTGGGCCCGTCTCGGCAGGCGGCGACAGGGGGCGCGCCCGTGAACCGTCCGGCTCATGGCTTCAGGCTGCTCCAGTAAGGCCAGAAGCGGGTGAGGACGAGCAGCGCGATGACCCCGTACCAGGCACCGAGGAGCATCCAGTGCGTGTCCCGGACGACGCACAGCACGCTCCGGGGAACGGGGATGATTCCCCGTTCGAGGCAGTGCAGGGTGACGTACCAGAACAGGGCGATGGTGACGACCCAGACGACGGCGCAGTAGGGGCAGAGCTTGTTGAGCTCGTAGAGCGACTGGACGATCAGCCAGTGCACGAACACCACTCCCACCAGCGTCCCGGCGTCCAGCGCGAGCCACAGCCCGCGGTGGAGGCGTGACCCGGTGAGCACGGCCATGCCCAGGGCGGTCACGGCGGCGAAGGCGCCCAGTCCGAGCAGCATGTTGGGGAAGCCGAAGAGGCTGCCCTGCGGGCTGGACATGACGCTGCCGCAGCTCACGACGGGGCTGATGTCGCAGGGTGGTTGGTAGGCGGGGTCGCGGAGCAGCCGCCAGTCGTCCACGGTGAGTTGGAAGGACACCAGCCAGCCGACGGCCCCGGCGAGGACCATCACCCATCCCGTGCGGCGGCTCGCGCCCACTGCCCGCGGGCGCCGGGCGCTCGTGGCGTCCGGCGCGAGCGCGTGGCCGTGACTCATGCGGCTCGCCGGGAGCCCGAGGCCGACCGGGTGCGGCCCGCGGTCGTCGGGGCCGCTGCCGGTGTGGCTCGCCGACGATAGACCAGGTATGGGCGGGCGAGGTATCCGATCGGGGCGCTCCACACATGGACCAGCCGGGTGAAGGGCCAGGCCGCGAAGAGGAGGAAGGCGGAGAGCGCGTGCAGCTGGAACAGCAGCGGGGCTCCGGCGATGGCCTCGGGCTGGGGCTGGAGGACGAACAGGCCGCGGAACCAGACGGAGACGGTGGAGCGGTAGTCGTACCCGGCGCCGAAGACGTTGTGCGCGGCGGTGGCGGTGATGCCCAGCAGGACGGTGGCGGACAGCAGGGGGAAGAGGAGTTTGTCGCTGCGGTCGGTGCCGAGGCGGATCCGGCGGGTCAGCAGCCGACGGGCGCACAACATGCCGAGGCCCGCGACCATGGCGACGCCGGCCACGGATCCCGCCCAGACGGCCGTGGTGTGGTACGTGTGCTCGGTGATGCCGACGGCCTCCGTCCACGAGTCGGGAATGGCGAGCCCCACGACGTGCCCGGCGATCACCATGAAGGCTCCGAGGTGGAACAAGGGGCTGCCCCAGCGCAGCCAGCGGTGTTCGAGGAGCTGGGTGGTGCGTGAGGTCCAGCCGAACTGGTCCTGGCGGTAGCGCCAGACGTGCCCGACGGCGAACACGGCGAGGCAGATGTAGGGGACGGCGACCCAGAGGAGCAGGTCGGCGCCGCTCGCTGCGGCAAGGGAGGGAGGCGCGGCGCTCATCGGGGACCTTCCGGGGACGAGAGGGGCGGCATGAGGGTGGGTGGGGCCTGCTCGGGCGGGACGAAGGTGCCAGGCGGGGCGAACTCCCCGTCCCCGTACGGGTCGAGGCCGACGTCCTCGTTGGGCGGGCCCTGGGCGGCCAGTTCGGCCACCGCCCGCAGATCCGCCTCGGTCGGCGGCGGCAGGAGGGTGAGGAGGGCGGCCAGGACGTGCCGGTAAGGGGAGTCGGCGTCGGTCAGGGCGTGGTGGATCAGTTCCAGGCCGCGCCGGTGCTGACGCAGCGGTGCCTCGCCCGCTCGCGGGCCGGCGAGTGCGGCGAACTCCAGGACGACCGGGAGGTGGTCGGGGAGTTCACCGCCGTCGGTGTTCCAGCCGGCGGCGCGGTAGCGCTGGTTGAGGGTGAGCAGGGCCATGCCGCGGCGGCGGGTGTCGCCGTGCAGGTAATAGGTGAGGTAGAGGCTGCTCTTGCGGCGCAGGTCGAACATCTCGACGTAGTGCCGCTCCAGCGCCTCCGGCTCCTGCCCGGTGAACCAGGAGGCGAAGGCGGCCAAGTGCTCGGCGGCAGGCGAGAGCGGCAGCGCCTCGACGGTGGCGTTGAGCACCGGCCGGGCGGCGGCGAGTTCGGCGTCCGGGTACTGGAGGAGCAGCGACAGCAGCCGCAGCAGCAGCGCTCGGTCCTGGGTCTCCTCCGGCGTGAGCAGGGTCGGACGTCCCGGGCGGGCCGCGCGGCCAGGGCGGCGTACGGCAGCCCGGACGCGAGAGCGGATGACGGCGGGAACGGTCGTGGGCAGCGGGCTCACGGGTGGCCTCCGGCGGGTGCTTCGGACGTGCGGCGGCGCAGGGTGGGGATGCCGAGCATGATCTTGCGCGGTTCGGCGGTGTCGGAGGACTCGACCGGACAGCGGTTCTCCATCGCGGTCAGCGCGGCGGCGTCCTCCTTGTGCGCGGCGGGAACGACGTACCGGTCGGCGTACTTCGCGACAGCGAGGAGGCGGTGCAGGTCCTCGGCCTCCCGAGCGGTGAGACCGACCGCCTTGAGGGCGGTCTCGTCGCCGACCTCGCCGAGGGTGCGTTCGCGCATGTACGAGCGGAGCGCGGTGAGCTTCATCAGCACCCCGGCGACGACATCGGTGTCCCCGGCGGTGAACAGCTCCGCCAGGTACTCCAGCGGGATGCGCAGCCGGGTGACGGCGGCGAAGACGTGGTCGGGGTCGTCCTGGTTGCCGCCCGCCGCGTCGACGGCATCGAGGACGGGGGAGAGTGGCGGCACGTACCAGACCATCGGCATCGTCCGGTACTCCGGGTGCAGCGGCAGTGCCACCTTGTAGCGCATGACCAGGTCGTACACGGGGGAGCGGCGGGCCGCGTCCAGCCAGTCCTCCGGTATCCCCGACTCCCTCGCGGCCGCGCGGACCTCGGGGTCTCGCGGGTCGAGGAACACGCCGCGCTGGGCGTCGAGGAGGTCCTTCTCGTCGGGCGTTGCGGCGGCCTCGCCGACGCGGTCGGCGTCGTACAGGAGGAGACCGAGGTAGCGCAGCCGGCCGACGCAGGTCTCCGAGCAGACGGTGGGCTGGCCGGCCTCGATGCGCGGGAAGCAGAAGGTGCACTTCTCGGCCTTGCCGGTGGCGTGGTTGACGTACACCTTCTTGTACGGGCATGCCGTCACGCACATCCGCCAGCCGCGGCACTTGTCCTGGTCGACGAGGACGATGCCGTCCTCGACGCGCTTGTACATCGCGCCGGACGGACAGGCCGACACACAGGCCGGGTTGAGGCAGTGCTCGCACAGGCGGGGCAGATGGAAGAGGAAGGTCTGCTCGAACTCGAACTTCACCTTCTCCGCCCACTCACCTGTCAGATTGGGGTCGCCGCCCGCGTTCTCAGGCGCGCCCCCCAGGCCGTCCTCCCAGTTGGCGCCCCAGGTGATGGCGGTGGGCCTGCCGGTGAGGACGGAGCGGGGGCGGGCGACGGGGATGTCCTGCTGGGCGGGGGCGTTGACGAGGTTGTCGTAGTCGTAGGTGACGGGCTCGTAGTAGTCCTCGATGCCCGGCAGGTCGGGGTTGGAGAACAGGGACAGCAGCCGCTTGATCCGGCCGCCGGAGCGCAGGACGAGACGTCCGCGCTTGTCGAGCATCCAGCCGCCCTTCCACTGCTGCTGGTCCTCGTAGCGGCGGGGGTAGCCGACACCGGGTTTGGTCTCGACGTTGTTGAACCAGGCGTATTCGACGCCGGTGCGGTTGGTCCACGTCTGCTTGCAGGTGACCGAGCAGGTGTGGCAGCCGATGCACTTGTCGAGGTTCATCACCATCGCCACTTGAGCCATCACGCGCATGTCAGTACTCCACATCCTGCGAGCGACGGCGGATGACGGTGACCTCGTCGCGCTGGTTGCCGGTCGGGCCGTAGTAGTTGAAGGCGTAGGTGAACTGCGCGTAGCCGCCGGCGAGATGGGTGGGCTTGAGCAGCAGCCGGGTGAGCGAGTTGTGGATGCCGCCCCGCTTGCCGCCGACCTCGGTCTTCGGCACGTTCACGGTGCGGTCCTGGGCGTGGTACATGTACACGGTGCCCTCGGGCATACGGTGAGTGACGACCGCTCGGGCGGCGACGACTCCGTTGCGGTTGTACGCCTCGATCCACTCGTTGTCCTTGACGCCGATCCTCTCGGCGTCCTCCAAGGACATCCAGATCGTGGGTCCACCGCGGGACAGGTCGAGCATGTACTTGTTGTCCTGGTAGTTGGAGTGGATGGACCACTTGGAGTGCGGGGTGAGATAGCGGACCGTGACCTCGGCCCGGCCGCCCTCGTGCAGCTGCTCGTCGCCGTAGTGCCGCGGTGAGTTCAACGGCGGTCGGTAGACGGGGAGTTGCTCGCCGAGTTCGGTCATCCAGTCGTGCTGGACGAAGAAGTGCTGGCGGCCGGTGAGGGTGTGCCAGGGTTTCTTGTGCTCGGTGTTGATGACGAAGGGGGAGTAGCGGCGGCCGCCGGTCTCCGAGCCCGACCACTCGTAGGAGGTCATCACCGAGCGGGGCTGGGTCCGGGTGTCGGCGAACGTGATCCGTTCGGCCTCACGCTCGGAGGCGAGCTCGACGAGCCCCTCGCTGCCGGTCTGCCGCTCCAGCTCGCGGAAACCCTCGGTCGCCAGGCGGCCGTTGGTGGTGCCGGACAGCGCGAGGATCGCCTCGCACATGTGGCTCGCGGTGGCGAGCGAGGGCCGTCCTGCGGCGATCCCGTCCCGTACGGTCCCGTTGCGGTGCCGCAGATCGTCGATCTCCTGGTCGGGGTGGACGGTGACGCCCTTGGTGGTGGTGCCCAGGGTGTCCAGCAGCGGGCCGACGGCGCGCATCTTCTGGGCGATCACGGCGTAGTCCCGCTCGATGACGACCAGCTTCGGCATGGTCCGGCCCGGGATCGGCTCGCACTCCCCGGTCTTCCAGTCCCGTACGACGCCTCCCGGCTGGGCGAGTTCGTCGGGGGTGTCGTGCAGCAGCGGCACGGCGAGGACGTCGGTGCGTTTGCCCAGGTGGTCGGCGGCCAGTTCGCTGAACCTGTCGGCGATGGTGAGGAAGGTGTCGTAGTCGGTGCGGGCCTGCCAGGGCGGGGCGATGGCCGGCGTGAAGGCGTGCACGAAGGGGTGCATGTCCGTGCTGGACAGGTCGTCCTTCTCGTACCAGGTTGCCGCCGGCAGGACGACGTCCGCGAGCAGACCGGTGGAGGTCATCCGGAAGTCCATGCAGACCAGCAGGTCGAGCTTGCCCTCGGGGGCCTTCTCCCGCCACACCACGTCCTTCGGCCGGTGCTCGGCCGGGGTCTCCTCGGAGCGGACGGCCGCGTCCGTGCCCAGCAGGTGGCGCAGGAAGTACTCGTTGCCCTTGCCCGACGAACCCAGCAGGTTCGCCCGCCACACGGTCAGCACCCGAGGGAAGTTGGCCGGGTCGTCGGGGTCCTCGGCGGCGAACCGCAGCCGACCGGACTTCAGCTCGTCGACGATGTGGTCGGCGATCGGCCGGCCCGCGGCGGCCGCCTCGTCGGTGATGTCGAGCGGGTTGCGGTTGAAGCCGGGGTGTCCCGGCGTCCAGCCGAGCCGCACGGCCTGCGCCAGGCAGTCGGCGAACCCCTTGCCCTCGAACCGCCCCTTCCCCAGCGGGGAGGCCAGCTCGTCAGGACCGAACGCCTCGTACCGCCACTGGTCGGAGTTGAGGTACCAGTAGGACGTGCCGGCCATGTGCCGGGTGGGCCGCTGCCAGTCGAAGGCGAACGAAAGGTGCTGCTGACCGGTGACCGGGCGGACCTTCTCCTGGCCGACGTAGTGCGCCCAGCCGCCGCCGTTGACGCCCTGGCAGCCGGTCATGGTCGTCAGGGCCAGGAACGCCCGGTAGATGGTGTCGGAGTGGAACCAGTGGTTGGTGCCCGCGCCCAGCGCGATCATCGACCGGCCCCGCGTCCGCTCCGCGTTGCGGGCGAACTCCCGGGCGATACGGGCCGCCTGCTCGGCCGGCACCGAGGTGATCGTCTCCTGCCAGGCCGGGGTGTACGGCTCGCTCGCGTCCTCGTAAGACGACGGCCATGTGCCCGGCAGCCCGGGACGCCTCACTCCGTACTGAGCGAGCATCAGGTCGAAGACGGTGGTGACGAGTCGCCCGCCGATCCGGCGCACCGGAACGCCCCGGACCATGACCGAACCGCCCTCCGTGCCGCCCTCGTCGAACCGGGGCAGCGCGATCTCGACGCTCTCCTCGGCTCGTCCCAGCAGGCTCAACTCCGGGATGACATCGCCCAGTTCGAGGTTCCAGCGACCTCGCCCCGTCTCCCCCCAGCGGAAACCGAGCGAGCCGCCGGGGACCACCGGTTCGCCTGTGGTCCGGTCCAGGAGGACCGTCTTGAACTCGGCATGCTCTTCTTCACGGCCGAGGTCGGCGGCGGTCAGGAACCCGTCCGGGACAAGACCGTGGTCGTGCTCGCGCAAGGTCACCAGGAACGGCGCGTCGGTGAACTTCCGCAGGTAGTCCTGGAAGTACGGCACTTCACGATCGACGAGGAACTCGCGCAGGATCACGTGGCCCATGGCCATCGCCAGCGCCCCGTCGGTGCCCGGGTGCGGTGCCATCCACTCGTCGGCGTGCTTGACGTTGTCGGCGTAGTCGGGGCTGACCGCGACGACCTTGGTGCCGTTGTAGCGGGTCTCGGTCAGGAAGTGCGCGTCCGGGGTGCGGGTGACGGGGATGTTGGAGCCCCACATGATCAGATAGCCCGCGTTCCACCAGTCCGCGGCCTCCGGTACGTCCGTCTGGTCGCCGAACACCTGCGGCGAGGCGATCGGCAGATCGGCGTACCAGTCGTAGAACGACAGCAGGGTCCCGCCGATCAGCGAGTGGAACCGGGCGCCGGCCGCGAAGGAGGCCATCGACATCGCCGGGATCGGGGAGAAGCCGGCGACGCGGTCCGGGCCGTACGTCTTGACGGTGTGCACCTGCGCGGCGGCGATCAGCTCGCTGACCTCGTCCCAGTCGGCGCGCACCAGACCGCCCTTGCCGCGGGCCCGCTTGTACGCGCGGGCCTTCGCCGGGTCGGCGGTGATCTCCGCCCAGGCCGCCACCGGGTCGCCGAGCCTGCGCCGGGCCTCGCGCCACAGCTTCAGCAACTCGCCCCGCACATAGGGGTATCGGACCCTGCTGGGCGAGTAGGTGTACCAGGAGAACGACGCACCGCGCGGGCAGCCGCGCGGCTCGTACTCGGGGCAGTCGGTGCCGATCGACGGATAGTCGGTGGCCTGGTGCTCCCAGGTGATGATGCCGTCCTTGACGTACACCATCCACGAACAGGAACCGGTGCAGTTCACACCGTGGGTGGAGCGCACCACCTTGTCGTGGGACCAGCGGTCGCGGTAGAAGCCTTCCCACTTCGGGTCGCCCGTGCCGAACACCGCGCGTCCGTCGGCCGACACCTCGCTGCGCGTGAGCAGCCGGCGGGCCGCCAGCGGCCAGCCTTCACCGGCGTGCGAGTCCGGCCGCCGTGGGTTCTGATCGTTCTCCATGCCAGGAACGCTAGGTGGCGTACCGCGTCCCTCACCTGGGGCCGGCGGCCCCTGGTGGTTGGCCTTCCGGCCCCAAGCGGCTGGTCGCGACAGGGCCCAATGGTCCCTGTGGCGGGGTCCGGTCGGCAGGGGAGCCGGTGCGGTCGACGGTGCATGCTTGGCATGGACCGAACCGCGGATGCCCATCCGTAAGACCGCATTCCGTGCCTGCCGGGTGGCCAATTCCCCCGTCCCTGGCTGCCGCAGGTGTGGCGCGTACGGCGCGTGGCGCCCGGTTCGGTCGCGCGTCCGGCCGTCCCCCGCGGCCGGACGCGGCATCCCTCTTCGCCGGCATCGACGCCCGGGATGCCGTTCCCCACCGCGCGGGTCGGCTGGGCCGACCATGACCTGCTGGAGACACGCCATGAGTGTGCTGACCCTCGCCTCGGACCCTGAGGACGCCACGGCCCTTGAAGCCGCCGAGGCGCACCATGCACGCCTGGCCGGGGAGCTGGCCGGCCGGGTGACGATGCTGCTGACCGCCGTGGACCGCGATCCGATCGCCGCCGAGAAGATCCACACGGGGCTCGTCGCCTTCTGCGACCGCTCACTCCTGCCGCACGCGGCCGCCGAGGAGGCCGCGCTCTACCCCGTCGCCCACGGCATGCCCGAGGCCCGCCTGCTCATCGAGAGTCTGATCGGTGAGCACCGCTGTCTTACGGCGCTCGTCGACGGCCTGCGCAACGCGCCCAGCCCAGTGGGCGCGGCGGCGGACGCCCGGGCCGTGCAGGTGCTCTTCGAGGAGCACGTCGCGAAGGAGAACGGCCTCGTGCTGCCGCTGCTCGCCATGACACCGGAGGTCTCCCTGGCCGCACTGCTGGCGGACACGCACCACCGGCTCGCCCACGACAGGCGCACCAGGAGCACCCAAGAAGATCAGAACGTCGAGGAAGGACAGGACATGCGAGAAGGGCAGATCGAGGAGACCGGCGGCTGCGGCGGAGTATGCGGCTGCGGCGGCGCGGAGGGGCCGGCCGAGCCCGAGCTGGACGTGCGGGAGGTTCCGCACGCCCTGCGCCACGCCACGGTCTTCGGCGCCCTGGACGCCGTACCGGCGGGCACCGCGATGGTGCTGGTCGCCCATCACGACCCGCTGCCGCTGCTCGCGCAGATCGAACAGCGCAGCCCGGGAGCGTTCGCCGTGGAGTACCTGGAGCGCGGCCCCGAAGCATGGCGGCTGCGGCTCAGTCACCGCTGACCCGCGGCCACTCAAACCTCCGGAGAAGAAAGGAAGACACGTCATGGACGGATCGCACAGTCGAGCCGGCACCCTGCTCGGGACGGTCGGCGTGGCGCTGGCAGCCGCCGGGCCGGTCATGCTGTGGCGCGGCCGAAGCGGCAGGAGGGAGATCCGCACCGAGCTGGCCGCCCAGAAGATCACCTTCCCCCGGCGCGGGCTCCCCGCCGAACTCGCCGCCTACGCCGGGCGCCGCGTGGAAACCGGCCCCGAGGCGCACGCCTACGCCGAGTTCATCAAGGGCAACCTCGCCCACACCACGGGCGGTCGTACCTATGCCGAGATCAGCGCAGACCTGCACGCTGCCGGAGGCGACGACGAGAAGCTCGCTGAGCTGCGCCAGACCGCGTTCATGGGCCAGTGCCTGCGTGCCTCGCTGATGTCCGCGTATCAGGCATGGCATCTCACGACCCTCGTCACGGGCCTGGGAGCCGCACTGACCGGCCTGGGTGCGGCCCTGGTGGCCACCGCGGACGCCCTGGTTTCCCGCTCTCCGAACCGCTGCTGACCGTGCGACGGCGCGCCCGCGCAGTGGGGATGCCCCGCCGGGGCGGAGAACCCCACAGGCGTCCTCGCCTCATCGACGGGCCGTCCGGCCCCGCTGCCCCTTCCGTGAAGGGACCAACGGCCCCATCGCAGAAGACCATCGGCCGCCGCGCCGACGACCACCGCCGGTGGAAGCTGACGGCGACCCATCCGGAGGTAACACCGTGCACGACCACATCGACCGCCCTCGAGGCCGATTCCACCGCTGCCGCACGCGGCGGGTGCCGCGCACGGTCCGGCCCGGTCACCGTCCGGCCGCCCGCCTCGTCTGCCCTGACTCCAGGGCGGCCGGACACAGCCCCAGGGCGCTGGGCAGGGCCGCGCGATGACCACCGCCACCCGGGCCATCCGCCGCCAGCGGCACAACGCGGGGGAGCGGCCGTTCATCGTCATCTGGGAGTCCACCCGGGCCTGCCCGCTGGCCTGCCTGCACTGCCGTGCCGAGGCGGTGCCCGACCGCGACCCGCGCGAGCTGGACACCGCCGCCGCCAAGGACCTGCTGTACCAGGTGGCCGCCTTCGGGCAGCCCGCCCCGCTGTTCGTGATCACCGGCGGCGACCCGTTCCAGCGCCCCGACCTGACCGAACTCATCGCCCACGGCCAGGAGATCGGTGTGCGGGTGGCGGTATCCCCCTCCGGCACCCCGACGCTCACCGCTGAGCGGCTGCGGGAGCTGCACGCGGCCGGCGCGGTCGGGCTCTCGCTGAGCCTGGACGGCTCCACCGCCGGGATCCACGACACTTTCCGTGGCGTACCCGGGGTCTTCCGCTGGACCCTGGACGCCTGGGACGCAGCGCGCGGCCTCGGTATGAAAGTACAGGTCAACACCACGGTCGCCCGGCACAACCTGCACGACCTCCCCGACATCGTCAGCCTCGTCGCGGAGCACGGGGCGATGCTGTGGAGCGCCTTCTTCCTGGTGCCCACCGGCCGCGGCCGCAGCCTCGGCGCACTCACGCCCGGTGAGGTGGAGGACGTCCTCAACTTCGTCTACGACATGGGCCTGACCGTCCCCGCCAAGACCACCGAGGCCCACCACTTCCGCCGCGTCGCCCTCCAGCGGCGGATCCTCGCCGCCACCGGCGACGACCACGTGGCGGTGCTCGAACTCGGGCCGCTCTACCGGGAATTGACCGAGCGCTCCGACACCCTTGGGCTGAACGCCGGCGCGCGTCGGGTGCGGCGCCCGCCGCTGGACGTCAACGCGGGCCGCGGCTTCGTCTTCGTCTCCCACACCGGCACCGTGCACCCCAGCGGCTTCCTGCCGCTGGGCGCGGGCAGTGTCCGCGAGAGACCGCTGACGGAGATCTACCGCACCTCGGAGCTGTTCACGGGGCTGCGGGACGCCGACCGACTGGGCGGCCGGTGCGGTACGTGCGAGTTCCGCCGGGTCTGCGGCGGCTCGCGATCGCGCGCGTACGGCGTCACCGGCGACCCGTACGCGGAAGAGCCCTGGTGCGGATACCGGCCCGGCTCCTTCCCGTACCAGGAGGAGTTGGCCGTGCTGCTGCGCGGTGGCGGCGATGCGGCGGGTCGGCCCGACCGTGAACACCCGGTCGGGAGCGAGCCGAAGCAGAACAGCGGCGACGGTTCGCCCAAGCGTCAAGGAGCGGCATGACCAGCATCGCGGCCGGGCCTGCCGGGACCGGAGACGGAAGCGAGCCCGGCAAGCACCCGAACAGGTTCAGAGCGTCCCGCGTGAAGGCCCGGCACCTGCGGGCCCACGTCCTGGTCGTGGGATGGCTGGGCCTGGCCCTCCTGGCGGTCGCGGCGCAGGAGACGCTGCCGGTGGCGCGCTGGCTGGCCGTGCACCTGTTCCTGCTCGGCGCCGTCACCACCGCCATCCTGATCTGGAGCGAGCACTTCGCCGTCGCCCTGCTGCACGCGAAGATCCCCGACGAGCGCTGGAGCACCACCCGGCTCGCGACGGCCAACCTAGCCGTGGCCGGGCTGCTCGTCGGCGTGTGGACGGCACTGCCCGTGCTGACCGCCGTCTCCGCCGTGTTGCTGGTGGCCGCGGCCACCGCGCACCTGGTGATGCTGATCCGCCTCGGGCGGGGCGCGCTCGGTGGGCGGCTGAAGCCGATCGTCTCCTACTACCGAGCCGCCTCAGTGGCCCTGATCGCCGGAGCCGTCCTCGGCTGGACACTGGCCACCGGCGGTGCCGGCGGACCCGACCGGTACGCCGGGCTGCGCCTGGCCCATATCCACGTCACCTTGCTCGGCTGGATCGGACTGCCCGTCCTGGGCACGCTGTTCATGCTGTGGCCGACCGTGCTGGGCGTACGCATGAAGGAGCGCACCACGAAGGTGTCCCGGTGGGTGCTGTGGCTCACCGGCAGCGGACTGCTGGTCGCGGTCGCCGCTCTGGCACTCGGCCGCCGCTGGCCGGCCGTGGCGGGCCTCGCCCTCTACGTGGGGGGAGCGGTCCTTGCCGTCACCCTCCTCTTCCGCACCGTACGCGGCAACCGACCGGTCTCCGCGGCGGCGGCCTGGATGCTCGCCGCGGCCAGCTGCTGGCTGCTGGTCGCCGTGGCGGGGGACCTGGCATGGCTGGCGGCCCGGCCGCTCGCGGCGGCACAGGCAGAGATCGACGCTCTGCTGCCGGTGCTGCTCATCGGCTTCGTCGCCCAGATCCTGATCGGCGCGCTCACCTATCTGCTGCCGGTCGTCCTCAGCAGCGGCCCCAAGGACCGTGCCGCCGTACGGGCGGTGCTGGAGCGGGGCTGGCTGCCGCGGCTGGTGGCGCTCAACAGCGGCGTCGCGCCGGCCGCACTTCCGCTGCCCGGCCCGGCCGCCACAGCCGGCATGCTGCTGGCCGCACTGGCCGGGGCCGCGTTCCTCGCCCTCGCGGTGCCGGTGCTCGTCCGTAGCGGTCGGGGCCTCCTGCGGGACGCGGACGGGGACAAGGCCGGTGGGGCGCGGCGCCCGGCCCTGTGGGGCACCGCCGCAGGCGCCGTACTGACCGTGCTGGCGGTACTCGTGGCCAACAGCGGCGGGGACACGGGAGGCGGAACGAGCGCCGCCGGAGCGTCGGGTGCGGGCGCCGGGATCGCCCGCACGGTCACCGTCACCCTGGCCGACATGCGGATCCGCCCGGGCCGGATCGAGGTCGCGGCGGGCACCGCGCTGCGGCTGAAGGTCACCAACGCCGACGCCCGGCTTCACGACCTCAAGGTTGAGGACGGCCCGTCAACTCCCATGCTTGGCAAGGGTGAGAGCCACACCCTCGACCTGGGAACCGTCACCGGGGACCGCGAGGCGTGGTGCACCCTGCCCGGCCACCGAGCGGCCGGGATGACCATGAACATCGTCGTGAAGGACGACGACACGGCGACCGACAGCAGCGGACACGAGGGACACACACCAACTGCCGCCGACGACGGCGGCCTGGATCTCTCCGCCGACTTCTCCGCCGGCTGGCGAGCACGCGACGCCGAACTCGCCCCCGCGCCCGGTGGGACGGTGCGCAAGGTCGAACTGCACGCCGCCCACAGGACGGTGGAGGTCGCGCCCGGTGTGAAGCAGCAGATGTGGACCTTCGGAGGCACCGCACCGGGCCCCACCCTGCGCGGCAATGTGGGCGACGTCTTCGAGATCACCCTCGTCAACGACGACGAAGGCATGGGCCACGGCATCGACTTCCACGCCGGATCCCTCGCCCCGGACCGGCCCATGCGCACGATCCGGCCCGGTGAGCGCCTGGTCTACCGATTCAAGGCCGAGAAGGCCGGGGCCTGGCTGTACCACTGCAGCACCTCCCCGATGCTCCAGCACATCGGCAACGGCATGTACGGCGCCGTCGTCATCGACCCGCCGGGCCTGGCGAAGGCCGACCACGAGTACGTGCTGGTCTCCTCCGAGCTCTATCTCGGCATTCCGGGCAGCACCGCCCAGGTGACGAAGATGCGCCAAGGCGCCCCGGACGCCTGGGTGTTCAACGGCGTCGCCAACCAGTACGCCCAGCGGCCGCTGAAGGTGAAGGCCGGCGAGCGGGCCCGTTTCTGGGTGGTCGCCGCAGGTCCTGGCGACGGCCTCGCCTTCCACATCGTCGGCACCGTCTTCGACACCGTGTACAAGGAGGGCGCCTACGCGCTGAAGCCCGGCGATCCGGGCGGTGCGCAGGTGCTGGACCTGGCCCCGGCGCAGGGCGGTTTCGTCGAGACGACGTTTCCCGAGGCGGGCCACTACCCGTTCGTCGACCACGACATGCGGCACGCCGAGTCCGGCGCGCACGGCATGGTGGAGGTGAGCGGCTGATGGACACCGTCGGCTGGTGGTCCCTGGTGCGGTTCGCACACGTGGCGGGAGCCGCCCTGTGGGTCGGCGGCCAACTGGCCCTTTCGCTGGTGATCCTGCCGCTGGCCCGACACCTGCTCGCCCCGGAGGCCAAGGACAGCTTCACGGCTGCGGCAGGACGCCGATTCGGGATGCTGACCGGAGCGGTGTTCCTGCCCGTGCAGCTGGCCACCGGCTGGGCCATGGCCTGGCACCGGGGAGTCACGTGGGCCTCGCTCGCCGAGCCCGGCTACGGCCGTACCCTGGCAGCCAAACTCGCCCTCTTCGTGGTGGTGATGCTCGCGGCCGCCGGCCACGGCATCGCCCACGCCAAGGGCCGCGCCGAGCCGGCCCGCGCCCTGGCGGTGGTCTCCCTCGTCGGCTCCCTCGGCGTCGTCCTGCTGGCCACGGCCCTGCCCGCCACATGACCAGCGGGGCAGGCGCCCGGAGGTGAGGCTGCTTCCGGAGCCGCACGACCCTTACTACGTGTCGCCAACCCCCTTCAACTCGCGCCCGGTGACCATCTCGGACTCGATCCGCACGAAGACGGCCTCCCGCAGAGGCATCCAGGATGTGGGGCCGGACCGCGTGAGCCGCTCGTGCTCGGCCGGATCGGTCACCACGGCGGCCCGGCCGGTGACGACCACGCTCCAGCCGGACCGCGTCGCCCCGTCGAACTCGTCCGCCTCGAACGCGACCACGACGCCGTCGATGGCGCGTACGAGGTCCGAGTCCGGTGAGGTGCGCAGCAGGACGGCGGTATCCGTGTCCAGGGAGAAGTTGATGGGGAGGACCGCGGGCAGTGCCTGCCGGGTGTAGACCACGCGGCCGACCGGCACCTCGGCCAGCAGGCGGAGGCACTCCTGCCGGTCGAGTGCGCGAAAGGCGTCGTTCTGGAACATCGGTCCATCGTCGCCGTGGCCGTCGTGTGGGGGTAGGGCCAACGGTCCCTACCCCACGCGATGCGGGACGGCCGGCGACACCGCGTTGCACGGGGCTGTGGGGGAGGGACGGCCGGGTCGGAACCCCGGGACCGTCTGTCCGCCGGTAGGGACTCATGGCCCATGCCTCCGGTGAGTCCCGATGCGGACAGTGATGACGGGACGCCGTTCCGCGGGCAAGGGGCTTGCGGTGCCCGTGCGATCCCGGTGGCGAAGTACCACCTTGGAGAGGAAAGGGGCGGACAACATGGTTGAACCGTTGAAGCCGAAGAGCGGCAGCTCGTCGTCCGGTGCACCGGTGTCCAGCCGGGCGTGGCTGATGCTGGCTCTGGCCACGGCCGGTTTCGCTGTGAACTTCTGGGCGTGGGCGCTGCTCAGCCCGCTCGGCCCGCGGTTCAAGGACAGCCTCGACCTGTCCTCGTTCGAGCAGTCGCTGCTGGTGGCCGTGCCGGTCGTGGTCGGCTCGCTGGGCCGCATCCCGGTCGGCGCGCTGACCGACCGGTTCGGCGGCCGGGTGATGTTCCCGATCGTCTCGGCGGCGAGCGTCGTGCCGGTGCTCTACCTCGGTCTGGCCGGGCACTCCTCCCTCGCCGCTCTGCTGGTCGGCGGATTCTTCCTCGGTATCGGCGGGACCGCGTTCGCCGTCGGCGTGCCGCTCGTCAACGCCTGGTTCCCGCCCGAGCGGCGCGGTCTTGCCATCGGCGTCTTCGGCGCCGGCATGGGCGGCACCGCCATCAGCGCCCTCACCACGGTGAAGCTGGTCGACGCGGGCAGCATGTCCACTCCGTTCCTGATCACCGCCGCCGTGCTGGCCGTGTACGCCGTGGCCGCCGCGCTGCTGCTGCGCGACGCACCAGGCCGCACCGTGCCGACCGAGCCGCTGGCCCGCCGGCTGGCCGCGACCGCCCGGCTGCCCATCACCTGGCAGGCGTCCGCGCTGTACGCGGTCGCGTTCGGCGGCTACGTCGCCTTCTCCGTCTACCTGCCCACCTACCTCAAGACCGGCTACGGCCTCACCCAGGCCGACGCCGCCAACCGCATGGCCGGATTCGTGCTGCTCGCGGTGGCGATGCGCCCGATGGGTGGCTGGCTGTCCGACCGGCTGGGCCCGGTCCGGGTACTGGCCGGCTCGCTGGCCGTGGTCGTCGCCGGAGCGGTCACGCAGTCCTTCACCCCGGCCCTGGCACCGCTGGGCACGATCGCCTTCCTGTCCATGGCCGCCGCGCTCGGCGCCGGCAGCGGCGCGACCTTCGCCCTCGTGGCGCTGCGCACTCCGGCGAACAAGGTCGGCTCGGTCACCGGCGTGGTCGGCGCCGCAGGCGGACTGGGCGGATTCCTGCCGCCGCTGGTGATGGGCTCGCTGTACGGCGAGTACGGGACGTACGCGGCCGGCCTGGCCCTGCTCGCGGTCGTGGCCGCCGCAGCGCTGGCCTACACCCTCACCGGTGTCCGCACCGCAGCCGAGGACGGCGAGTGGAACGAACGGAAGCAGCACACCGGCCGCCGGCACCGCACCGCGGGCACCACCGCGTAAGGGCGAGCCGGACGAGCACGACGGGTTCGAGGAACGACGGCTTCGAGGAAAGGGAGAGAAGACCGGTGTGCGAATACTGCGGTTGCCAGGCTCTGGAGACGATCGACGAACTGACCCAGGAGCACGAGAGGGTGGTCACCCTCATCAGCCTGGTACGGGACGCCCGGCGTGACGGCGCCATCGCCCGCATGGGAGAGCTCGCCCGCGAGATCACAGCCGTGCTGGGCCCGCACACCCAGGTGGAGGAGCATGGCCTGTTCCCGGCCCTGGCCGCCGAGTTCCCCGAGCAGATCGCCGCCCTGGCGGACGAGCACCGCCGCATCGAGGCGGTGCTGGCCGAGGCGAACGGGGCGTTCCTGTCCGACCCGAGCTGGCCCGATCGGCTGATGGACACGATGGCCATGCTGCGTGACCACATCCTCAAGGAGCAGGACGGCGTCTTCCCGGCCGCACTCGCCAACCTCAGCACCGAGCAGTGGGAAGCCGTCGAGGCCGTCCGCGCCACAGCGGCCAGTACCCCGTCCCGGCCGACCGCCTGAAAGCGGGCACCGCCGGTGTCCGGCGATCAGGCCCCCGCGCGTGCTGCGCCTGGCCGGCGGCGTGGACATCCTGACGGGGTTGCGTCCTTCAGGGCTGATGCTTGTCCGGAGTCTCTTCACAGGTGATTTCGTCACGCGGGGCGTAGCGCGTGTGGAACGGTTCCCGCTTCACTTCCCGGCCGTCGTCGTGGAAGACCCGCTCGACGGTGACGTCGAAGCCTTCGAGCGGGGTCTGCGGCACGCACTGCTCATCGGCGCTCACCCTCGTCTCCGGCTCCTGCACATTGGTGCGCGGCCCCTTGACCGACGTGATGGCGTCGTACTTCTTCGTGCCGAGGAAGCTGACGGTCACCGAGGTGTCGGTGGACTCGGCCTGGATGTAGACGGCCTTGCCGGAGTCGTTGGTGAACCTCAGATCCAGACTGCCCCAGGCGACCGTCGCCTCACGGCCCTCGGGGTAGCGCTCGATGTAGAACGAGTGGGCGCCGTACTGGACGGGCTTGACGCCCGCGAAGAACATCGCGTTGAAGACGGTCGTGGCCACGGCGGAGACGCCCCCGCCCGGTGCCTTCCGATACTGGTCGTCGTAGATCATGACGCCGTCGACGAAGCCGTTGGCCTCGGTGCGCTCGCCGACGGTCCGGTTGAAGCTCCAGGTTTCGTTCGGCATGACGACGGAGCCGTTGATGAGTTCCACGGCCCGGCCGACGTTCGTCGTGCGGTAGGCGGCCGGTTCGAACTCGACGGTGAACGAGGACATCTTCTCGGTCAGCCCCAGACGCGCCGCGTTCTCGCGGGTCACCTCCGGCTCGATCCGCCGCGTCTCCACCTCGCCGGTGCGGGCGGTGCCCGACTCGGTGAGCAGGGGCAGGACGGCCTTGCCCAGGGCCTTGTCGGTGACCTCCAGGCCGACCCTGGCGTCGGCGGCCACCACGACCCTGTCGCCCTCGAGCCCCAGCCGGGCGTTCCGGGGCGTGGTGGGAAGGCCGTTCAGGGCGTCGGCCACCACCGGCGCGGCACGCAGGCCCTTGCTGTCGACCTCCGGTGTGAGCCTGCCGTTGTCATCCGGCCGCATGGTCAGGTACTCGTCCAGGACGGCCGGTGTGAGCGTGAATTGCTTGCCGCCCGCGGTCAGCGTGACCGGTGCGGACATCGCCGGCTGCGCGAACTCGCGCACCGCCCGTCGCACCTCCTCCGCCGTGACCTTCGGCTCGGTCTTCCGTGCAGGCAGCACCGTGACCGAGTCCGCCGCGCCGCGCAGGAAGGGGGCGCGCAGTGAGTCGATCGAGGCGTCCACATCCAGTGCGTACCCGGTGCGCGGGGCGACCTGCTCGACACGGCCGTCGTCGAAGGAGACGGCGCCGTCGCGGACCTTCTGGTCGAGCGTCTTCGCCAGCTTCCCGAAGGCGGCACGGGCCTTGTCCTCGTCGGTCCGCACGACCGGCTCGATGGCAGTGCCCGAGCGGAACAGTCCGCTGATCACGCCGACCGGATCGGCGCCGGTGGACGCCGCCCGGTCGAGGGTTGCCGGGATGTCGAAGGTGAGCCCTGCCTGCCGGGGATCGATCGTGCCCCTGCGGTCGCCGACCTTCACGGCCAGCTTCCGTGGGCCGGCCGCTACCAGGTGCTGCTCCAGCTTCCGGCCGGCTTCCTCGCGGGTCAGGCCCCCGATGTCCACGCCGCGCACCGTCGTACCCGCCTCGATCTCACCGCCGGTGAGCAGCAACCCGGCGAGATACAGACCGCCGATGCCGACGGTCAGCGCACCGCCCGCCAGGGCGACGGGCGGGAGAGAGGGCATGCGGGGGACGGCGGGTATGCGGGGGCGCATGGGTCTCCTGAACGATCGTTGTAACGTGCACCCGATATCGCGGCACTGCGTGTGAGAGCAGTCGGTCAGGCTACGCACGCCCGGCGCCAAAGGGTATATCCAAGGTCACACGGGACGTTTTGGATCACCGGTCCGAGTGACGAGCTCAACGGTGCCGAGGTGCCCGCCGTACGGCGAGTGCGCTGGGTGGCCGCCCCCCCCCGACAGCGGAGAAGTGCCACGGACGGCTGATGGTGTCGGGCCGCCCAGCGGGGTGCGGCGACTGTTTGATGCGCGCCTGCGACTGGCCGCAGCCGCGTCACTCATATACCCCCCATGGGTATGCTGAGGTGCAGCCACAGGTACCCCCTGGGGACCCATCGAAGGGCCGTCCGTCGCCGGGAACCGGCGACGGACGGCCCTTTCATGAGGTGGGATGTGTGTCTGCCTTCACCCGGCCGCGTCGCGGGTCACCGCGGCCCTCCTGCCCTGCCGTCGTTCCGGTCGGGGGTGTCGCGCAGGGTGTCGGCGACGGCCCATGTCAGGCCGGCGGCGAGGGTGGTAGCGCCCCACAGGCCCCAGGCGGCTGCGGGCGCGTCGTCGGCCAGGAGCCCGGGGAGGGCGAGCACCGCAGCCACCGGCAGAGCGATCGCCAGGTACCTCGGCGCGCCGCCCACGAGGTGCACCCGGACGCCGCACACCGTGACGATCACGAGGCCGACGGCGATCAGAGACCAGGTCAGTGCGGTCATCACCGCTCACCTCCGGAGGGCGACTGCCGGACATCGACTTCGCAAGGGGTGATCGCAAGTGGGTTTACACCCCCTAGGGGTATGTGGAGCTCTGTATCGGCCGTGCCGCTATGTGTTCCGGGGGCTGTAGTGGTCCAGGAACATGTCGACTCCACTCGTGATGAGACGATCCGTCAGGTCCTCGTCGATGTGCGTGCCGTAGGAGCCGAAGACCATGTGGGGGAAGACCAGAAGGCCGTAGAACTGGATGATCGCCACCTGTAGGTCGGGGATCTCCAGGCGGCCCTGTTCGGCGAGGGCGCCCAGGGTGCCTGCGACCGCGGGGTGGTGGCTTTCCGTGCCGCGGTGTCTCCAGGCCTCGCCCAGCTCGGGGAAGCGGTGGAGTTCGGCGGCGACGAGGTTGCGCAGGGCGGTGACCTCGCGGTTGGTGCGCACGGCGTGCACCCAGGTGCGGGCCGCCTCGACAAGGGCGGCCCGCAGGTCCTCGGCGTCGGTCAGACCCTCCAGCGCGGCCGACGACTCACCGGCGAGCGGCTCGTCGAGTGCGCTCGTGATGACCGCCGTGAACAGGGCTTCCTTGCTGCCGAAGTGGTTGTAGACGGTCACCTTCGACACGCCGGCCTCGGCGGCGATGGTGTCCATTCCCACGCCGAAGCCGTCCCGCAGGAACAGCTCGCGGGCGGCCCGCACGATGGCCTGCCGCTTGAGCTCCGCCCGGGGTCCGCTGGGTGGCTGCTTGACGCTGTCCACGCTCATGACTCGACCCTAGCATCGACCTGAACTGTACGGTTGAGTTCATATGAACTGAACGGTACGGTTCAGGTGTGCCCACGGTCGAGCAAGGCCGTGCGCGAGAAAGGGGACCTCGTGCCTTCCGTGACTCATCCGGTGACCGTCTCGCCGGGGACCGCCGACCCGCCGGCCCGGCGATGGCTCACCCTCGCCGTCGTGAGCGTGAGCCTGTTGGTCGTCGGGCTCGACACCACCGTGCTGAACGTCGCCCTTCCGACCCTCGTCGGCGAACTCGGTGCCTCCACCAGCCAGTTGCAGTGGATCGTCGACAGCTATGCCCTGATGTCCGGCAGCCTGGTGTTGTTCTGCGGCAGCATGGCGGACAGGCTGGGCCGCAAATGGATCTTCATGGCGGGCCTGGCGCTGTTCACCGCGGCGTCCGTCGTCGCCGCCTACGCCGGTTCCGTCACCACACTCGTGCTCGCGCGCGGAGCCATGGGCGTCGGCGAAGCGTTGATCATGCCGGCCACGCTCGCCGTCATCGGGCACGTCTTCCCGCGTGGTGCCGAACGCACCAAGGCGATCGGCATCTGGTCGGCGGCGGTCGGCGTCGGGACGGTGATCGGGCCGATGGTCGGCGGCTGGATGCTGAGCCACTACTGGTGGGGATCGGTGTTCCTGATCAACCTCCCCATAGGCATCGCGGGCCTGGTCGCCGCCGCCCTGCTGGTGCCCGACTCCCGAGCTCCCGAGAGTGGGCGGCTGGACCCGGCCGGGGCGCTGCTGTCCGTCGTGGCCGTGGCGAGCGTGCTGTGGGCGGTCATCGAAGGGCCCGACCGCGGTTGGACGAGCGCTGCCGTGTCGGCCGCCTTCGTGGCGGGCGCGCTCCTGCTGATCGCCTTCCTCGCCTGGCAGCGCCGGGCCGCCTCCCCGATGCTGCCGCTGCGGATCTTCCGGCACCGCGCGCTGGCGGCCGGTGATCTGCTGGTCCTGCTGGGCGCGTTCGCGCTGATCGGCACGCTCTTCGTTGTCGTGCAGCACTTCCAGTTCGTGCTCGGATACAGCGCCGGGCAGACGGGGCTGCGGCTCGGTCCCGCCGCGCTCGCGCTGCTGGTCGCCGGTCCACTGGCGGGCGTGCTCGCGCCGCGCCTCGGCATGCGCACGGTGTCGGCCCTCGGTCTCGCCCTGCTCTCCGCATCCGCCGCGGTGCTCGCCACCACTGAGGCGACGGACGGCTATGACCGGGCCCTTGTGGCGATGCTGCTGCTGGGGGCAGGCGCCGGATTCGTCATCACGGCAACCAGCGACGCCATCGTCGGCTCGCTGCCCGAAGCCGACCTCGGTGTGGGCTCGGCCACCAACAGTGCCGCCATCCAACTCGGCGCGGCGACCGGAGTCGCGGTCATGGGCAGCCTGCTGTCCGACCGCTACCGCGGCGGACTCGACGCCACCCCCGCTCCTGAGGGGCTCCTCGAATCCGCCAAGGAGTCCCTGGGCAGCGCGCTCGCCCTCGCCGAACGCCTGCCCGGCGAGGCCGGATCCGCGTTCGCCGAAGCCGCCCGCCGCGCGTTCGTCGACGGCATGGGACCGGCGATGTTCGCCGGGGCCGGTGTCACCGCGGCGGGCGTACTCCTCGCCCTTCTCCTCGCGCCGTCCCGGGGCGCGGACCCGACGGCGACAACGCACTCGAAGGACTCGCCATGACCCACTCCGCAGCCGGTGCCCCGCACACGGCGGAACACTCTCCCCACCCGACCACCGACCCGCGCCGCTGGGCGGCCCTCGCACTGATCTGCGTGGCTCAGTTCATGCTGATCCTCGACGTCACCGTCGTGAACGTCGCCCTGCCCGACATGGCAGCCGACCTCGACTTGGGCCGGGAGACCCTGACCTGGGTGGTCACCGCCTACACCCTCTGCTTCGGAGGGCTGATGCTGCTCGGCGGCCGACTCGCCGACGCCCTCGGCGCCCGCCGCACCCTGCTCGCCGGACTCGCGCTCTTCACCGCCGCCTCGCTGGCCACCGGTCTGGCGGACAACGCCTCGACGCTGCTCGGCGGCCGGATCGGCCAGGGCGTCGGCGCGGCCCTGCTGTCACCGGCCGCGCTGTCCATCGTCACCACCACCTTCCACGGTGCCGAACGCACCAAGGCGCTCGGCGTCTGGGCGGCCATCGGCGGGACCGGCTCCGCGGCGGGTGTGCTCCTCGGCGGAGCCTTGACCGAGGGACCCGGCTGGCAGTGGGTGTTCCACCTCAACGTGCCCGTGGGGCTGCTCCTGCTGATCGCCCTGCCCGCCCTCGTCCCGGCCCGCGCGCCGCAACCCGCACGGCTCGACGTCCCCGGCGCGCTGCTCGTCACCACGGGCACCGCCGCACTGATCTACGGCCTGGTCGAAGCGGGCGACACCGGCTGGACGGACGCCTCCACCCTGCTGCCGCTCTTCGGCGCGGCGGCGGCGTACGCGGCCTTCGTGGCCGTCGAGCGAGCGGCGCGGGCCCCACTGATGGATCTGCGGATGTTCACCCGGCGGCCGGTGCTCGCGGGGGCCTTCCTGATGCTGATCGCCACGGCCCTGTTGATCGCGTACTTCTTCCTCGGGTCCGTATACCTCCAGCACCTCCGTGGCTTCAGCCCGTTGAGGACCGGGCTGGTGTTTCTGCCCGTGGCCGTGGCGACCGGTGTCGGCGCCCATCTCGGGTCCCGGCTCGTCGGCCGGATCGGCAGCCGCCCGACCGCCGTGGCCGGCATGGCCGTCGCCGCCGCCGGAACCGTCCCGCTGACCCGGCTGTCGGAGAGCGGCAGCGTGTACGCCGGGCTTCTGCCGGGCTTCGTGATCGCCTCCCTCGGTCTCGGCGCGGTCTTCGTCACCGCCACGACCACCGCCCTGGCCATGGTTGACCACCGGGAGGCGGGGCTCGCCTCCGGGGTCGTCAACACCTTCCACGAGGTGGGTGGCTCGATCGGCGTCGCCGTCGTCTCCACCGTCGCGGCATCAGGCTTCGAGCGAGGCACGGTGGGCGGCTTCGCCGACGCGTTCACCCTGTGCGCGGTGACGGCAGCCGCCGGCGCCGTCATCGCCCTGGGCCTCGTACCGCGAGGCAAACCACAGCCGACCGGTGGACCGCACGTGCACTGACGGAGCCCAGTGGGCGCGCCCGGGCGGCAAGCGGTGTGTGAAGGAAATCGGCCAGCGGGCGGCGCGGGCGGGGGCGCCGCCCGCGCAGGTCTTGCGAGCCGGAGCCGATCCGGAGCCGATCCGGAGTTCGTGAGATGGGAGGCCGTGGCCTGGAGCAACGCCGCCGCCGTCAGCCTGACGACGGGGTGACCGACAGCCTGGCGCAACAGCTCCGTCCGCCGGGTCACTTGGTCTCTCCACCGACGAGCTCGCAGCCGGCCTCGTCGACCGCGGCGGCGACGGCGGCGGAACCGAACCGGGCCGGCTGCGCCGGCCCGGTTCGAACACCAGCGGTACGACGCTAGCGGCCGATCTTGTCCAGCTCGGAGAGGTCCTCCTCGGAAAGGGGGAGTCCCGCGCCCGCGACGTTCTCGCGCAGGTGCGTCACCGACGACGTGCCGGGGATCAGCAGGATGTTCGGTGACCGCCGCAGCAGCCAGGCCAGGGCGACCGACATCGGGGTCGCGTCCAGCCGTGCGGCGACGGCCGTGAGCGTCGCGGACTGGAGTGGGCTGAAGCCGCCGAGCGGAAAGAAGGGCACGTAGGCGATGCCCTGCTCGGCGAGTTCGTCGATCAGCTCGTCGTCCTGGCGGTGGGCGAGGTTGTACATGTTCTGCACGCACACGATCGGTGCGATCGCCTGTGCCTCGGTGACCTGTTCCGGCGTCGCGTTGCTCACGCCGAGGTGCCGGATCAGGCCCTGCCTCTGGAGTCCGGCGAGCGTCTCGAAGGCCTCGGCGAGCGAGCCGGGCCGGGGGCCCTGGGCGTCGCCGAGCCGGAGGTTGACCACGTCCAGCGTGTCGACACCGAGGTTCTCCAGGTTCTCCTCGACGGCCCGGCGCAGGTCTTCGGGCCGCCGGGCCGGGGGCCAGCCTCCCCGCTCGTCCCGGGTCGCGCCGACCTTGGTCACGACGTGCAGTGAGTCGGGGTAGGGGTGTAGCGCCTCGCGGATCAACTGGTTGGTGACGTGCGGCCCGTAGGCGTCGGCGGTGTCGATGTGGGTGATGCCGAGCCCGACGGCCTCGCGGAGGACGGCGAGTGCTCCGTCGCGGTCGGCGGGCGGGCCCATGACCCCGGGGCCGGCGAGCTGCATGGCGCCGTAGCCGAACCGGGTGACGGTCAGGTCGCCCAGGGCCCAGGTGCCGCCGGGAAGCGAGGCGGAGGGGGTGCTCGTGCTCATACCGTGCCTTTCGTATCGCGCCAGATCGTGGTCTCTGTTGGCGCCTTGCACCACTATTGGTGTGCAGCTTTCGGACGGGAAGTAGGCACTTCGGAGTGCGTAGGGCACCCGCGGGTGAGAGGAGCGGTGGATGGCGACGAAGACGGCGACCCAGCGGAGGGCGGAGGCCAAGGCGGAGTACGACGCCTTCCTGGCGGCCTGCCCCAGCCGCAAGCTGCTCGACCGGATCTCCGACAAATGGGTCGCGCTGATCCTCTCCGCGCTCGGCGGCAGCGCGCACGAGCCGGGCACCGACTGCTCCGGCGAGCCCCGGTCGATGCGCTACTCGGAGCTGCTGCGTCTGCTGGCCGGCGTCAGTCAGAAGATGCTCACCCAGACGCTGCGCTCCCTGGAGCGCGACGGCCTGGTGTCCCGCACCGTGACACCGACCGTGCCCGTCACGGTCTCCTACGAGCTGACCGAACTCGGCCTGTCACTCCGCGAATTGATGCGCGGCCTCAAGGCCTGGGCCGAGCTGAACATGGACGATGTGCTCGCCCACCGCGAGACCTACGACAGCCGCGCCGCAGGAGAGAGCGGTACCTGACGACGTCCGTTCTGCGGCTGTCGCGCCTCGGTCAGGCGCGGGGCCGCGGCACCGTGGCCAGTTCGGCCCACACGATCCGTCCGGTCCGGCCCGGAGCGCGGGTGACCGCCCAGTCGCTGCTCAGGGTGTCGACCAGAAGCAGGCCGCGGCCGCTCTGGTCGTCCGGGCCCGGGCGGCGGAGCATGGGCAGCTCCGTGCCGCGGGCCTGGTCCTCGACCTCGATGCGGAACCGGTCCCCCAGCACACGCAGTCGGCAGACGATCCGGTCGCCGGCCGCGTGGGTGAGCGCGTTGGTGACGAGCTCCGAGGCCACGAGGACAGCGTTGTCGCACACCTCGTCGGCGACGCCCCGCGCGCGGAGCAGCTCGCGCACGCCGGCACGGGCGGTACGGACGGAGGCGGGGGTCGCCGGCAGGTCGAGCGTGCGGGTCCTCGTCCGGGTCGCGGCCTCGGAGGGCCCGGAGGCGAGACGGCCGGGGCCGTCCGGCTGGGGGAGTGGAGCCGCTGGATCGCCTCCGGGCGGTCTGGGGGAGAGCTCGTGCCCGGCAGGGTGCAGTGGCCTGGATAAGGGAAGCCGAGCCATCGCCTGGGCCTTTCTTCTACCTGCGCATGGGGGGTTCCGTCATGCACCGGCCGTGGTCGATCGGCCGGTCCGACACGGCCCTTCAGCGGGCCGGGGGGACGGTGCGACCACTCTGGCACCTGTCAACGGCGGCTCGCAACCGGCAAGTTGAAAATTGCAATCGGCTACGTGCATGCTGCTTCCGCCGACGAGTGATCGAAGGTGTCCGTGCCGGGCGATCGCATGAGACGGTGAGCCCGGAACACCGGATGCGAGGGGGCAGGACGTGACCGCGGAGACCGACTGGGGCGGTGCCCCCTCCGTCCTGCGCATGATCCTCGGCCGACAGCTCGAGGAGTTACGGACCCGGGCCGGTCTCACCTACGAGGAGGCGGGCGCGGCCATCGGCGTCAGCCACTCCACGATCCGCCGGATGGAGGCCGCCAAGGTGGCCCGGCTCCGGCTGGCCGACACCGAGAAGCTGCTCCGCGTCTACGGAGTGACGGACCAGCAGGAGATCGACACCTTCCTGAAGTCGGCCCGTGAAGCCAACAAGCGGGGCTGGTGGCACACCTACCGCGATGTCATGCCGGACTGGTTCGCCGCCTATCTGAGCCTGGAACAGGCGGCCCTGCACATCCGCGCCTACCAGAGCCAGACCGTCCACGGACTGCTCCAGACGGAGGCGTACGCCCGCGCGCTGCTGGGCGCCGCCAACCCGCACGCCCCGGCCGGGGCGACCGAGCGGCGGGTCGCCCTGCGGATGCGCCGCCAGGAACTGCTGCGGCGCGAGACCCCACCGCGGGTCTGGGTCGTGATGGACGAGACGGTGCTCCGCTGGCCGGTCGGCGGCCCGGACGTGATGCGCGCCCAGATCGACCACCTCATCGAACTGCACCGACTGCCCCAGGTCACCCTCCAGATCATGCCGTTCGCCAACGGCCCGCACCCGGCCATGCGCGCCGGATCCTTCCAGCTCTTCCGCTTCCGGGCCCGTGAACTGCCCGACGTCGTCTACCTCAACGGCCTGGTCGGCGCCGTCTACCTGGACAAGGGCGACGACGTCGTGGTGTACCGCGAGGCCCTCGACCGGGTCGGCGCCCAGGCGACACCCACGACCAGGACCGAGGCCGTCCTCGACCGCATCCGCAAGGACCTCTGAACGGCGCCGCCGCCCCCAACACGCCCCAGATCCACGACTCCAAGGAGACACCAAGGTGCCCGAGACCGGATGGTCGGCCGACCGCATCGACACCGAGAACGCGCACTCCGCGCGGATCTACGACTACATCCTCGGCGGCAAGGACTACTACCCGGCGGACCAGGAGGCCGGCGACGCCATGGCCCGTGAGTGGCCCGCCCTGCCCGTCCACATGCGTGCCAACCGGGACTGGATGAACCGGGCGGTCCGCTGGCTCGTCGAGGAAGCGGGGATGCGCCAGTTCCTCGACATCGGCACCGGCATACCCACCTCCCCGAACCTCCACGAGATCGCCCAGTCCGTGGCCCCCGAGTCTCGCGTGGTCTACGTCGACAACGACCCCATCGTCCTCACCCTCTCCCAGGGACTCCTGGCCAGCACGCCCGAGGGAAGGACGTCGTACATCGAGGCCGACTTCCGCGACCCGGCGAGCATCCTGGACGCCCCCGAACTGCGGGAGACCCTCGACCTGGACCGGCCGGTGGCCCTGACGGTCATCGCCATCGTGCACTTCGTCCTCGACGAGGACGACGCGGTCGGCATCGTCCGGCGGCTGCTGGAGCCGCTTCCCGCGGGCAGCCACCTCGCCATGACGATCGGCACGGCGGAGTTCGCACCCGAGGAGGTGGGGCGGGTGGCCCGCGAGTACGCGGCCCGCAACATGCCGATGCGGCTGCGCACCATCGACGAGGCCCACGAGTTCTTCGAGGGCCTCGACCTGGTCGAGCCGGGCATCGTCCAGGTCCACAAGTGGCACCCGGACGGCACCGGCGAACAGGGCATCCGTGACGAGGACATCGCGATGTACGGAGCGGTCGCCCGCAAGCCGTAGCGTCACGCGTCCGGACCGGGGTGCCCGTACGGACCGCGGGCCCCGCGCCGTCACGAACCCGCGCGGAACTCGTCGGCCGTCATCCGCCACACGACCTCGATGCCGATCTCCCCGGGCGCCGTCGGCCCCTCGGGCGTCGGGCGGCGTTCGACCTCCGTGAGTCCGGCGCGGCGGGCCACGCCGGCGCTCGCCGGGTTGGCGGCGTCGTGCCGGATCTCGATATGACTCACCCCGTCCAGCCGGAAGCCCTGCCGGACCAGCGCCGAGACGGTCATGGTGGCCAGCCCGCGCCCGGTCCGGCGGGGGTGCAGCCAGTAGCCGATGTCCAGTCCGCCCGGACCGATGCGCCGGTAGAGGCCGCAGCTGCCGACCAGCGCGCCGTCCGACGTGATCCCGTAGGCGTAGGCCTGCCCGCTCTCCCACTGCTCCTGGTTCCGTTCGAGGAACTCGGCCAGCTCCTCCCGGCTCGGCGGGTCGGACGCCCAGGGCATCCACGGCAGCAGATGGTCCAGCGACTCGCGGATCACCCGTTCCAGGGCGTCGAGATCGCCCGTACGCCAGCGGCGCAGCACGACCCGGTCGAAGGGGAGGACGTCGGCAGGCTCTCGCATGATCAGATGTTCTCCCGGGCCACCGTCCCCACGTCAACCGACTATCGCCTCCCGGGCGGGGGACGCGCGGTGGACCGGGCCGTCCGTCGCCGACAGCCGGCCGCCGAGGCCGCCGTGCCGCAGGAGCAGTATCTCGGAGGCGATGGACAGTGCCGTCTCCGCCGGACCGGCACCGCCCAGGTCGAGCCCGGCCGGCGAACTGAGCCGCGTCAGTTGTTCCCGCCGCAGTCCCGTGGCCGACAGGGACGCCCTGCGTCGCTCCACGCTGCGCCGGGAGCCCAGGGCCCCGACATAGGCCAGGTCCATCCGCAACGCGGCCTCGAGCAGGGGAACGTCGAACTTCGGGTCGTGGGTGAGCGACACGACCACGGTTCCGCTGTCGGTCCGCCCCGCCGCCGCCTCGGACGCCAGATGGCGATGGGGCCAGTCCACGACGACCTCGTCGGCGTCCGGGAAACGCTCGGGCGTGGTGAACACCGGTCGCGCGTCGCACACCGTGACCCGGAAGCCGAGCAGCGCGCCCTGGCGGGCGAGGGCCGAGGCGAACTCGTTGGATCCGTAGACCAGCATGCGGGGCGGGGGCGCCAGGCAGTTGACGAACACCCGGGGGCCGCTCGCGGGGTCGCCGTCGGCGGACTCGGTACGGACCGTGCCGGAGCGCCCCCGCGCGAGCAGGCCCCGGGCCGCACGGGCCGTGCTCGCGTCGAGGGCGGGGTCCCCCGTACTCCCGCTCGTGCCTCCCTCCCAGCACACCAGGTGCGCCCCGGCGCGTACGGGCCCGCCACCCTCTACGACCGTCGCCACGGCGGCGGCGCCCCCGGCCCGCAGCTGCCGCAGGAGGACGCCCAGTTCGGGGAAGGACTCCCGGTCGACGCGCTCGACGAACACCTCGATGGTGCCGCCGCAGGTCAGGCCGACCGCTTCGGCGTCGTGGTCGCTCACTCCGTAGCGTTCCAGCACCGGATCGCCGTCCTCGACGGCCTGCTGTGCCAGGTCGTACACGGCACCTTCCACACAGCCGCCCGACACGCTGCCGATGACGGTCCCGTCCGGAGGGCAGATCATGACGGCTCCCGGCCGGCGGGGCGCCGAGCCGTACGTCGACACCACCGTGGCGAGCCCGCAGGGTGTGCCCGCCTCCCAGAGGCCGTGGAGACGCTCCCACTGGGCGTTCGTCACGCTTCCCCACCCCTGATGATCTTGTCCTGGGTGATGGGCAGGTCGCGGACGCGGCGGCCGGTGGCGTGGTGGACGGCGTTGCCGATGGCGGCGGTCATCCCGGTCATCGGTGTCTCCCCGAACCCGCGCGCGCCGAGGGAGTCGCGGTTGGCCGGGTCCTCCTTGTCCACGAAGCCGATGTGGATCTCGGGGATGTCGGCGTTGACGGGCACCAGGTAGCCCGACAGGTTCGGGTTGACGATCCGTCCCTGGTACGGGTCGACCATGGTGTGCTCGGACAGGGTGAAGCCGACCGCCCACACCGCGCCGCCGATCGCCTGGCTGCGCAGCGTCCTGCGGTTGAGCACCGTGCCGGCGTCGAAGACGCCGTGCATGCGGGTGACGCGTACCTGGCCGAGCCGAGGGTCGACGCGTACCTCGGCGAAGACCGCCCCGGTGGAGTAGCCGGGCGGAATGACAACGGGTTCGGCCGTCGCCTCGACGGGCTCGCCGTGCCGGGTGACGACCGAGCGGACGCTGTCACGGAGCCTGGGCCGGCTGGTGTCGTACAGGAACCCGCTCTCGACGGTGATCCGGTCGGCCGGGAGGCCGTGGAGCGGGGAGCGCGGGTCCGCGACGGCGATGTCGATCAGGGCCCCGCGGGCCGCGCCGCAGGCCCGGTTGACGGCGGCGCCGACACCGGGGGCGGTGGCGGACGCGGCGGAGGCGAAGGCGAACGGGAAGTCGGTGTCCCCGAGTTGGAACTCGACGTCGTCCAGCTCCAGCCCCAGGCTCTGCGCGGCCACTTGGGACATCACCGTGTAGGTACCGGTTCCGATGTCATGGGTGGCGACCTGGACCACTGCCCTTCCGTCGGCGGAGAGCACGACCCGGGCGCCGGCTCCCGGGCGGCCGCCGGCCGTGTGCGCCGCGGTCGCCATGCCCCAGCCGATCAGGGTGTCGCCGTCGCGCATCGACCCGGGGCGCGGATCGCGCCTGCTCCAGCCGAATGCGGCGGCACCGCGCCGGTAGCACTCCTTCAGGTGCTTGCTGCCGAAAGAAGCGCCGTTGTCCGGGTTGACCGTGGCGTAATTGCGCAGCCGCAGCTCGATGGGGTCCATGCCCAGTTCGTAGCTCAGTTCGTCGAGAGCCGTTTCCAGGCCGTGGGAGGCGACGACCTCGGGTGAGCGCATATTGCTCGGCGCGGGCAGGTGGAGCTTCACCGCCTGCTGGGCGACATGGACGTTGGGGCAGGCGTACAGCATGCGGGTGGGTTCGCTGGTGTTGAACAGCAACTCCTCGGTGCGGCTGACCTGGGAGGTGGTGACGTGGTCGATGGCCGTGAGCGTGCCGTCCCGCTTGGCTCCGATCACGAACCGCTGATGGGCCTCGGGGCGGTGGCCGTTGTTGGTGTAGGTCTGGGCACGGGAGAGCACCAGTTTGACCGGACGTCGAAGCTCGCGGGCGATGGCAGCGGTGATCAGGGTGTGCGGCCACACCGGGCCCTTCGCTCCAAAACCTCCGCCCAGGAACGGGGACAGCACGCGGATGTTGTCGCGAGCCACGCCGAGCGCCTCGGAGAGGCTGAGCCGGGTGGCGTTGATGCCCTGGGCGGTCTCGTGCACCGTCAGCTTCGCGCCGTCCCAGACGGCGGTCGTCGCCGACGGCTCGATGGGATTGTGGTGGTGCATGGGAGTGGTGTAGCTGACGTCGATACGGACGTCGGCCTGGGCCAGCCCGGCCTCGGGGTCCCCTCGGGTGATCTCGTTGGCACCCTCCAGACCCGTCTCCGGCACGAACGCCTCGTCCATGGCGTCGGAGAGGGAGGCCTGGGGTGTGCGCGCCTCATAGGAGACGTCGACGAGTGAGGCGGCGTGCTGGGCCTGCTCCAGCGTCTCGGCCACCACATAGGCCACGGGCTGGCCGTGGTGGTGGATGTCCGCGTCTTGCAGGGGGACGACACGTTTCCAGTACGCCGCGCCGACCGAGGTGGGTACGGCGATCCGGGGCATGTTCCGGTGGGTGAAGACGGCGACCGCACCGGGCGAACGCTCGGCGTCCCGGGTGTCGATGCCGGTGACGCGCCCGTGGGCGACGGTGCTGAGTACGAGGAAGCCGTGCAGGGCGCCACGGACCTGAGTGTCCGCAGTGTAGGTGGCCGCGCCGGTGACCTTGGCGCGTCCGTCCACCCGGGCTATGGGGCTGCCGACGATCGGGCTCATTTCCGGCCTCCGAGGTCCTCGAGGATGTCGGCCAGGGCACGCTGCACCAGCTCTACCTTGAACGCGTTGTGCTCGCGCGGCCGCGCGCCCTCCACCAAGGCCCGGCCGGCCGCCGCGATGGTGGATGAGTTCAGCCGGTGACCGCGCAGGGCCTCCTCGGCCCCGGGCGAGCACCACGGCCGGGTGGCGATGCCGCCGAAGGCGAGCCGGACACCGGTGACCACCCCGCGCTCCTGGGTGAGGGCGGCGGCCACGGAGACCACGGCGAACTCGAATGTGGCGCGGTCGCGCAGCTTGAGGTAGCGCGAGCGGGCCGCAATGCGGCTCTCGGGTATCTCGACGCCGGTGATGAGTTCGCCGTGCCGCAGCGCGGTCTCCTGGTGCGGGGTGGAGCCGGGCAGCCGGTGGAAGTCCCCGATGGGGATGGACCGGCGGCCGTCCGGGCCGAGGGTGAGCACCGTGGCGTCCAGGGCGCTCAGGGAGACGGCCAGATCGGACGGGTGGACGGCGATGCAGTGGTCGCTGCCGCCGTGGATGGCGTGCCAGCGGTTCTGTCCGTCGAGGGCGGGGCAGCCGCTGCCGGGCTCGCGCTTGTTGCACGGGCTGCCGGCATCCCGGTAGTACCAGCAGCGGGTCCGCTGCATGAGATTCCCGCCGATGGTGGCCCTGTTGCGGATCTGCGGGGAGGCGGAAGCCAGCAGCGCTTCGGAGACGACGGGGAACCGCTCACG
The DNA here is from genome assembly GCF_055570675.1 of Streptomyces sp. NPDC031111. NCBI lineage: Bacteria > Bacillati > Actinomycetota > Actinomycetes > Kitasatosporales > Streptomycetaceae > Streptomyces > Streptomyces sp. NPDC031111. The sequence continues at coordinate 66,068 of NZ_JBVIGS010000022.1, forward strand.
GACCACGGGGTGTTCGGCGACCTCACCCATCCGGGCCATCGCCCCGATCCGCAGTCGGCCCCTGCTCACACCGATGTCCGACAGGTCCAGTCCGTTCACGTCCACGACGAGGTCCGGGGCGAGGACGCCGTCCTTCATGAGATTGGTCAGTTCGGTCCCGCCACCGATGAACGCGCCGCCGGGGTGGCCCGCGACCAGGTCGACGGCGTCGGAGACACGTGACGCCCGTGCGTAGTCGAAGAGCTTCACTGGTTGGTTCCCTTCGCCGCGTCGCGCACCGCTTCGACGATGTTCGGATAGCAGCCGCACCGGCACAGGTTGCCGCTCATCCAGTCGCGGATCTCGGCGTCCGAGCCCGCGTGGCCCTCCTGGATGCAGGCGACGGCCGACATGATCTGCCCGGAGGTGCAGAACCCGCACTGGAAGGCGTCACGCCGGATGAACGCCGCCTGGACGGGGTGCAGTTCGTCCCCATCGGCCAGACCCTCGACCGTGGTGATGTCCCGGCCGTCCTCCATGACGGCGAGTGTCATGCACGACTTGACCCGCTCGCCCTCGATGAGGACGGTGCAGGCGCCGCACTCGCCGCGGTCGCAGCCCTTCTTCGGCCCTGTCACACCCAGACGCTCACGCAGTGCGTCGAGCAGGGTGACGCGGGCTTCGACCGTGAGGTGCCGCCGGACTCCGTTGACGCGGAGTGTCACGTCGGCCCTCGGGGCCGGGGACGGCGGGGTGATGTCCGCGCCCGCGGGTCGGGCGAGCGCCGGCGGAGCGATGCCGCCCGACGCGGCCACGGCGGCACCGACGGCGCCGGCCTTGAGCACGTTGCGCCGACTGTGCTGGTCGGTTGGGGGGTCGTCATGATGGGACACGGTGAGTGTCTCCTCGTGAGTAGGTGAGGGCGGGTCTGTGTGGTCCATGGCTCCGACCGCTGGTGCGGGCCCGGTCAGCGCTCGCTGATCTCGACCCGGAGGATGCGGTCGTCGCCCGCGCGTGGTTCGGTGCCGCCCCAGGTGGCGCGGTCGGTGTTGGAGGTGACGAGCCACAGGGCTCCGTCGGGGGCGACCTCGACGGTGCGGATGCGGCCGTAGTCGCCCTCGAAGTGGGCGATCGGGTCGGCGGTGGCGGCCTCGCCGGCGACGGGGAGCTGCCAGAGCCGCTGACCCCCGAGGGCGCCGATCCACAGCGACCCCTCGGCATGGGCGACCCCGGAGGGGCTGGCGTCGTCCGGGTGGATCACCGCGATCGGCTCCTCGCCCCTCGACCCCTCCGTGCCCTCGGTGTCCGGCCACCCGTAGTCGGCGCCGGCCCGGAGCACGTTGACCTCGTCCCAGGTGCGGTGCCCGAGTTCGGACGCGTACGCGGTGCCGTCCGGCCCGAACGCGATGCCCTGCACGTTGCGGTGACCGCTGGAGTAGACCGGCGAATCCCCCGGGTTGTCCTCGGGTACGGAGCCGTCCACCGCGATGCGCAGGATCTTGCCGTTGAGGGAGTCGTCGTCCGCCGCGTTCTCGGGTTCGAAGGCGTCGCCGGTGCCGATCCAGAGGTGGCCGTCCGGTCCGATCTCGATCCGGCCGCCGTGGTGGCGGTCGGCGGTCCGGATGCCGTCGAGCAGCACCCGCTCGATGTCGAGGGAGCCGTAGTCCTCCGCGATCGTGAGGGCCACGACGCGGTTCTCCCGCCCTCCGGACACCGAGGCGTAGACCGTGCGGTCGTCCGCGAAGCCGGGCGAGGCGGCGATGCCGAGCAACCCTCCCTCCGAGGTCGCGTTCACACCGGGTACGACACCGACCGTCCGTGCCCGTCCGCCGTCGGCGGGGACGCGCAGGATCTCGCCCGTGATCCGTTCGGATACGAGTGCCGATCCGTCGGGCAGGAAGGTCAGTCCCCAGGGCGCGTCGAGTCCGGTGGTCAGCTCGGTGGGCTCACCGGGCGTCGCGACCTGGCCCCCGCCGGACGGGGCAGCGGTCGTCGGCAGCGATGCCGTCGGCCGCCGCGGCTCGTCGGACGATCCGGTGCAGCCGCTCGCCAGCAGGCCGAGACACAGGATGCCGCTCGCCAGGCTCACGGCCGTCGCGCGGGCCCGCGGGACGACGTTCATCGCTTCGGCTCCGGTGTCCGGGCGCGGCCCCGTCGCCGCACGATCAGCACGGTTGCCATCTCCGTCCCCCCTCCTTCCGCCGTCCCTCTCTCAGGCCATTCCGCCGTTGACGTGGAGCACCTGGCCGTTCACCCAGCGCGCGGGGCCGGCGAGGAAGGCCACGGCCTCCGCGATGTCCTCCGGGGCGCCCAGCCGCTGCATCGGATTGGCCTGGGCGATCTGATCGACCGTCTCCTGGCTCTTCCCGGCCAGGAACAGCGGCGTCGCCGTCGGGCCGGGAGCGACGGCGTTGACCGTGATGTTCCGGCCCCGCAGCTCGCGGGCGAGGATGAGGGTCAGGGCCTCGACCGCGCCCTTGGACGCGGCGTAGGCGCCGTAGCCCGGGAACTGGAGTCGCGTCACCGAGGTGGAGAAGTTGATGATCGCCCCGCCCTCGCGGACGCGCCGCGCGGCGAGCTGGTCGACGACGAACGTGCCGCGCACGTTGGTGCGCTGGACGCGGTCGAAGGTCTCCAGGTCCATGTCGGCGATGGGGGAGAGCGGCATGATGCCCGCGGTGTGCACGACGACGTCGACTCCGCCGAACTCCCGCTCCGCGGTGTCGAAGACGGCGGTCATCGCCGTCTCGTCCGCGACGTCCCCGCCCGCGGCGACGGCTCGGACGCCGGCGCGGGTGAGCGCGGTCGCCGTCTCCTCGGCGCGGTCCTTGGCACCCGCGTAGTGCACGAGAATCGAGAAACCGTCCGCTGCCAGGCGCTCGACGGCCATCTTGCCCATGCCGCCGGAGCCGCCGGTGACGACCGCGACGCGACCTGTGGTGTGTGCCATGGCCCGGACCTCCGTATGATTGATATGGACGAGCTGTCCACTAATTACGGTACACAGAAATGTACAACCAGTCCACAAAGGAGGTTGGTCATGGCGGAGAACACGGCCACACGCCGGGGGCGAGGCCGCCGACCGGCCGCGGAGGTGCGCGCCGCCGTACTCGAGGCGGCGGGCCGCATCCTGCTGAGGGACGGCCTGCGAGCCGTCACGTTCGACCGCGTCGCGACGGAAGCCGGGTCCAGCAAGATGACCCTCTACAAGTGGTGGCCGTCGCCCGGCGCCCTCGCGGCCGAGGCGTACTTCGCGCAGAGCAGGCCGGTCCTGAGCTTCGCCGACACCGGTGATCTGCGCGCCGATCTGATCGCCCAGCTCGGCTCGTTCATCCGCTGGATGACGGACGAGGGTGTGACACACCCCGTGCTCGAGCTCATCGGTGCCGCCCAGATGGACCCGGACCTCGCCCGCGCCTGGTCCGAGAGCTACGCCCAGCCCCGCCGCGAACTCGCCCGCGTCCGTCTGCGCACCGCTCAGCAGCAGGGGCAGCTGCGGGAGGACGCCGACCTCGACATCATCGTCGACCACCTGTGGGGCGCCTGCTACCACCGGCTCCTCGTGCTGAAGGTCCCCCTCGACGACTCACTCGCCGAGCGCCTCGTCGACCAGGCGCTCCGCGGCGTCGCGCCGTGAGGCGCCCGAGTCCTTCCGGTACCGGGAGCGCTGCTCGGGCGCACCGGCCGCGGCGCGGGCGTACCGGCGCGCAAGGAGCGCGAAGGCGTCCTTGAGCTCCGGTGGGCCGACGACCTCGATGCCGGCGTCGAACCGGCCGACGGCGGCGGCCAGGGCGGGCCACGACCAGGAGCCGAGGACGAGCCGGCAGCGGTCCGGCCCGAGTTCCTCGACGACGGCGTCGTGGGCGTGGCGGGAGACCGCGGCGGCGGGCAGGTCCAGGATCACCTCGCCTCGGCAGGGCCACTCGCCCGTACCGTCCGCGCCCCGGAACCTGCCGGTGACGAAGGCGGCCACGTCGCCTCCGGGCAGTTCGCGCGGAGTGAAGCGGGGACCCGTCGGCGTGCGCGGAGTGATCCGGTCGGCGCGGAAGATACGCCAGTCGGCGCGGTCGAGGTCGAAGGCGACGAGGTACCAGCGTCCGCCCCGGCTGACGAGATGGTGCGGCTCCACCCGGCGCGGCGGGCCGGCGTCGACCGCGGAGCCGTAGTCGAAGCGCAGCACCTCACGGGCGTGGACGGCGGCGCCCAGCGTCATGAGGAGCGCGCCGTCGACGGCCGGACGGGGCGCGTCGGGGGACGGCTCGACAGCGTCGACCCGCAGGGTGTCGACGCGATGGCGCAGCCGCGCGGGCATGACCTGCCGGACGGTGGCCAGCGCGCGGGCCGCGTCCTCCCGGATGCCGGCACCCGTCGCGGCGGCGGTCCGCAGGGCGACGGCGAGGGCGACGGCCTGCCCGTCGTCGAACAGCAGCGGCGGCAGCCGGGTGCCGGCGTCCAGCCGGTATCCGCCGTCCGGGCCCTTGAACGCCGCGACGGGATAGCCGAGTTCACGCAACCGGTCGACGTCGCGGCGCACGGTCCGCGGGCTCACGCCCAGCCGCTCGGCCAGCAGCGCCCCCGGCCAGTCACGGCGCGCCTGGAGCAGCGAGAGCAGGGACAGCAGTCGGGCGGAAGTCTTCGGCATGACATCGATGCTGCCCCGGGAAGAGGACACATCCTGACCGCTTCCCCTGCGACGGTTCTCCCGTGTCCGACCACGACGACCAGAAGGACCCGATCTCCGTGACAGCCACCACCACGCCCCGGCCCGCCCTCGACGCCGAGCGGGCCGACCTGCTCGACGCGCTCGCGACCGCGCGGGCCTCCCTGACCACCACCGTGCGCGGACTCGACGACGAACAGGCCGCCGCGCGCCCCACGGCGAGCGCGCTGTGCCTGGGCGGACTGATCAAGCACGTCGCGTCCATCGAGGAGGCGTGGATGGCGTTCGTCACCGAGGGCCCCTCGGCGATGCGCCACGACCTGCCCGACGGCGTCACCTGGGCCGACCTCGCGGCCGGCACCGCACGCGAGTTCCCGCAGTGGGCCATCGACCACCAGAACAACTTCCGGATGCTGCCCGGCGACACCCTGGACGGCATCCTCGCCCGCTACGAGCGGGTCGCCGCCCGCAGCGAGGAGATCGTCGCCTCCGTACCCGACCTGTCGGCGACGCACCCCCTGCCCGAGGCGCCCTGGTTCGAGCCGGGTGCCGTGCGCAGCGTGCGCCGGGTGCTGGCACACCTCGTCGCCGAGACCGCGCAGCACGCGGGCCACGCCGACATCCTGCGGGAGACGCTCGACGGACAGACGTCCACCTGACCGTCACCGCACACACCGGACCGGACGGACGGACGACCTCCGTCCGTCCGGTCCGCCACCCCGAATCCGCTACCGAAGAGAACCCATGACCCCGCTCACCACCCGGGCGCTCAACCGTGCGACGCTGGCCCGGCAGTCGCTGCTCGACCGCGCCCGCACACCGGTCCTGGACGCCATCGGCCACCTGTGCGGCCTCCAGGCGCAGGAACCCCAGGAGCCGTTCGTCGGGCTCTGGTCGCGGCTGGCGGCCTTCGACCCGGCCGCGCTCTCGGACCTGCTGCGGGAGCGGCGCGTCGTCCGGGCCCACCTCATGCGCCGCACCGTCCATCTCGTCACCGCCTCCGACGCCCTCGCCTGGCGTGCCCGCCACGACGCCATGCTGCGCCAACGGGTCCTCGGCGTGTACCGCCGCGAGCTCGCCGGAGTGGACCTGGACGAGCTCGCCGCCGCGGGCCGGGCGGTGCTCGCCGAGGGCGTGCCGCGCTCCATGGGTGAACTGGGGCGCGCGGTCGCCGGGCGCTGGCCGGAGCCGACGCCGCGGGCCCTGGGCGAGATGCTGGTCGGCGCGCTCCTGCCGGTGGTGCAACTGCCGCCCCGAGGACTGTGGCGGACGACGGCGGGGGCGCGCTACGAGCTGCTGGCGTCCTGGCTGGGCCGCGACATCGACCCACTGCCCGAGGACGCCTCCGACCCGGTGGGCCGGACACTGGTACGCCGCTACCTCGCCGCGTTCGGCCCCGCCGCCTCGGCCGACCTGCGCGCCTGGTGCGGCCTGGCCGGGCTGCCGGCCGCCGTCGCCGCCGTACGGGAGGAACTGGTCTCCTTCCGCGACGAGCGGGGACGGCACCTCCTGGACCTTCCCGACGCGCCGCGCCCCGACCCCGACACACCGGCCCCCGTGCGGTTCCTGCCGGCCTTCGACAACGCGATCCTCGGCTACCACGACCGGAGCCGGATTATCGATGACGCCCACCGCGGCCTGTCGGTCGCCGGCGAGCGCGTCGTCCTGGTCGACGGCCGGGTCGCCGCCACCTGGACCGTCGCCGACGGAGCCATGACGGTCACGCCGCTGCGCCGGCTGTCCCGGGCGGACCGGACCGATGTCGCGGAGGAAGGGCGGGCGATGGCCGCCTTCCTCTCCGGCGACGGCGGTCCCCGCGTACGGATCACCGACTGACCGCACCCGACGGGCGCGGTCCGGCGGGGTCAGCGTGCGTGCTGCTGTCCGACGAGGACCGCTGTCAGCAGTTCGGGATCGAACACCGAGACATCGGCGAGCCGGGTGGGGGCGGCGAGGGAGTTGAGCATGGCCTTGGTGACCCGCACGGCGGAGGCCGGCCGCCGCAGGACGGGCTTGGCCCAGGCCATGACGGCCGCGTCGAGCGCGTCCGGCGACACGACCTTGTGCAGGACCGACAGACCGAGGGCCTCCTGGGCGTCGAAGACCCGTGCGGTGAGGATCAGTTCGCGCACACGGGCCACGCCCACCTCACTGATCAGACGGGGGAGCAGCCCGCCCCAGGCGGGCGGCACTCCCAGGGCGAGCTCGGGCAGCCGGAAGGTGGCGGTGTCGACGCCCACGCGCAGATCGCAGGCGAGGACGAGGCCGACACCGGCGCCGACGGCCCTGCCCTGGACACGGGCGATGGTGACGGCCGGATTGGCGGTGAGGGCCTCGCACACCCGCAGGGCCTTCGCACCGGAGACGCGGATGCCGCCACCCGCGGGATCGTCCGCGAGGTGCCGGGGGAACTCGCGCCGGTCGCCGCCCAGGCAGAACTCCTCCCCGGCGGCGGCCAGCACCAGCACCCGTACCGCGGGATCCTGGTCGTCGAGGACGGTGAGGAGGTCGTCCAGCATGGCGTCGCCGACGGCGTTGCCCTCTTCGGGAAGGTTCAGTTCGACGGTGAGGAGAGGACCCTGCCGGTAGGTGCGCAGGGTCTTGAGTATCCGGTCGGCGGGGAGTCCGGCGAGGGGCTGGGCGTTCATTTCGTCACCTTCAGTGAAGTGATACGGCGGAAGACGAGGCGGGAGTTGTCAAAAGTGGGGGGACCGACCGGCCGGAGGGTGGGGAAGCGCTCCAGCACCTGGGCGACCATCTCGCGCGCCTCGAAGCGCGCGAGGGCCGCGCCGAGGCAGTAGTGGGGGCCGCTGCCGAACGTGATGTGGCCGCCTCCGCGCAGGATGTCGAAGACATGCGGGTCCGGGTTGCACCGGGGGTCGTGGGCCGCCGAACCGTACAGGATGTGGACGGTGGTGTCCTTGGCGATGGGCGTGCCGGCGAGGACGGTGTCGTCGGCGGCCACATGGGAGTTGAGCCAGACCGGGGGGTCGTAGCGCAGGGTCTCCTCCACCAGGTCCTCGATGTGCTCCGGGTGGGCCCGCAGCCAGTCCGCACGGGCGGGCTCCTCGGTCGCGAATCGCACCGCGTTGGTCAGCAGCACCGCGCTGGTCTCCAGCGACGCGATGGTGATGAACATGGTCAGGTGGTAGATCACCCGGGCCGCGGCGGCAGGGTCGTGCGGATACTGGGCGTCCCAGTAATGGATCCAGCCGGTGAGGACATCGTTGCCGGGGTGCGCCCGCCGGTCGCGGATCAGTTCACCGAAGAACTCCCGCATCTCCAGGGTGGCCCGGCCCGCCTGCGCCAGTTCCTCCTTGGTGGGCAGCAGTTCCTGGGCGTAGGCCTGCCGGTGGGCGAAGTCCAGGATGTGCGCGTGGTGCTCCTCGGGGATCCTGAGCCACTCACCGACCGTACGGACGGGGAGGAGTTCGGCGACCGTCCGGACGAAGTCGGCCTCCCCTTCGGCACGCAGGCGTTCCTCCAGGTCGTCCAGGAAACCGGAGACGAGCGCGGCGATCCGCGGACGCATGCTCTCCAGGGTGGCGCGGTCGAACGGGTTGCCCAGGGCGCGGCGCTGACACGTGTGCGTCGGGGCGTTGATGCGGGACAGGGTGCCCGTCAACTCCTGGGTGGCGAGTTCCTGCCAGCGCCTCGGGTCGGGCTGCCGCTCCTGCCACGCGAAGTCCGGCACCAGCCAGTTCCTGCCGCGCAGGACCTGGCTGCATGCCTCGAACGAGGTGACGAAGTACGCGCCCCAGGGGGCGCGTACCACGTCCCCCAGGGCGCGTAGCCCCTCCCACACGGGGAGGGGGTCGGCCTGGCCCTCGGCCGAACGCAGGTGACGGAGGAGGGAGATGACGGCTCGGCGGTCGTTGATCGTCCCGCGTATGTCGCCAACGGCGGTCACGTGGAGCTCCTTCGGATGGACGCTACCGTTACCGCCGGAACCTACCCCTCCACCCACCTGCGTCATGTGTCGTTGTGTGTTGTACCTGTCACATGCCGTGCCATCAGACACGGAAGATGTCCAGGAAGCTGCTCCAGAACCCCTTCCTTCGCGCAGGGTCCTGCCGGGCCGGCCCGGACGCGGCCGCCGGCGTGGGCTGAGCACTCGGAGCCGAGGTCCGGTCCCGGAGCGCGGCCGCCGTGCGGGTGGCCGGTGTGGGACTGAACGTCACGGGCAGCGCGACCAGGGCACGGTGGAACGGCCCGGGCCGCCACTCGAGTTCCTTCTCCGGCACGGCCAGGGTGAGGTCGGGCAGCGCGTTGAGCACCCGCTCGATCGCGGTGGTCGCGATGACCTGCGCCGGGTCCTTGGCGGGGCAGGCGTGCGGTCCCGCGCCCCACGCCAGGTGGGCGCCCTTGCTGTGCGCGCGGCGGGCCTCCGCCAGCGCGGGGTCGCCGTTGGCGCCCGCGAAGGAGATGACGACCGGGGTGTTCGCCTCCGCCACGTGGCCGCCGAGATCGACGTCCTGCACCGGGTAGTGGGTGGCGTAGTTGGCGATCGGCGTCTGGTTCCACAGCACGTGGTCGAGCGCCTCCTCGATCAGCATGCCGCCCGACCCGGACAGCAGCAGCATCAGCGTGCTGCTGATGAGGCTGCGCTCGGGTTCGATGCCGGCACCCATCAGCAGCACCAGCTGGTCCTTGAGCTCCTCGTCGGTCAGCCCGGCCGGGTGCTGGATCAGCCAGGAGGTGACGTCGTCACCGGGCTGTCGCCGCTTGAGCGCGATCAGCTCCATGAGGCAGGCGGTGAGCTCCTCGTTGGCGCGGATCGCGTCCCTGCCGTCGAAGATCGCCGACATGGAGGTGGTGATGGTGTCACCGATGTCCGCCGGGCAGCCGAACAGCTTGTTGAACAGCAGCAGCGGCAGCAGCTTGGCGTAGTCGCTGAGCAGATCGGCCCGGCCGCGCTCGCTGAACTGGTCGATCAGGTAGTCGGCGATCGGCTCGACGTCACGCCGGATCCGCGTGGTGTTGAGCCGGGCCAGACTGTCCACCACGGCCTTGCGCAGCCGCAGGTGCACCGCGCCGTCGGTGAACAGACAGCTGGGCCGGTACGCCATCATCGGCAGCACCGGGCTGTCCAGGCCGACGCGGCCCTCGTTCAGGGCCTTCCAGCGGCGGGCGTCACGGGCGAACAGCTCCGTGTTCTGAAGCACCCGCAGCGCCATCTCGTGCCCGACGACCAGGGTGGCGTCCACACCGGGAGCGAGTTCGACCGGACCGGCCGGGGCCTGTTCGCGCAACCGGTCGTACACCTGGTGGGGATCGGTGGCGAACCCCGCGTCGTGCATGGGGCATCTGCCGGCGGTCGCCGCAGACGTGGAGTGAGGATCCATGAAGTCTTCCTTACTGGTCCGGGGACCGAAGTCCCCGGGCCGGGCGGACACGAGGAGGTCAGGCGGCACGCTCGAGCAGGTGCCGCACCAGCGCGATCAGCGCCTTGGCGGAGGACTGCTGATCGCGGGCGTCGCAGTAGACGACGGGGGTGTCCGGGAGCAGGTCGAGCGCCTCCCGCACCTCCTCCTCGCCGTAAGTGGCGGCCGGGTCGAAGCAGTTGACGGCGATGGCGTACTCCAGGCCGTACCGCTCGATGAGGTCGATGACGGGGAAGGTCTCCTCCAGTCGCGCCGGGTCGACGAGGAGCAGTGCCCCGAGCGCGCCGCGGGCCATGTCCTCCCAGAGCTGCATGAAGCGCTGCTGTCCCGGGGTGCCGAAGAGGTAGAGCACCAGGTCGTCGCTCAGGGTGAGGCGGCCGAAGTCCAGGGCCACCGTGGTGGTGGTCTTGTCCGCCACCCCCCTGAGGTCGTCGATGTGGACGGACGCCTGGGTCATCTTCTCCTCGGTGCGCAGCGGAGTGATCTCCGACAGCGAACCGATGAAGGTCGTCTTGCCCACGGCGAAATGCCCGACGACCAGGATCTTGGCGGCGTTGGTCACCGCGCTGGAGACGTAGATGGACTTCTGGGCCGTCTCAGCCGATGAGGGATTGGAGTCCATTCAGAACCTTCTCGAGGGTCGCTCTGTCAACGTTCTGGGCCCGGGGCGGCTCGGCCCTGCGCAGCAGGTGCCCCTGCTCCGATAAATCGGTGAGCAGCAGCCGGGCCACCCCTACGGGCAGGCCGAGGTGACCCGCCACCTCGGCGACCGACAGGTAGCCACCCGCGCACAGCTCCCAGATCGCCCTGACCTCGGGACCGGCCCCCAGCGGAAGCGTCCGCTCGGGAGCCAGGGTGACCAAGGTGTGCAGCGCCAGTTCATCGGAGGACGGCAGGCTCCGCCCGCCGGTGATGACGTAGGAGCGGACGAAGTCACTGGTGACGGGTGCGTCCTCGCCGGGCGTCGTCATGCGCCGCCGCCGTGGTCGGAGCGCGGCGCCACGCTCATCGCCTTGCTCAGCGCCGTCACCGTCTTCTGCATACGGAACGACATGGCCTCCATGTCGACGTCCAGCGCCGCCGAGACCGCCAGGTAGGCACCCTGTCCCGCGGCGATCAGGAAGATCCAGCCGCCGTCGTACTCCAGCAGCGTCTGCTTCCAGATGCCGTGCCCGGCCCCGACGAAGCCAGCGACTGCCCGGCTCAGGGACTGCATGGAGCTCATCGCGGCGGCGTTGGTCTCCGCGTCGTCGCGTGAGATGTCGTCCGAACGCTGCAACAGCAGGCCGTCACCGGAGACGAGGACCGCGTGGCGGGCTCCACGCACCTCGAGCACGTCGTTCAGCACCCACGACAGGTCGGTGTTCACTGGTGGTCAGGTCCTTCCGTGGTGTTCGTGTTCCGCCCGAGCTGGGTTCCGCGCGCGAACGCCCCCAGGCGTGACGCGGTCACCTCACCGGTCGACTCGGACGTCTGCTCATCGAGGGCGGGCTCCGGGGCCGGCACCACCGAGATGGGCCCCTGACGCCGGCGGCGCTTGGGCAGCCCGCCGGAGGTCGTGCCGACCACGTGCGACGGTCCCACCGGGACGGGCGCCAGCCGCTGCGGCGCGCTCTCCGCCCCCGCGTCGCCGGTCTCCCTCACGGGCTCCGCGGGCGCGACGGACTCGGCCGCCAGAAGGCTCTCCGGTACTCGGATCACTGCGCGCACTCCGCCGTAGGGGGACACCGAACCGACCGAGACCGTGAAGCCGTAGCGGGCGGCGAGCATGCCGCACACCGCGAAACCGAACCGGGGCGGGTCGCCGAGACCGGTGATGTCCACGGGGCCGTCGGCGGACAGCAGCGTCGCGGCCCGGTCCTTGGTCTCCTGGTCCATGCCCAGACCGGCGTCGTCGACGATGAAGCACACACCGGTCGGCACGGCCTGGATGTTGACCTCGACCGGAGTGCCCGGGGCGCTGTACGTGGTCGCGTTGTCCAGCAGTTCGGCCAGCACCACCGCCACCGGCTCCACGGCCTTGCTGGTGACGCCGACGCTCGCCTGCGCGTGGATGCTCACGCGGTCGAAGTCCTTGATGCGCCCCTGCGCGCTGCGAGCCACGTCGTAGACGGTCGCCACGCCCTCGCGCCGGCCCAGCCAGCCGCCGCACAGCACCGAGATGCCCTTGGCCCGTCGGCTGAACTGGCTGCCGGTGTGGTCCACCGACATCAGATCGGCCAGCACCTCGGTGTCGTCGCCGTACTTCTTCAACAGCCCGTCCAGCAGCAGCTGCTGCTCCTCGGCGAGCGACTGGAGCGTGCCCATGGCCGACTTCAGCACGGCCTTGGTCGCCGACTCCGCGTCCGCCCGCACGTCCGCGAGGTCACCGCGGTGCTGCGTGTCCAGGGCGGCGATGTGCCCCTGGAGCTGGTCGATCCGGCCCTGGGCGTTGCCCAGTCCCGTCTCCAGGTCCTTCTTTGTTCTTCGGAGCGCCAGATTGGTTCTCCGGGCCCGCTGCACTGCGAACGCAGCAGCGACGAGCACCACAATCAAGATCCACAGCAGTGGATCCCCGGTCAATGACGTCATGAGACTCTCTTCAAGTCGCATCGCGCCGGGAGTGCGGGACGGTCCGCGCATGCGTGGGACGGGTCCGGGCCGTGGAACGGCGCGGGCCTGCGGCGGACCAAGCCTCAACTCCTCAGCGATGGGGCCTTAGAGACTGTCCCCCGTACGCGTTCATGACGCGCCGCCAGCCTACTGAAAGTTCGATGATCTTATCAGGTCGGTAGGGGTAACCCGCCGGTTCCGGGCGGGACTTGGTGACCCTCACGAGACCCACACACCGCGCCGCGGTCCGATGTCGCGGAGTTCGTGTCGTTGTCGCGACATGTCCCATCCGTGCGCGTGGACACCACGGAAACGTGGGGCGACGACACGCATGCGGCTCGCCGGGGTCGGCTGTGAACCGCCGGGCGGGCCTCAGCCCGTGCTGAGATCCCGCAGCATCCGCCGCTGGTGACGGTGACCGATCGTCTCGAAGCCGGCCACGGTGACGAACGGGGCCAGCATCACCACCAGCAGGCACACCGCCGTGCCCACCCCGGCGGCGGCGAGGAGCACCGCGGCGGCCAGCACCGCGAGGGTCAGGGAGATCAGCAGCAGATGGAACCGGTCTCCCGCGGACAGCAGCAGGGTGTGCAGCAGATAGACCATCAGCAGATAGAGGCCGACCGGCAGGGCCAGCGACAGCACCACGGCCACGGCGCCGATCTTCGCGTGGTGCTCCATGTACAGGCCCGCCACGTGCAGCCCCGCGCCCGCTCCGGCGATGCCCATGAACAGAGGGATGTGGCCGTACCCGAAGAGATACCCGCGGCTGCGGCGATGCACCAGGATGTCGCCGAACGGAGTGGAGAAGTACACCCACCACATGCCGAAGGTCAGCCCCACACCGGCGACGACGACGGCGACCGCGTTCGCGCTCCAGTCCGTCCCGGCCTCGCCCCCCAGGAGATCACCGGACGAGGCGACGGTGCCGACCACCGACTCGCCGAGCGTGATGATCGCGAACAGGCCGTACCGCTCCGCGACGTGGTGCGGGTGCCAGGGGGTGCCGCCCGCGCGGCCCTGCGCGAGCAGCGGCAGCACCAGTTCCATGACCCCCAGCACGGCGAACGCGACGAACGCCACCCCGAGCGTCGGATGCGTGAACCCGACGGCGATCCAGCCGAGTTGGACCAGCACGGTCCACCGGATGTTCCGCATCCCCACGACATGGAACGGGGGAGACTCCCGGGCCGCACGCCACCATTGCAGCACCATGGCGACCCGCATCACGACGTACCCGATCACCATGGCGCGCAGTTCGAGGTGCTCGCCCTCCTCGATCGAGTGGAACATCCCCGGCAGGCCCAGCGAGAAGACCACCACACCGATCATCTGCACCATGGTCAGCACACGGTAGAGCCAGTCGTCGGTGGCGAACGCGGAGGCGAACCAGCTGAAGCTGATCCAGGCGACGCTGATCGCGAACATCGCCAGGGTGAAGGCGGTGACGGCCTCGAGGGCGTGATCCTCCGCGACCATCTCCGCGAAGTGGGACGCCGCGGTGCCCACGGCCACCACGAAGGTCAGATCGAACAGAAGCTCGAGAGGGGTGGCGGCCCTGCCCCGTTCGTTCGGATCACGGCCCGTCATCGGCCTCCGGCTGTGCGCCAGCCTGCCACCGCCGACCGGGCTGATGTGTTCGGCGTCACTCATGGGCAGCATGATGACGCATGGGCCCCAGGCCCTGGAGCAGGCCGCTCCAGTGGCTCCGGAAACGGGTCGGGCCGAGCAGGACGATCACGTTCCGGTCACCTGAACACCCACCGCCACGGCGGGCCGCAGGGCCGCTCGGCGCGGGCCGATGGGACGGACGGCCCTCGCCCCCCGCAGCACCGCGACGGACGCTGGAGACCACGGGCAGCCCCCTCCACACCGGAGGTTCCCCGGAGAGCGAGGAGCCACAGTGCAGACCGAGGAGATCGACGCCACCGCGCTGGAGACGTTGCTGGCCGCCGCCGTGGCCGCGCCGTCGATCCACAACACCCAGCCCTGGCGCTTCGGCTTCGACCTGGGCAGCCGCGCGGTCACCGTCCACGCCGACCGCAGCCGGGCCCTGGCCCTGGCCGACCCGCACGGGCGCGCCCTGCACCTGTCCGCCGGCTCGGCCGTCCTCAACCTACGGGCCGCCGCCGCCCACCTGGGCTGGGAGCCCGTACCGCACCTGCTGCCGCACCCGGACGATCCGGATCTGCTGGCCACCGTGCAACTGACGGTCACCACGGACCCCTCGCCGGCCTACCGCGCGCTGTACCCGGCGGTGGCACGGCGCCACTCCAGCCGGATGCCGTTCACCGGCCGCCCGGTGCCCGAGCCGGTCGTCGCCGACATGGCCGCCGCCGCACGGGCCGAGGGAGCGCACCTGTACGTCCCGGACATCCTCCAGACGCGCCGGCTGCTGCGGGTGACGTCGGCGGCCGAACTGCGCAACAGCACGGACGAGGCCCGTACGGCCGAGAGCCGCGCCTGGGTCGCCCCGCCCGGTTCGAGCCCGTACGGCATTCCGCTCACCACGTCCCGCCCGCTGGACGCCGCAGGGCGCATGCCGATGCGCGACTTCACCGGGCGGGTGCCCGTGCCGGGGCGGCCCCGGATGCGCTTCGAGCGGCACGCCCAGGTCGCCCTGCTGTGGACCGTCGGCGACCGCCCGCGCGACTGGCTGGCGGCGGGTCAGGCGCTGGAGCGGGCGCTGCTGGTGGTCACCGCGCACGGAGTGCGGACCTCACTGCTCCACCAGGCCATGGAATGGCCCGACCTGAGGGAGGCCATGCGCGTCCCCGGCACCAGGTGGTGCCACCCGCAGGTGCTGATCCGCTTCGGCTACGGCCCCGAGGCCAAGGCCACCCCGCGCGCCCCGGTTCACCCGCCCGGTGCCGCCCGCCCGAACTGATCCGTCCGACGGGCTGGGACCGGCCCGTGCCCCGGCCGGACGGGTGCTGCGGCCGGGGCACGGGCGTGGGGCGGGTCAGTCGCGGGTGACCTGGGGAGCGATGTCCTCGGCGAAGCCGCGGGCCGGGACGGTGGGCTTGACGGTGGCCGGGCCGGAGCCGCAGAACGAGGCGTCCAGTGTGCCGCCGAGGGTGGCGTTCACGGTTCCGTTGTTGGAGGTGTTCGCCAGGGAGGTCATGCTGCGGGTGCCGTCACTGGTGGTGAAGGCGTAGGTGTAGTAGCCCTGGACGGTGCCGGTGTGGCCGTAGACGGTGGTGCCGCAGGAGAGCTTCCGGGCCCGCAGGCCCAGCCCGTAGGACTGCTTTCCGTCCGCGGTGACCGGGACCATGGTGGTCATCTCCTCCAGTTGCGCGGCGGGCAGGAGTTCGCCGGACAGCAGCGCGGAGAAGAAGCGGTTGAGGTCCTTCGCGTTGGAGATGACCGCTCCGGCGGACTGGGCCCAGGAAGCGGTCTGTTCGGTGGAGTCGACCAGCGGCAGGGTGGTGTCGTCCGGGCGGAGGTAGCCGCGGGCGTAGGAGCCCGAGAGGGCCGTCCGGGGGTGGACGTAGGAGGTGTTCCGCAGCCGCAGTGGCGCGAAGACGCGCTCCTGGTACTGGGTGGCGACGGGGGTGCCGGTGAGGTGCTCGATGAGCTGCCCCAGCACGACGAAGTTGGTGTTGGAGTAGCTGTACGCGGCGCCCGGTTCGTTGTTCAGGGGGCGCTCGGTGGACAGGTCGATGAGCTCCTGGTAGCTGAAGACCTTGTTCCGGACCGCCTCGAAACCGGGGACGGTGTTGTAGAACATGTCGTTGGTGTAGTCGTACAGCCCGCTGCGGTGGCTGAGCAGGTGCCGCACGGTGATGCGGTCGTCGGGCAGCGGTACGGGCAGGTAGCGGTTGGCCGGGGCGTCGAGGTCGACGCGTCCCTCGGCGGCGAGTTGGAGCAGCACCACCGCGGTGAAGGTCTTGCTGACGCTGCCCACGCGGAACCGGCGGCCGGTGTCCATGCCGGTGTGGGCGCCGGTGTCGGCCTCCCCGGTGGCCACGTGGTACCGGGTGAAGCCTTCGTCGATCCGGGTGAGTGCTCCGGGAGCGCCTTGGGAGAGAGCCGTGTTGTGCACGGTGCGCACGGCGGTGAGGTCGGGGGCGGGAAGGGAGGAGCCGTCGGCGAGGGCCGGGGAGGCCCCCAGAGTGACGATCAGGGTGGAGCCGGCGAGCACCAGGCTCACATCTTTGATCCGCATCCGCATCTTTCCTGATTGTGGGGGAATCGGGATGCCCCCACGACCCCGGATCGGCTCAACTCCCCCTGTCCGCAGGGAAGTCGGATGAGTCACCGGGGACCGGGGCGGCACCGCAGGCATCGTAGTGCACGGATCAGTACTCCCGGCCGATGCCGGGCCGCCCGGGTGGGCCGGTCCGAATCGACGGAATGCTCAAGACAGTGTGACGGGAGGCATCACACTGTTGGCGGAACCGCGGGAAGAGAGTCAGGAGCGCTTGGCGCGGTACAGACCCCGGCCGCTGCGCAGGATGCGGGAGGTGCCGACGAGGCGGTCGAGCGTGCTGCGTACGGCGTTGATGGTCCCACTGTCGGTGTCACGGCCGAGGGCCGCCGCCACATCGCGGGCCCGTACGTCCACGTCTCCCACCGTGGCGAAGTAGTCGAGGATCTGCTCGGTGAGCTTGCCGTACTTCTTCTGCCCGTCCGTGTCGGCGGGGGCGGCGGAGGTACGGCGGACCTGGGCCGGAGTCTTCGTGGTGACGTCCGTGGACGTGGACGCGGGGGAGGGCTCGGTGTCCGCCGGGGCCCCGCCGGCCGCCGGGTCCCGCATGAGGACCTGGAGGGCGCTGAGAGCCCGCTGAACGGAGCCCAAGTGGGCCACGACGGCGGCCAGTTCCCTCTCCAGCGCCTGCTTCTGCATCTCCAGGCGGTCCAGATCCTCCTGAAGGCTTTCAGCGGTGACCTCGATGTTGTGCGCCGCGCGGGTCCCAGAGACCATGTGTTCCCCTATTCTCAATCCTTCCCACTGCATCATAATCCCCGCGCGGGGGACCGTGTCAGCTCCGGACAACCCCGCGTCGTCGCCCCTGACGATCGTGTGACGGTACGTGCGACGCTACTTGCTGAGCCAGAGGTCGGGCCCGAACACCTCGTAGTGGACGTCCCTCGGGCTGAGCCCCTGGGTGAGCAGGTCGCCGCGTACGGCCTGCATGAAGGGCAGCGGGCCGCACAGGAAGGCGCTGACACCGTCCCGCAGCGTCAGCCCGGTCACGTCCGCCCGGCCGGCGCGGACGTGGGGCGTCAGCGGCTCCTCCGGCGACTCGTACCACAGGTGCAGTGCGGCGTTCGGAAGCCGGCCGACGAGTTCCTCCATCTCCAGACGGTGTGCGTGGTGGGCGGGGGAGCGGTCGGCGTGGAGGACGGTGACGTGACGCTCGGCCGAGGTGTCGACGAGATGGTCCAGCATCGACAGCATCGGGGTGACGCCGATGCCGGCGGAGGCCAGCAGCAGCGGGCTGTCGCCCCCGGGAAGCACGAGGTCGCCGAAGGGGCGGGAGACCTCCAGGGTGACGCCCGGGCGGGCATGGGCGTGCAGCCAGGACGACACCTCCCCCTCGGGTGCCCGGCCGTCGGCGGAGCGCTCCCGCTTCACGGTGATCCGCCAGGTCTTGCGGCCCGGGGCGGTGGAGAGGCTGTACTGGCGTATCTGCCGGGCGCCGTCGGGGAGCTCGACCCGGACGCTGACGTACTGGCCGGGGGCGAACGGCTCGGTGGGCTCGCCGTCGGCCCGGCGCAGTTCGAAGGAGGCGGCGTCGATCGACTCCTCGACGCGGTCGGCGATCTCCATGTCCTGCCAGACGGCGCCGTCCTCGACGCCCGCCCCGGCGTACAGCCGTGCCTCCATGGCGATCAGCGCGTTGGCCATGAGCCAGTACACCTCGTCCCAGGCGGCAGCCACCTCAGGGGTGACGGC
Source organism: Streptomyces sp. NPDC031111 (assembly GCF_055570675.1). Lineage (NCBI taxonomy): Bacteria > Bacillati > Actinomycetota > Actinomycetes > Kitasatosporales > Streptomycetaceae > Streptomyces > Streptomyces sp. NPDC031111. The sequence continues at coordinate 84,585 of NZ_JBVIGS010000022.1, forward strand.
GTCCCCGAGCACCTCGCCGACCGCCCCCATCAGGTGCCGTCCCACCAGGGTGTACTGGTCGGATGTGATGCCCAGGGAGGCGTGCTTGTGCGCGATGCGTCCGAGTATGGCGTCCGGACGCTCACCGGGCCGCTCGACCAGTGTGGTGGCGAAGGCCGCGACCGCCCCGGCGAGGGCTTCACGCTGTGTGCCGCTGGCCTGGTTCGCACGGTTGAAGAGCGTGCGCAACAGCTCCGGGCGCTCCTCGAACATGCGGCGGTAGAACAGCTCGGTGATGCGGCCGAGGGAGGCCCCGACGACGGGCAGCGTGGCGCGGACGACCGGGACCGACTGGCTGGAGAGCATCCTGTGGCTCCTTCAGGGAGTACTAACGTGCTTCGTTGATCGCACAACGGCATGCTAGTTAATTGGTATCTCAGATTCCTATTTAAAAGAGTGTGATCTGCACGACTCTCCCGTGCCTCGCCTCGGCTCCCCTGTCACACCTGAGCGGAGCGACCGGTCTCTCATGCGTAGGACCGTGATGCGTGCGGACGAGGAGGGCCGGCCGTGGACTGGCGTGAGAAGGCGAGCTGCCGGGACGCGGACCCGGACCTGTTCTTTCCCATCGGCAACAGTGGCCCGACGCTGCTGCAGATCGACGCGGCGAAGACGGTGTGCCATGGCTGCCCCGTCATCGAGGAATGCCTGGTCCGGGCCCTCGGGGCCGAGCCCGTCGAGGGGATATGGGGCGGCACCACCGAAGGCGAGCGCCGCGCCATGAGACGCCGACTGGCCCGCACTTCCGGGACCACGGCCGCCCCGGCGTGATCGGCACCCCCCGTGGGCCGGGCCGCTGTCACAGATCCGCGCCGCACCCGGTCAACACGGAAAGACACCATGGTGGATCCACGGAAGGTGCGACACAGTGTCGGACAAGCACGCAGGACACATGCACGGCGCCGGTGAGCAGGGCGAGCAGGCGAGCTGGATGAAGGCGGCCCGGATGATCCAGGACGCCTCGCCGATCACCGTCCCCGAGGGCGCGTCGGCGATGACCATCGAGGTCGAGTGGGAGCCCGGCGACCCCGGAACCCCTCCCCACCGTCACTCGGGCCCGGCGTTCGGCTACGTCGTCGAGGGCGCCGTCCGCTTCGAACTCGAGGGCGAGCCCGAGCGTGTGGTGGAGGCCGGCGGGACGTTCTGGGAGCCCGGCGGCGACGTCATCCACTACCAGGACGGCAACGCGCTGACCGACGCGCGCACCCGGTTCGTGGTGACCATGATGTGCGCGCCGGGCAAGCCCATGCTCGAACTGGTCGACGAGGAGGAACTGTCCCGGCGGGCCCATCTGCGCGCCCCGCGCCCCACCGGCTGAGCCGTGGCGGGTCCCCGCGAGACCACCGGCCCCCGTCCCCTCCGGCAGCGGAGGGGACGGGGGCCGGTTCACTGTCCTGGGGCTGGTTCGCCCTCACCGGACCGACAGGTGCCCGGCAGGGCGGATCAGCCGAACTGGCCGGGCTGGTAGTCGCCGGCGGGCTGCTGGTTGATGACGTTGATGCGGTTGTAGGCGTTGATGATGGCGATCAGCGAGATCAGCGCGGCGAGCTGGTCCTCGTCGTAGTGCTTGGCCGCGTTCGCCCACGCCTCGTCGGTGACACCGCCCGCGGCGTCCGCGATGCGGGTGCCCTGCTCGGCCAGCTCCAGAGCGGCGCGCTCGGCGTCGGTGAAGACCGTGGCCTCGCGCCACGCGGCCACCAGGTTGAGGCGCTGCTGGGTCTCGCCCCCGGCGGCGGCGTCCTTGGTGTGCATGTCGGTGCAGAAGCCGCAGCCGTTGATCTGGCTCGCGCGGATCTTCACCAGTTCCTGGGTGGCGACCGGCAGTGTCGAGTCGTGCACCACCTTGTTCGCCGTGTTGATGTGCTTGAGCACCTTGCCCGCGAGGGCGTTGCCGAAGAGGTTGATACGAGCGTCCATGGTGTGAGCCATCCTCCGTAGTGCGGTTACACCCTGATGACCGGAACGACCATGCGACGTGTGACACCCATGGATGTGACGTGCGTCTCATCGTTCGGCGCCGGGCTCCCGTGACCGGCCTGTCACTTTCCGGCACTTGACGGGTGCGGGCGCTGAAAATATCTTTCAGCCTCAAGTGACGTACCAGAAAGAAAATTTCGAAACCGGAGGAGGCATGAACCTCGTGCCCGCCGCAGACGCCGTGGGGAACGGCCGGTTGCGTGAGCAGTTGGCCACGATGACCACGGAGGCGTACCGCCCCGAGCTGGCGGACATCGACCGCCTGCCCACCCTCGACATCGCCCGCTTCATGAACGCCGAGGACGCGACCGTCACCACGGCCGTCGCGGCACAACTCCCCGCGATCGCCACCGCGATCGACGCCGTCGCCGAACGGATGGCCCGCGGCGGCCGGCTCGTCTACGCCGGCGCGGGAACGGCCGGCCGGCTCGGCATCCTCGACGCCTCCGAGTGCCCGCCCACCTTCAACACCGACCCGTCCCAGGTCGTGGGCCTCATCGCGGGCGGCCCCGCCGCCCTGGTCACGGCCGTCGAGGGCGCGGAGGACTCCGAGGAGGCCGCCCGCCGGGACCTGGACGCCCTGAACCTGACCGGCGACGACGTGGTGGTCGGGATCTCGGCCTCCGGACGCACCCCCTACGCCGTCGAGGCGGTGCGCCACGCCCGCTCGCGCGGTGCCCTCACCATCGGGCTGGCCTGCAACGCGGACAGCGCGCTCGCGGCGGCCGCCGAGCACGGCATCGAGGTGGTGGTGGGTCCCGAGACCCTGACCGGCTCGACCCGGCTCAAGGCAGGCACCGCCCAGAAGCTGGTGCTGAACATGCTCTCCACGATCACCATGATCAGACTGGGCAAGACCTACGGGAACCTGATGGTCGACGTCCGCGCCTCCAACGACAAGCTCAGGGCACGCGCCCACCGGATCGTCGCCCTCGCCACCCAGGCCCCCGACGACTCCATCGAGACGGCACTCGCCGACAACGACGGCGAGGTCAAGAACACCATCCTCACCCTGTTGGCATCCGTGGACGCACCGACCGCGGCCCGCCTGCTCCAGGACGCCCACGGACACCTGCGCAGAGCCCTCGAAGCCGCAGCTGCCTGACGCAACAGCCGCAACTCACAGCAAGGCATGACCGCACCATGAGCGAAGAGAACAAGCATCACGCCACCGCTGCCGCCATCCTCCCCCTGGTCGGAGGCGCGCAGAACGTGACGTCGGTGGCCCACTGCATGACCCGCCTCAGGCTGGGGCTGCACGACCGGTCCCTCGTCCAGGACGAGCGACTCAAGGCACTTCCGGCGGTCATGGGGGTCGTCGAGGACGACACCTACCAGATCGTGCTGGGCCCCGGGACGGTGGCGCGGGTCACCCCGGAGTTCGAGGCGCTGGTCGAAGCGGAGAGGGCCGCGGCCCCGACGGACGCCGCCGCGCCCGCCGCACCGGAGCCCGGGGCCGAGCCGGTGACCGCCGAGGAGCTCGCGGCGCAGGGCGCCGCGCTCCGGGCCGAGCGGAAGGCGAAGAACTCCACGCCGTTCAAGCTGTTCCTGCGCCGGATCGCGAACATCTTCGTGCCACTGATCCCCGCGCTCATCGGCTGCGGCATCATCGCCGGCCTCAACGGCCTGCTGATCAACCTGCAGTGGCTGCCGGGAGTCACCCCGGCCCTGGCCGCCATGGCGTCCGGGTTCATGGCACTGATCGCCGTCTTCGTCGGCTACAACACCGCCAAGGAGTTCGGCGGTACGCCCATCCTGGGCGGCGCCGTCGCGTCGATCATCGTCTACGCCGGAGTGGCCAACGTCGAGGCGTTCGGCCAGCATCTCTCCCCGGGACAGGGCGGTGTGCTGGGCGCCCTGGGCGCCGCGTGGCTCGGGGTGCAGGTCGAGAAGTGGTGCCGGCGCCGGGTCCCCGAGGCCCTCGACGTCCTGGTGACACCCACCGTCACGGTGCTGGTGGCCGGACTGGCCACGCTGTTCGGTCTGATGTTCCTCGCCGGAGAGGTGTCCACCTGGATCGGTGACGCCGCCGACTGGCTGCTGTCGCACGGCGGCGCGGGCGCCGGGTTCCTCCTCGGCGGACTGTTCCTGCCGTTGGTCATGCTGGGTCTGCACCAGGCACTGATCCCCATTCACACGACCCTCATCGAAGGGGCCGGCTTCACCGTCCTGCTGCCGATCCTGGCGATGGCGGGCGCGGGACAGGTCGGCGCGGCGATCGCCATCCACCTCCGGCTGCCCCACAACACCCCGATCCGGACCACCATCAAGTCCGCGCTCTGGCCCGGGTTCCTCGGTGTGGGGGAGCCCCTCATCTACGGCGTGTCGCTGCCCCTGGGGCGCCCGTTCATCACGGCCTGCACGGGCGGCGCCTTCGGCGGCGCGTTCGTCGGCCTCTTCAACCAGCTGGGCACGGACGTCGGTTCGACCGCGATCGGCCCCTCGGGCTGGGCGCTCTTCCCCCTCCTCGACGGCAACCACGGCCTGGGCCGCACGATCGCCGTCTACGCCGCCGGACTGGTCGTCGGTTACGTGGCGGGCTTCCTCGCGACCTACTACTTCGGGTTCACGAAGACCATGCTCACGGAGCTCAACGCGCCGCCCGCCGCCGCGACGGAGGACAGGCCCGTGCCCGCCGAGCGGGTCGCCGAGAAGGTCTGACCGACGGCCGCGGGACCACCCCGTACGACGACTCCGCCCGCCCCTCGCAGGAGGGGCGGGCACAAGGCGGGCACAAGGTGTCACGGACGCCCGGGGTTCCAGGAGCGGAGCTTGTCGGGGTTGAGGACGACCCACACCTGTACGACGTGGTGACCGGAGACGTCGAGACCGATGACCGCGGCCACTCGGCGGTCGTAGCGGACCACGAGACCCGTACGTCCGTTGACGGAATGGGCGTCCAGGGTGGTCCGCGGGCGGCGGGCCAGCAGTCTCAGCAGGCTGCGGGCGACCAGGGTGTTGCCGTGCACCGGCCTGACCAGCGCCCGGACCTTGCCACCACCGTCGAAGAAGGCCGTCGCGTCGGGCGCCAGCAGGGACGCGAGGAGTTCCTCGTCCCCCGTGGCACAGGCCCGCCGCACGGCGCCGGCCACCGCGTCGTGCTGCCGCGGCGTCGTGGGCCGCGCGCGGCGGGCCCGCAGACTGTCGCGGGCCCGTTCGGCCGGCTCGGCGCACTCGGGCTCGGTCTGCCCGACGATGTCGGCGACCGCTCCCGGAGCCATCCCGAAGACGTCGTTGAGCACGAACGCGGCCCGTTCTGTCGGCGACAGGGAATCCAGCGCGTTCAGCAGAACGCCGCTGACCTCCTCCTCCAGCATCCTGCGCGGCTCCGAGCGGGACCTGTCCCACTCGGGCAGCGCGAGCCGGGACAGGCAGATGCCGCCGACGACCCTCGTCAGCCAGGAGCGCGGCACGCCGACCCGCCTCCGCTCGCCGTCGGACAGCTCGTACCAGCGCCGGTAGGCCTCGTCCACGACGCTCTCGGCGTCACGGCCGCTGCCCAGCATCCAGTACGCGACATCCAGCAGATGCCGCCGCTCGTCGAGCAACTCCGCGATCGGCACGCCGTCATCGGCACGGTCCATACCGCTACCTTCCTCTCATCCGACCCCACACCGCCCGGTCACCGGACGTGGATCTTGTGACATCGGACCCGGACCAACGACGACGGCCCCGCCGGCGGAGTGCCGGCGGGGCAGCCGTGGGAGGCGGGGGAAGACGGTTCGCCGCGGCTCTCAGGGTGCCGTCGACCGGGACATCAGCCGAAGCGTGGCCGACACCGCCCGCATGTGCTCGTCGAGCTCCGCGAGCGCACGCCGGATCTCGGTGACCCGGGCCTCGAGTTCGGTGGCCTCGGCCATCAGGGACACGACGGCGGCGCCGACGGTTCCGCGGTCTTCGGTGGCTGACATCGTCACACGTCCTTCTCGTGGTCCGGGGCGGGCAGGGATCCGTCGATTTCGAGGAGCCCTTCGAAGGAGCCGGATTTCCCCCGCGCATTCGACATCACGGCGTGCGCAGGGGGCCGGAATGCGAACCGATATTCCGTCTCGGGGCCGCCCCCGGCGCACGTCACTGCTGCTGCGCGAGCCAGTCGGAGAAGCGGGTCTCGGCGATGCGCGCGTCGGGACCGGGCAGCAGGGTGTCCTCCCGCAGCTCCGCGCCGAAGTACCGGGCGTGCGGGTCCGTCACGACCGTGCGCGGGTCGTTCTTGGCGGCGAGGCCCTCGCGGATGAGCTCGTCCAGCTGGAACGCCTCGGGGCCGGCGACCTCCACCACGCCGTTGACGGGCGTGCCGACGGCCGTACGGCCCACGGCGGCGGCCACGTCGTCGGAGTGGATGGGCTGGATCCCGACCGGGGCGAGACGCACGGTGTCGCCCTCGGTCGCCGCCTCGGCGATACCCTTCATGAACTCGAAGAACTGCGTGGCGTGGACGATCGAGTACGCGATCCCGGACTGCTTGATCAGCTCCTCCTGCGCCTGCTTGGCACGGAAGTAGCCGCTCTCCTGGAGCCGATCGGTGCCGACCACCGAGAGCGCCACGTGATGGGTCACGCCGGCCTCCGCCTCCGCCTTGAGGAGGTTGGTGGTCGAAGTGTGGAAGAACTCCATCACGGCGTCGTCGGCGAACGAGGGCGAGTTGGACACGTCGACCACGACGGAGGCGCCCCGCAGCACCTCGGCCAGCCCCTCACCGGTCAGCGTGTTGACGCCGGTGTTCGGCGCGGCCGGCACCGCCTCGTGGCCATGCGCGTTGAGCTTTTCGACGAGCTTCGAGCCGATGAGCCCGGTACCGCCGATGACTACGACCTTCATGACGGGGTTTCCTCTCGGATGTTTCGGTGTCTGCACTGGGAATGACCGGACGAGGACCGCATGTGTGACAGGCGTCCGGGGGAATCCTGGAATTTCTTTTCCCGGATCACTCGGCGAGCTTTCCTTCGGTCGAGACGTCCTCCATCAGGGAGGCGATCTCGCCCGGAATGGGGGAAATGCTTTCGCGGGTGACGCCGGTCGTCGGCGACCAGACGAGATTGACCCGCAGCGCCGGGTCCATTTCCGGGAAGTCGCTGCGGTTGTGGCAGCCGCGGGTCTCCCGGCGTTCGAGTGCCGCTTCGAGCGTGGCCCGGGCGGCGAGCGCGGCGGACTTGAGGTCGAAGGCGTGCGCGAGATCCTGGAAGCCGGCGATGTCGGGGTGGACCCCGACGTCCTCCATCCGCTTCTCGATCGCGGTGAGCTCCGCCAGCCCGGTGCGCAGGCTCTCCTCGTCCCGTACGACGCCTGCGTGCTCCGTCATGGTGTTGCGGATCGCCCGCTGCAACGCCCGGACGTTCTCCGGACCGTCGGCGGCGAGCAGGTCGTCGACCTCGGCCCGGGCCTGTGCCACCGCCGACGCCGATCGCGGCTGCGCGGTCAGCGACTCCGAGTAGGCGGCGGCCGCCTGCCCGGTGATCCGGCCGTACACCAGCAGCTCGATGAGGCTGTTGCCGCCGAGACGGTTGGCGCCGTGCAGCCCGCTCGACGCCTCACCGATGGCGTACAGGCCGCGGACGTCGGTGCTGTGGTCCTCCGGGCGGACCCAGACCCCGCCCATCGAGTAGTGCGCCGTCGGCGCGACCTCGATCGGGTCACGGGTGATGTCCAGCATCTGGAGGTCCAGCAGCGTCTGGTAGACCCGGGGGAGCCGGTTCATGATCGTCTGCCGGGGCAGGTGGGAGACGTCGAGCCACACCCCGCCCTTCTCCGTGCCGCGGCCCTCCTTGATCTCCGTGTAGGAGGCCAGGGCGACCCGGTCACGGGTGGACAGCTCCATGCGCTCGGGGTCGTAGCGGTTCATGTACCGCTCGCCGAGCGCGTTGCGCAGGATGCCGCCCTCGCCGCGTGCGGCCTCGCTGACCAGCGTGCCGGCCGCGTTCTCCGGCTCGATGATGCCCGAGGGGTGGAACTGGACCAGTTCCGGGTCGCGCAGCCGGGCCCCGGCCTCCACGGCGAGCCGGAAGGAGTCACCGGTGTTCTCGTCGCGCCGCGACGACGTGCGCCGCCAGATCCGGGTGTGACCGCCCGCCGCGAGGATCACGGCGTCGGCGTGGATGAGGTAGCGCGTACCGTCCGTGAGGTCGAACCCGTACGCGCCGAACACGGCGCCCTCGTGCGTCAGGATCCGGGTGATGTACACGCCGTCGAGCACCGGGATGTCGAGCTGCTCCGCCCGCCTGATGAGCGTGCGCTGGATCTCCAGCCCGGTGTAGTCGCCGGCGAAGGCGGTGCGCCGGAACTTGTGCGCGCCGAAGAAGCGCTGCGAGATACGGCCGTCCTCCTCCCGGGCGAAGGCCATGCCGTAGCGCTCCAGGTCGTCGATGCCGAGCGCGGCGCCCCGGGTGACCATCTCGGCGGTGCGGGGGTCGCCTAGCAGGTAGCTCTCCTTGAGCGTGTCCGCCGCGTGCTGCTGCCAGCTGTCCTCGGGGTCCATCGTGGCCAGGGCCGCGTTGATCCCGCCGGCGGCGAGCGAGGTGTGGGCGTCCTCCTTGGGGCGCTTGCCGACGGCGAGGACGTCCACGCCGGCCTCGGCCAGCTCGATCGACGCCCGCAGGCCGGCTCCGCCGGTGCCGATCACCAGCACCATGGTGGAGAGACGTTGTTCGGTGGCAGCCACGATTGCTCCGATCGTTGAGGGGTTCACCCCTGACGACCGGATGACCGAGGCCGTTGTGACACCCGCCGCCAGGAGGACGTGTGATTCCCGACCTCCACGTCCCGAGACGGCGGGCGCCCACTCGCGTGTGACAGCCTTATGACACTGCCCGGGGCGCGAGTGTGATGGTCGTCGGTGTGCCCCGGACGGCCATCTTGGCGCAGGGGCACAGCGAGTCCGCTGGCTCCAGCAGCGGCTCGGCGATCTCGGGGTCGGCGCCCCGCCACCCGACCACCAGGTCGACGCGGAGGAGATGGCCGCCGTCCGCCGGATCCGGGCCGAACGCCACGGAGATGTCGGCGGGATCGAGTTCTTCCTGCCGCGCCACCAGGCTCAACGCCCGGTGGAAGCACGCCGCGAAGCCCGCGGCGAACAACTGCTCCGGATTGGTCCCGTGGCCGTCCCCGCCGAGTTCCGCGGGCGGACGCCCCTTGTGTGACAAGGGGCGGCGGTACGGCGGTTCAGCCGCTCAGGGACGACACATAGGGGGACAGCTTGTCGGGGTTCATCACCCACATGATCCGGTCGATCCCGTCCGCCGACACGTCCACGGACAACAGCGCCACGGCGTCCTCCCCGACCGAGACGAGCACGGCCGGCCTGCCGTTGGCCTCGACCCACCGTGTCCGCGCCGGCGGCCAGAACCGCGGCGCGAAGGCGGCGAGGTACTTGGACACGTGGTCGCGTCCCACGACCGGGATCTTCGAGGCGCCCCGGATGCCTCCGCCGTCCGAGTAGCTGACGACATCGGCGGCGAGAACCTCTTCCAGCACCGCCAGATCGCCCGTCTGCGCGGCGGCGAGGAACACTTCCAGCAGGCGCCGGTGATCGGCTGGGCTGACCGGTTCCTTGCGCTCGGCGGCGAGGTGCTTGCGCGCGCGGCTCACCAACTGCCGGGTGTTGGCCTCACTGGTCTCCAGGATGTCCGCGACCTGCTTGTAGGGGTAGTCGAAGGCCTCCCGCAGCACATAGGCCGCCCGCTCCAGCGGGTTGAGCCTCTCGAGCAGGAGCAGAACCGCCATCTCCAGCGCCTCGGCGCGCTCGGCCCCCATCTGCGGGTCCTGACTGGTGTCGACCGGTTCGGGCAGCCACGGCCCGACATAGGACTCCCGGCGTACCCGCGCGGACTGCGCGACGTTGATGGCCAGGCGTGCGGTGATCGTGGTCAGGAAGGCCGTGGGCTCGTGGACGGCGGAGCGGTCGGTGTTCTGCCACCGCAGCCATGCCTCCTGGAGGACGTCCTCGGCCTCGGCGGCGCTGCCGAGCACGCGGTAGGCGATCCCGAACAGTTGGGGGCGTGCCGCGATGAAGTCCCTCGTCGCCTGCTCAAGGGAATCGGTGTCGTCCCCAGCGTGCATGGTCGTCCCTTCCGGCTCCGGCGCCACCATGCTACAAGCCGCTCCAGCAGGGTGCGCCCGGGCCCGTGGGAACCGGCACACTGCCACGGACCATGCAGAACACACCGTGTTACCTCCGCGCGCCCTGTCACAAACAGGCGGTGTGCCCGGTCATACCCGGTGACGCGGGCGAACCAGTCGAACGCCGCGGTGGGAGAGGGTGAACCATGAAGGGTGGCCGCAGCACGGCAGACGCACGCGGGGACGGCACACGAGCACGTCGCCCCGCGTCATCGATCCGGCCCGCGGGGCGGACCGTGTCGGCCCCGGGGGCCGGCCGATGAGCACCATCGCGTTCCTCAACATCGCCATGCACGGGCACATCAACCCGACGCTGCCGGTCGTGGCCGAACTCGTACGCCGCGGCCACACCGTCACGTACCACACCACCGCCGCCTTCGCGGACGAGACAGCGGCCGTCGGCGCGACCGTGTTCCTCTACCCGGGGGACGGCCCACCGCTCACCGGCCCGCCCACGCCCGTCACCCTGCTGGACGGCCTCGCCCGCACCGCCGTCGGCCTGCTGCCCGCCGTGCTCTCCGATCTGCGCGATGTCCGGCCCGACCTGATCGTCCACGGAGCGGCCTGCCCGTGGGGCCCGGTCGCCGCGAGCGAACTCCGCGTACCGGCCGCATCGCTGTTCACCACCATGGCGTTCAACCGCCATGTGCCCAGCCCCAGCCGCGCCACATGGCACCTGCTGACCGCGGCCGCCGCCCGGCCCCGCAACCTCCGGGGCTACCTGCGCTCCCGATGGCGGCTCTCCCGCCGCTACGACACCCGCCGGCTGCCCCTGATCGACCTGGTGAACGCGCGCCAGCCGCTCAACCTCGTCTTCACCTCGCGTGCCTTCCAGCCCGGCGCCGACTCCTTCGACCGGTCGTACCGGTTCGTCGGCCCCAGCGTCGGCGCACGCCCGCACGACCCGTCGTTCCCGGCCGACCGGCTGCGACCACCCGTGCTGTACGCCTCGTTGGGCACGGTGTTCGACGCCGCCCCGCGCGTGCTGCGCAACTTCGCCACCGCGCTCGCACCACTGGGCGGCACCGTGGTCGTCGCCACCGGACACACCGACCCGGCCCTGCTGGACCCGCTGCCGGACAACGTGCTCGCCCGCCGCTTCGTCCCGCAGCCGGACGTACTGGCCCGCGCCGCGCTGTTCGTCACCCACGGCGGAATGAACAGCGTCAACGAGGCCATGTACGCGGGAGTGCCCATGCTGGTCGTACCGCAGGGCGCGGATCAGCCGCTGGTGGCCCGGCGGGTCGTCGAACTCGGCGCCGGCCTGTCAATCCGTACCGAGGACGCCTCCGCCGAAGCCGTGCACACCCTCGCCCGGCGCCTGCTCACCGAACCCCGCTTCCGGGACGCCGCCGCCGCGCTGAGCGTCGCCCAGCGCGAGGCGGGCGGCAGTGCGCGCGCCGCCGACGGACTGGAGGACCACCTGCGCCGGACCAGGGAGTCGGCCCGGCCGGCCCCGGCGAACTCGCCACAGGAGAGCTGAGCCGTGTCACCCGCCGTTGTCGCCCTGGTGATCCTCGCCGGATTCTCCGAGGCCGCCGGGCGGCTGCTGCCCCTGGTCGCCCGCCGGCGCCGCGTGTCGCGGCCCATCGTGGCCGGGCTGCTGCTGACCGGAACCGTCGTGGAGAGCGTCGTGATCGCGCTGTGGCCACTGACCGCCTGGACCGTCGCCGAACTGATGCTCTCCGTTCCGGTGTCCGACGGCGAAGCGCCATCCTGGACCGCCGGCCAGGTCGCCCCGTTGCTGCTCTGCGCCGTCATCGCGTTCCCGCTGCTCGGGCCGCTGCTGCACCTGCTGCTCCTGGTGGGGGTCGGGTCCGGTCTCGTCGGACCCCTCGCCGGGGCGACGGGGCTCGGTTGGTGGGCCGCCGCGGGCTGTGTCGCCCTGGCCGGAGTCGGGCTGGCCGCCGCCGTCGAACTCGTCCGCCGTCTGGTCGCGCGGATCAGCGCCGCGGGAGTGCGGGAGCTGCCGGCATGACCTGGTTCCCGCTCGTCGCCCTGGTGCTCGGCCCCGTGCTGCTCGCCGAAGCCCTGCTCGCCCGCTACGAGGTGCTGGTCTACACCGCCGGCTGGCGGGCGCCCACCACCGAACTGCCCCCGGGCATGCCCTACGCCCGGGGCGCGGACCCCGCCCGTCCCCCGGCCGCCTACCTGGTCTACCTGGACGGCATCGGCAAACGGCGCTTCACCGACACCCGCGACGGGGGCCAGCTGGTCAAGGCCCTGATCGCCGCGGCGCCGGAACTGCGGGTGCTGGGACAGGTGCAGCCCTACTCCCCGCTGGCCGCCCCGCTCGCCAACCGGCCCGTGTGGGTGTGGATCCGCCGGCACGTCGGGATCCTGCTGTTCCTGCACAACGTCATGCAGATCTTCGTCGCCGCCGACCGCCGGTACCGCCCCCTCTACAATCGCGCCGTCGGAGCCCAGATCGCCAACCAGCTGAGGCTCGCCGGCTACCGGCCGCGCTGCGGCATCCCCGTGGTCCTGCTCAGCTACAGCGGGGGAGCCCAGGTCGCGACCGGAGCGGTGGACGAACTGCGCGCCCAACTGGACGCCCCGCTGCTGCTGATCACGCTCGGCGGGTTCCACAACGGCGCCAACGACCTCAGCCGCGCCGATCACCTGCATCAGCTCACCAGCGCGCACGACCGCATCGAACGGGTCGGCACCTGGATCTTCCCGCAGCGCCGGCCGCTGTTCCGGCGCAGCGGCTGGAACCGCGCCCGGCGCGCCGGAAAGATCACCGTGCACCGGCTCGACCCGGCCACCCACCTCGGGCGGCGCAGCTACATCAGCCCGGAGTCGTACCGCCCCGACGGCCGCAGCCACCTCGACCACACCACCGACACGGTGCTCGCGCTCATCCGTTCGACGAGCCCGGCTCAGCCGCGCTGAGCCGGCGCCGCGCCGGGTGCGAAGGTGCCCGCGTACCCCCATCTGCCCGTAGTCTGACCCGAGTTGATGTTCCGGGTTCCCGGGGGAGGCGCGGGTGCAGGGGGAGTGGGCCGGGGCGGTGGCCGCCGTACCGCCGGGCGGCCGGATCGGGCCGTACACCGTACTGGCCGAACTGGCCAGCGGGGGCATGGGACGCGTCTATCTGGCCCGTTCGCCCGGTGGCCGCACCGTGGCCGTCAAGACCCTGCTCGCGACGGCCGACCGGGAACCGGCCGAGGCCGACCGGCGTCGCTTCGCCCGAGAGGTGGCGCTGGCCCGCCGGGTGCGCGGGGCGTACACCGCGAGTGTCGTGGACGCGGACCCCGACGCCGCCTCTCCCTGGATGGCCACGGAGTACGTGGCGGCGCCCTCACTGGGCGAACTCGTCGAATCCTGCGGCCCGTTGCCGCCCGCGTCCCTGTACTGGGTGGCGGCGGGCATGGTCGAGGCACTGATCAGCATCCACACCGCGGGCCTGGTGCACCGGGACGTCAAGCCGTCCAACGTCCTGCTGCCGGAGGACGGCCCCCGCCTGATCGACTTCGGTATCTCCCAGGCCACGGACCTGACCCGCACCAAGGCCGCCCTGGGCACCATTCCCTTCGCCGCGCCCGAGCAGGCGCGGGGCGAGCCGACGACCGTCGCCTCGGACGTCTTCTCGCTCGGCGCGACCCTGTTCCACCTGGCCACCGGCCGCAGCCCGTACCGAGGCATGGGGGAGGGCACCGCGTTCGAGCAACTGGTCCGTGCCGCCGAGGGCGACCTCGACCTGGGCCGGCTGCCCGCCGAACTCGATCCGCTGATCCGGCCGTGCCTCGCCGTCGACCCCGCCGGACGCCCCACGCCGCAGGACCTGTTGCGGGTGTGCGGCGAGACCCTCGCCCGGCGCCCCGAGGCCCATGGCGCCGCGGACTGGCTGCCGGCCGAGTGGGCCGACGCCATCGAGCGGTTCCGGCGGCGCCGCGTCGAGGAGGCGAACGCGGCCCGGTTGCGCTTCGACCCCGAAGCACCCACCACCCGCACCCCGTCCGGCCCGCCGCCCTCCACCCGTCGGCTCCCCGGCATCCCGCGTCGCGGCGCGAGAGGACTGCTCCTCGGTCTGGCGGCGGTCGTACTGCTGGCCGGCTACCTCGTGTTGAGGAACACCTTGGACGACGAGGGCGGCGGCGGGACGGTGCGGGGCCCGGCCCAGGACCTGCGGCTGACCCTGGTGGAGGCGAGCGAGCAGGGCAAGTGCACGGACGCGTTGCCACCGCCCACGTTCGTCTCGGTGGACGGGACGTCGTGCCACTCCGTGTCGACCCGGGCCGAGGACCGGATGAACGTCGAGCGGCTGCGGGAGGTCAGCACCACCATGCGCGACGGCTCCTGGCTGATCCTCATGACCTTCGACGAGGAGGACGCCCGCCGCTTCGAGGAACTGTCGGGGCGGGCGGCGGAGCGCCCGTCGCCCAGGAACCAGATCGCCATCCTGCTCGGTGACCGCCTGCTCAGCGCCCCCGCGGTCGCCGAGGCCGTCTCGGGTGGCTCCGTGGAGATCGCCGGCAGCTTCACCGAGGACGAGGCACGGTCACTGGCCAAGGAACTCGGCGGCGGCTGAGGTGGGCGGTTCCTCCCCGCGCCCAGGAGTGAAGTGCCCCCGTCCGACCCCGCCCGTCGCGCGGAATTCGTGGACTCGCCGCTCACTTGACGTTCCGTCGGCCCGGACCCGACCGCACCATGAACAGACCGCGCCGCCGCTGAGCCCGTTCAGTGCCGGCCCCGTCCTCACCCGACCTGGAGAGCGCATGAAGCCCAGACCCGTACGTCCTGTCCGCGCCGGAAGGACCGCCGCCGCCGTGCTCACCGCCGTCCTGCTGGCCACGGCCGCACCGGCGACGGCCGCCGACAGCCCCGGATCCCCTGCCCCGTCGGTCCCGCTGCGGGTGGCGACCTACAACATCCACGCCGGAGCGGGCCAGGACCAGGTCTTCGACCTCGACCGCACCGCCGCGGCCATACGGGATCTGCGCGCCGACGTCATCGGCCTCCAGGAGGTCGACGTCCACTGGGGCGCCCGGAGCGGCTTCGTCGACGAGGCACGGGCACTGGCCGAGAGACTCGGCATGCGGGTGTACTTCGCCCCCATCTACGACCTCGACCCGGCCACCCCGGACGGCGAGCGCCGGCAGTACGGTGTCGCCGTGCTGAGCCGCTACCCCGTGCTCGCCGCCGAGAACCACGAGATCACCCGGCTCTCCACCCAGACACCCGATCCGGTGCCCGCACCGGCCCCTGGCTTCGCCGAGGTGGTGGTCAACGTACGGGGCGCGCACGTGCACGTCTACAGCACACACCTGGACTACCGGGCCGATCCGTCGGTCCGAGAGGCCCAGGTCGCGGACATGCTCGACGTGCTGGCCGACGACCGGGGCCCCAAGGTCCTCGTCGGTGACTTCAACGCCGAGGCGACGGCCCCCGAGCTGGCGCCGCTGTGGCGGTCGCTGCGGGACGCCGCACCCGACGGCGGCGCGACCTACCCGGCGACCGACCCGGTCAAGCGCATCGACCTGGTCACCGTCTCCTCCGACATCGCGGTGACGGGCGCGCGCACGGTGGCGACCCAGGCCTCGGACCACCGGCCGGTGGTCGCGGACCTGAAGGTCCACCGACGCGGTCGCTGAACCGGCTCACCCCTCCTCGGAGACGCTCATCTCGCCCAGCAGCGACCAGTCGTCCTGCGGCACCGACGCGTTCACGATCCGGGGAGTCTCCGCCAAGTACGACGGCAGGGTCCGCTGTGCGGTCCGGAAGTGCCCGGACTGCACGTGGGCCGCTCCCGCCTCGTCGTCACGGAAGGCCTCGACCAGGACGTACTCCGTCGGATCCTCGACGCTGCGGGACCAGTCGAACCACAGGCATCCCGGCTCGTCCCGGGTGGCCGCGGTGAAGTCGCCGGCGATCCGCGGCCACGCGTCGGCGTACTCGGGACGGACCCGGAACTTCGCGGTGATGAAGATCATCGGACCTCCTCGCCGGCGGCACCGGGCTCCGTGCCGCCCTGGAGACGTTCAAGGTCGGTGGGGCGGACCTGGATCGCCACCATGGCGATCAGCGCGGCGAGCACGGCGAAGATCGCCGCCATGATGAAGGCCGCCGAGACACCCGAGGTGAGCACCTCGTCCGCCCAGGGCGGTGGCAGCTCCCCGGTGCGCCGGAACTCCGCTCGCTCGGCGGGGGTCGCCTGCCGCAGGAAGCGCGGGACCTGCTTCGCCGCCTCGTTGCTGCTCGCCGTACCGAACATCGTGACCAGGATGGACAGGCCGAGCGAGCCGCCGACCTGCTGGGTGGCGTTGAGGAGACCGGAGGCCGCGCCGCTCTCCCGGGCGGGCACGCCGGACAGGGCCATCAGCGTCAGCGACACGAACTCCATGCCCATGCCGAGGCTGAAGACCAGCATGGGGCCGAGGACGCTGCCCGCGTAGGTGGAATGGATGTCGGTCAGCGTCAGCCAGGCCAGGCCCGCGGCCGCCAGGATGCCGCCCCCGACCATGAAGGGTTTGGGCCCGTACACGGGCAGGAACCGTGAGGTCAGTCCGGCACCGATCGCGATGACCGCGCTGACCGGCAGGAAGGCGAGTCCGGCTCGCAGGGGGCTGAAGTCGAGCACGTTCTGCACGAAGAGCGTCAGGAAGAAGAACATGCCGAACATCGCCGCGGCCAGGCACAGCATGATGCCGTACGTGCCCGCGCGGTTGCGGTCGGCGAACATGTGCAGCGGTGTGATCGGCTGCCGGGACCGCCTCTCGACCAGCACGAACCCCGTGAGGACGACGACCGCCGCGATGAACGAGGCCAGCGTGAGCGCGTCCCGCCAGCCGTCCTGCGCGGCCCTGATGAACCCGTAGACCAGAAGCACCATGCCCGCCGTGGAGGCCAGCGCGCCGGTGAGGTCGAAACGCCCCGGGTGGCGCTCGGACTCCTTGATCCAGCGCGGTGTGGCGAGGGCGATGAGGAGGCCGATCGGCACGTTGACGAAGAGCACCCAGCGCCAGTTCAGCCACTCGACGAGCACCCCGCCGGCGAGCAGTCCGATCGCACCGCCGCCCGCCGACACCGCGGCGAAGACCCCGAACGCCCGGTTGCGTTCCGGCCCTTCGCGGAAGGTGGTGCTGATCAGGGCGAGGGACGTCGGCGAGGCGATGGCACCGCCGACGCCCTGGAGGGCGCGGGCGGCGAGGAGTTGGCCGGAGTTCTGGGCGAACCCCCCGAGCAGGGACGCCAGTACGAAGAGCAGGACGCCGAAGATGAAGACGCGCCGTCTGCCGAGGATGTCACCGGCCCGGCCACCGAGCAGCAGCAGACCGCCGAAGGTGAGGGTGTAGGCGTTGACCACCCACGACAGGCTGGTGGTGGAGAAGCCCAGGGAGCGCTGGATGTGCGGCAGCGCTATGTTCACGATGGTGATGTCCAGTACCACCATCAGCTGACACGATGCGATGACCAGCAGCGCCATCACGTTCCCGCCGCCGCCGTGGCGGGCGGCGTTCCGCGGTGCCGCGGCCGATCGCGGGCTGCTTGCGGTCATACCGGGTCGCCCTTTCGGGAGTCCACCGTTCGACCGTACGCGCGCGTCCTCGCGGCCACCACTCGATCACGGGTTCGGTGCGATCGGTGGGGGACGACGAGCGCCGTTCGGCGTCCCCCACCGGATCACCACAGGGTCAACTGCCCGTCACTGACGCCCGTCTCGGCGCTGCACATACAGGCGGCCGCCCTTCCGGCCGGTCCACTCCAGCCGCACGACACCGGGCACGGCGGAATCGGCGACGCGCTCCGGGTGCTTCCAGTGGCCCTGGGCCGGATTGCGGAAGAACGTCGCCCACAGGCCGCCCTTGTGGTCCTCGAAGAAGTTGTTGTGTCCCGCGCCGACCCCCGCGGTCCACCGCTCGGAGTACGGTCCCTCGAAGTGGTCGGAGACGGCGACGACCGCGTCGTACTGGTACTGCACACGGCCCGTCCCGGGCGGGTCGTAGGCGTTGCGCGTGCTCCCGTAGGCATCGACCGAGGTGCGGTCCCACGCGGCGTGGACCAGGTAGTACTTGCCCTTGTACTGGAACACGTACGCGCCCTCGAGATACGGCTCGGGGGAGTAGGGCGTCTGCTGGAACTTCGGGAGGTCCGTCGTCGTGACGATGTCCTCCATGTCGTCCCGGAACTTGGCGTAGAGGTCGTTGTGCAGCACGAGCCACGCGTCGTCGCCCTCGCTGTAGAGGCCGCCGTCGATGTGGTAGTAGGCGCCGGGCTCGATGAACGTCGGCCCCCCGATGAACGATTCGCCGAAGGGCTTCTCCAGGTTCCCCTCGATCAGCCGGTACGGGCCCTCGACACCGCCCTCGCTGACGAGCATGAACGAGCCGACCTTGCGGGAGTGATCGCCCATGCACGCGACGATGTACCAGCGTCCCTTGAAGTGGTGCACCTCCGGTGCCCACGCGTTGCCGCGCTTGCCGAACCGGTCGTCGTGCCAGTACTCCTGCCAGGGCGCGACGACGGTACGGCCCGGCCGGTTCTCCCCGACGAACTCGGGCGACCACACCTTGCCCTTCTCGGCGTCCGGCCGTATCCCGGTCGTGTCGGCGAGTCTCCACGGCCCCTCGAGCGAGGGCGCCACCCAGACGAAGATGCCGTCGTTCCACGGGCCGGCCGCTTCCAGACCGGGCACCCGGCTGGTGCCCGTGGCCACGTAGACGGGGCGGCCGTCGACGACGAAGCAGTTGACGTAGGTGTCCCGCATCCACACCCGGCCGAGTTCCTCGTCCCGGGGGCGCAGCTCCAGCGGGAGCACGAAGGAGTTGTCCTCCCGCGGCCACAGGTCCAGCCGGGTGTCCGCGACACCGTAGGGCTCGGGGTCGGGCCAGTTCGGCGGCTGACGCCGCGCCGACGCGGCCGGTGCCGGGGCGGGTGCGGCCGCCTGCGCGGTCGTCGTGGGAAGGGCGGCCGCCGCCCCCACGCCGGCGGCACCGGCCAGCAGGGAGCGTCGGCGCAAACGGTTCTGGGCATCGGCCATCAGTCGCGTTCTCCTTCGTCGTCCCCGCCCGGAACCCAGGGGGCAGCTCAGGGCGAGCTGCGCGGCGGGGGTATGGCGCACAGCATGCGAACGCGCGTGCATTTACGTCAACACCTCGGACGAATAATCCCGGCGGCCCCGCAAGATCAGGGCTTTGGCCACCAGGGATTATGAACGATTCGTTTCAGGTTTTTGTCGGAGTGTTGACGGAATAACTCGGCCTCCCTACCTTGACCGGCATGCAGATGCCCAGCGGAGTGCACGCACTGGTCAGGCGGACCCATGAGGAACGCGTCCTGCGTGCGTTGCAGGAGAACGGCGCCATGAGCCGCGGCGAGATCGCCCGGGTCGTGGGACTGTCCCGCACGACCCTCTCCGAGATCACGGGGAGCCTCTTGCAACGAGGCGCCATCGTGGTCGTGGACACCGACGCGTCCCGGCGCGAGGGCAGTGGCCGGCCGGCCGAGCGGCTGGCGCTCGACCCCGCGTCGGCCCAGTTCATGGGCGTCGACTTCGGCCATCGACGCGTCCATGTCGCCTTCGCCGACGCCTCGCACGAGATCATGGCGTCCGGCGCGACCCGCTACGACGACACGACGCCCTGGCAGGAGCGGACCGAGCTCGCCCTCGCGCTGGTGGAACGGCTGACCGCGGAGGCCGGTGTCCACTACGGGGCACTCCAGGGCATCGGCATCGGCGTGCCGGGACCCTACCCGGCGCCGGAGGGGGCGGCCCGGCCCCGCACCTCCCCGCTCGGCACGGTGCTCCGCCCGGCCCCGGACGGCGTCGACGTCGCCTTCGCGGAACGCTTCGACGCACCGGTGATCGTCGACAACAACACACGTCTGGCCGCCCTCGCCGAGGCCATCAGCGGCGCCGACAGCGTCGCCGACCTGGTCTACGTACGGCTGTCGGACGGTGTCGGCGGCGGACTCGTCGTCGGCGGGCACCTGGTGACCGGTTCGTCCGGACTGGCCGGCGAGCTCGGGCATGTGACCGTCGAACCGGCGGGCCGGCCGTGCCGGTGCGGCAAACGCGGCTGTCTGGAGACGGTCGCCTCGGTCCCCGCGATCCTCGCGGCCTGCTGGGAGTTCGGTCTGCCGCTGGAGAACCTGCGGGAACTGGCGGACGCCGTGGCCCGTGCCCATCCCGTCGCCGACCGGGTCCTGCGCGAGGCGGCCGGCGCCCTCGGGCGCGTCGTCGGAGCCGCGACGATGACCCTCAACCCCTCGAAGGTCGTCATCGGCGGCGAGATCACACAGGTGGCACCCGTCATCGTCGAGCAGGTCGCCGCCACGCTCGCCGCCGACCTCTTCCCGACCGCGTCGGCCGGTCCCGTCGTGGAGGCCGCGCGGCTCTCCGACGACGACGGCGCCATCGGCGCCCTCGCCGCCGTCTTCCACAACTCCCCACTTCTGGCCAGGTACCCGGAGACCGCCGACGTGAAGGCCGGCACCGGTGCCCGTGATTCCACCACCGAAGGAGCCGCCCATGTCCGTCCTTGACAAGCAGGGCGCCGGAACAACCGAGCAGACACCCCCGGCCTCGGACGACACCGGCACCCCGGAGAGCACGAAGACCGGGGCGGAGCGTCGGCGGCCGGACCGGCGCGGACTCCCCCTCGTCCTGAACGCCGTGTCCATCGCGCTCGGCATCGCGCTGTGGTGGGCCCTGGCGGCCGCCGGCTTCAAACTGCCGACGCCGCCCGAGGTGGTCTCCCGGGCGGGAACGCTGATCGAGGACGGGACGCTCGGCGAGGACATCGTCGCCAGCCTGACCCGCGTGCTCATCGGCTTCGCACTCGGCACGGCCGCGGCCGTCCCCGTCGGCTTCCTCATGGGCTGGTACGGCATCGCGCGCGGCCTGATGGAACCGTGGATCCAGTTCTTCCGAACCGTCCCGCCACTGGCGATCATCCCGCTGGCCGTGGTCGTCATGGGCATCGACGAGACCCCGAAGATCTTCGTCATCTTCCTCGCCGCGTTCCTCGCGTGCGTGATCTCCACCTTCCAGGGCGTGGTGAACGTCGATCGCACACTGATCAACGCGGCCCGGGTCCTGGGAGCCAAGGACGCGGTCATCTTCGCCCGCGTGGTGGTGCCCGCCTCCACCCCCTTCATCCTCGTCGGCATGCGGGTCGGCCTCGGCTCGGCCTGGGCCACCCTGGTCGCCGCCGAGCTCATCGCAGCCCAGGAGGGCCTCGGCTACCGCATGCAGAACGCCCAGCTCTACTACGACCTGCCGACCATCTTCGTCGGACTGATCTCGATCGGGATCCTCGGTCTGCTCATGGACCGGATCCTGCTCCTCGCAGAACGCAAGCTCACCGGATGGCAGGAACGCCGATGACCAGCAAGCCCGCCAAGATATCCGTCCAGGGCGTCACCAAGACGTTCGCCCTGGGCCGCGACACCTTCACCGCACTCGACGACGTCTCCCTCGACATCGCGGAGCACGAGTTCGTCACCGTCGTCGGCCCCTCGGGCTGCGGCAAGAGCACCCTCATGAACATCCTCGCCGGGCTGGAGACACCCACGGCCGGCCGTGCCCTGGTGGACGGCGCGCCCGTGTCCGGACCGGGACCCGAACGAGGGGTGATCTTCCAGCAGTACGCGCTCTTCCCCTGGCTGACCGTACGTCAGAACGTGGAGTTCGGGCTCCGGACCACGGGCGTGCCCAAGGCCGAACGCCGCAGCAGGGCGGAGCACTTCATCGAACTGGTCGGACTCGAACGGTTCGCCGACGCGCTCCCGAAGACCCTGTCCGGCGGCATGCGCCAGCGCTGCGCCATCGCCCGCGCCTACGCCGTCGACCCCTCCATCCTCCTCATGGACGAACCGTTCGGCGCCCTCGACGCACTGACCCGGGTCAAACTCCAGGAACAGCTGCTGCGGACGTGGAGCCAGGACAAGCGCACGGTGCTGTTCATCACCCACGACGTCGACGAGGCGGTGTTCCTCGCCAATCGTGTGATCGTCATGGCCGCGCGCCCCGGGCGCGTCTACGACGTCATCGAGGTCGATCCCGCCGTCCGACGTGACGAATCGTTCCGCCTCAGCTCCGAGTTCGCCGCCCTGCGCAACCGCGTGTGGCACTCCGTCTACCACCAGGAAGGCCGCACGGCTCACGCGGCCGCCGGCACCGCGACCACCTGACCCGGAAAGGGACCAGCACCATGCCACCCTCTCTCACCCGCAGACACCTCACCGCCGCGCTCGCCGGCGTGGCCACGATGGCCCTGCTGACCGCCTGCGGCAGCGGCGGCTCCTCCGGCGACTCGGGCGACAAGGTCCGCTTCGGCTACATCGGCGACTTCAACGGCGCCAGCCTCATCGCCATCGCCGACGCCAAGGGCCTGTGGAAGAAGCACGGACTCACGGCGGAGAGCAAGGTCTTCACCAACGGGCCGCTTCAGATCCAGGCGCTCGGCACGGACAACCTCGACTTCGGCTACATAGGACCGGGCGCGATGTGGCTCCCCGCCTCGGGCCAGGCCAAGGTCGTCGCGATCAACACCCTCGGCAACTCCGACCGGGTCATCGCCCAGCCGGGCATCACCTCGATGCAGCAGCTCAAGGGCAAGACCGTGGCCGTTCCCGAAGGCACCTCCGGCGACATGATCCTCTCGCTCGCCCTGGAGAAGGCGGGCATGACCAAGGACGACCTCAAGATCGTCCCGATGGACCCGTCGACCATCGTGTCCGCCGTCTCCTCCAAGAAGGTCGACGGCGCGGGCTTCTGGTACCCCGCGACGGCCACCATCAAGAAGCAGGTCCCGGACCTGGTCGAACTCGCCAAGAACACCGACTTCGAGGACGAGGTCTCCTTCCCCACCGCCTTCGTGGCCGGCAACAAGCTCGTGGCCGACAACCCGGAGAAGGTCAAGAAGGTCCTCGCCGTCCTGCGCGAGGCCATCGCCTTCCGCTCCGAGCACACCGACGAGGCCATCGCCCTCACCGCCGAGAAGCTGAAGATCCCGGCCGACCAGGTGAAGGCCGACGCCGCCAACAACAAGGTGCTCAGCGTCGAGGAGCTCGACAAGCTGACCCAGGACGGCACCGTCGACAAGTGGCTGAAGGGCATGAACGACTACTTCGTCGACGCGGGCAAGCTCAAGCAGCCCGTCGACCCCAAGAAGTACTACACCGGCGACCTCTTCATCGGAGCAGGTAAGTGACCCAGTCCGGCACGTCCAGGAAGAACATCCTCTTCCTCATGACCGACCAGCACCGGGCCGACACCCTCGGGTCGTACGGCAACCCGCTGGCCCGCACCCCGGTGCTCGACGAACTCGCCGCCACCGGCACCCGCTTCGACCGCTGGTACACCCCCACCGCGATCTGCACGCCGGCCCGGGCCAGTCTGCTGACCGGGCAGGCCCCCTTCCGGCACAAGCTGCTCGCCAACCACGAGCGCAACGTCGGCTACCTCGAGGACCTGGCCGAGGACCAGTTCACGTTCTCCCACGCCCTGCGGGAGAACGGCTACAACTGCGGCCTCATCGGCAAGTGGCACGTCGGCACCCGGCGGACGGCGGCCGACTACGGCTTCGACGGCCCCGAACTGCCCGGCTGGCACAACCCGGTGGACCACCCGGACTACCTCGCCTACCTCGACGAGCACGGGCTGCCGCCGTACGAGATCAGCGACCGCATCCGCGGCACCCTGCCCAACGGCGGCCCCGGCAACCTCCTCGCCGCCCGGCTGCACCAGCCCGTCGAGGCCACCTTCGAGCACTACCTCGCCACCCGCGCCATCGAGAAGCTGGAGCAGTACGCCGCGGACTCCCGGGAACGCGAGCAACCCTTCTTCCTCGCCCTGCACTTCTTCGGACCGCACCTGCCGTACATCCTCCCCGACGAGTACTTCGACCTGGTCGATCCGGCCGACGTGGAACTCCCGCGGTCCATCGCGGAGACCTTCCAGGGCAAACCCCCGGTCCAGCGCAACTACAGCGCGCACTGGACCTTCGACACCATGCCGATCGAGACCACCCGCAAACTCATCGCGGTCTACTGGGGCTACGTGGCGCTGATCGACATGCAGATCGGCCGGGTCATGGAGGCCATGCGGCGCCTCGGACTGACCGACGACACCGCCGTGTTCTTCACCTGCGACCACGGCGAGTTCACCGGCTCCCACCGGCTGCACGACAAGGGCCCGGCGATGTACGAGGACATCTACCGCACGCCCGGTCTG
The DNA here is from genome assembly GCF_055570675.1 of Streptomyces sp. NPDC031111. Lineage (NCBI taxonomy): Bacteria > Bacillati > Actinomycetota > Actinomycetes > Kitasatosporales > Streptomycetaceae > Streptomyces > Streptomyces sp. NPDC031111. Next base: position 108,895 of record NZ_JBVIGS010000022.1, read on the forward strand.
CTCCGGGTCCCCGGCGCACCCGGAGGCGTCGTACGGAACGAGTTCGTCAGCCTGCTCGACTGCACGGCGACCATCCTCGAACTGGCCGGCATCGACTCCAAGCCCGCGGTCGACTCGCGCAGCCTGCTGCCGCTCGTGCACGGCGAGGAGACGGACTGGGACGAGGACATCGTCTGCGAGTTCCACGGCCACCACTTCCCCTACCCGCAGCGCATGCTGCGCGAGGACCGGTACAAGCTCGTCGTCAACCCCGACTCGGTCAACGAGCTCTACGACCTGCACAACGACCCGGACGAGCTGCAGAACATCCACGACCACCCCGAACAGGCGGAGGTCCGCTCCCGGATGACCCGCCGGCTGTACGACGTACTGCGGGAGCGCGGCGACAACTTCTACCACTGGATGACGTCGATGTACGACGTCGGCGAGGTGGGCCACGACCCCACCCTCAGCGGCCTCGACGAATCCACCTACCAGCCCTGTCCGGCACCTGGAACCCCATGACCCACCAACGCCCCGCCTGCTGCACCCCGGCCGGCACGCCGGTCACCCTCACCGGGCCGGCGCCGGCCGCGGTACCCGTCGGAGCGCGCTCGACCCGCGGGCAGGTCCGCCTGCCCGGGGGCGAGTTCGCCATGGGCGACGCCTTCGACGAGGGATACCGCGCCGACGGCGAGACCCCCGTCCACCCGGTGCGCCTCAAGCCGTTCCACATCGACGAGACCGCCGTCACCAACGCCCAGTTCGCCACCTTCGTCAAGGCCACCGGTCATGTCACCGACGCCGAACGCCACGGATCCTCGGCCGTCTTCCACCTCGTGGTCGACGCCCCCTCCGCCGACGTCCTCGGCGACGCCGCCGGAACCCCGTGGTGGATCAACGTCAGGGGGGCCCACTGGCGCCGCCCGGAGGGCGCCCGCTCCGACATCAACGGCCGGCAGAACCATCCCGTCGTCCACGTCTCGTGGAACGACGCGACCGCCTACGCCCGGTGGGCGGGCAAGCGCCTGCCCACCGAGGCGGAGTGGGAGTACGCGGCCCGCGGCGGCCTGGCCGGACGCCGCTACGCCTGGGGCGACGAACTCACCCCCGACGGCCGCTGGCGCTGTAACATCTGGCAGGGCCGCTTCCCCCAGGTCAACACGGCCGAGGACGGCCATCTGACCACCGCGCCCGTGAAGGCCTACCGCCCCAACGGATTCGGCCTGTGGAACACCGCGGGCAACGTGTGGGAGTGGTGCTCCGACTGGTTCTCGCCCACCTATTACGCCCACTCGGCCCCGGAGGACCCGCACGGCCCCGAGACCGGCACCGCACGGGTCCTGCGCGGCGGCTCCTACCTCTGCCACGACTCCTACTGCAACCGCTACCGGGTGGCCGCCCGTTCCTCCAACACCCCGGACTCCTCCTCGGCCAACCTCGGCTTCCGCTGCGCCAACGACGCGGCCGGGACGCCCCGGTGAGCGCGGCCGCTCAGGACAGTACGGGCATGATCCGCTCGTGGATGAGGCGCAGTTGTTCGTCGGCGTCCGCCACCCCCTCCAGGTCCCGGCCGGTGAAGGCCCGCACCAGCCGCCGGTCCGTGAGGGCGCAGATGACGTGGTTGACGCCGCTGGGCGCGATCTGCGTGCGGATCTTCTCCGCGCACTCCTCGGGGGTGCCCGCGACGGACAGGCGCTCGGCGACCCGGGGAGAGGTGAGTTCGATGCCCCTCGCCAGATCACCCGCGCCGATCGCCTCGATCACGGGTTTCAGCTCGGCGGGTTCCACACCGTTGCGGAGCAGTTGCTCCTCGGGCATGGAGGAGGCGTAGATCCCCACCATGCTGCGGGCCGCCTCCTTCGCGAGCCGGGAGTCGGGTCCGGTGGCGAACACCACCCAGGCGCCGATGTCGAGGGAACGCCAGTCCTTGCCGGCCCGCTCCGCGCCCGCCCTGATGTGGCGCACCGCGTACTCGTACGCCTCCGCGGTGTAGCTCAGCGCGTGGTGGCAGCCGTCGGACAGTTCGCCGGCCGCCTCGAAGGACTTGGGCCCACGCATCGCCCCGAGCTTCAGCGGCACGTGCCGCTGCACCGGCCGGGCGAAGGTGAACAGCCCGTCGTAGGAGTAGAACTCGCCGCGGTGGGTGATGGTCCCCTCGTCGAGCAGCGTCCGCACCACGTGCAGGGCTTCCTTGACGCGGGACAGGGGACGGGTGCGGGTCCAGTCGATGCCGTACTGCGCCAGGAGGCCGAAGTTGCCGCTGGACAGCACGGCTTCGGCGCGGCCCTCGGAGAGTTCGTCGAGCGTGGCGAGGGCCTGCGCGATCAGCGTGGGCTCCCGCAGGGTGACGGGGGAGACGCTGGGCCCCAGGCGGATGCGGCGGGTCTGGCCGGCGGCCGCGGCGAACAGCAGCCACAGATCCTTGTGCCAGGTCTCGTCCGCGGCGTAGCAGGCGTGGAAGCCCAGCTCGTCGGCGAGTCTGATCGACGCCAGCGAATCCCGCAGCGGATAGTCGGGTAACAGGGCGTAGCTGAACCTCATGAGCACGTCCTCTCGGATCCGGTCCGGACGGTCAACGACCGACCAGTGTCCAGCCCGGTCCCACGAGTGGCCAGGGTGCGCACACGGACGATCAGGAACGTACGGCCCACACGCCTTGCCGCTTCTATCGAATTTCGATAGCTTCCCATCGTGATTCGATCGATGCCCGCAGCGGCCGCCACCTCCCACCACCCCGGAGACACGGACAGCACGGATGTGCTCGTGGTCGGGGCCGGGCTGGCCGGCCTCCATGTCGCCACACTTCTCGCCCGGCAGGGCCACGACGTGCTCCTGGCCGAACGACGGAAAGATCTCGGCCGGGCCATCCGCACCACGGGGATCTTCGTGCGGAAGACGCTCGACGACTTTCCGCTGCCCGCCGAGCACCTGGGACCGCCGATCCGGCACGTGGCGCTCTACCCGCCCGGCATGCGCCGCCCCGTCACACTGGTCAGCGACCGTGACGAATTCCGGGTGGGCGACATGGCCCCGCTGTACGAGGCGTCGGCCGCGGCCGCCGTCGACGCGGGCGTGCGGCTGGCGCTGGGCACGCGCTACGCCGGCCGGAACGGCGACACCTTCCACCTGACCGGCCCCGACGGGCCGATCCCGGTCCGGGCCCGCTTCGTCGTCGGCGCCGACGGAGCGCGTTCCGCGGTCGCCCGCGACCTCGGCCTCGACCGCAACCGCCGCCTGCTGGTCGGTGCGGAAGAGGTCTTCGACGTGCCGGCCGACGGGGAACCGCCGACCTTCCACTGCGTCCTCGACCCCTCGCTGGCCCCCGGTTACCTGGCCTGGGTCGTCAACGACGGGCAGCACGCCCATGTCGGCGTCGCCGGCTATGCCGACCGCTTCCCCGAGGGCCTGCGCCGGGCCCAGGAACGATTCAGCAACTCGGCCCCCGGGCTGGCCGGCGTGGACCGGCCCGCAGCGGTCGAACGACGCGGCGGCCCGATCCCGGTGGGCGGCGTGCTGCGCCGCATCGCCTGTGCCGAGGGACTGCTCGTGGGCGATGCCGCGGGCGCGGTCTCACCGCTCACCGCCGGCGGTCTGGACCCCTGCCTGAGACTCTCCGAACTGGCCGCCTCCGTCCTGGACGACGCGCTGCGGTCGGGCGGCACGGACGCGTTGACCCACTACGACGGAGCCGCCCTGCGCGCGGAGTTCCGCGGCCGGCTGACCCTGCGCGCGGGTCTGGCGCACATACGGACACCGGCCGCGGCCACGGCGGCGTTCGCCCTGCTGCGCACACCCCTCGGGCGGGCCACCGCCGCCCGCGTCCTCTTCGGCGACCGGTCCTTCCCGGACCCGTCGTCCACGGGTCAGAGACTGGTGAACAGGTCGTCGAGCGGTGCGGGTACCCGCTCGGGATCGAGGGCCTCGACGAGGACGCGACCGTAATGGATCTTGCGGCCCTTCTTCGTGCCGAGGAAGCGCCGCAGCTGCTGCTGTGACGTGCGCTCCCGCTGCGCGGGCTGGCTCAGGAAGGTCCGGAGGGGGCGCAGGTCGCCCTCCGCCCGGACGAGCTCCTCCACCCGCGTCACGCCCAGGGCGCGGATGAGTTCGTCCTCCAGGTCCGCGGCGCAGACGAAGAACCGCTCCTGCGCGGCACCGGCCCGCTCCAACCCCCGGGCGTAGTAGCCGCGTTCGCGTTCGTCGCACAGCCCCGTGAGGCGCAGGCCCAGGCCGGGCGGTCCGAGAAGGCGGGCGAAGTGCCCGATGTTCATCGCACCTCCCATCGGCATGACGCAGATCCCTTCGGCCGCCAGGTTCCGGCCCCGGCTCGCGGCCAGCGCGCCGACCGCCGCCGCGTCGCTCAGCCCTTCGAGCAGGACCACTGTCCGGACGCCGAGGCGCGCCGCGAGCCCGCGCGCGGGCTCGCCGGGACCGCCGGCCGCCCACGCGGTGACCGCGTCCCGGAAGGACTCCATGTCAGTCATGGGGAGAAGTCTGCGCCCTACCGGGGTGGCACCGGTAAGGAATTTCCGCCGGTGCCACCTGCCCCGCCGCCGCGCGGCGGGGCAGGTGGCGGATACGGAGGTCCGTGACGCTATGGCGCCACGCAGCCGATCGTGCCCACCGGGAAGTCATTGCCCGAGGACGTGGCCGTGAAGCCGAACGTCACACTTCCGTCCGGGTTGATCACACGGTTGTGATCGACGTTCTTCACCGTGACCGTACCGTCGGAGCCGGTGGTGAGGGAACCGTTCCAGGTGCTGCCGATCCTGGTTCCGGAACCGGGCTTCCACTGCACGGCCCAGCCGTTGAGCGGTGACGTCCCGTGGTTCATCACCTCGACCGAGCCCTGGAAGCCGCCGTTCCAGGAGTTCACCACGTTGTAGACGGCCATGCAGGAACCGGTGTGCTCGGGGGGATCGGTCGGGTCCGGCGTGGGCTCCGTCGGGTCCGGGGTCGGCGTGCCGCCCGAGTTCCGGATGCCGGTCACCTCGCCGTTGCCGCCGTCGAAGACGATGTCCGAGCAGGAGAAGAAGTTCTCCTGGCTGTCCGAACGCACCCACTGCATGAAGATCAGCGCGTCCCCGGAGCGCCCGGAGGGCAGCTTCAGATCCCAGTGGTAGTGGCCCCCGTTGGTGCCGGGCGAGCCCTGCTGGGGCGGGTTGGTGACGGTCTGGATGAGGTCCAGGTCGTCCCAGCCGAGCTGGGAGGTGGGCGACCAGCCGGGCTTGGTGATGTAGACCCTGAAGTCACCGGGGTGGGCGGCCCAGTTGCTGTACTTCACCTGGACCGTCGCTCCGGAGGTCAGGTGCGTACGGGGCCAGTCCGACCGCGCCGCGTTGTAGGCGGAGAAGTCGTACGGGGACCGGTCACCGGCGCTGCACAGCGTGCCGTCCGGCACATATCCTTCGCCCCGCCCGGCCGCCCGGGAGTCGAGGACGGCGAACCAGTTGTACAGCGCCGACGCGCCGCTCTGGTTCAGCGCGTTCCGACATGCCGGGTTGGTCGGGTCGAGCCCGCCGGTCCCGGTGATGGCGTCCAGTTGGCAGAGGTAGGTGCGCGAGCCGGGCATCATCGCCACGCCGTGGGCCTGCGCGTCGTTCTGCCAGAGGAAGCTCAGTCCGAGCCCTCCGAGGAGGGTGGCCAGCACCGCTGCCAGGGAGACGAGTCTGCTTCTCAAGGCCATGGGTTCTCCTGTGCCGTGGGTGGGTGGGGCGTGCGGAGCGGAAGGAGGTGGAATCCCCGCCCGTCCCGGGAGGGGCGTCGACCGGACGGGCGGGGGGAACGGGGTGCGGCTCCGACGGGCGGCCGGGGCCGCGCCGGGGCCCGCCCTGACGGCGCAGGGAGGAAGAGAGCGGGCCCCGGAGCAGGGGACACGGCGGGTGGGTGTCCCGCCGGTCGTGTCACGCGGTCGTGCAGGCGGTGCCGTTCAGGCTGAATCCGTTCGGCCGTTCGAAGCTGCCGCTGTAGGTTCCCTGGAACCCGAAGCTCTGGCTGCCGCCGGCCGCGATCCGGGTGTTGCTGCCCAGCCCGCTCGCCGTGACCGCGCCCGAGGAGGGAGTGATGGACGCGTTCCAGGCGTTGGTGACGCGCTGTCCGGAGGGCAGGGTGAAGCCGAGCTTCCAGCCGTCGACGGCGGACGAACCGGTGTTCTTCACGGTCACGTTCGCGGTGAAGCCGCCCGGCCAGACGTTCGTGGCGTACGACACCGTGCACGCGGCCGGGCCGCCGGGCTCCTCGCCGGGGCCGCCCGGGTTGCCGCTGCCGGTGTTGACGGTGGAGGAGAAGGAGTTCACCGCCAGCCCGGCGCCGTTCTGCCAGGGTTCGAAACCGGCCTGGACACTCGTCAGGTACCAGTCGTTCTGCGCCATGCCGCGCGCGACGGTCGCCCGGACGAAGTCCATCACGTCGAAGCTCCAGCTGCCGATCGCCGACGGTGCGACGAACGACAGCACGTCGTTGGAGCCGTTGCTGCCCGACCACACCTCCCAGGTGCGCCCGCCGACGGCGGCTGTGCCGACCTGCGATCCGATCGGCTGGATCGGGCCCACCCGGTTGAACCAGATCATGATCTCGGTCCGGTTCACGCCGTCGGTCCGGGGCGTCGGGTCCAGCCAGATGTCGTACGAGGCGTTGTACACGGCATTGCTGACATAGCTGTACGAGATGCTGCTCGGCGCGCTGGAGATGCCGCTGATCCGCGCGGGCAGGGCGGTTCCCGGCGAGCAGTTGGTGTAGTGGCAGCCGTTGAAGACCGAGGGGTACGACTTCGGGGCACCGTTGGTCGGTACCGAGCCGTCGGCCTGGGCGAGGCGGAAGCCGGTGTCCGTGGCGGTGACGCACTGCGTGGCGCTGGTGCCCCAGCGGTTGTTCTGGACGACGTAGCGACCCTGGATGGTGGTCGAGCCGAACTGTTCGCAGATCGTGGTGTCGGCCTGGGCCGGCGCTGTCGCCGTCATCAGCGCCGCGACCACGGCGAGAGCGGTGAGCAGCGTCGCCAACAGGCCGCGCGGGGCCCGGGTGTGGTGCGGTAACCGTCGCATGGGGGACCTCTCCGAGAGGGTGCGGGGGACGACCGGCGGGAGCGCTCCCCTCTCCCCAATGATGGGAGCGCTCCCATTGGTGGTTCGGGACGGGACTGTAGAAGCTTCACATGTCCCTGACAAGGCTATGGACGCGAAACTGTCGAACTGATTTCGAAGCCGCTGGTCAGCGAGTTGATCCAGAAGAGGCGTCCGAGTCGGGAGCGCTCCCGAAACATTCGGTGGCCGCGTGACCCGTGAGACGGAAAGCGGCCAGTGGGGTCAGGCGGAGTCGCGCAGCACCAGTTCCGTGCGGAGGATGACGTGCCGCCAGGCCACGGCCGGCTCCTCCATCTCCTCCCGCAGCAGCCGCACCATCGTCCGGCCGATCTCCTCCAGCGGCTGACGCACCGTAGTCAGCTTGGGATCGGTGTGCTGGGCGAGCGGGAAGTCGTCGAACCCGATCACCGCGACGTCCTCCGGCACCCGGCGTCCCGCCGCGCGCAGGGCGTTGAGCGCGCCGGCGGCCATGGTGTCCGACGCGGCGAAGACGGCGTCGATCTCCGGGGCGCGCTCGATGAGTTCGGCCATCGCCCGCTGCCCACTGTCCGCGGAGAAGTCGCCCTCGACGGTCCAGGACGGCCTGGCCTCGGCGCCCGCCCGCTCCAGTGCCTCGCGGTAACCCCGCAGACGGCACTGGGCCACGTACATGTCGAGCGGCCCGGTGATGGTCGCGATCGAGCGGCGGCCGATGCCCAGCAGGTGCGCCACCGCGCTGCGGGCCCCGCCGGCGTTGTCCGCGTCGACATACGTCACGCCCTCGTCGCCCGAGCGCCGCCCCAGCAGCACGGTGGGCACCCCCACCTCGGCCAGCATGTCGGGCAGGGCGTCCTCGGCGTGCACGGACATCAGCATCACGCCGTCGACCCGGCCGCCGCGCGCGTACTCGACGAGGTGCTGCCGCTCGGCTTCCGTGCGGACCAGGGTGAGCAGCAGCTGCACCTTGGTGTCGGTCAGCGCGTCGCCGACGGAGCGGACGGTCTCCGAGAAGAACGGCTCACCGAACTGCCGCCAGTCCGGCTCCGTCATGACCAGCGCGACGGCGTCGGCGCGCCGGCCCGCCAGCGAACGGGCCGCCAGATTGGGGACGTACCCCAGTTCGGCGATCGCGCGCTGCACGGCACGGCGCGTCGAATCCTTCACGCCCGCCGCGTTGTTGATGACGCGGGACACGGTGCCCCGCCCCACACCGGCGAGCGCGGCCACCTCCTCCAGCGTCGGTGTGCCGGGACGCTGCCTGCCCATGACCACCCCCACGAGATCACTAGATCTTACGACCCCGGTGCCTGAACGACCGGCCGCGCAACACGCTTTGCGCCGTGAGGTCGACGGGCGGGCCCTATGGACGGGAGAGCTGCTCGCGCACCCACGCGGGATCGGGATTGACGTGCGGCCGGCCCTCGACGACGACCGTCGGCACGGTCTCGTTGCCGCCATTGGCCGCCCGCACCTCCGCCGCCCCCTCCGGATCCCGCCAGATGTCGACCCAGTGCAACTGCCCTGCGCGGCGGCCCAGTCGGAGGCGCAGGCGCAGGCAGTACGTACAGCCCGGTCGCCAGAGGACGACCGGCCGGCCGTCGGCCGCGCTGCGACGCCGCGCCTCCACCGCCCCGATCGACCGGGGGAAGATTAGCGGCGAGTTCATTCCCGCGAAGAGGATCAGCACGAGCAGGAGTACGACGGCCGCGCCGGGCCTGCCCGTGCCGATCAGACCCGCCGCGACGACCGAGCCGCACAGCACCAGCAGTATCGGCAGAACCCATGCGCGCATCATGAGGCGCAGGCTACCGACGAGCGGAGCCGGTACGTCAGGAGGACGAAGACGCCGGTGCGCCGTTCACCCGCAGGTGCGGCCAGTCCGCGAGGTCCCGGAGGAGCTGACGGTCGTGGGTCGCGACGACGACGGTGGCACCGGTGTCGCGGATCGCCGCGGTCAACTCGTCGACCAGCGGCGCCGACAGATGGTTCGTCGGCTCGTCGAGCAGGACCAGCGTGGGCCGCCCGGACAACGCCAGCGCCAGATCGAGGCGCCGCTGCTGCCCCTGCGACATCCGTCCGACCGGCGTGCGCAGCGCCTCGGAGTCCAGCAGCCCGAGGGACCCGAGCGCGACGGCGTCGGCCTCGCGGAGCACGCCGCCGGCCACCAGCGTGCCGACGTGCCGGTCGTACACCTCGCGGGCGCCGAGCCGGGGGTCCTGTTCGGCGGTCTCCTGGGTGAGCCGGACGACCCGCGCGCCGCTCGCCGTCCAGACGTGCCCCTCCGTGGGCTCGAGGGTGCCGGCCAGCACCGCGAGCAGGGTGGACTTCCCCGCGCCGTTGGGCCCGGTGACGAGCAGCCGGTCGCCGCCGTCGAGGGTGAGGTCGACGGGTCCGGCCAGCCGTCCGGAGACGGCGACTCCGTGCGCCCGCACCTGGGGCGCGCCCGGCCGGACGCCCAGCCGCGGCCACCGCAGCATCGGCGGCGGAGCCGGCACGTCGACGCGGTGCGCCTCCAGCGCCTCCTGCTGCCGGTTGAAGGCCTGCACGACACCCGCCGCGCGGGACTGGCGCTGGTGCTTGCCGGTCCCCTTCTCCGGCCGCCACCCGGTGGAGAGCCGGTCGCGGGCCCTCGACACCGCCTCCTGGAGCCGCCGGTGCTCCGACTGCTGCTGCTCGTGATCCTGCTCCCAGCGCTCACGCTCCCGGCGCCGCGCGTCCTGCCAGGCGTCGTAGCCGCCCGCGTACAGGCGTGGTTTCCCGTCGCGGGCCGGGTCGAGGTCGACGAACCGGTCGGCGACGTCGCGCAGCAGCGCGCGGTCGTGACTGACGACGGCCAGGCCGCCGTCGTGCTCGCGCAGCCTGCGGGTCAGGAAGTCCAGCCCGCCGGCGTCCAGGTGGTTCGTCGGCTCGTCCAGCAGCAGGACGTCGTGCCGGGCGCCGAGCAGGCAGGCCAGCCGGATGCGGTAGCGCTGCCCGACCGACAGGGTCGACAGGGCGCGCTCCCGGTCGGTGCAGGCCCCGAGGGCCGCGAGGGCCACGTCGACGCGGCGCTCGGCGTCCCAGGCGTCGAGGCGGGTGGCCGCGTCGAGGGCGGCGGTGTAGCGGTCGTCGGCGGCGGCGTCGCCCTCGGCCATGGCGAGGGCCGCCTCGTCCAGCGCGGCGAGGGCGGCGAGCGACGGGGCGAGCGCCGCGGAGGTGAGGGTGCCGACGGTCTCACCGTCGCGCGCGGACAGTTCCTGGCGGGCCAGGCCGACCGTACCCGTCCGGTGCACGGTGCCCTCGTCGGGGGCGATCAGCCCGGCGAGGACGTGCAGCAGTGTCGTCTTGCCCCGGCCGTTCTCGCCGACGACGGCGATCCGCGACCGGGCGGAGACGGTGACCGAGACGTCGTACAGGACGCGCCGGGACCCACGGCTGACGGTGACGTTCTCGGTACGGACGTGTGCGCTGCCGCCTGCCTCGACGGACGGGGACATGGCTTCGGGGGTCGGGGTGAGGTTCAACGGATGCTCCGCAGCTCGCAGTGGAGCCGGGCAGCACAGAGAAGCCGCCCGGCGGGAACCGGGACGGCGAGCGCGGATTCAACAGAGAGGGCGCCGCCGTCAGCGGGCGGAGCGGACCTTCTGCGACCAGATACCTCGTGCCATACGGAACATGTTACAGATACAAACGACCTCATGGCGTTCCTCTTCACGGTCCGAGCCGGCGGTCACCCGGCACGGACCCGTCTCACGGCGGCCGCGGCCGCTCTGGTGACCGTCGGCGCGGGACTGGGCCTCAGGGCCACGACGACGGGGGATGTCGCCAAGTACGGCGGGGACGCCCTCTACACCCTCCTGGTCTTCGCCCTCGTCGTCGTGGTGGCGCCGCGGTCGACACCCCCGAAGGCCGCCGGAGTCGCGCTGGCCGTCAGCTGGGGAGTGGAGTTCGCGCAGCTCACCGGCGTGCCCGCGGAACTCTCCGGACGGAGTACCGCCGCCCGTCTGGTCCTCGGTTCCACCTTCAACGCGCCGGACCTCCTCTGGTACGCGGTCGGCGCGGCCGTCGGCTGGCTCGTCGCGAGCGGCTGTGCCCGGTGGCGGGGCCGCCGGCATGCGGGCGGATGCCACTCATCGCACGCTGGTGTCATGGCGAACGACCGGCCCATCGTGATCTACCCGCCCGGAGACGACGGCGGCCGGCGCGTCCGCGCGGGCGTGCGGTTCCTCGGGATGGCGTACGGGCTGCTGGACGTCGTGGAGTTCCTGCGCCTCGCCGGGCTCGAGAGCGTCGACGACGACTGGCTGCGCGATTCCACTCTGGTGGAGTGGCGAGGTGGCGGCCCGGACGCATGGACCGCACGTGCCTGATCGGCCACCTCATCGGCCATGGTGAGGCCGTCTTCGGCGCTTGACCTGAAGCGGACTTGAGCTTCTACGTTCGTTCCACAGCCGCGGGAACCGACCGGCGGCCGCCCGTCAAGGAGATGCGTCATGGCCGAGCGCACAGCCGCTCACACCGAGATCCCCGACCGTTACCACTACGCCGTGATCCCGCACATCATGGTCGACGACGCCGCCGCGGCGATCGACTTCTACCAGCGGGCGTTCGGTGCCCACGAGGACTTCAGGATCGACGCGCCCGGCGGCGGCGTTCTGCACGCCGAGATAAGCATCGGAGCGTCGGTGCTGATGCTCGGTGACGCCAGTGTGGACGAGGCGGAGGCCGGCTCCTTCGCCGCGCCCGCCGCGCTCGGTGGAGGCACGTCCGTCACGCTGCACGTCTTCGTACCGGACGTCGACAGCCTGGCGGCGCGCGCGGAGGCCGCCGGCGCCGAGATCCTCCAGCCGCCGACGGACATGTTCCACGGCGACCGCACCGTCATCCTCAAGGACCCGTCGGGCCACATGTGGGTCTTCCTGACCCATGTGGAGGACGTCTCCGAGGACGAACTCCGACGCCGCCTCGCCGCCACGGGGTGACGTCCTTTCGTACCGTCAACTACCTTGCTCACAGGGGAGATGACGGAGATGACGGGGAGTTCACCTGTGGACGGCGTGCGGGACGGCCTCCGCAACGGGTTCTACTGGTGCCTGGTGTTCTCGGTGATCCTGCTCCCGGTCGGTTTCGCGACCGGGATGTGGGTGTGGGTCGTCCTGGGCTACGCGGCGATCATCTTCGTCGGCGTGGTCGTGGGGGCGGTGCTGGCCGCCGGCGGCCCGGTGCTGACCGTGGCGTCGTTCCTGCTGTGGCTGCTCGCCCTCGGAGCCGGTGTGGGCCTGATGGCCTTCGGGGTGCACGCCATCGTGACGTTCGAGCCCTACTGCACTCCCTCCGAGACGGTGGACTGCCGTCTGCTGGTCAACGGGCAGGACTTGGGCGAGGCGAGCGTGGCCGACCAGCGCAGGAGCATGGTCGTCGACTCGCTGGTGCCCATCGGGGCCGGAGCGGCGATCACCGTCGCCGCGCTGGTCATCGCGACGGTGCGCGTACGGCGGTCCGTGCGGGCCCACCCGTTCGGCCGCCGGTGACCGCCTTTCCCCGGCGCCGAAGCCGTGGGGCACTACCGGACGCTCGCCGGACGGCACCCCGAGGCACTCGACCTCTTCTCGTCCGGGGCCCGGACCGAATGCGTCGGGGAGACCCGCGCCCTTCTGCGCTCGCCCGGCGCACCCGCCGATTCCCCCTGAACCGGCTGATGAGTTCGCCAGCGCGCGGCCCCGGTGCCCTACGCCGCCTGTGTCGCGATCTGGATGAGGTTGCCGCAGGTGTCGTCGAAGACGGCGGTGGTGACGGGGCCCATCTCCAGCGGTTCCTGGGTGAAGCGGACGCCGAGGCCGCGCAGACGCTCGTACTCCGCCTTGACGTCGTCGACGGCGAACTGGGCGAGCGGGATACCGTCCTCGACGAGCGTGTCACGGTAGGTCCGGGCGATCGGGTGGCCGGCGGGCTCAAGGAGGAGTTCGGTGCCGCCGGGCTCCTCGGGCGAGACCACGGTCAGCCAGCGGTCCTTCTCGCCCAGGGGGACGTCGTGCTTCTTCACGAAGCCGAGGACCTCGGTGTAGAACCGCAGCGCCTCGGCCTGGTCGTCGACGAAGACGCTGGTCAGGTGGATCTTCATGGGGTGCTCTTTTCAGGTCCGGGGGTGTCGGGGACGAGCCAGCGCTCGGTGATCTGCCGCAGCGGGGCCGTGTTGAGGTCGTGGAACTTGTAGCGGCCCTCCCGCCTGGTCTCGACGAGCCCGGCGGTCTCCAGCACGGCGAGGTGCTGGGACACCGCCTGCCGTGAGATGCCGAGCCGGTGCTTCATGCTCAGTCGCGAACAGATCTCGAACAGTGTCTGTCCGGATTTCTCCGTCAGCTCGTCGAGGATGGTGCGCCGGGTGGGGTCGGCCAGGGCTTTGAAGAGATCGTCGGCCACCACCCCAGCATAGGCAAGTGGCCACTTGCCTATCAAGTCGGTCCGCTCCGGAAGGGACCCGGACGCGGGGGGGGGGGGGGGGGGGGGGGGGGGGGGGGGGGGGGGGGGGGGGGGGGGGGGGGGGAAGGGGGGGGGGGGGGGGGGGGGAGGGGGGGAGGGAGGAGAGCAAGGCCGGGCAT
>NZ_JBVIGS010000023.1:0-1547 GCF_055570675.1 Streptomyces sp. NPDC031111
ATCCGCGTGGCGGCGTACCCGCCCGACCAGAACCGCTCCCGGGCAGTGTCCAGTACCTGCCGCTCGTCGAACTTCCTGGGTCGTGCCATGCCGCCAGTCTAACCGTTCTTGACTGATTCGTCCATAACGGCTAGCGTTCTGGACGAACGGGTCAAGATTGAGCTGGGGCGCCCGTCTCGTTGTCGCACGCCGGCATCACGGGTGAAGGCCCGCCGGCCACTCCTGGATCACCGAAGCTGAGTTGGCCGAGGTCGAACGACTTTGCCGGCTCACGAGCTGCCGCGGTGCCCGTCACCCTTGGCCGTTCAATCAATGGTTTGAATTTTTGGAGCGCCGTGACTGGCGCGAACCCGTCTCGGCGGCCCGGGCCCCGAGAACGACGCAGAAGGAATACGACATGAAGTCGCTCGGATGGAAGACGATCACTGCCACGGCCGCAGTCACGAGCCTGGCCGGTCTCGCCATCGCCGCCACCCCGACGCAGGCCGCAAGCTCCGTCGCCAGCAGTGTGCACGTCCGCACCGTCGACGGCTCGCAGGCCAGCGCGGCCCTGAGCCCCGGCGAACTGGCCGCGCTGCCGCTCACCGACCGCCACCTGACCCGGCACGAGATAAACAATCTCGCGGTCGTGCTGAACGCCTACCACACCGCGGAGGGCAAGAGCCTGGACGTCCCCGCCTTCGTCAACAGCTTCACCGAGGACGGCGTTTTCAACGACATGAACGCCGAGAAGAGTTTCCAGGGCGAGACGCTCGGTGACGTCCTGCCCTACATGGCTGGCATCTTCCCCGATGTTCACCGTGACCTCAAGAGCATCACCGTCAACGGCGACGTGGTCAGCGTCGAGCTGGCGATTCAGGGCACGTTCGAGGGGCCGCTGGAGACCCCGGCTGGAACCATGAAGCCGACCGGCGCGAAGGTCGACGTGCCGACCGCCGACTTCTGGTACCTGGACGACGGCAAGATCGAGAAGTTCGACTGCTACTACAGCTACACGACGCAGTACGCCGACCTGGGCGTGAACATCGACTGGGCCTCGGCGGTCAACAAGCACTGAGCCGTACTTCTGCGGGTTTCGGCGGCCGATGAAGAGTAGGCTGCCGAAACCCTGGAGTGTGGGCTTCCCTCGCAGCGTCCAGCGTTTGCGTCCCTGGCCCGTCGGGTCGAGGCTCATGACGGCATGTAGCCCCATGTGAGGGCTTCAGCCTCGTCCGGGACGTGCCTGCGGGCCTGAGGCCCCACCCGCCGTAGCCGTGGCCTGAGGGCGGGTGCGCCCTCGACGACCGTGCCGGAGCTCGGATTGCACCGATGGGACTCAGTCATGGCACTGGGCCGTGGAAGTACCGCACGCTCGGCCACGAGGGCGTGTCTCAGGCCCAGTTGTTCCAGGCCGGGCACCTGGGGCCGACGAACACGTTCGACTGGAACCGCGGAATACCGCCGTGGGGGGGGGGGGGGGGGGGGGGGGGGGGGGGGGGGGGGGGGGGGGGGGGGAAGAAAGGAAGACCCACGAACCGCGGAAAGAAAAGGGAGGGAGGGGGGGCATG
>NZ_JBVIGS010000023.1:1557-64200 GCF_055570675.1 Streptomyces sp. NPDC031111
TTTCTTTTTCCCCCCCCCCCCCCCCCCCCCCCACCCCCCCCCCCCCCCCCACCCCCCCCCCCCCCCCCCCCCCCCCCCCCCCCCCCCCCCCCCCCCCCCCCCCGCCGGCGGATTCCCCACCACGAACTACCTGCTGCGCAATGGCAGGACGTCGCGGTGGGCAGTCTCCACCTCTTGCCGCGCCGCGGTCGTCCGGCCCGGTTCACGACGCGTACCGTCTCGCTGCTCCCTGCCGTACCCGGCGGTGCAGGGGCAGTGGTGTCACACCAGGCCTCCATTGATCCGCAAGACCTGGCCGTTGACCCAGTGCCCCTCCGCGCTGGTGAGGAAGGAGACCACACGGGCGGTGTCCTCCGGTGTGCCCAGCCGCTCCAGAGGTGGGATCTTGGCCAGCCGGTCGATGTCTTCGTCCGTCTTGCCCTGGAGAAACAGTTCCGTAGCCGTCGGACCGGGGGCAACGGTGTTCACTGTGATGTCCCGCCCGCGCAACTCGCGTGCGAGGATCAAGGTGATCGACTCGACGGCTCCCTTGCTTCCCGCGTAAGGGCCGTAAGCGGGGAACTGGGTGCCGACCGCAGAGGTCGAGAATCCCACGAACGACCCCCCCGCACGCAGTCGCCGAGCAGCCTGCTGGGCAACGACGAAAGTACCGCGGACATTGGTGCGGATCACGGAGTCGAGGACCGCCAGGTCGAGGTCGGCGATGGGTGACCCGACCGCTCGGCCCGCGCAATTGACGACGACGTCCACGCCGCCGAACTCCTGCTCCGCCTCGTCGAACAACGCGGCGACCGCATCCTCGTCCGCCACGTCCGCCTTCGCGCTGATGGCCCGTCCGCCGGCAGCGGCGATCGCCGCCACCGTCTCCTCGGCGGCAGCCTCGTCCTGGACGTAGTTCACCACGACGGCCAGGCCGTCCCGTGCGAGCCTCTGGGCGACTGCCCGGCCGATACCGCGCGATCCGCCGGTGACGACAGCAACACGTGTGGCCGCCGAGGTGTCAGTGGGGTGGTTCGTAGTCATGTTGTCCACCATGCACACCGCCAGTCGGCGGAACCAGGGGATGCCGTCCCATGTGACCCCGCCCCGACCGGGCGCGGGTCCGGTCCAATTCCTCGGACATCCGCCTCCGCGGGCACACCACTGTCGAAGACCGCATTTGGTGTGTCATGACCACCCGATGCGGCCGCGTCCCCCTGGACCGACGATGAGCGGTGTCTGCCTGACAAGGCCGAGACCGGTGTGGGGGACCCCTTCATCGCCTCTGTGCCAGCGGGGTGCTCCGTTCGCCGATGTCGAGCACCGCGTCAGGCCTCAGCGGCTGGCGAGTTCCTTCGGATTCGACGGCGGTGAGCATGTCGAGTGCGTTGGCACTGTCGGTACCGAGCGCCGGGGTGAACCAGAGCAGTCGTTGGCGGCCGTCCTCGCTGAAGAGGTTGAGGCAGTTGACCTCCACGAGGCCCAGGGCTGGGTGGATGAGTCGCTTGCGGTCGTCGTGGCGGAGCGCGACATGATGCTCGGCCCAGACCTCCGCGAACTCCCTGGATATGGCCCGCAGCTCTTTGATCATCGACGTCGCCTCCTCGTCGTGGACGTGCCGGGCGGCGGCCACGGCCCGGAGCTCGGCGGCGAGAGCACGTGACTGTGCGGCGTGGTCCGCCTCGGGGTAGAGACACCGTGCGTCATCGTCGGTGAACCACCGGTAGATGAAGCTGGCGCGTTTGCCCTGGTACGCGGACTGGTCGCCGAGCAGTGCGACGGCCAGTGGGTTCTGCACCAGTGTGACGTGGAGATCGGTGATGACTTGCGCGGGGGTGGAAGGCAGACGGGCGAGCAGGTCGAGCATGCCCGGGTGCACGTGCGCGCTGGGGCCCGCGGCGGTGGGCACGGGGCGGTCGGCGAGGCGGAAGAGGTAGTCGCGTTCGTCGCGTGTCAGTCGCAGTGCGCGGGCGAATGAAGCAAGCATCTGCTCCGACGGCTGCGAGCCGGTACCGCGCTCGAGTTCGCTGTAGTAGTCCACGGAGGCGCCGGCCAGCTGCGCGACCTCGTCGCGGCGGAGCCCGGGTACTCTGCGGCGTGGGCCGGCGACGAGGCCGACGTCCTCGGGGCGGATGCGTGCGCGGCGAGAGCGCAGGAATGCGGCCAGCTCGTGGTACTTCGCGGGACTCATGGATCCAGTCTGCTGCGGGGTGGGACTCCATGACAGGGGATGGGGTCCCGTGGTTGCGACGATGTGTGTGAGCCCATCGGGGTGGGCCGACGGATTCGGGTCGGACTACGTGATGAGCTTCCACCACAGGACAGTCAGTTCGCAGGGGAGTCGATGATCGCGATCAGAGCCGCGGCGAAGGGTGTGGGATCGACGTCGCCTCTGACCGCGAGCTGCTGGAGGTAGCCCTGACAGAGGGCGACGAAGGCCTCGGCGATCCGGTTCGCGTGTGCGGGTTTGTGGTGGGGCAGGAGCGCCGTGACTGCGTGGCGCATCTCCTCGAGCTGACGTTGGACGAGCGTTGCGAGGCTCGCGGAAACAGCGGCCTCAGCGTAGATCTGAGCGACCAGTCGGGCGTGGTCCCGTTCAAGCGCGAGGGTGCGGATGTGCTGCAGGAAGTCCTTGATCTGGGCCTCGCTCAGCTCTTCGGGGAACGCCTGGTTCGCCTGTGAGCAGATGGCGGCGAAGATCTCGTCCTTGCCTTTGAAGTACCGGTAGATCGATCCGACGGACAGTCCGGAGGCCTCGACGAGGTCGGTCATGGCGGTTCGGGCGAAGCCGTGTGCGGCGAACCGCTCGCGAGCGGCGTCGATGATCTGCTGTCTGCGGGCGTCGAGATGGGCTTGGCTGACCTTCGGCATAAAGAATGACCCTTCATTTTTTTATGTTACCGTCTTCAACGATACAAGTCCGGATGCTGAGGAGATTGTCCGTGCGTTACCAAGTCTTCGGACGACACAGCGGCTTGCGGGTCTCGGAGTACGTGCTGGGTACGGCCAACTTCGGCTCGGCGCCGACCTCAACGGGCGTCGAGGGGGCGCGGGCTATCTTCGAGTCGTTCGCCGCGGCCGGCGGTACCACGATTGACGTGTCGAGCATCTACCAGAACGGCGAGGCCGAGAAGATCTTGGGTGGCCTGCTCGGGAACGAGCGGGACGACTACGTGGTGATGTCCAAGTACAGCGGGACTCGGCAGGCTCAGGTGCGCACCGGGACCACCGGCAACAGTCGCAAGACCATGATTCGCTCTGTGGAAGAGAGTCTGCGGCGTCTGCGTACCGACTATATTGACGTGTTCATGCCGCACTTCCCTGACGGTGTCACACCTGTGACGGAGATCCTTGCGGGACTCGACGACCTGGTTCGAGCGGGCAAGATCCGATACGGCGCGTTGTCGAACTTTCCTGCCTGGCGGGTGGCGGGTGCCATGGTCAGGTCGGAGTTGAGCGGGCACGTGCCGTTGGTCGGCATCCAGACCGAGTACAGCCTGGCGGAGCGATCCGCCGAACGTGAGCTCATCCCGATGGCCGAAGCCCACGGACTCGGCGTGATCTTCTACGCCCCGCTGGCAAGTGGCCTGCTCACCGGGAAGTACCGTCGTGGTGAAGGGGGACGGCTCACGGCGTGGTCCCACAGCGATTCATCCGCCAGTTCGGCAGTCGAGGGGAGCGAGCAGCGCACCGCGGTGCTTGACGCGGTCCTCTCCGTGGCGGCTGAGGTCGGAACCGGCCCGGTCCAAGTAGCACTCGCGTGGCTGCGCCAGCGCGCGGCGCGGGCACATACGTCGATGCTCCCGATCGTGGGGCCTCGCACTCCCGACCACCTGGCGACCTATCTCGACGCGCTGGACCTCGAGCTCGACCCGCGCCACTACGAGGCGTTGGATGAGGTGAGCGCAATCCGGCTCGGCACGCCCCACGAAGACGTGGCCGGCGCGCTGGCTCGCGGCGTCGACGGGGACCGGAGCCTCCTCGACGTCCCCCATGTCCCTGTCGTCTGAACCTTCACGACACTCCGTCCGCCGACGGCCTCCAAGCACCGACGTGTTCTCTACCGGTTGGGGGGGCACCGACGTGCCCTCCACCGGTGGCACCGCCGAATTCGAGGAGACCGGACTCCACCCCTACAAGAGGTCCGGACCGCTCCGCCCTGCCCGGTCGTGGTGTTCTTCCGGTGGAAAACACCGAGCGACAGATCCCTGCCGCCTGGGTGGCGGCCCACTCAGAGGAGCAACACCATGAACAGCGACCCGGCTGACCGCTACCTCGGTCTCTCCGCCGATGAGGTCCTCACCACCACGCGTGCGGTGCGACGGCGTCTCGATCTCACGCGTCCCGTCCCACGCGACCTGATCCAGGAGGCCGTGAAGGTCGCCACCCAGGCGCCGACCGGCCGCAATCAGCAGCAGTGGGACTTCATTTTCATCGACGAGCCGGAGATGAAGGCGAAGGTGGCCGACATCTGGCGAGCAGGCCTCATGCACGGCGCGCCGGACGAGCACAGCTCCGCGCCGATGCCCACCCGGATGAGTTTCCAGTCCGCGGAGTGGGGACGGATCCGGGACAGCCTGGGCCACCTTCTTCATCACATGCACGAGGTTCCGGTCCTGATGATCCCGGTGGTGCGGGTCGCTCGCCGTGAGGAGATGGCCAGTACCCGGGGGCAGGCGCACAACTGGGGTTCGGTCATCCCGGCGACGTGGAGCTTCATGCTGGCGGCGCGGGAGCGCGGCCTGGGCACGGCATGGACCGTCGCGCACCTGTCCTTCGAGCGTGAGATGGCTAACCTGCTCGGTCTGCCGTTCGAGAACACGGTCCAAGTCGCGCTGACGCCGATCGCCTACACGATCGGTACGGACTTCAAGCCGGCGAAGCGTGCCGACGCCGCCAACTTCAGCCACTGGAACCACTGGTAGTCGTCCCCTTCGCCCCTTCGGGCCTGCTCACGGTCTTGACCGTGAGGTTGAGGAAGGTTGGCCCAGCTGACAAGCCTTCCGCCGAAGATGGAATCGGCCCAGACGACGGCGATCTGAGGGCGCATGAGACGTAGCCGGAAGAGGACTTCCTTGGCTGCGACGGCATCGTGGGTGTTGGCCGGCGTCACCATGACGAACTGCAGCAACCCCTTCATTGTCACAGGCGATATGTCTCTTCCGGCCCGGTATTTTCTTGCCCGGATCGTATCCGGATGTGGCTCTCGGGACGGTGGCGGCGACCTTGACGGACTGCGAGTCGATCACCGCAGCCACGGGGTGCGGGGAGGTCCCCATGGCCTGGCGGACCCGGCACCGGAGCTGGTCGCGGATGAGGTTGGAGACTCCGGCCGCACTCCAGCGGCTGTAGAACCCGAAGACTGTCTGGAAGGGGGGAAGTCCGCAGGCAGGGCCCGCCACTTGCAGCCCGTATCCACCACATATCGGATGGCGTCGACGATCTCGCGGCGCGGCCACTTCTCGGGGTGACCTCCCGAGGAAGTCTCGTTCGCCGGAGTGGGCAACAGGTGCTCCAGCAAGGCCCACTCCGCGATAGTGGTGTCCGAGGGATAGCGGCTCCGGCGCATCCGGGCCTCCTGGGAATCCGTCCCCGCCCGGCGGGGATCAGGTAAGCAGGTCGAGGGTGGACTCCACCGAGTCAAGCTGGGCGACCAGGTGGCGGACCCATTTGTCATCCGGGGTGAGCGCGGCGTGCGGGGTGACCGTGCCCGTGATCAGCCTACGGACCTCGGTCGGCTTCACTCGGACCGCTCCCACCTTGTAGGCCTGCAGGGCATCACCGTCCGCCGCGAACTGATAGCCGTCCAACCGTGTGTAGACCAACGGTGCCCAGCCCTTGTTCGCGGTGGTGTCGCGCAGCATCGCCAGTCCCGAGCGGACTTGGCTGCGCGTCAGTTCAGTGGCCCGCATCAGCTGCGGCATGTGCAGGCCCGCGGGTCTGGCCTGCATCAGTACCCCTCAGATTGCAGTGGCGTACTCGCGCGCGGCATCACCGCGCTCGCGTGACTGCGGCGCGGTTACTCACCCCGCAGCAGCTTGGTCAGCTCCTCGTCCATGTTCAGGTGCCCGCTGTCGACGGCGGACACGATCCACTCGCAGGTCGCGCGGGCCCTGTCGACCTGTTTGTGCATCAGCTCTCGCTCGTCCCCGGACAAGCGGCGCCCGTACATCTCCGGCACCAGGCGGCCGGTCGCTGCCACGAACTTGTGGCGGGCCCCGATCAGATCCAGGAAGTCGATCGTCCGCGCGCCCGGTGCTCCACCACCCAGGACGATCGACAGCGCGTCCGTCGTCACTGGCTTACGCCGCGTATACGCGCCATAGTTAGACTTTGATCATGACAATCCCCCTGTCCGCGCTGGATCTTGTGGTCGCGGAGACCGACAGCACTGCCGCCGAGTCGCTCGACGCGACAAGCCGGACCGTGCTTCGACTGGACGAGCTCAACTATCAGCGAGTCTGGTTCGCCGAGCATCATGGAACCGAGCTGTCGGCGAGCGTCGTACCGGCGGTCCTGATCGCGCACTTCGCGGCACTGACCAGTCGTATCCGGCTCGGAGCCGGTGGTGTCCTGGCGCCCAACCACGCGCCCCTGGCTATCGCGGAGCAGTTCGCCACGCTGGCGGCACTGCATCCGGACCGCATCGACATGGGCATCGGCCGCGGACCGGGTACGTTCGACCAGTCGATCGTACGGGCGTTGCGCCGGGGCGGGGAGCCGACCACGGACGCCGAGTACATCGAAGACGTAACCGCGATCTTGCACTATCTCTCCGGCGACGCCGGCGTGCAGCTGATATCCGGCTGGCAACCGGACCTGGGAGGCACCCGCCCGTGGCTGCTGGCGTCCAGCCAGGCCAGCGCGGAGCTGGCGGCCCGGCTGGGGTTGCCGATCGTGCTGGCGCACCACATCCGGCCTGACCAGAGCATCGCCACGGCGGAGCGCTACCGGGAACGGTTCACGCCGTCGCGCTGGGTGGACCGGCCCTACGTGATGGCCGCGGTCGAAGCGATCGTCGCGGACACGGATGAGGAGGCCGCACGCCTGGCGCGCCCGACCGACGTCGCGAGGTCCAGGCAGACCTCGGCGGCGCTGCTCTCCCCGGACGAAGCAGCCCTGCAAGAAATTCCGGAGCAGGTGCGCGCCGCTGTGGAGGCCGTCGGCGCGGCGCAGGCGCGCGGCTCGGTGGAGACGGTGCGGCGCCGCTTCGCGGAGATCGTGGAGCAGACAGGCGCGGACGAGCTGATGCTCTACGCCTCCGTGCACGACTCCGACGCACGGATACGCTGTTACGAACTGGCTGCGAAGGCCGCCGAGTGAGAGCAGTCCTTCTCCCGCCGTCTCAACGGCTCAAGACGGTGACCGCCTGATAGTTGCGCCCGCATCGGCAGGCCATCGGCAACGCACGTACAAAGCTGGCCCCGCTCGACGGTGCCGGGACGGTACTGGATCGGCTTGACCCGGCGTTTTGATGGCCCGACTGGAGCGAGGCCAGCGGCGGCGAAGTTGTCACGTTTGACAGCGGCGACTGACTGCAGAACCGCTCAAGTTTCATCGACAGAGGACGTCCTGATCCGCGGGTCGCGCATCGTCGACGTCGGCCGCCACCTGCCGGACGCCGGGGCCGTGGTCGTCGACGTAACCGGCAGCATCGTCGCGCCCGGCATGGTGGACACCCACCGGCACGCCTGGCAGGCGCAGATGCGCCGCACGATTCCCGACGTCGACGACCTCGCCGGATACCTGCGGTCCACGCTCATGGAGGTAGCACCGGCCTACACCCCCCACGACGTGTACGTCGGCACGCGCCTGGCCGCGCTGACCGCGCTGGACGGCGGCGTCACGACCATGCTCGACTTCTCACACAACTCACGCACCGTCGCTCACTCGGACGCCGGGATCACCGCGTTGATCGACTCCGGCATCCGCGGCGTGCACGCCTCCATGGCACCGCACTTCGGCGACTGGGACGGCCAGTGGTCCGCGGACCTGGCCCGGCTGCGCTCCACTTACGTTCCGTCCGACGACCAGTTGGTGACGCTGTGCATAGCCGCGCTGGCGAGCGGCCGGAGGTGTGTGGTTTCGTTCGTCTTCGCGCCGACCTCTGCCTGGGCGAGGGTCACGACGGTGCCGGCAGTGACCGCGGAGAGCAGATGCCGGCGCGTCGCGGTACCGGCTGATCCTTTGAGTGCTTTGCCGTCGACAGCGGTCGCGCGCGATCGCCCGGACGCGCAGGACGACGGCGCCTGGGCGGGTTCGGTGGCGGCACGGTGCCGGTCGGCCAGGTAGGCGCCGACCGCCCGGTCCAGGGCGTCACCGTCAGCAGCCCCCAGCACACGGCCGATCGTGGCCGGAGCCGGAGTGCGCCGCCATCTGAGCAGGTGACGGCGGATCCTGATCACTGTCAGGAGTGCGTTCGAAGCACGCTGGCCCCACTAGGCGAGTTCATCGATGCCCCTTGCTCCCGAGACGACCGCGCAGGCACACACCAGCAGGATCGCTGTGAGTGAGTACCACCGGCCCTGCCGGGAGCGCGGGTCGGGCACCGAGTCGAAGTAGGGGCGCCGGTCGGCGATCCGGTCGGTGTCCAGCGGACCCAGTTTCACCAGCACGGCAGGGATGGGAGAGGATGCAGCAACAGGCACGGGCCACCTCATGATCATCTGGCTTGGACACCACAATGATCACGAAGTCCGTGCCTGCTCCGCTATGCGCCCTAACCGGTCACAACCCGACCACCACGACCCCGGAACTTGCAACCGCCCTGCCTGAACACGTGAACCAGACGGGCCGGAACGCCAGCATCGCGATCACAGCAAGCGACGGGCGCTTACTGAGGAAGGCTCAGTGGTATCGCACTGACTTGTGGTAGACCACGAAATCGCAGGGCGTTGCCAGATGGGGAGCCAGATCCGGATAGGACTCCTCGATCGTCCCCTTGCGGACAATCCGATAGCCGCTGCGCGTATACCAGCCGATCAGGAACTCCTTGGAAGGGTGTGCCCATTCCCGAGGTACCAGCACTTCGAGTTGCATGACTTCACGGCCGATCTCGCGAGCGTGCTGCTCAGCGAACTGAACCAGCTCTCGCCCGATGCCCGTACCTCGCTGCTCGAAGGAAGCCGCCAGCATGCCGAACTCGCATACTTGGTCACTCAGCGGCTGTACCCGGATACACCCAACGATCTTACCCTCCAGACGCGCCGTGGTGATCTCACCCGCACGAGTCAGCGCGGCTACCTCCTCCACTGTCGTCCGTGTAGTGCCCTCAGCCCACAGCCCCTTCTCGGCCACTTCGTAGACGTCATTGATCAGGGCTGTCACCGTCGACATGAGATCGGAGTCTCCGGCTTGAGCCGGAGACAGCGTCACGATACTGAGCCCGTTGCCACTGGCCATACCGCCCCTATCGTCGCGGACCGCTCGCGGCCCCACTGATGAGACAGAACTCTAAACACTCCCAACTCGGGTTCTTGCAGGGGCCCTGCCTGCTTTGTGAGTGCCGGACTCGTCACAGGATTTGCGTCGTCAAGCTGGTGGCCAGCTCTGCAGAGCTGCGTCGGCCACCTGTTGCAGGTCCTCGCATGTCGCGCCGCCCGCTGCCTGTACGGCCACGCCGTTTGCGATCGTCATGACGTAGCGGGCGATCTTTTCCGGATCGGCGTCAGCGGGCAGGTCGCCCACTTGGACGGCCTGCCGGAACCTCTCACGGAGCAGTGCCTGACCGTGGGCGCGCCATTCCGCCAGGGTGTCGCGGGCGACTCGTCCGGTCTCGCCGGTGGCCAGTGCGCCCTGGACACCGAGGCAGCCGGCGGGGAGTCCGGGCATGGTGTTGGCGCGGGCCGAGCCTGCGAGGAAGGCCATCGCGACCTCTCGCGCGGTGGGTGCCTGCAATGCCTCGGTGACATAGGCGCCGGGCCCTTCCGCGTAGCGCTGCAATGCCTTGCGGAACAGGTCCTCCTTGTTGCCGTAGGCGGCGTACAGGCTCTTCCGTGAGATGCCCATGGCCTCGGTCAGGTCGGTGAGGCTTGCACCTTCGTACCCCTGCGCCCAGAAGACCATCATCGCCTTCTCGAGCGCCGCGTCGGCGTCGAACGCTCGCGGGCGGCCTATCTGTGACGTGCGCATTGCCTCATCCTACCGCTTTGACACCGATCGGTGCAGAACTGGTACTGTCGCTTTCTGCATCGAGCGGTGCAGAAGTTTGGACAGTTCAGAGCCGCTCCCTGCGGCACAGAGGAAAGAGGAAGATCATGAGCGAGAGCGATCTGCGCGACTGGTACATGCGCTACGCCGAGGCGCTCAACGCCCACGAGTTCGACCGCATGGACGAGTTCATCAACGACGAGGTACTGCTCGGTGGTCAGCCCGGCGCTCGCGACGACGTCGTCAAGGTTCTGAAGGGGATCGCTGACGCCGTCCCGGACATTCGCTGGGAGGTTGACGAGCTGCTGTTCGATCGGGATGGCATCGCGGTCCGTGCCATTAATAAGGGCACCCCGGCGAAGGAGTGGCTCGGTGTCCCCGCCTCCGGTGCCTCCTTCGAGATCGTCGAGTACGCCATCTACAAGGTCCGTGACGGTCGATTCGTTCAGATGACGAACCTGCACGACTCGGCCGAGATGCTCCGGCAGCTGAGCGCCTGACCGCTGAGAGGCTCTGGCTGATTCGTTGACCGGTCAGAGCCTCTCCGGGCCTGTTCAACGGGGCTACTCGCACCTGGCTGTAGCTATAGCGAGGACAGGGCCTTTCCTTCAGCCCGTGCTCTTCTTTCCGTCAAGCGCTTCACGGATGATGTCGGCGTGGCCGGCATGCTGGGCGGTGTCCAGCACGACGTGCAGCAGCACTCGGCGGACCGTCCAGTGCTGCTCGGTGAAGAAGGGGCTCTCCGGCAGCGAGATGGTGGTGTCCAGGTCGGGCTGTGTGGCGATCAACGTGTCGAATCGGCGGTTCGACACGTCGTAGCCGACGAGCAGATCATCCAGCGTCTCGCCCGGCATCATGCGGAACTGCTCGGCATGCCGGGCCCAGTCCGCCTCGGTCAGGCTGGCAAAGTCCGGCAGTGCAGACCGGCCCTCCGCCAGGAAATTCGCCCACATCTGCTCTACGGCCGTGACGTGCTTGATCAAGCCGCCCAGACAGAGGTCGCTGACGGTGGTGCGTCGGCGGGCTTCCTCGTCGCTCAGGCCGCTGATGGTCCCCCGCAAGGACTGCCGGGCCCGGTCGATCTGGGCGACCAGGTCTGCATGCTCACCGCTTCTGTTCTGCTTACCATCGGTCGTGCTCTCGCTCATAATCCGTACCTCTTACGTCTTGTCAGGCTGGCGGCCTGCTGTGTGCGCTCCCGGAATACCTAGGAGTCCTCGGCGGGCAGCTTCTCGGGGGCCAGGGCGCTGCCGAGCTGGTCGGCCAGCACGTATGGGTTGACCGCGCCGTGGCGGCTTCCGATGGCGACATCGCGCCAGAACCTGCTCAGCGCATTGCCCCCCCGTGAGCGCGCTGGAGCCGTGCAGATCGAGCAACATGTCCAGTGCCGTACGGCAGTCCCGCAGGGCGGACACCAGCTGCATCCGCGCGCCCGCCGCTTCGGTGGCCAAGGAGGTGTTACAAGGTTTGCAGCATCGAGCATGTCCGCCACCCCCAGCGTGCACTGCTCGGCGGTGTCCACGAGCTGGCTGGACTCGGCGAACAGGTGCCGCGCCGACGGTGACTGGCTGCGCCGTGTGTAGGGGGTGCCGAACACCGGGCGCTCCGCTGTCATCAGCGGCTTGACCAGGTCCAACGCTCCCCTCGCCGCCCCGAGCAGCGGTGCCACCGTGTGCAGGACGACCGACAACTGGCGCGTGCCGATGCCCAGACCGTCCAGGTGCTCGGGCCGGGTCATCAGGAACGAGTCCGGCACGAACACTTCCTCGGCCACCAGGGTGTGGCTGCCGGTGCCCCGCAACCCCACCGCTTGGTCCCAGGTCCGGTCAATCAGCAACTGTTCCGTGGGCAGGACGACCAGACACGCGCGGTCCGTCCTCTCGTCGTCGATCATGCCCAGGCCCACCTCCGCCCACTGGGCTTCCAGGCACCCCGACGCGTAGGACCAGCGCCCGTCGACCAAGTAGCCGCCGTCCACCCTGCGGGCATGGCCTGCGGGCATGGCGGTGCCGCACACTCGCACGTTCGGGTCGGCGTACACGGCCTCCTGCGCCTCGGTCGTCATCCAGTCGAAGAAGAACGACTTGGCGGTGGCGCTCACCGCCGCGAGCCAGGCGGTCGACGGGCACCCCGCGCCCAGTTCGGCTAAGACCCGACCCATCGTGCGGTGGTCGGCGTCGAGCCCCCCGAATTTCTCGGGGGTGGTCAGGGCGAACGCACCCGCTTCCTCGGCAGCGGCCCGACTCTCCACTGTGGGCCTTCCCTGCTCTTCCGTCGCCGCCGCGTTCGCAGCGAGCACCGCCCGAGCCGCGTGGGCGCGGCTGCACGGGTCGGCGGTGGCAGTCGAGGGAACGGTGGGGTGATCAACCGGCATAGTAATTCTCCAAGCGATTCATGAGTCCAACGAGGCGAGCGATCCGCGCACCCTCGTCGGCGCCACGCGTTATGCAGCAGTTCCAGGCAGGCGGGGCAGGAAGTCCGCATTCTCCAATCGCGTAGGCGATGGTTCCGTCGGATCGATGCCGGAGTGCGCCAGCCAGTGCCCTTTGAGCTGCTCGTCGGTCAAGGTGCGAACATCGTCCATGCCGTGGTGGAAAGTGTTTCCTGTGAGGTCGCGATCGCGACCTCGTGACCCGCGGACTGCAACAGCTGGGCCGTCGGCGCGATCATGGCCCACAGATGCGACGGCACGGCAAGACCTTGTCAGCACAACTTTCATGATCGACAGTCAAGATCGTGGACCGCCACGGTGCCATGTCCGTACGGTCACCGTGCATGTCCCGCTGTGCGCGCCCCGCGCTACCATGCAGCGGGTGGACTTGCTCAGCGACATCGCCAGCCGGATCCGGGGCGGTCGCGCCTTCGCATGCCAAATCGGCGAGCCGGGGCCGTGGCGGCAGAGGTTCCCGTCCAAAACCGGCATCGGCTTCCACGTCGTCCAGCGCGGAACCGTCTGGCTGACGTCCGCGGAGAAACCACCGGAGCGGGCGGGCGCAGGAGACGTGATCTTCCTTCCTACCGGTGCAGAACACGCGATCCACGGCGAAGACGTCACCTTGCTGTCCGGCTGCTACCACCTTGCCGACCCACAGGTACATGACGCTCTGCGACGCCTGCCGCCGGTCTCGGTCGTCACCGGTGGCCTCCCCCGGCTGGCCGAGCTGTCCACCCTGCTGAGCGACGACCTTGCCGCTGACCGGCCCGGGGCGGACGCGAACCGCGCGGCGCTGGTCGGCCTCGTCGTCGTGCAGGTGCTGCGCCACGCGGAGACGGCCGGCGCATGGGCAGTCCCCGACCCGGTCATCGCGGCCGCCGTGCGTTCCCTCCACGATGATCCTCGCGCGCCGTGGACCGTCCAGCTCCTCAGCAGCCAGGCAGGAATGTCGCGCACGGTCTTCACCCGGCGATTCACCATCCTCATCGGCAAACCCCCGATGGCCTACCTGAGAGATGTGCGGCTGAGCACCGCCGCCCTCATGTTGCGCGAGACCGACGCACCACTCACCGCGATCGCCCGTCAGTCCGGTTACGCCAACGAGTTCTCCTTCGCCACCGCCTTCCGCCGCGAGTACGGCATCTCTCCGGGCCGCTACCGCACCGGCCCCCACCATGGGCCGGACGTTCCCGACCTCCAGCACGCGGCAACGCGGCCACGCGGTCCTTGGCATGCCGAGCATCATGGAGCCCGCTGACCAGGCAAAACGGGCACGTCACCGTATCGAAGCCAAGATCGATCCACTACCGTAATTTTCGTTCGGATACTCCCCGAGGGCCCTCAACCGCAGCATCCTGGACACCGCGGCAGCGGCCCCACCGCTGGATCCGCCGGACGAGAGCGCGGTGTTCGAAGGGTTGCGGGTGGCTCCCCAGGCAGCTGACTCGGCGGTGGGGAGGGCGCCGAACTCGCTGCTCGCCGTCCGCCCGGCGAAGATCAGACCGGCCGCGCGGTAGCGTGCCACCAGCGGGCTGTCCGCAGAGGCCGGCCGGGCCTGCGCCTTGAGTCCGACGTTGGCCTCGGTGCAGGCCTGGCCCGCGACATCGGTGAAGAGGTCCTTGATCAGGAACGGTACACCTGCAAGTGGACCGGTCGGGCCGGCCGCCGCGGACGTGCGCGCCTGGTCGAAGTAGCGCAAGGTGACCGCGCCCAAGGCTGGGTCCAACTGCTCGATCCGCTCGATCGCGGCCTCGAGGAGCTCGCCTGGTTTCACTTCTCCCGATGCGACGAGTGCTGCCTGGTCGATCGCGTCGAGCCAGCGGGTCTGATCAGCGAGTGCGCTCATCCCGTATGTGTAACACCGCCTTTGAGCGCGTACCTGGTACACGGTCGTACCCAGCATGTGCGGGCAAAGACATGGACGAAAGGGAATTGGGCGTTACCCGATCAACACCGTGTCCCGTGGGGTGAGGTGGAGGAACCCCATGTAGCAGCACGGGGCGGCAGTGGAGCCAAAAGGCCCGGTGGCAACGGGAGTCCAGCGGGAAGACCGCGTCCCTTGAGCGGTTGAGGGCCTTGGTCGATGCGTCGGTTCAGTCGCTTGAGGTCGTGCCGAGCATGCCTGTGATGAAGGCTGTGAGCATGCGGGCGAGCCGGGGTTCGAAGTTGACGAGGGCGTGCCCGAGGCGGGGGTCGGATCGGTAGAGCGCCTCGAGTTCCTCGCCGGGGGTGGAGATCTGCCACAGCGCTCCGGCCAGGCTGGTCGCGGCGGCAACGACGTCGACACCGTCGCTGTCGGCCAGGCCGGGGAGGGCACGGCGCAGAACGGAGACGATGGCGTCGAGTTCGTCGTGGGTCACGAGCTTGAACTCCCGCACCGACTCGGTCGAGACGTTGCGCTCCAGGTTCATCGGTGCCTGTGCGAGCAGGTCGCAGAACATGCCCCGCTCGGCCAGCGTGCCGGCGAATACTTCGGCGACGGCCCCCGGGGTGGGGTTCTCCAGCGCTTCGAGGGCCTGGCACAGGGCGGCCGACCAGTCGCGCCAGCCCTCCGCGGTCAGCAGCAGGAATATCTGCTCACGGGTTTCGAAGTACCGCAGCAGCGCCGACTTGTGCATGCCGACCGCCTCGGCGATGTCGGTCAGGGTGATCCGCCGGATGCCCCGCTCATGCCCCAGTCGGCGAGCCGCGTCGAGGATCGCCGACTCTCTGGCCCGCTTGGCCTCTTTGCTGCGTGCGCGCTGGAACTCCGGCATGAGCGAAGTCTATCGGAACGACGTTGCGTTATTAACGCAACAGTGTTTCACTATGGGTATGCGGCAGACATGGTTCATCACCGGCTCCTCCCGCGGCTTCGGTCGCTCCCTCGTCCGCGCGGCTCTGGCCGCAGGCGATTCGGTCGCGGCGACGGCCCGCCGCCCCGAGCAGCTCGACGACCTCGTCGCCGAGTACGGCGACCGGATCCTCACCCTCCCGCTCGACGTCACCGATCCCGACGAGGCGCAGTCCGCCCTCGGCGCCGCGCACGAGCGTTTCGGCCGACTCGACGTGATCGTGAACAACGCGGGCTACGCCAACATCGCCCCGATCGAGACCGGCGACACGAACGACTTCCGCACCCAGTTCGAGACGAACTTCTGGGGCGTCTACCACGTCTCCCGCGCCGCCGTGCCCCTCCTGCGGGAACAGGGCGGCGGGCTGATCATCCAGTTCTCCTCGATCGGCGGGCGCGTCGGTGGATCACCGGGCCTGGGCAGCTACCAGGCGGCCAAGTTCGCCATCGACGGCCTCAGCCGCGTGCTGCGCACCGAGACCGCGCCCTTCGGGACCAAGGTCATGCTCGTCGAGCCCAGCGGCTTCAAGACAGACTGGGCGGGCGCGTCGATGACGGTGCACGAGGTCCCCGAGCAGTACCGGTCGACGGTCGGTGCGATGAATAGCACCGTGCGCCAGAGCGGCGTCGGCCAGGCCAGGGACCCCGACCGAGCAGCGGAGATCCTGGTCCAGGTCGCCAAGCGGGAGGACATCC
Organism: Streptomyces sp. NPDC031111; assembly: GCF_055570675.1. NCBI lineage: Bacteria > Bacillati > Actinomycetota > Actinomycetes > Kitasatosporales > Streptomycetaceae > Streptomyces > Streptomyces sp. NPDC031111. The sequence goes on from NZ_JBVIGS010000023.1 coordinate 17,649, forward strand.
CCACCAACCTCCCCCTGGGCGTCAACGCCGCCCGCATGTCGGTCGCACAGGACGAGCGACTGCTCGAACAGGATCGGCGCTGGGCCGCGGTCAGCCGCTCGGCGGACTTCGCCGAGAGCTACCCCGTACCCTTCCCTGCCGACACCCTCGCCTGAGCACATCGAGGCTCTGCGCCGGCGGGATCGTCCCGCTCGTCCCGCTCGGCCCGCACCTCCGCCGGGTGTTCAGCCAGTTGTTCTTGGAGTTCGTCCAGCTCCGCGCGGCGCGCGGTGATGGGAATCTGGGCGATGTCAGGGCGCAACGGGGAGGCTAGCGAGGTATCGGGAGTACGTCCCGGAGTACGTTCTCGAGCGTGACGCGGGCCAGCTCGTGTCTCAGGGTCTCCTCGACGCCCTCGTAGATGCTCTGCATCGTCGGCTGGATGCCGTGGCCCACCACGCATTTCTGGTCCGGGGTGGTGCGGTGCATGACGAACAGCGGGCCGGGTTCCACTGCCTCGTACACGTCGAGCAGGGTCATCGCGTCCGGCTCGCGTGCCAGCGACCAGCCCGCGCCCACGCCCCGCCGGGACTCCACGAGCCCGGCCCTGCGCAGCTCGCCGAGCAGCCGTCTGATCACCACGGGGTTGGTGTTCGCGCTCTTCGCGATCTGCTCGGAGGTGGCGACCTCATGGCCCTGGCACTGGTGGAGGCCGATCCAGGCCAGCGCGTGGGCTGCGATGGTCAGCCTGCTGTTGGCGCTCATGGGACCCGGACGTCGACGCCGCCGCGCTGGAACGAATGCACACCACCAACTACCTTGGTGTGGTCGCCATCATCCGGGCGGCCTCCCGAGTGCTGCGAGCGGCGGCCGTATCGTCACGGTGAGTTCTGGAATGGGCTCCCGGGTCGGTATCCCGGGCATGGCCGGCTACTCGGCAGCCAAGGCAGGGATCACCAGATACACCTTGGGGGCCGCACGGGACCTCGGGCCCTGGGACATCACGGCCAACGTCGTGGAGGCGGGAATGATGGAGACCGAGATGGAAAAGCCGGACCCCGAGGCCCTCGAAACCCTGCTCAGCTCGCTGTCCCTGCAGCGCCTGGGACGCCCCGACGAAATGACGGCGCTGGCGACCGGGCGAGGCGCATCGTAGGCGGCACTGGCCACCAGGGCACCGGCCAGTAGGGCGAGTAGGGAGTGTGACTCGGTGAGCAGCGGCATAACCACGGAGGCGAGCACCATCGCGACCAGGAGGGTGGGGCGGCGCCCGATCCGGTCGGCGAGGTAGCCGCAGGCCATCTGCACGGCGATCCACCCGGCGCCGAAGGCCGCCAGGACCGCCCCGGTCGCACCGGGGCCGTAGCCGAGGTCGGCCAGGAAGTAGGCCATGAACGGGTAGGTGAAGCCGGCGGCGCGAGTGATGAAGGTGCCTGCGAGGAGAGCCCAGACCGGTGCTGGCCAGCGCCTGGTGCGTGGCGGAGTCGGCTTGGCGACCCGTACGACGGCGGTGGACACGCGCTCCTCCAGGGGGACATGGCGCGACGGGCGGGGTGCTCGTCGGCGGCTGGGGCGGGGGCGCCGCCCAACAGGCGCCCCCGCCCGGGGGCGAGGGCGGGGGCGCAAAGCGGGGGGTTGCGACCCGGCTCCTCGACGGTGTCCCGGCCGGGCGGGAGGGATCCGCTGGCCGGGAACGGGTATGGTCTGGGCCCGGGCAAGCCGGGCGGGTGCTCGCGGAGCACGAAGACTTGGACGGGGCGGGTCGCGTCAGGTCGACTCGCCCCGGCGGAAACGGCTGCTTCCACGACGGTGACGGTAGCCAGCGGACCGTGCCAGCACGCCTGACGAATAGCCCGCGTGTGCCCCGCGCGCGACCCGGGTGATACCGAAACCCGGCAGGAGAGGGGCCACCACCTCCCATGTCTCCTCCGGGGACCGGGCGCGTACCGTGCCCGGCAGCGCCACCATGCCGTTACCGGGCATCACCAGCTTGCCTCCTTCGTCTTGTGCACGTCGTCGAGGTACCCGGGAACCAGCCGCTTGGCTTCCTCGACGGCGCGTGCTCCGTGGAGCAGGCCGCGCGCGGAGGCTTCGCGATCGAACCGCCCCTCAGAGCACTGCCACACCTCCAGCAGCACTCGGCGTGTGAGGTCGTCGCGCACCGCCAGCGCGGTGAACTCGGCCCGCGCGAGGGCGTCGGCATAGCGGGCGACCGCCCGCCGGTCGTCGGGAGTCTCGCCGGCCAGCAGCAGGGCCACGGTTTCCGCGTCTCGCAGGTCGACGGGCGGGTGGAACACCTGATGGGCCGGCACGTCCCCGCCGGTGACCGCGGCCAGCCGTTCCTCCAGCGGCACGCCCGGCCCACCATCGGCCGGGTTGAGGGAGCGGTGCTCGAGGTAGGCGGACCATGTCCTGGCGAACCCGGGATCGAACACTTGCTGGTAAACGACCCGGTCGGCGGTGGACAGGTCGAGCCCGTCGACACGGCTGCGGGCGAAGGCGTTGGACCAGCGCCTGAAGTACGTCGTCTCCCACACGGGCGGCGGAAAGCTGCGGGCCGCCGATGGGGTGTGGCCGTCGATGGCGGCACGTACGGCGGCGAGGGCGTCGGCGCGCTTGAGATCGGCGAAGTGCCCATCCTTCTCGCGCTGCGCGGCCAGCCATTCGGCGAACCGGCTCTCGCCGAGGCGACTGCACACGGCCCGCACCGCCGTCGTGGTGCGCTGCGGGTAGTAGACCGCCTTCAACGCCTCCAAAGGCCGGTCGGCCCGTCCCTGGGGGAGCACCCCGGTGGTGACCGCCAGCTGCATGGCGCGCCGGAGGTTGACCACCGGCCAGGTCAGCGCCTCCCAGTCGCCGTCGATGTGCCCGTGCGCGTAAGAGGCGTAGATACTGCCAACCCCGAGCATCCCGAACTCGGCGAGCTCGGCTGCCCGCAGCGCACCGATGCTTGCGGCACGGTGATCTCCAGACAGTGAAGCGCGAGGGGCGCCCCCGCCCTCCCGGGACCTCAAGAAGGTTCAGCGGAGAGACAGGGGCACCCAGGCCGCGACGCGAGAGACGCCTACTCCTCGTCCTCGATGTCGACGGCGACCACCGGGGCCTGCGTGATGGTCTGCTCGGTCGTCTCCTCCACCGCCGCCGATGTGCGGGCGGCGGCGTTCTGGGACTTGGACTGCATGAGGTTCCTCCTCCGGAGCGGGGGTTCGGCGGCCGGATCGGCACGCCTGCGACAGCCGCCAGTGAAGCCGCCCCCGACGTGGCCGGTAACCCCACCGTGGGGCCCCCATCGCGGGGGTATCGTCAGACCTGACGCCCCGTCATAATCCGCAATTGGGGGAACTCGTGGACGACTTACCGGCATCACCAGCCCAGGTTCCGTACCGCCTGCTGCACGATCCGGCGTTCGTCCATGCCGTGAAGGACCGGGACTTCCCGGTCGTGTTCGCCATGGCGCACGGGGCCGGGATCAGCTTCAACCGGATCGGTGAAGCATGCGGCATGAAGGCCGACCGCGTCTCCAAGATCGCTCGCGGTGAGGCGGGTGACCGCGCTTGACACAATTGAGCGGGTTGCGGACGCGCTTCGGATACCGGGTGCCTTCTGGGCCTGGCTGCGCGACCCTGGGAGCACAGCTCCCCCACGCCCTTCCGGGCCACCGAGCGCCACCGGTTCCTCCCCGGCGCCGAGCTCCAGGCCGCGTACGTCAACGACGCCGTACCCATCAAGCACGACGCGACGGGCGAGATGATCTCCTGTATCTCCGCACCCTCGATCGTCGCCACCCAACTGGAGCGGGTCGGCGCCCAGCCCGGGCACAAGATCCTCGAAGCCGGCGCGGCCACCGGCTACGACGCTGCCCTCCTCGGCCACCTCGTAGGATCCGGCGGCCACGTGTGGACCGTGGACGTCGACCAGGACCTCGTCGACGGCGCAAGCAAGAACCTCGCCGAGGCCGGATCCACGAACGTGACCGCCGTACTGGGCGACGGCGCTGCCGGTCTCCCCGAGCGCGCCCCCTACGACCGCATCCAGTTCACCGTCGGCGCCGGCGACATCCCTGTGCGGATCCTCGACCAGCTCGCCCCCGGCGGACGCCTGATCCTCCCCATGCGGATCCGCGGCAGCATCTCCTGCTCCTTCGCCTTCGAACGCGACGGCGAAGGCGACACCTGGAAGACGGTCTCCTGCGAGATGGCGACGTTCGTGCCCCTGCGCAAGGGCATCTGCGACGACATCTACTGAGTTTTTCGTTAGTTCTGTGGTGGTTGTGGTTTCGGCAGTGTGAGCATGATGGTGTGTCTTCCAAGCCGCAGGATACTGTTGTTGATGTCTCCGTTCTGCCGTTGACGCGGCCGCAGTTGGCCGAGGCCCGTCGTATGCGCGCGGCCGAGTTGTTCGAGCAGAGACGTCCTTCATCCGAGGTTGCCCGGGAAGTGGGGATGCATCCTGAGAGTGTGCGCCGGTGGAAACGCCTATGGGAGCAGGGCGGGGCTGAGGCATTGCGGCGGAGCCCGGCTACCGGTCGGCCGCCCAAGCTGGATGACGCCCAGGTCGTAGCGGTGCGGACTGCGCTGGAGCAGGGCGCTCAGGCGCACGCATTCGAGGCGGACCTGTGGACCTTGGAACGGGTCGGCGTGGTGGTTGAGCGGGTGACCGGGGTGACGTTGGCCCGGGCCTCGGTATGGCGCCTGCTGACCAGGCGGCTGGGATGGAGTCTGTAGCGGCCCAGGCGCCAGGCCGTCGAACGGGACGAGTCCGAGATCGCCCGATGGGTCGCCCACGAGTGGCCGCGCATCAAAAAGGGGCGGTGAAGAAACGTGCCTGGATCGTTTTCTTCGACGAATCGGGCGTGTCGCTGCTGCCTCAGGTGCGCCGCACCTACGCACCCCGCGGGCACACTCCCACCCTGCGGCACCGGCTGAACTGGAAACGAGCCGGGATGGCCGCCGCGCTGGGTTACCACGCCGCCGACCTCGAACGCGGCCCGCGGCTGTGCTTCCACCTCAAGCCGGGCAGCTACGACACCACTTCCCTGATCGAGGTGCTGGAACAGATCAAGACCTTCTATGCCGGTGAGTCGGTGGTGTTGGTATGGGACGGACTGTCCGCCCACTGGAGTCGGGGTATGCGGGCCTGGGCGGCCGAGCAGGACTGGCTCACCCTCGAGCGGCTGCCGGCCTACGCACCCGAACTCAACCCGGTCGAACTGCTGTGGTCGGCCATCAAGACCCGCGAGCTGGCCAACCTCGCCGGCGACCACCTCGCCGATGTCGCCGACGCAGCCGAACGCGGCATCCACCGAGTCTGCTCCAGCGAGCAACTCCCGTGGTCCTTCCTCACCCACACCGGCCTGACTATTCATACCCAAACACCACAGAACTAACGAAAAACTCAGTATATCCTCGTTCCCCACGAGGGTGGGGGCAACGTGCGCCTGGAGACCTTCAGCGAACAGGAGGTGGACCGCGAAGCGATGCGCACCGTCCTGGACCAGGCGCAAACCACGCTCTACACCGGCGTGAAGTTCCGCAAGGGCGCCCCCTGGGAGTGGATGTACCTGTACCTGGCGTGCGTGCTGCCCAACGGCCTGTCCCGCATGCCCGGCTCCCGGCCCGGCTACGCCCCGAGCTTCGGCTGGGGGCCATGGCCGCCCTCGACGGCGACACGCTCGCCTACCTGACCCAACGTGAAGGCGAGGACAAGCAGGGCAAGTTCTGGGAGGTCGGCGTCACCGGCCACGGCTCGCGCGCCGCCGAGCTCGCCGACCACGTCGTGACCGAGATCGGCGAGTGGCACCGCGGCTGGGGCAACGACGGTCCGGAGCCCGGCTTCCGGATAGCCGTCGGCGACGCCCGCGACCGACTGACCTCGGCCGAGCCGCGCTTCGTGATCGACAAGGCCTACAGCCGTCTCGTCAGCGGCGACGAGCCCGACGCCCGCAAGCTCGCCGGCGAGGGCGCGCCCCAGGAGCTGGCCGACGCGATGCACGAGGCGTGGGTGCGGTTCGTGACCGACAGGTCCCCGGGATGGGAGCGCTGGGACGAGGGCCACCCGGTCCGGATCTTCGGCGACGGCCCCCCCCGCACACGGCCGACGGCCCCGCGACCGCGAACTGGCCCTGTGGACCCCCGCCCACCCCCGAACACCCGCCCCCCGAACCGCTCGGTCGTCCGCCGCCTACGCCGCACGGGGGCCCTCCGCAGGACCTAGGAGGAGGGTCCGGGTTTCACCCGGTGCTGATGGACCAGAGGGAGTCGAAGAGGCCGGACTGGAGGCCAGCGTACTCGACGCTGTCGATCATCATGGCGAAGTTCTCCTGGCGTGACGAGATCACCGCGACGGACTCCGTGCCGATGACCGTGGTCATGGTGAAAATGTGCTGCGGCGGTGCGAAGCGGACCTCGCGCAGGTACTGCTGATCCGAGGGCCAGATGTCCTGGGTCTCCTTCTCCGGTGAGCGGATCACCCGGAGGCTGATGCCGAGCTCACGACGCCTGGCGATGTACTCCTCCACGGCCTGCTCTCCGGGCACCTGCAGGAGGTCCATCATCGACAGGATGCCTTTGAGGGGGACACCCCAGGTGAGGGTCTCGCGCAGCGCCGCCGTGATCCCGGCCTGCCCCTCTAGGTAGCGCACGCGGGGCCTGCCGGACTGTGTGCTCATCACGGCTCTGAGGCGTGGAACGAGCTGTTCGAGGACGTTGCCCCGCTCTCGCCACTCGTTGAGGAACTGCTCGGGATCCGTGGCGCGCAGTACACCGCGGCTGCGGCCGGCGCGCTCCCCTGTGGGCCCGATTTCGGTCACTGTGATCAGACCGCGTTGTGTCAGCCTGCGCACGACGTCGTACGCGTTGGTGCGGCTGATCTGAGCGGCATGCGCGGCCTGGGCAACGGTTGGCTCCCCCAGTGTGAGAACGGCCAGATACAGCTGTGCCTCCTTCGGCTCGAGCCCTGCTTGCTCCAGCTCTTCCCTCATCGCCCCTCCTGTATTGTCGACGCTTTTCGACTATATCCCTGACTGCCTTTTGTGATGCTCCCGTGCTTCTTCCTGGGCGCATCGCAGCTATCTTCATCTCATGCCGCGCCTCGGTGGAATTCTGTCGAGCAACTTCGACAAGCTGAGTGGGCTGCGGCCAAGGAGCTGATATGAGCCAGGAACACCGCCGGAAGACGATCACCGTCGCAGCCGTCCAGGCCGCCCCGGTCTTTCTCGACGTCGAGAAGACACTCGACAAGGTGGAGGAGTTGGTCGCGAAGGCATCCAGCCAGGCGGACCTCATCGTGTTCGGTGAGAGCTTCGTCGCGGGCTATCCCTTGTGGGGAGGAGTCATCCCGGCCGTCAGGCAGCACGGCTTCTACGAAGAGCTCGTCGCATCGTCGATCACGGTTCCAGGACCGCATGCGGACCGGCTGGCTGCCATCGCGGCACGCTTCAACGTCGCGTTGTCCATCGGCGTCAACGAACTGGCGCCGAACAGCACCGCCCAGGTCTTCAACACCAATCTCGTCTTCGACCGCAGCGGCCGTCTGATCAACCATCGGCGCAAGCTCGTGGCCACTTGGTACGAACGCCTCACCTGGTCACATGGTGACGGCTATGACCTGCAGCCGGTCCAGCTGGATGACACTATGGTGGGTGTTCTTATCTGCGGCGAGAACACCAACACCCTCGCCCGCTACACCCTCCTCGCACGGGGTGAGCAGGTGCACATCGCAAGCTATCCGCCGGCCTGGCCGTTCGAGCAGCGCGAAGGCAAGCCCGAGTACGACCTCGTGGACAGCATTCGTGTGCGCGCCGCGGCGCACTCGTTCGAGGGTAAGGTCTTCACCGTGGTCGCCGCGACGACGCTGGACGCGGCGACCGTCGAGCATGTGGCCCAGGGCGATGCAGAGATCACCCGCGCTCTGACCAGCACACCCACCGCGACGCTGGTCATCGGACCGCGCGGAGACGTTATCGCCGGCCCGCTCATCGGCGAGGAGGGCATCCTCTACGCGGAACTGGATCCCCAGGAATCAGTCTCCCTCAAACTGGCCCACGACATCGTCGGCACCTACAACCGCTTTGATGTGTTCCAGCTGACCGTGACTGGCACCCGCCACAAGCCCCTCACCATCGTCGGCGAGGAACCTGCCACCACACCGGCGGCATGCGATCGCTCAGGGAACGCGCCTGCCGATCAGAGCCGCACCGTGCTCACCGGCGGACCGCGGGCCGACTCACACCGGAGCGTGGCTGATGAGTGACGAATCGACTTCTCCGCCGTTCTTCGACGTCGCCTACCAGCGCCGCATACCCGCCCGCAGACCAGAGGGACACACACCGGCGGCACCACGGTATTCACTGCGCTGGCGCCATCCCGTGCCCGTGCTGATCAGCGAGTACTTCGGCCTGCAAAACGCTGCTCCTGGCAGCCCGCAGCAGCACTCCTTCATCCAGCAGATGCGCCGATGGTTCAAAGAGCCGAACGGTCCGTCCGCACACGAGGTCACCGTCTGCACCGATGAGGCGGGCCTGCCGAGCACCGTGATCATCGCGTACTGGACGTCACCGGCCGAGCACGGCGCCTGGGACACAGACTCATCCTGGCGCAGCTGGTGGGACGAGCGTACCCGTCTGACCGACGAGGTCGGGTACTGGCGCGAGCGGCTCCTGTGTCCCTACGACCGACACGAGACGATCTACTCCGATGCCGCCTACCGCATCGGGCTGGCACGGACACCGGACACAGCCCTCGTCCCTATCACCACCAACGGCTACTTCGGCGCGGCACGCGACCGCATCCCCCTGTCCGCCATGGACGATCTGCGCGCACCAGCGCTCGCGCCGCCCCTGCCCGGCCCGAAAAGCGCCGGCAGTCGTCTCGCAGTGACCGTCCCCCACAACCTGACGGTCCTACGGTCCGGGCAGTTCTGGCACAACTCCGAACCGGAACAGGCCGAGGACTACGAGCACAACCTCAAGGCAAAACTCGATCGCGGCATGGACTACCTGGAGCAGCACCCCTCCAGCGGATGCCTGTATCTTCGCCGCCTGACGAATCTGTCCGACAGCGGACAGCCACGGCGAGAGACATCCATCCAGGCGGTGTTCACCTCGCTGGCCGACCTGGAGTCCTGGGCCGCGCAGCACGAGTCGCACCTGGCGATCTACCGGCACGCCATCGCGATGAAGCGCCGTTACAAGGAACGACGGGACGTCGTGACCTGGCACGAGCTCTTCGTCCTGCCCCAAGGAACCCTCTTCGAGTATGTCAACTGCGCCGAGGGCACTGGCTTGCTTCCTCATCTGCCTCGTCTGCTCAGCTCGCCGGGCACCCCAGCACTGTCCGACTAGCACATCACCGGCCGGCCGCATCAGCACGCCCAGCGCGGCTGAGGCACGGCTGCGTCGCAAGAGACACCACCCACGCTGCCTGATGGCACTGCACAGAAGTGAGACTTCGGATGTCTACTTCCCGAACCTTGTTCACCTACGGCGGCTCCGCCGCGACCGCACTCCTCCTCGTAGGCGCGACAGCTTGTGGCCCCAACAACGCCGCTGGATCCGACAGTTCCTCTGGCCCCATGTTGGTCGGCAGTATCCTCGACGCCACTGGCCCTCTCAACGTCGTCGGAAAGCCGAAGATCGAGGCCACCGAGCTGGCGATCAAGGACATCAACGCCCACGGCGGCGTGCTTGGCCGTAAGTTGAAGCTCGTCAGCTACGACGCGCAGTCCGACAACTCCAAGTACACGCAGTACGCGAGCAAGCTCACGCTGCAGGACAAGGTTTCCGTCGTCATGGGTGGCATCACCAGCGCTTCCCGTGAGGCGGTCAGACCCGTCGTCGACCGCGCCAAGACCCTGTACTTCTACAACAATTTCTACGAAGGCGGCGTCTGCGACAAGAACGTCTTCGTCACCGGAGCCTCTGCTTCCCAGCAGCTCGCACCCCTGATCCCCTACACCACCCAAAACCTCGGCAAGAAGATCTACATTGTGGCGGCCGACTACAACTTTGGCCGCATCTCAGCCGATTGGGCCAAGCAGTACGCCAAGAAGGCGGGGGGCAACGTAGTTGGCACCGACTTCGTCCCCCTGGAAAGTTCCGACTTTGGCGCGGTGATCAACCACCTCCAGGCCGCCAAGCCCGATGTGGTGGTGTCATTCCTCGTCGGCGGCAACCACTCCGCCTTCTACCGGGACTTCGCCTCCACCGGCCTCAGCAAGAAGATGAAGATCGTCTCGACGACCTTCGGAGGCGGCAGCGAGAACATCGTGCTCGCCCCACGGGAGGGTCAGGGACATACGGTCGCCTTCCCCTACTTCCAGAGCCTGAAGTCGCCAGCAAACACAGCCTTCCTCAAGGCCTGGCGCACCAAGCACAAGAACGACAGCTACGTACCCAACGCCGCCGTGGAGGAGTGGAACGGCTGGCATCTGTGGGCAAAGGCTGCCAACAAGGCCGGCACCTTGGACCGCGACAAGGTCATCGCCGCCCTGGAGGCCGGAGTGTCCATCGACACGCCGACCGGCAAGGTCTCTATGAGCGGCGGCTCGCACCACGCGACACAGAGCATCAGCATCGCTGAAGCCGACGCCCACCACGGCTTCAAGGTCCTCGAGACGAAGGACGCAGTCGCGCCTGCCTATGAACAGTCGGTGTGCGACCTGCAGAAGAACCCCTCCCTCAACAAGCAGTTCACCCCGTAGGCGCGCCGCGGACCGAACAAAGGGCAAGACTGTGCAACCTGACCAACTCGCCAACCTGGGCATCACACTGCTCAGCAGCATCGCTCTCCTGGCCGTCATCTCGCTGGGGCTGGGTGTCCTCTTCGGGATGATGGGCGTCATCAACCTCGCCCACGGCGAATTCCTGATGCTCGGTGCTTTTTTCACGCTGGCCGGTGTCCAGCACGGGCTGAACCTGTGGATCGCGATGCCCCTGGCCGCCCTCGCCGTCGGTGGCGTCGGAATCGTCGTCGAACGGCTCCTCATCCAGCGCTTGTACGGGCGCATGCCGGCGACCATGCTGGCCACCTGGGGACTTAGCCTGATCCTGGTCCAGGTCGTAGTCCTCATCTACGGCCCGGCCACCAACGGCATACCGACCCCGCTGGGCAGCGTCCGTATCGGTGACTACTCCGTCTCCGAATACTCGTTGGTCCTCATCGCCGCAGCGCTCCTGCTGTTGGTGATTACCCACCTCGTCCTCACCCGCACCCGCTATGGCATCATGGCCCGCGCTGCCGTCGCCATCCCGGACATGGCAGCTGCTGTCGGTGTCGATGTGCGCCGCACCAACATGCTTACCTTCGGCTTTGGGTCCGCCTTGGCGGGAGCAGGCGGAGCGCTCCTCGCACCGATGACTGCCGTCGTTCCGAGCATGGGCCAGGCTTACGTCGGGCGGGCCTTCATGACCGTCGTCGTCGGCGGCCCCGGAGTGCTCTCCGGCACTGCCAGCGCAGCCGGCCTGCTCGGCGGCGTGAACGCCGTCGTCTCCAACCTAGCCACGTCGGTTCTCGGCACCGTCGCCCTGCTCGTCGTCGCCATCGTGATCCTGCGGTTCCTGCCGACGGGCATCTCCGGATACTGGGAAAGGAGGCGCTGATGTCGGCCAACCACACCTGCGGTTCCCGCCCGGCAATCCCGGCACTGGGTACGCTTCGCAAATATCTGCCCATCGAGATCCCCGGCGCCGGTGTTGTGATCGTCGCCGTCGCCATACTCTCTGCCACTGTCGCCCCCTTCCAGGCACAGAGCTGGAGCCTGTGGGCCATCTACGGCCTGCTCGCCCTGAGCTTCACCTTCGTGTGGGGGCGCGCCGGGATCTTCAGCTTCGGCCAGAGCGCCTTCTTCGGAATCGGCGCCTACGCCTACAGCATCCTGGGCATTAACATCGTTCCCCGCACCAACGAAACCATCACCGCGCTCCTCGCAGCGATCGTGGTGACGGCCGTGGTCGCAGCCGTGATCGGCTACTTCATCTTCTATGGCAACGTGGGAGACGTATACGTCTCGATCATCACGCTCGCCTTCACCCTGGTCCTCCTGACCTTCATGTCAAGCACGGCCGACCCGAGCTACCACATCGGGCAGGCCCTCCTGGGCGGCTACAACGGCATCATCGGCGTACCCCCCTTGATGCTCCCGGGCACCGGCCAGGTTCTGGACCCCAACAGCATGCTCTTCACATCCGTGGCAGTGGCAGCCGTCGTCGGATTCGGCCTGCATCTGCTCCTGCGCCGCCCGTTCGGCCGCATCCTCGCTGGCCTGCGTGACAACGAGCTGCGCACCGAACTGCTGGGCTATGACGTACGCCGCTACAAGCTGATCGCCTTCACCATCGGCGGCGCCATCGCCGGCCTGAGCGGAGGACTCTTCGCCGCTTGGGGCACCTCCGTCACCCCAAGCATCTTCAGCCTGGCCCAGGCCGCGCTGGTACCGATCTGGGTGCTGGTCGGAGGGCGCCGCTCCCTCTTCGGCGCCTTCGTCGGCGCGGCCATCGTCCAGGGTGTCTCGGACGAACTGGGCGGCGGCGCTGGTTCGGCCACCCCGATCGTGCTCGGCGCACTCCTGATCGCCGTCGTGCTCCTGCTGCCCGAGGGAGTGCTCCCCGCCCTGTCGGCACTCGCCCGCCGAGTGCTGACGGCCATCCGCCCCGACACCACCGAGTCCGCGCCCCCGGCCGGCACGTCCGAGGAACTGGAGTCCGTGGACATCGTTCCGCGTGAGACGCGTCCCGCCACGACCATCACGGCGGTGGACGTGCACAAGCGATTCGGCGGTGTGGCCGCCCTCGCCGGTGCCTCCCTGAGCGTGCCCCCCAACGGGGTGCACTGCCTGATCGGGCCCAACGGCGCAGGCAAGAGCACGTTCTTCAATATGCTCTCCGGACGCTACCGGCCCACCTCCGGCGACATCTTCCTCGGCGACGAACGCGTCACCCGGCTGCGTGCCGACCAGCGAGCCCGGCGCGGCCTGGGCATCAAACTGCAGGTTCCCAGCCTCTACGGCGAACTGACCGCCTTCGAGAACGTCTGGCTCGCCGCGTACAGCGCGCACCACAGCATCGCCGAAGCGGACACCCGGGCCCAGCAGACCCTGGCTTGGCTGCACCTGTCCCACAAGGCGCAGCGGCTCGCCGGCGAGCTCGCCCACGGCGAACGGCAGTGGCTGGAGATCGGCATGGTGATGGCCGGCGAATCGAGGGTCGTGCTGCTCGACGAACCCACGGCCGGGATGACCCGCGAAGAGACCATGCGAGCCGCACATCTCATCCAGGATCTCGCCCGGACCGCGACGGTCATCGTCGTCGAACACGACATGGAGTTCGTCCGCAATCTGGACTGCCCGGTCACCATGTTCAACGAGGGCCGCATCTTCACCAGCGGCACCATCGAAGAACTGCGTGCGGACGAACGCGTCCTGGACATCTACCTCGGACGGGGAGCCTCCCATGCTGATCGTTGATGGCGTCCACGCCGGCTACGGCCGCACCACCGTCCTGCACGGACTGTCCCTCACCGTGGAGAAGGGCGACATGGTCGCGGTGCTGGGCCGCAACGGAGTAGGAAAATCGACGCTGCTGAAGACCATCGTCGGGGCCGTCCCGGTGACCAGCGGGAAAGTCATGCTCGACGATCAGGACCTCACCCGTCGGCGGACTCACCACCGTGCCCGGGCAGGCATCGCCTATGTGCCGCAGGGGCGCGACATCTTTCCAAGCCTCTCGGTTCTCGACAACCTCAAAGTCGCAGGCTACGGAGCTCGGCCGGACGACTGGACCGACACCCTGGAGCACATACTCGACGAGTTCCCCGTCCTGCGCGCCAAGCGTGCGGAGCGCGGCGGCGGACTCAGCGGCGGGCAGCAGCAGATCCTCGCTCTGGGGCGTGCACTGATGACGAACCCCCGGGTTCTGCTGCTCGACGAACCCTCCGAGGGCATCCAGCCGTCGATCGTCGACCAGATCGCGGACACGGTCTGTCGCATCAACAGCGAACGCGGCATTACCGTCGTGATCGTCGAACAGAACCTCGACTTCGCGACCAAGATCGCCCGGCATGCGCACCTGATGGACAAGGGTGAAATCGTCCGCGACCTCCCCGCCCGGGACCTTCTCAGCGACCGCGAACTCCAGCATGAGTTCCTCGGCGTATGACCCTTACGAACTAGGAGACCATCGTGCACATCGAACGCCCCACGCCGGAACAATTGCGCAGGATCGCCCGCAGCTTCGGCATCGAACTCACCGCTGAGGCCGAAGCCGCCTTCGCCACCCTGATCGACGAGAACCTGGACAGCTACGAGACGGTCGAGCAGGAATGGGCGGCGCAGGCACCCAAGGCCCCGGACCGCCGCTGGCACCACCCTGCGCCGGAGGCAAACCCCCTGGGCGCCTGGGCCTCGTGTTCCGAGATCAGAGAGACGGACGAAGGTCCCCTGGCGGGTCAACGCCTTGTGATCAAGAACAACGTTGCCGTCGCCGGCCTACCCATGAGCAACGGTTCCAAGACCCTCGACGGCTACACGGCCGATGAGGACGCCACCGTTGTCCAGCGCATCCTGCGCGCCGGCGGCATCATCGTCGGTACCTCCGTCTGCGAGGACCTCTGCTTCTCCGCGGGGAGCCACACCGCCGCCTCCGGTCCCGTCCGCAACCCCTGGAACACGCGGCACAGCAGTGGCGGATCCAGTTCCGGCAGCGCGGTCCTCGTCGCGACCGGAGAAGCCGACATGGCCATCGGCGGCGACCAAGGGGGATCGGTCCGCATCCCCGCCGCCTGGTCGGGCATCGTAGGGCTCAAGCCCACCCATGGCCTGGTGCCGTACACCGGCGCCTTCCCCATCGAACGCACCCACGACCACCTCGGCCCCATGACCAGGACGGTCGCCGACGCCGCCCGGCTGCTCTCCGTCATCGCGGGACCCGATGGACTCGACCCTCGCCAGATCGGGCTTCCGCCCCTGCCCGACTACACGCGAGACCTCGACAAGGGCATCGCAGGCCTGCGCGTCGGCATCCTCAAGGAGGGCTTCGGACAGCAGGCCGGCGAGGACGAGGTGGACAGCACCGTCCGTGCCGCCACCGAACACCTCGCCGCGGCCGGTGCCACCGTCGTGGACGTCTCCGTACCGGAACACAGCCACCTCGCGATGGCCCTGTGGAACGTCATCGTGACGGAAGGCGGACTCTGGCAGATGATCCACGGCAACGGCTACGGGATGAACTACCGAGGGCGCTACAGCCCCTCCACGATGAGCGCCTACGCGGCAGGACGCGAGAAGCACTTCGCGGACGTGTCACCCAGCGTCCAGTACGTCGCCATGATTGGCCAGTACATGCTCGAAAGGAACCACGGCACGTCCTACGCCAAGGCGCAGAACCTCGTTCCGGCACTGCGCGCGGCCTACGACCGTGCCCTGGCGGGGGTGGACCTCCTCTGCCTGCCCACCACCACGATGCGCCCCACCACCCTGCCGTCCTCCGACGCACATCTCCTCGACAAGGTCCACCGAGCGCACGAGATGCTCGGCAACGCGGCGCCCTTCGACACGACCGGCCACCCGGCCATCAGTGTGCCCGCGGGTGTGTCCGGCGGACTCCCTGTAGGCATGACGCTGGTCGCACCGCACTTCGCCGAGCCGAGGCTCCTGCGTGCGGCCCATGCCTTTGAGCAGGCGGTCGGAGGCTTCCCGACCGCGCCGTAGAGCAGCGGCCGGATCGCAAAGCCGCGGGTGCCTTGCACGAGGCGCCCGCGGCTTCTCTCAAGGTGCCTCGGCGCCTTTCAGGATCTAATGATCAAGGTGTCACATGCGCTATTCACGACGTCGTGTCAAGACGGCGGGAACGGCGGCTGCCTCGGTATTTCTCCTGGCGTCCGCGATGTCCTGCAGCAGCGGGAGCGAGAGCGATACGAGGGTCGATTCGCAATCGCCGGTGCTTGTCGGCAGCGTATTCGATCTCACCGGCACGCTCAGTGTCTACGGGAAACCGAAAAACGCCGCCACTGAGCTCGCGATCAAGGACATCAACGCCCGGGGCGGTGTGCTGGGGCGAAAACTGAAGCTCATCAGTTACGACGCGCAGTCGGACGACGGCCGGTACACCCAGTACATCAACAAGCTGACGCTCGAAGATCGGGTGTCCGTCATCATGGGCGGCATCACGAGTGCCTCTCGTGAAACGATCCGGACCATCGTCGACCGTACGAAGACGCTCTACTTCTACAACACCCTGTACGAAGGTGGTCTCTGCGACAAGAACGTGTTCTCCACCGGGTCGGTCCCCTCTCAGCAAATGGCGCCGCTGATTCCCTACGCTGCCAAGAAATTCGGCAAGAAGATCTACGTCGTCGCGGCCGACTACAACTTCGGGCACATCTCCACCGAATGGGTGAAGTTCTACGCGTCGAAATCAGGAGCGGGCGTCATCGGCAGGGACTATGTCTCGCTGGACAGCTCAAAATTCGGTCAGGTGATCAGAAATCTGCGGGCGGCCGAGCCCGATGTCGTGGTTTCCCTTCTCGTCGGCGACAAGCATGTGGCCTTCTATCGGGATCTCGCCGCCGCCGGCCTGACCGAGAAGATGAGGATCGTCTCGACGACGTTCGGCGGAGCCCGCGAGAACATCGTGCTGACCTCCGAGGAGAGCCGGGGCGCAACGGTGGCCTACTCCTACTTCCAGGAACTCAAGTCTCCGGCCAACGCCGCTTTCCTCCAAACCTGGCGTGCGGCGTACGGGCAACAGCACTTTGTGTCGGACCATGCGGTGAACGAGTGGAACGCCTGGCAACTGTGGGCCGCGGCCGTGAAAAAGGCGGGCAGTCTCGACCGCGACAAGGTCATTCGCGCCCTGGAGTCCGGGATTTCCGTGAACGGGCCGAGCGGCAAGGTCACGATGAACGGCCGCTCGCACCATGTGACACAGAGCATCAGCATCGCCGAGGCGAATGACAAGCACGGGTTCGATGTTCGTACGACGACGCCCGACGTGCCGCCGGCGTACGAGAACAAGATGTGCGACCTGCAGAGAAGACCTACGCAGAACCAGCAGTTCGTCTTCTGAGACCCTCGGCCAGGGGCTCGCGCCCTGACAGTGGAGACATTCGAGAAATGAACCGTAGAATAGTGGCGTCGACTGTCGCAGGACTGGCCATCGCCGGAATCGCTGTATATGAAATACCCAGCTCCTCTGACAGTGCTCGTGATGTGGTCGTCGTAGGGACCACGGACCGGACCACCGCCTCCCCGCACGCACCCGCTCCACTGGATCCCGCATACGCGTATGACGTGAGTACCTGGAACCTCCTTCGGCAGACGGTGCAGACGCTGCTGGTCCAGCCGGCGAGCGGTGGAACGCCCGAGCCGGAGGCGGCGGAGAGCTGTGGCTTCACCGACACCAGTGGCGAGCGCTATGTCTGCGTACTGCGCGGGGACTTGAAGTTCTCCAACGGGGACCCGGTGACGCCGGCGGACGTGAAGTACTCCATCGACCGCGCCCGCACCCTCAAGGCCGACAGTGGAGTCTTCGCGCTGCTGTCGACGATCGACTCCGTCGAGACGAAAGGCGATGCGGTCATCTTCCACCTGAAGTCCCCGGACGCCGCCTTTCCGTCCAAGCTGTCGACGCCGGTGGCCAGCATCGTCAGCCGGAAGCAGTACCGGAAGAACAGACTGCGTGAGGGGTTCGAGATCGATGGCTCGGGGCCGTACACGATGCGCGTCCGGGTGCGGGGCAACGTCCTGGTGGAAGCCACGTTCACCAAGAACCCGTACTACAAGGGAAGGTTCACGCCGAAGAACGAGAAGGTGGTGCTGAAGTCCTTCCAGGACGCCGGTGCCATGGGCGCCGCGCTCCGCGACGGTGACATCGACGTGATGGCGCGCACGATGTCTCCGGACCAGATTCGCGGGCTCCAGGAGGGCAGTGACACCGGGGTGAAGCTCCTCGAGACGTCGGCGCTCGAGATCCGTTTTCTGGTCTTCGACACCGATGCCCCGTCGGTGCGGAGCCGGGCCGTCCGCCAGGCGATGGCGCAGATCATCGACCGCGGCGCACTCGTGTCCAAGGTCTACGGCTCTCAAGCCGAACCGCTGTACTCACTCGTGCCCGCGGGCATCATCGGGCACACGAACGCGTTCTTCCACACCTACGGTGAGCCCAGCGTGAGCAGGGCCCGCGCCCTTCTGGACAAAGAGGGAATCACGACCCCGGTGAGGCTGACCCTGCACTACACGACCGACCACTACGGCCCGGCGACCAGGGAGGAGTTCGAGGAACTGCGGCAGCAACTCAACGACAGCGGGCTTTTCGATGTGGACATCGAGGGAACCGACTGGTCCCGATTCCGGGAGAAGGGCCGCAGCGGTGCGTACGACGTGTACGGCATGGGCTGGTTCCCGGACTTCCCCGACGCCGACAACTACGTCGCGCCCTTCCTCGACAAGGACAACTTCCTCAACCTGTCCTACACCGACAGTACGGTCCGTGATGTCCTTATCCCGGAGTCCCGACGCGAGGTGGACCGGCTCGCGGCGGCGAAAAGCGTCGCCCGTATCCAGGACATCGTGGCCGATGACGTGCCCGTCCTCCCGCTCTGGCAGGGTAAGCAGTATCTCGCTGCCCGCGACTCCGTCACGGGGAGTGAGTGGGCGCTGAACTCCTCGTCTACGCTGCAACTTTGGAAGCTTGGTCAAGGTCTGGGTGGATGACCAGCTCGAACCACACGGTCTTGTTCCGATCCCGGACCTCCACCCCCCACCGATGAGCGAGCCCGTCGACCAACTGCAGTCCCCGACCGGACTCGCCGTCCGGTGAGACCGGACGCGTCGACGGGGCGGCGGCGAGGCCGTCGGTCACTTCGCACACCAGGGTGCGGTGTCCCTTCCTCATGTGCAGGGTCACCGGGCCCGCCCCATGGATCACAGCATTCGTCACGAGCTCGCTGACCAGCAGCTCAGCCGTGTCGGACAGCTCTGCGAGCATCCAGTCGCCAAGCAGCTGCCGAGTCAGCCTCCGTGCTTGCCTTGGACCTTCGACTCCCCAGGCCATGATGCTCTCCTTGTCCTTCGGGACCTTCGCTTCTCAGCATCAGCGCGCCGGATGTCCAGCTGCAGATGGTCGGCTCACACAGTGGGCAAATCCTTCTTGTGGTCGCCCCACAAAACGGGGCGTACTATATGAAACCTCTGGCCTTCAGCTCCTGGAGTGTGAGGTCTATGAGGCGGGAGCGTGCGTGAGCATGCCGGACATTCTGGAGCCGGGCATGCGGCGCATTATCGATGTGCTGGAGACCACGCTCGACAGCCAAGTGGCCGCAGCCGTGGATGCCATTTGGGAACAGGTCCCGGCTTACCGCTCCAGCCCGGATCCCCGGCTCCACCACGATGTGACCGTGCATGTGGATGTGATCTTCCGGGCCCTGCTGAACAGTGTGAAGGGGAAGAGGCCGGCGACCTGGTACGACTTCCCCATCACCGCGGAGCAGGCCGCACGGCGTATCGGTCAAGGCATCGCCTTGTCCGACTTTCTCCACGCCTACCGCGTCTCGCAATTCGTCCTGTGGAAGGCCGTGCTCAAGGTGGTGCGGGAGGAGCCCTGGACACGTGAGGCGGCACTGCTGATCGTCGAGCAGATCATGCACATCATCGAGGTGGGGAGTTCCGTCGCCGCGGAGGAATACCTGCGTGCGCAGCAGCACCAGCTCGCCGAGAGCGACCGGATCCGCCGTGACCTGCTGGAAGACCTGCTCGCTCGCCGCGACCTCTCTCCCGGGCCGAAACAGGCGATGTTGCGGGGCGCCGGCCTGGAACCGAGCACCCACCTTGTCGTGGTCTCCGCCTCAGCACTGGCGCCGGGCAAGGAACAGACGCTGCGCGACGCAGTCACCGTCGTGCGCAAGTTGGTGGCCCCCAGTGCTCCCGGCCTCACCGTGGTGCGCCATGACGAGCTCGTCGCCGTCGCACCGGTGGGGCCGGGGGGAATGACCAGGCAGGTGGGAGGCCTCAAGGGCGAACATGCCCGCCTCGATCAGCTCGGCATCCACCTGGCGCTGGGCATCAGTACCGTGCACGCCGGGCTAGCCAAGATTCCGGAGGCGTATACTGAGGCGTGTATCGCCCGCGACTCCCTCGACGGCAAGGCGGGAGTGGTCCCGCTGATGCTGGTCTCGCCCCTGGACTACCTGGTGCGGCGTGAGGACGAGATCGTACGGCGTCTCGTCCGGCCGGAAGTACATCGCTTCGTGCGGGACGACGTGGCGCGGGGCAGCGAGCTGATTACCACGTTCCTCGCGTACATCGCGAGTGACCTCAACGCCAAGGCGGCGGCGCAGGCCCTCCACATCCACGTCAACACCGCCTACTACCGGCTGGAGCGGATTTCCGAGCGAACAGGATGCGACCTGCGCTGCTTCACAGACGTCCTCGACCTCCTCGTGGCAGTACGCCTTCTGAGGGCCGTCCCGTAACCGCCCCCCTACCCGCCGGGGGTGCCTCTATGTCTTTCGTCAAGGCGCCCGGGTTCGGTTTGGGGTGGTTTGGCTTGTTGGGTCATGCGGCGAGTTCGACGTCCTTGGGGACGCGGGGGTCGTAGAAGGTGCCGTCGCGGAGCATGGCGAACAGGACATGCAGCCCCCGGATGCGACCGACCGAGGCTGAGCTGTTGGATCGAGCCCGGCGCGGTGAGGAGAACACGTGGCCTGTGACGGCCGAGGTGTTCGTGAACCCCAACACCAGGGGGTGCTGCGGCTACTCGGCCCGAACAGGAATGTGAGCGACGAACAGAACGTAATCCGGCTCGACGACGGCCAGAACGGGCCCCGTGGCCCGCACCACGAGCCGATGGCCCCGGCGCTGCTGATGGCGGCTGCGCGCGTGTTCGAAGGTCGCGGGTTCCGTGTGCGGCGCGGGAATGTGTGGGTGCAGCACGGCAAGGACAGGACGACCGCGCTGGTGTCCAGCGAGCCCACCCACGCCTACCTGTCGTTCGCAGAACGCAGGTTCGGTCCGGAGCCGGAGTTGGCCCAGACGCCCGGGGTCACGTTCGAGCGGGTGCAGCGTGGCCGGTGGATCGCGACGGCCGACAGCAAGACGTACGCGCTCACGTGGCAACCGACCCTTGACGGCGCGCGATAGCGCGTGTGGGGCGGGGAGGGACACGCCCACCTGATCCGCTCCTCCAAGCGGCTGGAAGAAGGCCCTGTTCGTCCTCAAGTACCCGCCAGGCGACCACTTCTGACGTGCCGTGGCCCCAGTGTCGCTGTCCAGGCGAACCTCGCCTGACGTCGTGCCGGGTCAGCCCCAGCCTCCGCCCCACGCGGCGGGGGCGGGGGGTGACCGGGCACGAAGGAGGACGCAGAAACCGACTGGGTGCCGGGCACCGCTGGCAGGCGCTACGCCCCGCCTCGGGACGCGGCGCCGTCCCAGACACTGGACACGCATTAACGCAGGTCAGCGGCCCGTCCTACGCCATCAGCCGTCCGTAGTGTTCGTCGGGCCGGGCAGCGGCCTCACCTCAACTCCCCATCACCGGGCCGCTGTCCGGCCCCCACCGGCCGCCACACAGCGAGGAGCACCCGATGGCCACGAACCAGACGCGCAGCACCGGCACGGCACAGCCGGCCGACCGTTTCCAACATGCGTACCGTCAACGGCGGCACCCCCGAGCGCATCGAGACTCGCACCGCCCGGGCCGAGATCGACAACGCGTCGATGCTCCCGGGCAAGAAGGCCGTCCGCACGGTGTCGGCCGCCGGTTCCCACGCCTGCATCGAGTACCGGGACAACCGGGGCGTGGTGGAGCTGCGCCCGGCCACCGCGAAGGAGACCGCGGCGGAGTGGAAGCCAGAGGCACAGCGGTACGCCCCTGGCGACTCGGTCATCGTCCGCCCCGTCGTCTTCAACCCCAAGACCCGCAAGCACGAGGTCCTGCCCGAGTACGCGGGCACGGTCGTGAACTGGGCGGGCGGGTACTACAACGTCCGCGCCAGCAACGCCGACGAGCACGGGCACGGCGTCCGGCAGTGCGCCGTGCACGAGCTGCGCCCCGACCCCCGCGTGACCGGCACGGCCCCCTGGTTCACCGACGACAAGGACGTCACCGCCGCCCTGGCCGTGCTCAAGGCCGGCGGGGAACGGGCCGACCCGCCCCTGCCTTCGGGCTGGGCGTACCGGGCCCGGCCCGGGCATTGGGAGCCGTTCACCGCTCCTCCGCCCGCCCCCCGGGCGCGGCCCGTTTGGAAGGACCCAGACCATCCGTACGTGCGACCCTGCTACGGCCAGCGGTGCCGCCCTGGCGACATCGCGGTGATGTCGCTCATGCCGATCATCAACATCTCCCGGCTGCTGATCCGCGAGGGCGACGGCGAAGCCGCCTACGACGTACTCACACGGCTCTACCGCGCCGCCCAGAAACGCGGCACCACCGAGATCCGCGGCCACACCGTCGACCTGTACACGCTGATCAACACCGACGCAGACCACCAGACCATCTGCAAAGAGCTGTGGGTCAGCGTCCTCGTCGACGGCGCCAGGGCCCTGGCCCGCATCGGCCGCTGGACCGAAGCCGCCGACGCCATGACCGCACACCGCGGCATCGGCAACCGCCTCCTCGAGGGACGCCAAATCAAGATCATGTCGCTGATGGAACGCGGCCTCAACCGGACGCCTGGGCGACCGCGCCCTGAACCTGGGAACCGATCCGCGCGCCGATCCTCGGCTTGTCGGCGCTCTGAGAGACCTGGGGATGCCCGTCGACAACTCCACGCCCGCGCCCCTCGGTCCCAGTGCGGCGCGAGAGCAGTTGCTCGAATTTGTCATGGCAGCAGAGGTCAGGAACGAGGCCCTGTTCGCTGCGCTCGTCGACGGCCTGGAACCGATGGCCGGGCTCGACCACAGCACCAGGACGATCTCCGGACCTGCCGGTAACGAGATCCAGTTATATGTGACGCGGCCCGCTGACTCCTCGGGCCGTTGCCCGGGATCCTGTACCTGCACGGTGGCGGCATGGTGATGCTGAAAGGCTCGGGCCCCATCTATGCACGGTTGCAGGACGAGTTGGCTGTGAGGGGAGCCGTCGTCATCGGCGTCGAGTTCCGCAACGGCGGAGGTGTTCTCGGCCCGCATCCTTTCCCTGCCGGTCTTGATGACTGCGCGGCGGCGCTCGACTGGGTGCACGAGCACCGCGCGACGCTGGGGATCTCGACCCTCACCGTCGCGGGTGAGTCGGGTGGCGGCAACCTTGCGCTTGCCACCGCGCTGCGTGCCAAGCGCGAAGGCAGGGTCGCGGCCATCGATGGTGTCTACGCCCTGGTCCCCTTCATTTCGGGGCTCTACGGTGCCAGCGTCGAGACACGAGAAGCGGAACTGCCCTCGCTCGTCGAGAACGACGGATACTTCTCGCGATGCGACGCCGCAGCGATCATGGCAGAGGTCTACGATCCTGGTGCTGGGCACGCCACGGATCCGCTCTGCTGGCCTTACCACGCGACCGTTGAGGACCTGTCCGGGCTGGCGCCGCATGCCCTCTCGGTCAATGAGCTCGATCCGCTGCGCGACGAAGGACTCGAGTACCATCGCCGACTCCTCAAGGCGGGTGTCGAGAGCACCGTACGGACCGTAGCCGGCGCAGTCCACGCAGGAGATCTCATGTTCCGGAAGGCCGCCCCTGACCTGCACTACGCGACCATCGAAAGTGTGCACGGGTTCGCTGCCGGCCTGTAAGCGAGAGGGGGCGCCGTGCGGTGCGGCGAGTAGTACATCGCACGACGCCCTCGTCCCCTTGGCATGATGCCCCGGCCTGGAGTGGTGGCCCGATGTGCACCGGGCGGTCCCGAGAGGGTGCATCACGGCGGTCAGAGCCTCCGTCGCGCCGGGATGCCGCCGGGCGACTGTGTGCAGCGGTCACGTGGGCGACCGCGAACAGGCGCCCGGCAGGGCACCTCCCACTCCTCCACGCGCATCACGCTGCGGACCGGCGTCCGGCCGGGCCGGTGTCCTGCGGCAGGCGAGAAGGTCAGGCCTGCACCGGCGTATTCTCGGTGTCGGCGGTCTCGGCGGTCGGGGCCACTCCTACGGCGGCGTCGTCCGCAGCGGGCGCGGACTCGGGTACTGCGGTGTACAGCACGGTGTGTTTCTGCTTCGTCCGCTCGATTCGGCTCTTGGCGACGAGCCGCTCCAGAGTGTTGCGCACGGTGTTGATGTCACGGGCCCGTTCGGGGTACGTCCGTTCCAGGTCGCTGACAACCTCGCCCGCGGTGCGCGGTTGTCCTGCATGCTCGCGGAGGATGGCGAACAGCAGCTCGCCCAAGGGCGGCGCAGTAGTTGCCTTGGGAGCTGCCGCTGTCCGCTCGGGAGCAGCCTTCTTCTTTGCGGCCGTCTTCTTGACTGTTGTCTTCTGGGATGCGGTCCTCTGCGTGGATGCCTTCGCCGGCTTGTCCTGCCGCTGCTCGGGAACAACTGCGGCAGCCTCGACATCCGGCTTGCTCGCTGCGGCCGGCTCGATGGGCCCGGCCATGCTGCCTGGTGACTGCGCCGAGTTGTCCTCGGCCGCCTGGGGGCCGGAGCCGTCTTCAGGCGGTGCAGCCAGCGTGCCGAGGGCCCTCACCAGCCAGGCTTCGTCCGTCTTGAGCTGGTCAAGACGCTCACGCAGCCGGGCCTGCTCCTCTCGGTTGGCCCTGAGGTGGTTGGTGAACTGGTCCGCATACTGACTCTGGAGGCTCGGATTGGTGGGCTTTTCCCGCTCGGTGGACACGTGCCAGACTCCTTCGCACAGGGGGTATTGCTGTTGCCGGATGCTACTCACCCTTCAGGACCGCCGCCGCTGTCCTGTAGAACACCACCCTGCGAAGTGCCGTACAGGCCTGCGACGGTCCCTCTCACCGGCCCTCAGACAAGACCACCGGAGGGGGCACCATTTCACCGTTGCCCCCTCGGTTGTGGCGAAGTTGTTGTGACGTACCTGTCCTCGCGGGCTGCGACCGTGCACCGGCTCTGGCCGAGCACGTCGAGCGGCAGGAGAACGCGGACCCCGACGACAGGCCGACCAAGGCCCTGCTGCGCAGCGGGGCGGCGCTTCGAGGGGCCCGGCACGTGTCTGGCGCGCGTGAGGCGGTGACGGGCGATCTGTATGTGGCGGCCGTACTCGATTGTCGCCTTCGCCTCGAACCGGGAGGACGACGGGCAGGCATCCTGGTTCGAGCAGGTGGGTGTCCCGCTGCGCCGCGGATGCGGCCGGATCCGCTCTGCCCGGAGCGTCGAGGTGACCGGCAAGGACGGCACCACGACCTCGCTGACCGCGCGGCACGCCGTCGTCGTCGCGATCGGAAGCGGCGCGCTGGCCCCGGACGTGGAAGGTCTGCGTCGGGCTGCACCTTGGACCAGCCGGGAAGCAGTTGCGGCGGGCGTGGTGGTGGCGTCGGAGATGGCTACCGCGTTTGCCGGTCCGGGCTCCTCGGTGACGATGCCGGCACGCGACGGAGCGCTCCCGCTGGCGGAGAAGTTCGCCGGCAGGTGCGTCGTGGAGCCGTTGCGGCAGGCAGGGGTGTCGGTGCGCCCGGCGCCGAGGCTTATCCGTGCAGCGTGCCGACGACGGAACGGTGTCCACCACGCTCACCAGCGGTGAGCCGGTCGAAGCCGACGAACTGCTCGTCGCGATCGGTCGCACGCCGAACACCGAGGAAATCGGACTGGACACTGTCGGCCTGACGCCCGGCGCCTGGCTCATTGTCGACGACACCATTCGTTGGAGGGGACGGCGCGCCGATCGGTGACGCACCGCGCCCCCGTGGGCGGGGCAGCCCTCGGGCGCCGGGCGTGCGGCTGCGAAAGTGCTGGTAGGGCTCACCCGCTCGTGCGGCGCCGCGTGCGAGATGTTGGGGGCCGGTATTTCGCTTCGAGTGCGCACATGCCCAGGGGGCGGTGTTGATCACATGGTGACGACGAGCTTGCCCAAGGTGTGTGTGCGGACGAGGTCCACACACGCCTGCGGGCCCTATTCCAGGGTGTACCAGCGGCTGATGGTCGCCGGCAGTCGACCGGCCACCGCTAGTTCGCCGACCTCACGCATACCGCCGAATTTCCCGCCCAGGTCGAGTACGGAGCGAAGATCCACGTCGTCGCGACCGATGTGATCAGGCTGGGGCGGCGGGTAGACGACCGTGACCAGGCGTCCACCGGGCCGAAGCGCGGGCACTATTCCGGGCAGACGATCGCCGGGCAGAGTCAAGTTGAACGCGGTGTCCACGGACGAGGGGTAGTGCGCCTCCGCGTAGCCGATGACCTCCGCCGCGCCCATACGGAGTGTGTCGGCGTCCGCAGGGGTGGCAGTGGCGATTACCCGCGCACCTGCAGCGGCGAGCAGCGGAACCACGGCGGTGCCGACACCGCCGGTCGCGCCCACGACCAGGACGGTCTCGCCTCCTTCACCTCGGCGGTTCTGATCAGCGGCAGCGCGGTCAGACCGGCTGTCGCCAGTGCTCTGCCGCATCCGGTGCCGACAGCCTTGGCGGACGGTGAGCGATCAGTGGGGTGTCCGCCTCGGACACCGTGTATTCGGCGAGCGAGCCGGTGCTCAGCGAGGGGCGCGAGGCGCTGGCCACTGCGCGCATCGCACGAGGCACGGCCTCGCCGAAGACCTCGTCACCTACCCGGAAGGCGGTGACACCGGGACCGACCTGGTTGACCGTTCCGGCGAAGTCGTTGCCGGGTACGTGCGGGAACCCCAGTTCCACGGCCCCGCGGTACTCACCTCCGGGCAGACGGATGTCCGTCGGGTTGAGTGAGCGGAGATCCGGACCTGGATCTGCCCCGGTCCCGGCTGGGGTTCCGGCACATCCATCACTGTGAACTGCTCGGGCGGTCCGTAACCGGTCGCGACCACAGCCTTCATGAGTATCGCCCTCCACATCCGTGACATCCCACGGTAATCGGACCGCGCGGTCAACTTGCTAGTCTGCTGGCATGACATCTCTCCGACCGCTGCGCGCAGACGCCGCCCGCAACCGGAAGTTGCTGCTCGCGGCTGCGGCGGACGAGTTCGCCGAGCGGGGGCTGAACGTCTCGGTGGCGGACATCGCGCGGCGGGCCGGCGTCGGGAAGGGCACTGTGTTCCGCAATTTCGCGACCAAGGACGACCTGGTCGCGGCGATTGCTTTCGACCGGATCGCCGTGCTCACCGAGGTGGGGGAAGGCCTGCTCGACGCCCCGGATCCCGGGGCCGCGCTGCTTGAGTTCCTCACCGCCGTCGGGCGAGAGCCCCAACGGCTCGACTTGTCGTTCCTGCGGCGCGCCGGCGAACTCGACAGCAAGATGGCCCAGGCTCAGGAGCGGCTGTTCCAGACCATCCACGCGCTGGTCGATCGCGCCCGTGAGCACGGTGATGTGCGAGCGGACATCACCGGAACAGACGTCGTCGCGCTGATGCGCGCGCCGAATCACGTGGTGAGTTCCCTGTCAGACGCCCCACCCGACCTCTGGCAACGCTACCTCGCGATCATCTTCGACGGCCTGCGTCCCGAGGGAGCCCACCCGCTACCCCAGCCGCCACCCACCTCGCTGTGACACGGCGGGCCCTGCCGTGCGGGGCTCGTTGGCATCAACGGGAACAACCACTCCGAGCAGTGACATCAAGTGACCACGCATGAGCAGCAGTTGAACTGCCTCCTCGAACTGCGGGCGTATGCGGGTGCTGATTCTCGCTGAAGCACCGAACCGGATCGCCCCCGGCGTCGGGGGTCTTCCTCCCCGGACTCCGCGTCCGTGCGTACCCGCGGGGGCGGGACGGATCGGATGCGCAGGGGCGGTTCCGGTCGACACCGTTGGGGGTGGCAGGCACCTCTGTCGCAGCTGACGGTTGATCAATAACCTTGTGAGTAACTGATTTCCCGAGCACAGGGAGCCCCATGTCCACCGCTCAGCAGGTGCCCGACATCCTCTCGCCCGAGTTCGCAGCCGACCCCTATCCCGCCTACCGGGTGATGCGGGAGTCCGCGCCCCTCATCTGGCACGAGGCCACGCGGAGTTACATCGTCTCCCGCTACGAGGACGTCGAGCGCGTCTTCAAGGACAAGGCCGGCGAGTTCACCACCGACAACTACGCCTGGCAGATCGAGCCCGTGCACGGAAAGACGATCCTCCAGCTCAGCGGGCGCGAGCACGCCGTGCGCCGGGCCCTGGTGGCCCCCGCCTTCCGCGGCAGCGACCTGGAGCGGAAGTTCCTGCCCGTCATCGAGCGCAACTCCCGCGAACTGATCGACGCCTTCCGGCACACCGGCTCCGCCGACCTCGTCGCCGACTACGCCACCCGCTTCCCGGTCAACGTCATCGCCGACATGCTGGGCCTGGACAAGGCCGACCATGCACGCTTCCACCGCTGGTACACCGCGGTGATCGCCTTCCTCGGGAACCTCTCGGGCGACCCCGAGGTGACGGCGGCGGGCGAGCGGACCCGGGTGGAGTTCGCCGAGTACATGCTGCCGATCATCCAGGAGCGCCGCGAGAACCTGGGCGACGACCTGCTGTCCACGCTGTGCGCCGCCGAGGTCGACGGGGTGCGGATGAGCGACGAGGACGTCAAGGCGTTCTGCAGCCTTCTGCTGGCGGCCGGCGGCGAGACCACGGACAAGGCCATCGCCGGCATCTTCGCGAACCTGCTGCTCCACCCCGACCAGCTCGCCGCCGTACGCGCGGACCGCTCGCTGATCCCGCGCGCCTTCGCCGAGACCCTGCGGTTCACCCCGCCCGTCCACATGATCATGCGTCAGTCCGCGACGCAGGTGACGCTCAGCGGCGGCACGATACCCGAGGGCGCCACCGTCACTTGCCTGATAGGCGCCGCCAACCGCGACGGGAACCGCTACCGCAACCCCGACCGCTTCGACATCTTCCGCGACGACCTCACCACCACGACCGCCTTTTCCGCCGCCGCCGACCACCTCGCCTTCGCCCTCGGTCGGCACTTCTGCGTGGGCGCGCTGCTGGCCAGGGCAGAGGTGGAGATCGGCGTCAACCAGCTCCTCGACGCCATGCCCGACGTGCGCCTCGCCGACGGATTCGAACCGGCCGAGCAGGGCGTGTTCACCCGCGGACCGCAGCGCCTCCCGGTACGGTTCACCCCCGTGCACGGCTGACCCGTACCGGGCGGCCACCACAGGCCGATCCGCGCCGCGCCGCGATCCGGGCCCCTGCCGCTGGGGGCCCGGGACCCCGCGCTACGGCACCACTGGGGTGAAGAACACCGGAAGCGCCGACAGCCCTCGCATCCAGATCGACGGACGCCAGGTCAGTTCCTGTGGGTCCGCCGCCAGCACCAAGTCGGGTAGCCGCTCCAGCAGCGTCTCGACCGCCGTGCGCGCCATCACGTCCGCCAGCAGGGGAGCCGGGTAGGGGCAGCGGTGTTCGCCGTTGCTGAACGACAGGTGCGCGGCGTTCTCCGCGCCCACGTGCCCCTCCGGCCAGATCTGCGGGTCGGTGTTGGCCGCGGCCAGTCCCAGCACCAGGCAGTCACCGGCCCTGATCTGCCGGCCGCCCAACTGGATGTCCCGCACGGCCCACCGCCCGATGAAGTTCTGCGTCGGCGTGTCCAGCCACAGCACCTCGTTGAGCGCCTCACCCACGCTGAGCCGGCCGCCCGACACGTTCACGGCGAACCGCTCGTCCGTCAGCAGCAGGCGCAGCGTGTTGCAGATCCAGTTCGCCGTCGGCTGCTGCGCCGCCGCGATCACGGAGATCAGGTCCTGGACGATCTCCTCGTCCGTCAGACCGGCCGGGTGCGTCAGCATGCGCGAGGTGACGTCCGGGCCGGGCGCGGCCCGCTTGTCCTTCACCAGCTGCCGCAGCCGCTCCCCCACGCGGCCGTACGCCGCCACGGGATCGTCGCCCTCGCCCGCGTCCAGCGAGATCCGCAGGTCGTCGACGAGACGGCGGGTGTCCTCGCCGGAAGTCGGCATCCCGCACATCTGCACCACGGCCCGCATCGGCAGGGCGTGCACGAAGTCCTCCATCAGCTCCGCCTGGCCGCTGCCGGCGAACCGGGCGATGAGGTCGTCGGCGATCAGCCGACAGTCGTGGGACAGCTCGAACTGGTCGACGCCCTCCAGCGCCTCGGTGATCACCCCGGCCCGGCGCCGGTGCTCCTCGCCCTCGGTGAACAGCACCGACGGCTGGTAGCCCACGAAGGGCAGCAGCGGCCAGTCCGGCGGGATGTTCTCCCACTGGTTCCAGCGCCGCGAGTCGCGTGCGAACAGCTCGTCGTGGCTGGTCACGTACGTGACCTCCGAGTAGCCGAGCACCAGCCAGGCGGGGATGCCGCCGTCGAGCAGGACCGGCGCGACCGGGCCGTGCTCCCGGCGCAGCGCACGGTAGAGCTGCGACGGCGTCTGCTGGTACTCGAGCCCGGTCAGGCGCACCGCGCCCGCGTGGGCGGGGCAGCCCTCGGGCGCCGGGCGTGCGGAGGGGTGGCCGGAGTCGGTCACAGGGTCGCCTCCTCGGCGATCGCCATGTCGTGGAGGTGGTTGACGAGGGTGATCAGCACGTCCTTGCCGGACTGCCGGACCCGCGCGTCGCAGTCGACCATCGGCACGTGCGCGGGCAGGGCGAGCGCCTGGCGGATCTCGTCCAGGGAGTACCGGGCGGTGTCGTCGTCGAACCGGTTCACGGCCACCACGAAGGGCGTGCGGTGGTGCTCCAGTCTGTCTATCGCGTACCAGGAGTCGTCCATCCGGCGCGTGTCCACGAGGACCACGGCGCCCAGGGTCCCGGAGAACAGCCTGTCCCACAGGAACCAGAACCGCTCCTGGCCGGGCGCTCCGAACAGGTACAGCACCATGCGGTCGTTGAGGCTGATCCGCCCGAAGTCGAACGCGACCGTCGTGGTGGTCTTCGTCGACACCGCGCTGGTCTCGTCGACGCCCACGCCTGCCTGGGTCATCACCTCCTCGGTGTTGAGCGGCCGGATCTCGCTCACGGAGCGGACCAGGGTCGTCTTGCCGACGCCGAACCCGCCCACGACGACGATTTTCAGACCGGTCTCCGCGGAGTCGTTCAGCGGTGTGCGGCGGGAGGGCAGCTCAGAGGTTGCGGAGCCCATGGAGCACCTCTTGGAGTAGGGCGGAATCGGGCAGGGAGGCGACGGACGCCGCCGCGCGCGGATGGCGGGCGGTGATGCGGCCCGTGTCCAGCAGGTCGCCCAGCAGGATCCGCACCACCGTGACCGGCAGCCCGAGCTCCGCGGCGATCTCGACGACCGCGGTGGGGTGCCGGCACAGCTCCAGGATCCGGGCGTGTTCGGACTGCATCCCCGACACCGGCCCGCACTCGCTGACGACGAGGGTGACCAGGTCGAATGAGTCGTCGGCGCGGCTGCGCCCACCGGTGACGGTGTAGAGCCGGTCAGGGTCACCCGTGTCGACGGGTTTGCGCGTCACGACGTGCCGCTCCCTCGGGCCTGGTCCCGCGGTTCGGCCCGCAGGTGCTCGCCGATCTGCTCGACCAGTTCCGTCATCTGGTGGCCGACCACGCCGGGGTCGGCGTCCTCCCGGGCGACGACGGCGAGGTGCGCCCCCTCCCCGGCCTCCACGATGAACAGCAGGCCGCCGTGGAACTCGGTCATCGACTGCCGGACGCCACCGGTGCCGTCGCCGAACTCGACGGAGGCGCCTTGGGCGAGGGCCTGGATGCCGGAGCAGATCGCCGCGAGCTGGTCGCCCCGGTCGAGCGTCAGGTGCTCGCTCCAGCAGAGCTTCAGGCCGTCCCGGGACAGGACCAGGGCGTGCCGCGCTCCGGGGGTCTGCTGCAGGAGGTTGTGCAGGAGCCAGCTGAGGCTGTTGTCGGTGGTCTGCATGGTGGGTGATGGGACGGTGGTGCCCGGCTGACCGGTCACCGGCCCGTTCCTCCTATCTCACGAACTCGAGCGGGACGGGGCGCCGTCGCCCCGGACGCCGTACGGGACGGACGGGGACTATGGAGCCTTTGGCGGCTCGGCACCGGGCGGGGCGGTGCCGTTCCCGGACTGCCGTGCGCGGTGGAAGGCGCCGAACCGGGAGCCCGCGTCGCGTGCCGGGCGCGGCGTCGTCGGTGCGTCGCCGGTCGGGCCGGACACCGGCCGGCGCTGCTCGCGTTCGCGCTCCGCCTCGGCCATGGTGCGGCCGGGGGCACGGACCGGCAGACCGTTCGGCGTGGTGCCGTCGGGCCGCCGGTGCCGTCCCTGTTCGGGGAGGTCGGGCTGCGCGGCGGGCCGCTCCGGGGCGGCGTTCCGCTCCGTGCGTGCGGGCGGCTCCGTGAGAGTGGTGCGGGGGGCGGTGCCGGGCAGTGGAGTCGTAGCGGGCGTCGGCTCGGCGGGCGCGGGCGCGGCCTGGGCGGCGGGTCCGGGGGCCGTCTCGTGCGGGGCGGGGTCGCGCTGCTGGGCGAGCAGATCCAGGGGCAGCAGGACGACGACACCGGTGCCGCCCCGGGAGGAAGGGCGGTAGTTGACGCTGATGCCGTACTTCACCGCGAGGCGTCCCACCACGGCGAGGCCGAGCCGGGTGCCCTGCAGCGAGGCGAGGTCGGTGACGCGGCCGCTCACGGACTCCTCGGCGCGGCGCATCGCCGCGTCGGCCATCTTCAGGCCGCTGTCCTCGATGGTGACGACGATGCCGGCACTGCGGTCCTCGACGTAGACGTGCACCTCGTCGATGGGCGGGGAGAAGTTCGCGGCGTTGTCCATCAGCTCGGCGAGCAGGTGCATTACGCCTTCGGCGGCGAAGCCGGAGACCGCGGCGCGGGTGGAGCAGTGGAGGCGCACCCGCTGGTAGGCGGCGATGCGTCCGACGGCGCCGCGCAGGATGCTCTCCATCACGATCGGCTTGTTCCAGGCGCGGCTGGACCTGCCGCCCATGAGCAGGGCCAGCCGGTCGGTCATCAGGCCCAGCTGGGAGGTGCTGTGGTCCAGCTTCAGCAGGTCCCCGAAGACCTCCTCGCCGTGTCGCTCCTGCATCTCGCGCAGGTCGGCCAGCATCCGCACGGACTTGGCCTGGACGCGGCTGAGCGCCTTGGCGGAGGCGGCCTGTGCCGCGGCGCCGCGGCGCTCGCTGTGCGCGAGCTCACGGACGAATGACTCGGCCGGGGTGCGCACCGCGGGCAGCAGGGGCAGTTCGATCTCGGCGAGTACGGTGCCGGCGGACCGGCCGTCGCGCAGCCGGGCCACCGCGGCCGGCAGTGTCTCCCGCGCCAGCCGCTCCAACTCGCCCAGCACCCGGTCGAGCTCGTCGCGGGTCTTGCGGTACTCGCCGTCCAGGGCGGCGGCCCGTCGCACGTCCTCCTCGACGACGGTGGCGAAGGTGTGCGTGAGCCGCTGCAACTGCGGGTCCGACGGGGACGGCAGACCGCCCAGCGCGTCGGCCGTGCTCGCGCCCTCCCGCAGCCTCGTGGCCACGGCGGGGAGTGTCACACCGGCCAGGTGCGAGATCTCGGCCGAGCGCCGGGCAGCTTCGGCCCCGAGACGCCCCTTCTCCGCCTCCTGCGCGGCGGCCGCGCTCCGGGCCCGGTGGACGAGCCGGTGGCCGACGAGGACGGTGACGGTCACACACACCCAGGCGGCCACCACCGCGGCCAGGACCCAGGTGAAGGCGTCGGACGGTGCCAGGGCGACCGCCGCACCGCCGACGGCGGCGCTCACCACGAGGACGACCGACGGCACGGCGAACGAGGTGCGCGGCGCCCCCACCGGTTGGCGCTGGCGGGGCGAAGCAGGCACTGGCATGGAGCGGTCCCTCGGTCCGTGAGAGCAGGGAATCGGGGCGGCGGCACGAGCCGGCCACGGGCCGGAAGGGAGGTCAGCCAACAGGAGGGCGATCTTCCGGTCACGTACGGCTCATGCTAGTCATGCCGTCGGGCGAGGAGACGTGGGTCGGCGGGATACTCCGCCGTCAGTACGAGTTCGTCGCGAACCCGTCGCCCGTACGGAGCGCTGTGGTAAAGGAGTTGACGCCGGATGAGGCCCATTCTGGAGGAGCGTCGCTTCACGCTTGAATTGCTGCACCATCACAGCTTCTTGATACATGGAACTTGACGAACGAGTCACTCACACGGGCTGTCGAGTTTCAGCCAACTACGCGCCCACCAGGGCAACTTGCTCCCGCGGTGATGACGGGGGCCGGGTCGCGGCAGTGGGGAAACGGCCGGTGGTCGTGAAGGTTCTGTGATGCCGCCCGGCAAGGGGGCGGCAGACGAGTCGGGGTGTAGCGGGGGTGTTCCGCAGAGCTCGGTGTGGAAGGTGAGGGGTGCCAGTCTTCAACCGCCGATGCGAGGGTGCTCGCAGTGCCGTGGGTGATGCGCGGACCGTTCGTGATCTGACCGCACTATCAGCAGATGTCGAGGTGGTCGAGTGCGGACTGGCGTTCGGGGCGGAGCTTGTCTGCCTGCCGACGGGCGTTCGCGGCGAACGACCCAAGACCCAGCACCTCTCCATCGACCTGCACACGGTGCTGTCGTGGGACACGGCGGTGGCCTTCGCGGGTGTCGAACTGGCCAGCAATGGTGAGACCAGTGCTCCCCCGGTCG
The DNA here is from genome assembly GCF_055570675.1 of Streptomyces sp. NPDC031111. Lineage (NCBI taxonomy): Bacteria > Bacillati > Actinomycetota > Actinomycetes > Kitasatosporales > Streptomycetaceae > Streptomyces > Streptomyces sp. NPDC031111. The sequence goes on from NZ_JBVIGS010000023.1 coordinate 52,155, forward strand.
TCATGGAAACTGTGCATCGGCCGCGCGCCACGGGCATCGTCGGGGTCGGTGCCGAGCATCTCCAGGGGGTACTGCTGCGCGGGCATCAGTGGGCATCAGTGGGCAGCCGGGTCCCGGTAGGCAGGTGCACTTGCCGAGGATCTCCCGGCAGGGCCGGCAGAGGGGCGCTGCAGCGCAGGCGCCAGACGAGTATGTCCACGACGGACGTGGCAGTGCCCAGTTCACGACGTCGCGCCGCCTCGGTGAGCAGGGTGGCAGGGTCGTGGCCGTCCCTGTGGGCGTTGTGGAGGGTGGCCGCGAGGGCGGGCCGGGCGGGTTCCGTCCGAATGCGGGGCGGCCAGCTCAGGCAGTGGCAGGCGTACCACACTTGGTACCGCCGCTACCAGGCCGCGACGGTGTCGAGCGCCTGCGGACCCGCTCCAAGGCGCCGAAGAACGCGCACAGCCGCTTCCCCGGCCCAGTGGGGGCATATGCCAGGCAGAGGCCCGGCAAGCATCTCCAGGACCAGGCCGTGGGCGGTGAAGCGGTCGGCGAGATGGCTCCCTCACCAGCGCGTTTCCGTGAGTCGCCGCTCTATCGCTTCCCGCGTACGCACCTACACCACGCGCTCGGGAGTTCGTGAGAAAGCCGACGTCGTCGCAGGTCATGCCTCACTCCGTTGGAACTCGGCCTCTGCTGCCGCAAGGCTGTGGGGGATGTGTTAGCGGGTGCGTTCGTAGTGGCGGCGTGCCTTTGCGCGGTTGCCGCAGGCAGCCATCGAGCACCAGCGGGCGCGGTTGGCGGGGCTGCGGTCGAGCCGGGGCAGCCTCGAGGGGACCGTCGAGTATGCCGCCGCGCAGTGGGACGAGCTCCGCCGCCGCATGCGGGACTACGTGCGCGGGCTGTTCACCCCGGTGGTCCGCAAGGACAGCCGGCGGCCGGCCGAACAGGCCGGCCACTTCACCCCAATCGAGGGAGAACGTTCGGACTTGTCGGTGACGCCGAGGTCCGTGCCGACGGTCTCCTCGTTCGGCAGCACGTCAGCGAGGAGGGTGGGTCCGACGGTGAAGAGGGCACCCGTTTCCGCGCCGACGATGAGCTGCCCGAGCAGCAGCATGGGCGGCGAGGTCGACAGCGCGATGAGGGCACGACCAGCCGTGCCGATCAGCGACGCGGTGACGACGAACGGCTTGCGGCGACCGACCTCGTCGGAGAGCCGGCTGGACACCGGGGTAACGATGAGCAGCCCGAACGAGTGGCCGCCGCTCGGAGAGCGCCGCCGAGGCGGCCCTTCGCAGCTTGGCCCGGTGATGTGGATAGAACGTTCGGTATTGACGGACGGGATCTGTCGTGATTCTCTTTACGGGAGCGAACATTCCATTCACGGACGGCCTGCTGGGCGTGTCCACCGGTCAACGCCCAGGGCGTCATCCGGTTCCGGAATGTGCGTGTGCAGCACAGGACTTGGGGTGCCGGGCAGGTCTGTCGCCGGCCCCCTGCAGGTGGCCGGCAGCAGGATTTGGGGGAGACATGTTCAGCTCGTCGCGGACCGCACGCACCGGCACGGTCGGCGCCCCTGAGCGGATACCCGTGGCGGTGCAGGCGGTTGACCCGATCCTGTGCGAGGGCGTGATCAGCCAGTTGCGCCGGTACCCGGAGATCGAACTCCGTGAGGAGAACGCCTCCGGCCCCGGGACGGTGGCACTGCTCGTCGACGATGTCCTGGACGCGGGCACGCTGAGCCGGCTGCGTCGCCTGGTGCGCGGCGAGGGGGCGCGAGCGGTGCTGGTGGTCCGCTCGCTGAGGGAGGGTGAGCTGCTGGAGGTCATCGAGTGCGGCGTCGGCGCGATCGTGTGGCGGCACGAGGCCACCGCGACGCGCCTGGTGCAGGCCGTGCTGGCGGCCGCGCACGGCGACGGGGATCTGCCGGCCGACCTGCTGGGCCGGCTGCTCAGCCAGGTGGGCGCGCTGCACCGCAGCGCCGTCGGCCGCACCGGCGGATTGCCCTCGGGTATGTCCCTGCGCGAGGTGGATGTGCTGCGTCTGGTGGCCGAGGGGCTCGACACCGGTGAGATCGCCCGCAAGCTGTCCTACTCGGAACGCACGGTGAAGAACGTGATCCACGGACTGACCACCCGCATGCATCTGCGCAACCGGGCGCATGCGGTCGCGTATGCCCTGCGGGAAGGCTACATCTGACACAAGGGCGGCCCTGCCAGGCCACCGGGGCAGCACAGTCTGCCCCTTCGCCGTCCCCAGCGTTCTTGCGGCGGTCGCCCGGGCCGGACACAGGATGGGATACAACAACAGGTTTCGTGCGGTGCCGGGCACCGCGAGGCGGGAGCAAGACGGTGATCCACGAGGTGGACGAGGTCCTGAAGGACCTGCTCGGCAGCGGTGCGCTGGCGGGTTCGGACATTGACATCGCGTTCGACGCACCGACCCGCGACTGGGCGGCCCGCCGCAACTCTCCCACGGTGAACGTCTACTTGTACGACATCCGGGAGGACGTCCGCCGTCGTCAGCGCGGACATATGCCGGTGGTCGACGAGCGGGACGTCGTGGTCAAGCGCCGTCAGCCGCCGCGCTGGTTCCGGCTGTCGTACCTGGTGACGGCGTGGACGAAGCGCCCGCAGGACGAACACCGCCTGCTGTCCGCCGCGCTGGCCACGCTGATCCCGCGAGAGCTGATCGCTCCCACCGAACTCCCGGGCGCGCTCGGTGCGTTGGGTCTGACAGTGCCGCTGTCGGTGGCGGGCATTCAGACGGAGTCGCGGTCACTGGCGGAGATCTGGTCCGCCCTCGGCGGTGAACTCAAGCCCTCCCTCGACCTCGTGGTCACCGCGCCTTTCCCGGCTTTCCCCGAGTACGACGCCGGTCCGCCCGTCACCGAGGGCGCCGCGGTCCGCGTGCGCACCATGGACGAGGATGCCCCGGTCACCGAGGAGCGCGCCCACCGTCCCTCGCGGGTGGCGGCGGCCCGGGAGGCCCGCGCGACGGCCGCACGCGAGTGAGGGACGGAACCGGTCCGGTGACGACGTGGACACCAACGGACGAGACGACGGAGTCCGGCCCTGCCGCCGCTCTCGTCGCCCGGCTCTGGGCATTGCGCGAGCGCGTCGCCCAGGTCGTGGAGCAGCGTTCCGCACACGATCCCACGGCCGGCGATCCGCTGCGCGGGCTGTATCTGACGGAGGAGGTGGTACGGCATCTGCTGTGGTCGGCGGAACCGCCGGAGCCGGTGGTGCTGCCCCACCTCGACGGACCGCCGCGGGACCGGCTGGCAGGACTGTCGGCACGACTCGGGCTGACCGAACTCGACGCTGCGCTGCTGCTGATCGCGCTCGCCCCCGACCTGGACCGCGTCTTCGAGCAGTTCTACGGCTATCTCAACGACGACGTCAGCCGGCGCCGCGCCACCGTCTCGCTCGCCCTGGACTTGGTGGGTGCCTCGCCCCTCTCGCCCAGCGCCCGGTCCCGGCTGCACTCCACGGCGCCGCTGGCCAGGCTCGGGCTGCTGGTGGTGGAGGATCCCGAACGGCCCTTTGCCGGACGGTCGTTGAGCGTCCCGGACCGGGTCGTGGCCCATCTACTCGGCGACGACACACCCGACGCGACGCTCGCCGGGCACCTGCACCCGCTGCCCGCGCCGTCGCGGCCGCACGACGGCCAAGAGCCCTTCCCGGACGACGAGTTCGACCTCCTCGTACACCGGCTGGCCGCCCGCCTTGCCGCCGGTGCTCCGCTCACCGTCTACCTGCGCGAGCGCCGCGAAGGCGACGGCCTGGCCTGCGCCGCCGCGGCGCTGCGTCTCGCGGGCCTTTCGGCACTGCACTTCACCGGACCCGAGGACCAGGTCGCGGACCTGCTGCGGGAGGCCAGGCTCAGCGGGCAGGCCGTCGTCGTCACCGGCCTGCCCGAGCAGCCGGCCGAAGTGATACGCAAGTTGGCAGCCGCCACGGATGTGCCCGTGGTGCTGGCCACGCCGCGCCCTTACGACCCGCAGTGGTGCGACCAGGACCCCCTCGCACTGGATGTGCCCGCGCAGCAGCACGCGGGCGCGCTGCGCGCCTGGTCGGCCGCACTTGGACAGGAGCCGGGCTTTGACCTGGCCGCCACCATCGCCCCCTACCACCTCCCCGGCGACCGTATTGCCCGCGCCGCGCACACGGCTCTCGGTCTCGCACGCTTCGACGGCACCCCCCTGTCCGCCGCCCATGTGCGCCTGGCGGCCCGCCAGCAGTCGGCCTCGGGACTGGAGCAGCATGCCCGCAGGATCCGTCCGGCCGTCGGCTGGCAGGACGTGGTGCTGCCCGAACGCCCCTTGACTCAGCTACACGAACTCGCCGTGCGCGCCCGGCACCGCGACCGCGTTCTCGGTGACTGGCGGCTCAGCGCGGGTGGCGGGCGCGGGCGGGGCGTGCTCGGGCTGTTCGCCGGCGAGTCGGGCACGGGCAAGACGCTGTCGGCGGAGGTCGTGGCCGCAGACCTGGGACTGGATCTCTACGTGGTGCAACTGTCGTCGGTGGTCGACAAGTACATCGGCGAGACCGAGAAGAACCTCGAGCGCATCTTCACCGAAGCCGACCGCACCGACGCGGTGCTTCTCTTCGACGAGGCCGACGCCGTCTTCGGCAAGCGCTCCGAGGTGAAGGACTCGCACGACCGGCACGCCAACATGGAGAGCGCGTACCTGCTGCAGCGGCTGGAGTCCTTCGACGGTATCGCCCTGCTGACCACGAATCTGCGCGCCAACATCGACGAGGCGTTCACGCGTCGCCTGGATCTCGTGGTGGACTTCCCGTTCCCCGACGTGGACCAGCGCCTGGCGCTGTGGCAGCACAGTCTGTCCCACGTGCCGTGCGAGCAGGACATCCAACTGGCGTCCGTGGCACGCGACTTCGAGCTGGCCGGCGGATCGATCCGCAGCGCCGTAGTGACCGCCGCGTATCTTGCCGCCGGCCGGGACGACCTCGTCACCTCGGCCGATCTTCTCGAGGGCGCCCGCCGGGAGTACCGGAAGGCGGGACGGCTGGTGCCGGGCGAGGGCTCCTGGTAGCGTCCTCGCGGCCGACCGGTTCAGCTCTCCTCAGGGTGGATGATCAGCCACTCCTGGTCGTCGCTGTTGGAGCAGTCGTACAGAGTGAGATTGGTCTCGTTGCCACCGGTGCTGAACCCGGCCACGTCGAGACACTTGTGGTTGCTGGCGAAGTTGCGGATCCAGTAGGCGCCGCTCTTCTGCTTGTCGAGCCACCACAGCATATTGGAGGTGGTCGCGCCGTTACAGGTGAACTCGGTGACATCCGACCTGATCGGCGCCGCCCCGTAGCCGGGCAGGTCCATGCAGAGCCCGTCCTTGGCGTTGCGGATCAGGAAGAGGGGAGCGCCGCCAGGGCCGCCCTTTGGGTGCTTCACCTCAAGATTCCACAGCTGGTTGTTCTGGTCGGTGCCGTTGCAGGTGAACTCGTACACCTTGCCGTTGATCTTGCCCTTGTCGTAACCGGGGATGTCGGCGCACTTCTTGGTGGTCGTGTTGCGCAGTAGCACCTTCGTCGCGGGGACCACGGGCTGTGCGGGCTTCTTCGTCGGGGTCTGAGCACCGCCACCGCCACCGCCCCCCGACCCGCCGCCACCACCGCCCGCCTCAGCCGGGGTGGGCTCGGGTGCGGGGGGCGCCTGTGTCAGGGTCGGGGTGGGGGTCGGCGAGGCCGCCAGGGTCGCGCCAGCCTCTACCGGCTTCTCGGTGGCGCCGGTGATGACGGCGGGCTTGTAGGCGATCCACAGCAGGGTGAAGGTGATCGCGAGCGCCACGAACACCCCGAAGAAGGTGGCGAGCCAACGAGGCAGGAACCCGCGCTGGACATAGGTCCCCTGGGTGGGCAGAGGCTCGGCACCGGACCGCACGACGTTCAGTGTGTACGGCCGCTCTTCCTTGCTGCCGAACCAGATGATGCGGCGCGGCTTGAGCGTCGTCTTGATGAACGCCGCACGGCCGGGTTCGATCTGCACGTTGCTGGGATGGATGTCGTACGACAACTGATCGCCGTTGTCGTTGCCGTTGACCGACGCCGTCAGCTTGGTGTTGCCCAGGTTGTCGACCGCCAGCTTCGGCCGCCCCCGGAAACGGCCCTTCACGGTCGGCGGCACCAACTCGGCGCGCACCTCCGTGAACGGGGTGATGGTGAGGTTGCCCTCCGGGACGGTCGTCGCCTCGGGATGTTCGGTGGGCGTGATACGCACCGCGTACGGATTCGGACCGGCCGTGGCATCAGGGGTGCGAGGCGGGGCGAAGGTCAGCTGCACCGTCCCCGTCGTCCCCGGATACAGCCGCAGCGTCTGCGGCTCGACGCGTGTCCACGGAGCCACCGGGCCGACCGGCTCGAAGCGGTATTCGTCGACGACGTCACCGGTGTTGCGCAATCGCAGCCGCACCGTCGTACTGCCACCTGGGTCCACGGTCGCGGAGGCAGGCTCCAGAGAAGTCCAAAGGCTCACCCGGCCACGCTAGAGGCGGAGAACAGTGCCGGGCAGGAAGAATTGGGGCACACCCGGTGACCGGCGGGGCATACGTGGGTGTCGCCCCTCGAAGGGCCACCAGAGGGCGGACGAACGTTGCGCGCGCAGGGCATCATCGACGCGTCCGAAGTCCGCCGCTGAGGGAAGGGCCGCCGCGTTCGGTGTGGGAACGCACCCCCTCTGAAGTTCTCGCCTCCACGCGCACGACGTTCTCCTCGACACCCGGTGACTGACCTTCCAGGCCCACCGCATGCCAGCCGCGAGCGGGCGGTCTCGAGGGCAACCCGACTGACTGCCCTTGAGGGCAACAGAGTTACCCCCGATCAGGCACCCGAGGACGTTTCCGGGACGCCGCACGCGCGTGAGGGTGGAAGCGGTTCCTGTCGCGTACCCGGAGGAGAGCAGAACATGCCGTCCTACCTGTCGCCCGGCGTCTACGTCGAGGAGGTGGCCAGCGGCTCGCGTCCCATCGAAGGCGTGGGCACGTCGGTCGCCGCCTTCGTCGGGCTCGCTCCCAGCGGCCCCCTCAACGAGCCGACGTTGGTGACCAACTGGACCCAGTACGTGGCTGCCTTCGGCGCGTTCACCGACGGGTACTACCTCGCGCACTCCGTCTACGGCTTCTTCCAGAACGGCGGCACGGCGGCCTACGTGGTCCGCGTGGGCGGCTCCGACGAAGGCGTCGCAGCGGATGGCTCGGCGTCGGCGAGCGTGACCGGCTCCGCCGCGAAGCGTGAATTGACCGCCCCGGAGCCCGCGCAGCTCGGCACGTTCACCGTGACGGCCATCGCCTCCAGTGGTAACGGCCCGCTCAGCGTCGAGGTCGCCGACCCGGAGGGCGAGGGACCCGCCGAGCGGTTCAAGCTGATCGTCAAGGACGGCGACAAGACCGTCGAGAGCTTCGACGTGACCGCGAAGAAGGGCGGCCGCAACTACGTCGTCACGCAGGTGAAGGAGCGCTCCAAGCTCATCACCGTGACCGAGGCCGCCCCGGCCGCGCAGCTGGTTCGCCCCGACAACCAGACGGTTGCTCTGGCCGTTCCGGCGCCCCCAACCGCCGTACCGGGCATGGCGGTTGACGGTCCGCACCCGGGTCCGGCCGAGTACCTCGGCGACTCTGCCGACCGCACCGGCTTCGGCGGACTGGAGGCGGTGGATGAGGTCTCCATCGTCGCCGTGCCCGATCTGATGGCCGCCTACCAGCGCGGCGCGATCGATCTGGAGGCCGTCAAGGCCGTGCAGTTGGGCCTGATCGCGCACTGCGAGCTGATGGGTGACCGCGTGGCCGTCATCGACCCGCCGCCCGGCCTCAATGCCCGTCAGGTCCGGGTGTGGCGCCAGGAGACGGCCGGCTACGACTCCAAGTACGCCGCCCTGTACTACCCGTGGATCAAGTCCTTCGACCCGTCGAGCGGCCAGACCCGGCTGATCCCGCCGAGCGGTCACGTGGCCGGCATCTGGGCCCGCAACGACTCCGAGCGCGGTGTGCACAAGGCGCCCGCCAACGAGGTCGTACGCGGCGCGGTGGACCTGGAGACCCAGATCACCCGCGGCGAGCAGGACCTGCTCAATCCGATCGGTGTCAACTGCATCCGTGCCTTCCCGGGCCGCGGTATCCGTGTCTGGGGTGCCCGCACCCTCTCATCCGACCCGGCGTGGCGCTACCTGAACATCCGCCGGTACTTCAACTATCTGGAGGAGTCGATCCTGCTCGGCACCCAGTGGGTGGTGTTCGAGCCGAACGATCACGCGCTGTGGGCACGCATCCGGCGCAACGCCTCGGCCTTCCTGGTCAACGAGTGGCGCAGCGGCGCCCTGTTCGGCCAGCGGCCCGAGGAGGCGTTCTACGTCAAGTGCGACGAGGAGACCAACCCGCCGGAGTCGGTGGACCTCGGCCGCGTCGTCTGCGAGATCGGCATCGCCCCGGTCAAGCCCGCTGAGTTCGTGATCTTCCGCCTGGCCCAGTTCTCCAGCGGCAGCGGGGAGTTGGAGGAGTAGGCCGTCGCCCGGTCCGTCCCCCGACGTAGCTATCAACACGCTTAGAAGGACAACGAACGCATGAGTCTCCAGCCGGGTGACGCCCTCACCTCACACAATTTCGGCCTGCAGATCGACGGCGTGATGGTCGAGTACCTCGCCGAGGTCAGCGGCCTGAGCATCGAGCAGGATGTCATCACGTACCAGCAGAACACCCCGAACGGCCAGAACGTGGTCAAGAACCTGCCGGGCGTGAAGAAGAACGGCACCTGCACAGTGGTCCGCGGTATGACGCAGTCCGCGTCGTTCTCTCAGTGGATCAACGAGTCCATCACCGGCCAGATGACCACGGCCCGCAAGAACGCCTCGATCATCATGATGGACTTCCAGAACAACCCGGTGAAGCGCTACCACATGCGCAACGCCTGGTGCAGCAAGATCGACGCGAGCACGGTCAAGGCGGGCGAGGCAGCCGCGCTGACCGAGACCGTGACCATCACCTTCGAAGAACTGGTCATCGAATAATGCGGCGTACCGGTGCCAGGGCCGGCGCCGCCGTGGCGTACCCCGACGTGGCGCCGATCGCGCCGGGGTCGGCGGCCGAGCTGCCGGGGCCGGAAGCGACACCGCCCCCGGCGGCTTCTGCCCCTGTCCTTCACCAGGAGCCTTTGCGCACGGAGTTCCCCTTCCAGCTGCCGCGCGGCTACATCGACGAGTCGGGCACCGTCCACCAGGACGGCGTGATGCGCCTGTCGACGGCGCGGGACGAACTGGTCCCACTGCGGGATGTGCGGGTGCAGGAGAACCCTGCGTACCTGTCGGTGGTGCTGCTGGGCCGGGTCATCACCCGCCTCGGCACGCTGCCCATGGTCCACGACGGGATCGTGGAGAACATGTTCGCCTCCGACCTGGCGTTCCTGCAGGACTTCTACCGTCAGATCAACGCGGAGGGCCATACCCGGGCGTCGGTCCAATGCCCGCACTGCGCCGAGGCGTTCGAGGTGGAACTCGGCGGGAGCCGCCTGGGGGAATCGTGACGTACGCGACCGACCGGCTGCACCAGGAGATCGCGTACGTCGCCTACCACTTCCACTGGAGCATGGACGAGATCCTCGACCTGGAACACCACGACCGGCGCCGTTACACGCAGGAGATCGCGTCCCTGGTGACGCGGGCGGAGACGGAGGGCTGAGCTGTGGGATTCCTGGACCGGTTGCGCGGACAGGGCCGGGACGGCGGGGATGGCGTGTCGGCGGCTGAAGCAGGCGTTGCGTCGGAGCGCGTTGCGGGGGCTGCCTCAGGGCCTGTGGACGGTACGGCCGCCGCGCCGGATACCTCGCGTCCCGTCGTCATGGCCGCTTGGCCCACACTGCCCCCGATCCAGCGGGCGCTGGCGCCCGGGCGGGGCGGGGTCGCGGACTCGGGCTTCAGCGGGCGGCTGCCGACGTGGCAGAACCCGTCGTTCACGGGCACGGCGTCGCACGCGGTCCTGGACGGCCAGTCCGCGGCGCTGCTCGACGACGCGGCGCTGCACACATCTGGCCTGCCGGTATCGGGACTCGAACGACCCACTGGGGCACTGACGTTGACGGGCCCGGAGCCGGTGGTTCAGCGCGCGCCGGCGGTTCCGTTGCGGATGCTTCCGCCCACGGTGACCGGGGCGGTGGGGGCTTCGGGCGCACAGCCGGTGAAGGGGGCCGCCGTCGTCCCGGTCACACCTACGCCGACGATTGCGACGCCTGCCCCGCGGGCGTCGTCGTCGGCGTCTTCCAGCACGCCGGCTCGCGCAGGTGCACCGTCGGTGCAGTGGACCATCGGCACGGAGAAGCCGGTGTTCCCGGCGGTACCCGCCGGAGTCCGGGTGACACCAGTTCCGACCGCCCCGTCCTCTCGGCCGAATTCCTCCCTCACGACGTCGCAGGCCGGATCGGCCACAGTCCAGCGCAGGACGCTGCCGGTGGCGGCTCGACGGAAGGGTGCGACGGCTGTCGCGCCGACGGTACCAACTGCTCCTGACGGTACGGCGGTTCGGGCTGATTTTCCATCGCCAACGGGACACAGCGGTGGCAGTGACATCGCAGTGCAGCGGACGCCGGCCGGGCCTGCGCGTTCGTCCGGCTCAGACGTGACACCACTCAACAGGGGTACGGCGGCGCAGCGAGCCCTGGATGCCGGCTCTGCGTCAGCGGCCGGCACGACCGCGAACCCAGAGGTCGGGCGGGTGGGTTCGTCCGGCTCAGTCGCTCCGGACAGCGCAGGCGGCCCGACGGTACAATGGACACCGCTCAGGCCGGGAGCCACGACTGGTTCCCCAGAGAGCGCACCGCGAGCCACTCCACCCTCGTCGACGACGACGGGTGCGACCGCCGACTCCGCCACCCGCCAGCCGGACTCCTCCGCTGGAAACACGACGAGTCACACCACCAGAGCGCCCATACAAAGGACACCGCTCAAGCCAGGAGCAGCGGCCGGCGGCCCGGCGAACGCAGCCCGCACCGCCGCGCCTTCGCCAACCCCTGACGCGCCCTCCGCCCCAACCGCTCGACAGACGCAGGCCCCCGTCGAGCACACGACCGAGAACACGACAGGGCGCAGCAGCGGCACCCCCGAGCAAAGGACGCCGCCCGGGCCGGCCGGGACAGCCGTAGGCCCCTCGCGCTCGTCGGGGGTCACGCCTTCGGGGAACGTCGGCGGCACGCCCGTACAGAGGACACCGCTCAGGCCGGGAGCCACGGCTGCTTCCCCGGAGGGCGCACCGCCACCTACCGCACCCTCGTCGGCGACTGGTGCGATCCCGAACTCACGTACCCATGCAGGAAACCCGATGGGGCGCAACAGCACGCTGGTACAAAGGAAACCGCCCGGCTCTGGCACAACCGGCGGCCGGGCAATCGCGGCCACAGGCACGGAAACCTCACCAGCGGCCGACGGAGCCCCAAAGCCGCCCACTCGGCAGGCGGGTTCGCCCACCGAAAGCGCGGCGACCGGACCCGGTACGGCAGTACAGCGGACGCCCATCGGGCCCGGGACCCGGTCCGCCGACACCGTTGTGCGGTCCGATGCGAGCACGAACTCCGGCGTGGGCGGGGTCGACGGGCCCGGTCCCGGAATCAATCGATGGGCACACAGCGGTTCAGGGACCGCGACGCGGCCGGCGTCGGGCAATGTCCCAGGCAGTGCCGCCGAGGCTACCACCCCCGCACAGCGTGGTTCGTCCGCGCCTGCGCCGGGTACCGTGCCGACATCGCTCGCACGCACCCCTGCCCCAGTAGCGCCTTTTCAGCGGAAGCCAACCGATACGCCGCACACGACGGTGCCGTCCTTCGGTAAGGCCGCTACAGCTGACGCCCCCATCCCACCCGCACCCACAAGTACGGCACCCGATGGCACCGCACCCGCGCCCGTCCAGCGCAGGTCCGCGCCGACGCCGCGCAGCGTCTCCGCCACCCCCCGGCACTCGCAGAACACGCCCGTGTCGGTGCAGCGCAGCACCTCAGCACCGCGCCTCGGCCTCGGCGCGCCCCTTGCCTCGCGGTCCGTCCCCCCGGACACCAGGGCGACGGCCGGGCCGTCG
>NZ_JBVIGS010000023.1:64300-98395 GCF_055570675.1 Streptomyces sp. NPDC031111
GTGCGGGCTGCCCGTCCCGGCATCCAGGGTGGTGCTGCGTCGGACGCTCCTGTTGTTCAGCGCACTGGCCGTGCTGTGTCTCCTGCCGGTGCGTCAGTTTCCACCCCGGCCGAGGCCGCGCCTGTTGTCTCGCGGTCCGTCCCTGCGGGGACCACGGGGGTGGGTGGGCCGTCGGTGCGGGCTGCCCGTCCCGGCATCCAGGGTGGTGCTGCGTCGGACGCTCCTGTTGTTCAGCGCACTGGCCGTGCTGTGTCTCCTGCCGGTGCGTCTGTCACCACCCCGGCCGAGGCCGCGCCCCTCACCACCCGCGTCACCCCGGCAGCTCCGACCGGCCCCACAGCGCCGCGCACCCCCTTCAGCCCCCCTCCCACATCCTTCACGTTCCCAACTGCCGCCGGGGCCCTGCCGGTTCAGCGCAAAGCCACGCCCTCCGCCAAGTCCGCACCCGCTGCGCCCCCGCGCTCCCCGTCACCAGGCCCCACCGCCTCCACCTCCCATGCCCCCCTGACCAACCCGCCTCGGACCACGTCTGCCCCACCCCCACCCGTAGTCCAACGCTTCGGCTCGATGTTCAAGTCCGGGCCTGCGGCCAAGCCGAGGAGTTCCGGAACGCACAGCACCGTCGGTGCCCTGGCCGCGTCCACCACGTCCACCGTCGCGAGCACGTTCCCCCAGCGCGTCCCGCCCGCCGCGAGCCGCCCGCCAGAGTACGAGGCTGTGCAGGCGGGCGCCTTCGATCCGCGGGCGCTCACCGACTTCCAGCTCGACGAGCTCGTACACCTGATCATCGGCCGCATCACCCGGCTGGTCCGCACCGAACTCCGCATGGACCGCGAACGGATCGGCAGGCTCCGCGACCCCCGCAACTGACCACCCGACCCTGCCACCCACCCCCGACCACCTGGCACGTCACTCCAGCACGACAGAAAGGCCGCCGCGATGTCCGACCAAGATCCGGGCTCCTCCATCTGGTTTTCCCTCAGCATCGACGGCGACGACCTCGGCTACTTCAACGGATGCGAGGGGCTGGCGGCGCAAGTGGATGTCGAACAGTTCCAGGAGGGCGGCAACAACGGATTCGTGTGGCAGCTGCCGTCCCGCGTGACCTTCTCCACGATCCGGCTGACCCGCCCGCTGACCCAGGACACCGCAAAGGTCGCAGAATGGATCTCGACCGTGCAGACCGGCATCTCGCGGCCCACGGCCCAGATCACGGCGCTGCGCGCGGACGGTTCGGAGGTCGCCCAGTGGGGCCTGCTCGACGTCCTGCCCGTCAGCTGGACCGGCCCCACCCTCGACCCGGCCAGCCCCGCCGTGGCGACCGAGGTACTGGAGATCGCCCACCACGGGTTCACGAGCTGAGGACGGGAGGACAGATGAGCATCGCCAGCTGGGCTGGTGTGGGCGAGAGCCTCGTACACGCCACGCTCGCCATCCACGAACCGCCGAAGGGCCAGAGCCGCACCCCCGGCTCGATCATCAAGACGTTCGATTTCGAATACAACCCGGCGCAGCTGTCGCTGTCCCGCAACGCCCAGTGGAAGACCACCCCCGCGCAGACTGAACGCACCGGCGCGCTCCCGGAGTTCATGGGTACCCAGGGGCGGGAGATGAGCCTGGAGATCTTTCTCGACCGCTCGGGCGATCCGGACAGCAACGACCTGCTGAAGATGATCGAGTCGCTGCTCAAGTGCTGCGAGGTGACGCCGGCGAGTGTCGACGCGAAGCAGCCGTCGCCACCGTGGGTGGTCTTCGAGTGGGGGTCGTTCCGGACGGCCCGATTCACGGCGTACGTCAGTGCCGTGCAGGCCAGAATCACGCTGTTCGGGACGACCGGGATACCGATCCGCGCCACCTGTCAGCTCCAGTTGCACGAGATCCCCAGCAAGACCGCGGGGCAGAACCCGACCTCCGGCGCGCTGACCGCTCAGCGCGTGCACCGGGTCGTGGCCGGTGACTCGCTACAGTCGTTGGCCTGGCGGGAGTACGGCAGCGCGGCCGCCTGGCGTTCCATTGCCGAGGCCAACGGCATCGACAACCCCGGGGCGTTGAGGGCTGGCACCGAACTCGTGCTGCCGGCCGCCGAGGAGGTGCCTCACTGATGGTGCGGCACGCTTTTTCCAGCGTCGTCGAGGTGAAGATCGGTGGCGCGAAACTGCCCTCCCAGATGGTCCCGATGCTCGTGGAGGGCTGGGTCGACCAGGGTGTCGGCGTGCCCGCGGCATTCCGCCTCACCTTCCGCGACCCCAACCACCTGGTCCTCGACAAGCTGAAGGTGCAGTTCGGCACCAGGGTCGTCATCACCCCGATCGCCGACGGGCAGGGCATCGGCAACCCCCTGCTGACCGGCGAGGTCACCGGCCTGGAGGCCGACTACGACGGCACCGGCAGCTTCACCGTCATCCGCGGCTACGACCTCGGGCACCGCATGATGCGCCGGCGCCGCGTGGCCGCGTACCGCAATCAGAAGGCCTCCGACATCGCCCGCAAGCTGGCCGCCATGGACGGTGTGTCCATCGGCCGTATCCAGCAGACGAGGGGCACGTATGCGTTCATCAGCCAGTCCAACGTCACCGACTGGGACTTCCTGTCCCGGCTCGCCGACGAGAACAACATGGTCATGTTCCTGGACGCCAAGGGGAAGTTCCGGTTCGTCACGCCGAAGCCGTCGGCGGGCGCGCCCTCGCCGACGACGGACGGCGACAGGAGCACCTTCGTGCTCGAGGCTGGTCACGACATCCTCAGGTTGCGGTCCGCCGTGACCGCGGCCGACCAGGTCGGCAAGGTCGAGTCGCGCGGCTGGAACGTCACCACGAAGAAGAAGATCACCGAGATCGCGCCCGCGACCACCGACCCGGGCATCAGCATCGGCTGGACACCTGGGGAGGCCGCCGGCAAGTTCAAGGCCGCCAAGCTCGTCGAGACCGCCAACCCCTACGACAGGCAGGACGAGGTCCAGCACGCCGCGAAGGCACTGGCCGCCGACGTGACCTCCTCCTTCGCGGAGCTGGAGGTCGCCGTCTACGGCGACCCCGACCTCAGGCCCGGCGTGCCCATCGCCCTCTCCAACGTCGGCAAGCCCTTCGAGGGCAAGTACACCGTCACCTCGGTACGCCACGTCTTTGGCGACAGCAGGCACTACGAGTCCTGGATCACTGTCAGCGGGCGCCAGTGGCGTTCCCTTTACGGGCTGGCGTCGGGCGGCGCCAACTCGGCCGGTGGCGCACGGCTGCCCAGCGTCGCCAACGCCATCGTCACCGACGTACAGGACCCGCTCGCGCAGGGCAGGGTCAAGCTCCAGTTCCCGTGGCTGGACGACACCTACGTCAGCGACTGGACGCGCACCGTGCAGCTGGGCGGTGTCGGCGGCGGCGGAGTCTTCCCCATGGATGTAGGCGACGAGGTGCTGGTCGCCTTCGACCGGGGCGCGCTGGACCACCCGTTCGTCATCGGCGGGCTCTACAACGGCCGGGACAAGCCCACCGTCTCCGACGTGCCCCTGCACGACGGCATGAAGAGGCAGGCCGTACGGCACACCCTGTCCGACCGCCAGGGCAACCGTGTCGACCTGCTCAGCCAGCAGACCGGCGGGCGCAAGCAGGGTGTGCGGATCGCCAGCGGGAACGACAAGCTGATCATTAATCTCGACCGCACCAAGACCGAGATCACCGTGGACAGCAAGGGCAGCGTCAGCATCACCGGCAGCGGTTCGGTGTCGGTGGAAGCGGGCACCAGCCTCAGGCTGCACGGCCGCCAGTCGGTGACGATCGACAGCGGCGGGCCGCTCATGCTGAAGGGCAAGGGCCTGGTCAGCCTCACGTCGCTGGGCGGCGGGGTCGACGTCAAGGCGATGGGCGGAGCCATGAACTTGTCGTCGAACCTCGCGACGACGATCAACGCCATCACCAACGTCAGTATCAACGCCATCACCAACGTCAATATCAAGGGCCTAAGGGTCGACCTTGCCGGTGTCGTGTTCGTCAACACCGTCAAGTACCCCCTCCCGGCATGATCGGACGTCCCCGCCGGTACGCCGGGCCGGCAAGAGGAAGGCAGGTGGCCGTCTGATGGCCGAGCAGTTCGTCGGGTCCGGCTGGTCGTTCCCGCTGCGCATCGGGCCGACCGGCGGGATCGCGCTGGTCAGCGGCGAGCGAGAGATCGAGGAGGCGATCCGCCTGGTGCTGTCGACCGCGCCGGGCGAGCGCCCGATGCGGCCAGACTTCGGCTGCGCCATCCACGACCTGGTGTTCGCGCCCGTCAACGAGCAGACGGCGGGCCGGATCCAGCACGAGGTGCTGACCAGCCTGGACCGCTGGGAACCGCGTATCGAGGTCGAGGAGGTCGCGGTGACGGCGGGTGGCGACCAGAGCGTGCTGTACGTGGATGTCCGCTACTCGATCCGCGGCACCAACAACCCGCGCAGCCTGGTCTTCCCGTTTTACGTCATTCCCTCCCACGATGAGCCCGAAGGCCCCGGTGCGGCCGGTACGGCAACTGAAAGCGACCACTGATGGCCCTGCCCTCACCCAACCTCGACGACCGCCGTTTCCAGCAGTTCGTCGACGACGCCAAGCGCTACATCCAGCAGCGCGCCCCAGAGTGGACCGACCACAACGTCTCCGACCCCGGCATCACCCTCGTCGAGACCGTCGCCCACATGGCCGACCAGATCATCTACCGCCTCAACCGGGTTCCGGAGAGGAACCACCTGGCCTTCCTGGACCTGGTCGGTATCACCCTCTTCCCGCCCTCCGCCGCCCGCACGGACGTGACGTTCTGGCTGTCGGCGCCCCAGGAGGAGGCGATCACCGTGCCGGTGGGCACCGAGGTGGCCACCATGCGCCCGGAGAGCGAGGAGGCGGT
This sequence comes from Streptomyces sp. NPDC031111, assembly GCF_055570675.1. Taxonomy (NCBI): domain Bacteria; kingdom Bacillati; phylum Actinomycetota; class Actinomycetes; order Kitasatosporales; family Streptomycetaceae; genus Streptomyces; species Streptomyces sp. NPDC031111. The sequence goes on from NZ_JBVIGS010000023.1 coordinate 69,164, forward strand.
CGTCTTCGCCACCGAGCGCGAACTGCGCGTCGTGGCATGCGAGTTGCGGCACCTGCTGACCCAGCACACGGGCGAGCCCGCGGTGGAGCGTACGCACGACCTGGCCGACGAGGACAAGGACCTGCTGTGCTTCTCGGAGGCCCCCGCCCCCGGCGACTGCATGCTGCTCGGCCTGACCAACGCGGTGCCGCACTGCGCTATCGTGCTCGACCTGGACAGCCAGGTCGACGGCGTCGGCGTGGACCCGCGTCAGCCGCCGCTGGTGTGGGAGGCGTGGACCGCGGACGGCTGGCAGCCTTGCGAGGTCGACCGGGACGGCACCGGTGGCCTCAACCGGCCGGGCGAGGTGGTCCTGCACGTCCCCGGTGGACACGTGCTGTCCCGCAACGCCGGCCAGGAGGCGGGCTGGCTGCGCTGCCGGGTCACCGAGCCGCTCTCCGGCCAGCCCTTCTACACGACCTCGCCGACCATCCGCGCCGCCGAGGCCTTCACCATCGGCGGCACCACGCCCGCCGTACACGCCGAGACGGTGTACGACGAGACGCTGGGAGAGTCCACCGGGCTGCCCGGGCAGCGGCTGCGCCTCGAACACGCGCCCGTGGTCGGAGACGACCCGCCTCTGCTGCTGCAGACCGCCGAGGACGACGGCTGGGTGGACTGGCAGGTGGTACCGCACTTCGCCGGGTCCGGGCCGTACGACCGGCACATCACCCTCGACGCGACGTCGGGCGAGATCACCTTCGGACCCGCGGTGCGCGAGCCCGACGGCACGCTGCGCCAGTACGGCATGGTCGCGCCCAAGAGCTCCCCGATCCGCGCCCGCCAATACCGTACGGGCGGCGGCCGGGCCGGCAACGTGGCGCGGGGCGCGGTGCAGGTCCTGCGCACCTCCATCCCGTACGTCTCCTCGGTCGTCAACCGCGAGGCCGCGCGCGGCGGGGTGGACGGCGAGACGGTCGAGGAGGCGAAGGTCCGCGCACCGATCACACTGCGCGCGCAGGAGCGGGCGGTGACGCTGCGGGACTACGAGGAGCTTGCCCGCCGCGCCGCCCCGGAGGCCGCCCGGATCACCTGTCTGGAGGGCGAGGAGAACGAGCACGGGGCGTACGCGGTACGGGTACTGGTGGTGCCGCAGGCCGTCCCCGATCCCGGCGGCCGTCTCCGCTTCGAGCAATTGGTACCCGGGGATGCCCTGTTGGACCGCATCACCCGGTATTTGGACGAACGCCGCCTGATCGGGACACGACTGGCGGTGGGACCGCCGTTCTACCAGGGTGTGACGGTGGTGGCCACCGTGCACGCCTTCCGCGGCGTCGACAGCGACAAGGTGCGCCGAGACGCCCACGATGCCCTGTACCGGCACCTGGACCCGCTGACCGGTGGCGCGAACGGCACGGGCTGGCCCTTCGGCCGCCCCGTGCAGTCCGGCGAGGTCTTCGCGGTGCTGCAGCGGGTGCCGGGCGTTGAACTGGTCGATGAGGTGGTCCTGCACCCGGCGGACCCGCTGACGGGTAAGCGCGGCGAGGCCACGGACCGTATCGACCTCTCGGCCCCGTCGCTGGTGTTCTCGTTCGACCACCGTGTTCGGGTGATCGGAGACGGATCGTGACGAGCGTCGACCGCCGGGCCGGGAGCTGCCGATGAGGGGATCGATCGACGGGCTCGCGTCGTCCGCGCCGCTCAGTGAAATGCTGCCGGGGGTGTTCGCCGACGACGACCTGGTCCAGCGTTTCGTGGCCGGTCTCGACGAGGTGGTCGCACCGATCCACAACGTGCTTGACTGTCTGGACACCTATTTCCGGCCCGCCTTGGCGCCGCTCGACTTCGCCCAGTGGCTGGGAAGTTGGGTGGGCGCCGAGACCGACGGCACGGAACCGGAAGAGCTGCTGCGGGCCGCGGTGGCCGCCGCGGCGTATCTGCACCGCATCCGGGGCACCGTGCGCGGCCTGTCCGAGGCGATCAGGCTTGCCTTCGGTGTCGAACCGGAGATCACCGAGAGCGGCGGCGCCACCTGGAGCGCCCGGCCCCTCGGCCTGTTCCCCGGCGACCCGCGCCCCCACCTCCATGTCCATCTGTACCTGCCCGACCCCACTCCGGCGGACCGCCACCGCCTGGACACCCTCGTGGCAGCCGCCCGCCCTGCCCACATGCCGTACACGGTCCAGGTGACCGCGCTACCCCCCGCCGAAAGGACCCCGTCGCCATGACGACCCCCCTGAACTGCGCAGAATGCGGCACCAGCGCGGAACCGGGCCAAGCGTTCTGCGACGCGTGCGGTGCCGTGTTGAGCTGGACGGACCGGGCGGGCGGGGGCGACGGTGCGAGGGGCGCCGGGGAGGCCCGTAGCACTGCCGACGGGGCTGACGGGGGTTCCGGCGACGCTTCCCCCGCCGCCCCCGCCGCCCCCCGCGGCTCGGGCGGCGCCGACTGGGATGCCTTCGCCGGGGTGGGCGGGAATGCGGAGCCGGTCCGCACGCGCCGGGACCTGCTGGGCGCGCGTGCGACGGCGGCGACCGATCCGGCGGCCCCTGAGCCCGCACCGGCGCCCCCGCCCGAGGGCACCACCCGCCCCGAAGCCCCCGCCCCGGACGTTTTCACTCACCCTCCGGCCCTGGAACCCGGCGCCTCCCACCACCCGACCAGCTGGGCCGTGGACGACACCGCACCCACCGAACCGGTCCCCACCCCGGCGACGAACATCAGGTCCCCCACGACGCCGGCGCCCGGCGCGGCCCCCGACGGCATGTCCGACCGGGCCCGCCAGTTGCTGGTACCGGTCGCCGACCCGGACCCGACCCCCACGGCATGGCCGTCGGTGGCGCCCGTGCTGCCCGGCCGCCCGGCCCCGCAGGGCCCGCAGGCGGTCAGGGCACCCGGTGAGGAACTCGGAGCGGACGGCGGGACGCCGTGCCCTTGGTGCTCCACCCGCAACCGGCCCGACCGGCACTTCTGCACCCGCTGTGCGATGCCGGTGGCCGGCGAGGCACGCACACCGGGACAACTGCCCTGGTGGCGCCGTCTCTTCGGTGCGGGGAACCGGGAGGCCCCGTGGGCGGGCGAACGGCCCCGCCTGCGCCGTGCCTTCGACCGTGTACTGACCTGGCTGGGTGCGGCGATTGTGGTGACCTTGCTGATCGTGCTGGGCTTCAACATCCCCAAGGGCGTTCAGGCCGCCAAGGACCACTTCTCCAAGCGTGCCTCGGTTCAACCGGACAGCTGGAGCGCGTCCCGTTCCTACCCGGGCCACAAGCCCGACCTGGCCGGGGACAAGCTCAACAACACCTGGTGGGGACCAGGCGTGTCGGAGTCCGGCAAGGGCGAGTGGCTCCAAGCCAAGTTCGATGCGCCGACCCGCCTGCTGGACCTGATCATCACGCCGGGCGTCTCCACCCGCCCCGACCAGATCACCAAGTCGGCCCGGCCCCACCGTCTCAAGGCCACCATCACGTTGTCCGACGGCAAGACGGCCACCCGCGAGATCACTCTCGACCCGGGTGCGGGCGGCCAGCGCATTCCCTTCCGCGTCGGCACGGTCAGCTCGGTCCGCTTCACGATCGAGTCGGCCACCGGTACGTCGTCGAAGAAGCAGGTTGCCATCGCCGAGATCGAGTTTTTCGGCCCGTCGAGCGCCAATTCGGCCTGAAGCGGGGACCTCGGGCGGAATGCCGCACACGGCGCGGACCGTACGGCCGAGGCGGCCCGGCCAGCGTTCTCCTGCACGGTGGATCCAGGTCGTGGAGGACGCACTTCAGGTCGGGCCCCGTCGTATCCTGAGAGTGTCTACCGCGTCGTATCCGTGTGTCCGTGGCCAGGGGGACGGCCGCCAGGCGGTCTCGCCGGCCGGCTCGGTCCTGCTCGTGGAGACGGTCCGCAAGAGCTGCCTTGACCAGGCAATATTCCCACGGGGCTGTCGCCGTGGCGGAAGCCAAGGGCCGTTCACGACCCCGGGAAGGTCCTCCTGGACATCGCCCTGGCGGTGCGTCGGGCGGGGACTGCCTCGCGGCGGATGTGGGCATGCTGCGGGTCGAGCCGGCCGTGTTTGGGCCGGTCGCTTCCGACCCGACGGTCTCCCGCCTCGTCGACACCCTCGCCGCCTCCGGGGAGAAGGTCCTGCAGACGATCCGTTTCGCGCGAGCCCAAGCCCGCGAACGAGTCTGGCAGTTGGCCGGTCAGGCGGCGCCCTGACGCGGGCGGGACGGTAACCGTGGACCTCGACGGGTGCTGGTGATCGCGCACTCCGACAAGGAGGACGCCGCAGCACCCACCTGGACCTACGGCCATCACCCGCTCATGGCATTCGTCGACCACGGGCCGGACGGCACCGGGGAACCCGTCGCGGCCCTCCTCAAGCCGGGCAACGCGGGATCGAACACCGCCGCTGACACATCACCACCGCCCAACTCGCCCTGGCCCAGGTGTCGATCAGGTTCCGGCGCGGCCGGCGGACCCTGATCCGCACGGATTCCGCGGGGCGCCACCCACGACTTCGTGGCCTGGCTCGCCCAACGGGGACGGTGGCTGTCCTTCTCGGTCCCGCATGGTGATCACCGACGCGATCCACCGGCACGTCCTGCGCGTTCTGGCCTCGGCCTGGACGCCGGCCGTCGAGGCGGACGGCGAGGTCCGGGACGGGGTCTGGGTCGCCAAGCTCTCACCGGCGACGTCCTGGACGGCTGGCGCAAGGGCATGCGGCTGACCGCCAGGGGGGAACGTACGCATCCCGGGGCCCAGTTGCGGCTCACGGACGCGGACGGCATGCGTCTGACCTGTTTCGCGACGAACACCGCCGCCGGCCGATCGCCGAACTCGAGCTGCCTCACCGTCGTCGGGCGAGGGCCGCGGACCGTGTCGGGGCCGCCCGGGCCACCGGCCTGCGGAACCTGCCCTTGAAGCGCACCGCTCAGTACCGGATCTGGCTGGAGATCGTGCAGATCGCTCTCGACCTACTGGTCTGGACGCCGATGCTCGCGCTGACCGGCAAGGCCCGTCTCTGGGAAACCCGCCGCCTGCGGCTTCGCCTGTTCACCGCAGCCGGACAGCTCGTGACCACCGGCCGTCGGCGGATCCTCCGACTGGCCCGGCACTGGCCTTGGACCAGCCACATCACCGCCGCACTCGAACGGCTCGCACTCCTGCCGACCTCCGGCTGACCAGCGGATTCCCCAACCCGACGACAGCACCTCACCATCCGGACCAGTGGAAGCCGGTGCCACGCCGAGACGACACTCGTGCCCGCGACCTGCCATAGCCTCAGCCCACAGCACGAAAACGGTCCACCGACTCCATCAAACGGACCGTCACGAGACGTCGAGGGCAGCGACGTTGCTGGACTGAACTACCGTGTCCTATGTGGTGAAGCCTCGTTGAACTCGGCATGGGGCGGGGTACGTGGAGTTGGATTGTTCCGGACGGGTTGTGGGAGATCGCGAAGCCGTTGATCCCGCCGTCGAAGGCGCGGCCGCAGGGCGGTGGAAAACAGGGCACCCCTGATGAGACGCTGTTCGCCGCGATTATCTACGTGCTGGTATCCAGCTGCGCCTGGCGTGCGTTGCCGCCGTGCTTCGGCGTCTCGAAGTCGACCGCCCATCGGCGGTTCCTGATCTGGTCGAGAGCCGGTGTCTGGGGGCGGCTGCACGAGGCCGTGCTGCACCGGCTTGACGACGCCGGCCTCATCGACGTCACCCGTGCTCGACACCGCCCACATCCGGGCTAAAAAAGGGGCGGGCACACAGGTCCGAGCCCCGTGGACCGCGGCAAGCCGGGTTGCAAGATGCACGTCCTGTCGGACGCGAACGGACTGCCCCTTCTCGTCGGCGTCTCCGCGGGTAGCACCCACGACAGCGAAGGGCTGAAGCCCATGGTGGAGGGTCACCAAACGAGACACGACCCCCACCGCGCCGCTACTTCAAGCCCCAGCGCCTGCACGCCCACAAGGCATACGACCGGGCTGATCTGCGCAGATGGCTCCGATGGAAGCGCATCGGCGTGCGCGTCGTCCGCAAGGGCATCGAGTCCAGCAAGCGATTAGGACGACGCCGCTGGGTCATCGAGCGCACAATGTCGTGGCTGTCCGGCTACCGCCGGCTCAGCCCCCGCTACGAACGCGATCCCCGCAACTACCTGGCCTTTCTCGGCCTGGCCGCCGCCCTGTGCTGCTACAAGCGACTCATCCGCCTCACCACATAGGACACGGTCTTAGCTGTGCCGCGTAGCCGAACGGGCAGCGGGGCGCCCTGAGGTACGCAGGGGCTCCGTGAGATGCCCAATGTGCCGAAAACCAGGGCCATAGTCTCTCGAACGGTCTGGAAGACGACCTGACCACCGTGACCGACAGGCAAGTACGGATCGCCTTCGAACAGCGATAAGTTATCCTGACCCTCATTGCACAACGACGAACAGAAATCCACCTCTCAGGGGCCAGGCCCGCCCCCTCGTCGCATGCGCTGGCGCTATCTGCCTCCGGGCCACTCTACGGTCGACGGATCTGGCTTTCACACGACAGCAAGGACCATGTACACACACGAGTCACGCCTCACACCCAAGGCCCAGAGATCCGCACAACGCTCTTGGCGGTCCACCGCAGCGTCGTCAGTTGGCGGTCCACCGCGGCGTCGTCAGTTCCTTCCCTGCTGGTCCTGCAGCAGATGGCAGGCAACGCGAGGCTGACGCTTGCGATTAAGGAGGAACACGACAAGAACGTGCGAGACGCTGTCACCGCCCCGAGTGCCTCCGTGACGGTCCCGGTTCAGATGGCCAGGTCGTCCGGCTCCCCCGCAGCGCAGAGCTATGAGGAGGATTACTCGGGCTGGGAAGCCGAGGCATACGCGCCGGTGGAAGGAATGAGCAGCAGTCTGTTCGGCCCGTCATCGACCAGCGGGAACGGATCCGATCTCACCCGCGTCAGGGCCTCCGCCGCGCTGGGCCTCCGCCGCGCGAACGCCGTCCGCCGGCCGAACGCCCCCCGCCGCGCCGACGGCAGCACACCGGGTAACGCGCTCCAGGCGGCCCTCGTGAGAGTGGATGTGAACAAGCTCCCGCGTGAGGCGGTCTGGCGCACCTCTCGCGAGCCCCTGTACCGCAATGACAGCCGCCCCTGGTACATCGTTTTCAAACAGGGCTTCGCGCCGAAGAATCCAGCCAACACGAATCTCGAGGACTTCCTGCACAGTAACGCGCCCTCAGCCTACGTGGCGACGACCAGAAAGAAAGACCTCAACTGGCCGCTCGACGGCGGCGATTCCTACATCTACCAGATCGACGTACCCGGCGGTATTGACGCCAACAGGACGTATCCCCAAACGATGCACCCGGACAAGTACGACGAGGCCGAGGTCGACTTCCCCGGCGGCATCGCCCCGAGGTATATCACGGGATGCTGGGCACTCGACGAAGACGGATCCCGCAGATGGATACCAAACGACGGCAAGTCATGATGACCGGGCTATGGCCTGGTGCTGCCGTCCCCGGTCGAGAGGTCCGAGGGCAGCGAACCGGCTGAGCTCGACAACACATGCAACACCATTGCATCCCTCGAACCGCCCTCGTCCTTTTCCAGCTGGAACAAGACTGCACAGCCTGGTGATCAGGAACCGTCACGGCGACCTACCCGGACTCACCGGCGCTGCACGTGGTGACCGGCGACGTCATCGACCCGACATCGGTCAGCTCGGGTGCCAAGGGTGGGACTGTCCTGAAGCTGGCTCTTCCAAGATTTTCGTAGGCGTTGATCGTTACGGCGATCCGCCGGGGTGACATGTCCGTCCCTGCCAGGCTGGTGGCGTGTGTTGTCGCCATCGAGGAACTGCCGTCGCAGCCGTCCGGGTTACGGATCGAGAGGGTGGACACGTGAGGTTAAGCAGGGAACGCTGCCGACAGGGTGAGGGTGGGCGGGAGAATCCTACGATCGCGAGATCGTGGTTCGAGAAGGCAGGTGTTCGATGTCGGCATCGCCGCTTCCCGCGCTCGTCAGAATCACGCTCGTGACGACATCAAAGAGGTGATCGACGCGTGGCGCGAGCGCGGGCTGATTACCGAGCCATGCGAGCGACCCGGCCGGCGCGAACAGGTCGGTGCCGTCGATGTCGGTCCCCGCCGGGCCCTTGGACTGAGTGCAGGCGAGGAGTCGGGAGCCGGCCGCGCGTATCTTGACGCACGAAGCGTGAAGCGCGGACTACGTGTCCTCATCGGCCGTCATCATCGATGTCACGACGCCGCGACAGTAAGAACTGGCGGGCCATGGCCCTAGGCTGTCGCGAACACATGAGCGATACCGTCCAGGCGATCGCCGGTTTGCTGTCTCACATGCAGACCTGCGGACCTGACGTCACCACGGCAGACATGAACACGGAGCCACGTCGAAGCCTTCGACGCCTCACTGCCTACCGTGCACGAGCTCGTAAAGGGTGTTGCAGAAGGCTCGGCTTCGGGCATTTCCAGGACGCGTCGGCAAGGTCGTCGATCACGCGGGAAGGTGCCCTCGTAGCTGCGCTGACAGTTCTCGATGTCATTCGTTGGAGGGGCGGTCCGGCAAGACCGCCCCTGACGTGCCAGCAGCCAACTACACTCCGGACGATGCCTCTAACCAGGCCGGATAGCGAAAGCTGCTGGACACTAGGAGCGCAGGGACGACAACGGTGCCCAGCACGTCGGCGGCGGGGCCATCGGCCGGGCCAGGGCGCCGGTCGGGTCCTGGAACACCTCGCCGTCGGCGTCGACCTGGAAGTCGAGCACCCACGTGCTCCCGGCCGCGATGAAGACGATGTCGCTCTGAACGCAAGAGTCGGTGACGTCGCTGGGGCCCGGGTGGGCCTCCAGGACGTCGGCCAGGCGCACCGTCTCTTGTCCACGGCGGTCAGCGGGCTCTTGTTGCGGTCGATGGGCGGGAATGGTGACTGGGCAGGCCAGTTGGCGAGTTGCGCAAACCCATGGGCAACGGTGTCTGACCATAAGGGCAAGGTCGTGGCGCCATGGAGCAGCATCCGCGCAAGGCGGTTTCACACCGCGGTTGGGCATGGTGGAGTTCCCGGCAAGCAAAGGAAAGGTCCTCATCGATGCGCTACGACGACAAGGCACGGACGTCCCCTCAGTCTCCGGCGCGGACGCCACTGAAGCCGGTGCCATCCCGGACGACAGCGGCGTCTGGTTCATTCGGGGGCCTGATGGCTTTGCAGCACAGAGTCGGCAATAGGGCCGTGGTGCAGTTGCTGACTGCCCAGCGAGCCGAGGAAAAGCACCAGCACGGCGAGGGCTGCGGGCACCAGCCGGTACAGCGTTCCGCTGTCGACGAGGTCCTGCGTTCGGCTGGCCGCCCGCTCGAACCCACCAAACGTACGGAGATGGAAGCCCGGCTGGGGGCCGACTTCTCCGATGTCAGGGTGCACACCGACGCTGTAGCCGAGCGTTCGACCGCCGCCCTCGGATCCCGAGCCTGGACCTCGGGCAATCATGTCGTCATCGGCAAAGACGGCGGTGACGATCACACATTGGCCCATGAACTTACGCACGTGATCCAGCAACGCTCGGGCCCGGTCGCCGGAACTGTTGGAGGCGACGGCCTCAAGGTCAGCGATCCGAGCGACCCGTTCGAGAGGGCGGCCGAGGCCAACGCCTCACGGGTTATGTCACAGCCCTTCCCCGCTGTGCAGCGGGCGAAGTCGGAGGAGACGACCGGGTCGTCCGACGCGGAGACCTTCGTGTAGGGCCCGCTACGCGACCTCGAGAACTCAGCGTGACCCGGACAGCGACAACTACGACTCGGACGACGACAACTTCGAGACGTTGATCGAACGGCTGACTCCTCCCACGGACTACGCGACCGTGGCAAGCATGGTTGCGGAGGGATCCGAGTACGGGGTCCGTCTCTGGCCCGGCACCAGCCTGGCCACCTTCCGGCGCTTCGACGAACTCGGCTCGGCCTGCCAGGTGCTGATCAGTCTGCGTGAGGACCACCTGAAACTGCCCCGTCGCCGCAGCGGATCGAAGCAGGTCACATGGGCCGAGGCCACGTATCCGGCTGTGCACGACTTCCTGACGAATTCCGCCTGCGGGGGCGTTCGTCCGAAAACCCGTCTGTCCGGGGGGGATGAGGAGCGATTCAAGCGTAGGCGGGGACGTTGTGGGCTGCCCAGTCCGCGAGGGCGCGCGGGCGCACTCCGCGACGGATTCCCGCCAGGTGTTGGCGGCTCCCTCGCCTGCGTTGTCGCTGACGTGCTTGACGATGTGCAGAGATGCGCTGGCCAGGTGCGCAGCCGTCGCCAGGGCGTAGCCCTCCATGTCGACCAAGGGCGCGTGCGCCGCCAGGCGGGCGCGGGCAGCTTCATCGTTGACAAAGGAGTCCCCGGTGGCCAGGGTGGGGCCTTCAGAGGTTGTCCGAGTAGAAGCTGACGAGTCGGTCGACGGCGGCGTCGACGTACTCGGGTTCGTCGTACATCTCGTAGTGACCGGCGCCCTCGATCACCATGAGGTCGACCGGGTTGGGGGCCAGCTTCCACAACCGCATGCCTGACTCGTAGGAGCCGGTGTTGCCGACTCGTCCGGCGAGGATGACCTGCAGGGGCTGGGTCATGAGCTGATCGACCAGATGGTACGCGTCGTAGCCGAGCAGCAATGCGTCACTGCGGGAGAGGCGGAGGTTCGTGGAGTGTTCGTTGCGGCCCCGTTCGGTGCGGTAGTAAGTGATCGCCTGGGTCGTGTCGATGTCGGTCAGACCGGCCGCCGCGGCTTCCTCCAAGGTGTCGGGCAGCCAGTTCACGCGGGCGAGTTCACCGGAACGGGATTCCTTGATGCGTGCGTCGGCCATGCGGTCGAGCGCGGCCGCGGCGCCGTCCGGTTGGAATCCGCGGAACGACGTGCCCATTTCGCCGGGTACGACCGTGCCGACCGCCTTGATGCGGTGGTCCGTGCGGGCGGTGTGCGCCGCGTAGCCGCCGCCGGCACAGATGCCGAGGACGCCTATGCGCTCCGGGTCGATGCCGGGGACGGTGGTGAGTGCGTCGATCGCGTAGGAGATGTCCTCGCCACGGCGGTACGGGTCCTCGAGGTCGCGGGGCTCGCCGCCGCTCTGGCCTTGATGGGCGGGGTCGAAGACGAGTGCCGCGATGCCGCGCGCAGCGAGGCGGGAGGCGTAGTTCGCGCCGATCTGCTCCTTCACGCTGCTGCCCGGGGTGGAGAGCACGACGGTGCGCATTGAAGCCGCCTCGTCCGTGCCGACGGCGCTGTCGGTGCCGTCGGGCAGATAGAGATCGGCTGCGAGTTCGATCGGGCCGCGCGGGATTGTGATGCGCTGAAGCATGGACACATCCTTCGTGAGATGTTTGTTCCGTAGCTGAAAAGTACAGGATACTTATTAGTACAATACTAAACTTGTTCCGAACTGTATCACCTGGATGGGTGGAGGTGCTGACGAAACGGTTGGTGATCGCTCGTCCCGTGCCGCCACGGGCTGCGCGGCGTGCAGAGGTAGATCGGCATCCCGGCCTCGGCGGTGCCGGCCTGGTGTTCGGCCCGGTCCCAGGTGTGCGTTCGTCGTAGCCGGGGCGGCGGCGTTGGCGTCGAGCCGGTCGGCCACGGTCTCGGATGCTCCCGAGGCAGCCCGACCACCAAGATCCACCTTGCTGTCGAGCAGGGGCAGAAGCCGCTGAGCGTCGTGATCACAGCCGGTCAGCGAGGTGACTCGTCGCAATCGACCGGTTTTGGAAGCCATCCGGGTACCTCGCCTTGTTCCGGGCAGGCCCCGCAGGCGGCCGGACCGTGTGCGGGCCGGCGCAGCATACGGTCCCGCCGCAACCGGCCTACATGCGCAGGCGCGGGATCAAGGCGACCATCACGTGGTAGCGGCGCCGGAGTCCGGCCATGAGTGGTGCAGCACTCACTGTCGCGGTGTGCTCGCGTTCCTCCCAGCGTTGGCGCACGCCGGGTCCTCGAAGGAGCCGAAGCCGTCCTTCCGTCTCCGCGCCCTCACCGCCGAGCTGCACCCTTGGTAGCCCATGCCCACCCGGCACGACCACTCAAGGCCCAGGCGCAGTCAGAATGTTGCGCGCCGCGACAAGCTCAGCCCCCATGGGTACCGGAAGATCTTCGCATACCTGCACGGGCAGGCGCACTGCCCTCACAGGCACCAGGTGTGCCTGGGCCGCTCTCGCCGGGCAGCGTTGTCGCGCGCGAGGGTGACGGGGGGGGGGAGACCGCCCGGCTCGTCCCCGGTCGACTCATCGCCGATCCATCCTCTCATTGGTCCGAACCGGTCCGGTGGATCCCGTCGAACGGAGACGATCACGCACGCGCGGCAGGATCCGGAGCGCCAGCGCTCGACGAGCTCCCCGCGCCGGACGGCGCACGTCCGGTACGCACCCCGGTGCCCGCGTACCCGGCCCCCGCCCCGCCCAGGACCGGAAGCAGCTCTGACGCCACCCGCGCTGCCGGCGCTCCAGATGACCACTGCGACGCAGCGGCCACCGGCCGGACAGACAGCAGCGCCCGTCCAACGGTCGACGGCGCCGGAGGTAACGGGAAGCGTTGAACACCTACGCGAGCGGAACCCATCCGCCGGGATCGGCAAGGATCTCTGAACCAACACCCAGAATGTGGATTCCCTTCCGACATGACACGTCGTCACACCGACTCGACCCGACCCTGAATACACGCACACACGACGGACCCACACGGTCTGAATCCCGGCGACACAGCCGCCGGCGCGGCCGCCGCAAGGCAGTCATGCCGATCCTGGCCGTCCTTCTCCTCGCAGCCGGCACGCTGGGCGTCCAGCACTTTGTGCGATCCGGGGACGGCGGGGACAGTGGCGCTGACAACGCCATGCACTTCGAGACGCCGTCCTCCCAAGCGTCCCCGGAGGACACGGACGGCTTTATCACGGGAAGGGCATCCGCCCCACCGGTCGGCAGCGGCAAGATCCGGCGCTTCAGGCCGCCCGGGTTGAAGGGCGAATCGGGCTGTCGGCTGACAAGGCAGCGCGCGAGGTGTGCAGGATTTTTGCGGACCCCAGGTCCTGGACGGCGGACGGTCTCAATGGCTTCCAACTCGTGTCCGGAGGTGACCGGGACTTCGTGGTCGCCATCGCTTCCCCCGCGACCGTCGACAGGATCTGCGGGGCCGCGGGCCTCAAGACACACGGCGAAGCCAACTGCAACGTCGGTTCCCGGGTCTTCGTGAACCTCAAGCGCTGGAACACCGGATCTCCCGAGTTCTCTGGTTCGTTGGCCGACTACCGCGCGCTGATCATCAATCACGAGGTAGGCCACCGCATCGGCCACGGGCACGAAGGCTGCCCCGGCCCCGGGAAGCCGGCCCCGGCCATGATGCAGCAGATCGACGGGCTGAACGGCTGCAAGCCCAACGCGTGGCCCTACGACACTCACGGCAAGTACCTCGGTGGGCCGAAGGTGCCGTGAGACAGGGTTGACGCCTGAGAAGAGTACGTCAACGACTTCACGCCGACCGAGGTCGCGGTCAGCACCCACCGCTTCCTGAGAGGGGTGCTGCCCTGCTCGACCCGAATGCGCCGAGAAGCGTGTGCCCTGTGCGCTTCGCTACCGGCACCCCCAGGCGCCTGCGGGGCGCAGGCGGTCACCCGGACACCAGCCCCGCCGACACGACCGGCTGCCGCGCGCGGACGGCCGGAGCCGACCGTTGTCCTGGAGCGGGCGCAGAGCACGGTGTGGTGCTGGGCGCGCGGACCAGGTCCTGCCGCCACAGGGTGTCCGGCTTGCCCACCGCATGAGGAGTGCGGTCAGACCTGCACGTGGCCTCCGTCGACGAACCATTCCGCGCCGTTGACGAAGCTGGAAGCGTCCGAGGCCAGGAACGTCGCCACGGCGGCGATCTGGCCTGCGTGATCTCGCTCGGCGCGACAAACGTCCTCGCCGCTGAGCAACGGCAGTACCAGTGGCGGGCGTTGTTCCCGAGCCCGGTCTCGGACAGCACACTGCGGCGCACGCTGGAAGCTGTCGACGCTCCGGTCGCGGCGCGTATCGAGCGGGTCCGCGCCGCGGTCCGACGCCTGGTGTGGACCTGGCTGGCCCTGCGGCCCGGCGGCTTCCCCTGGATCTCGGTTTGCGGGCGTCGGCTGGCCGGCTGGTACGTCCTCGACCTCGACGCCACCGTCGTGACCTGCACCAGCAAGAAGGAAGGAGCGGCGGGTACGTTCAAGGGCAGCTGGGGGCATCATCCGCTGGGGGCGTGGGTGGCCAACACCCGCGAGTGTGTGGCGATGCTGCTGCGTGCGGGCAACGCGGCCTCCAACGACGTCGCCGACCATAAGAGAGTCCTGGCCGCCGCCCTGCGGCAACTGCCGCTGCCCCTGTGGTCGAAGCTGCTGATGCGGATCGACGGCGCCGGCTTCAGCCACGACCTCCTTGAGCACCTGCAGGCTCTGACCACCGGCCGGCGGCGGGTGCGGTGGGTCACCGGCTGGGCCATCCACCCCGCCGACGAGCAGGCCATCGCCAGGCTGCCGGAGAAAGCATGGACGGTCGCGCTGCGGCAGGACGGCGAGGTCCACGAGATCACCGGACCCGACGGGGACAAGGTCACCTACCAGGTCGCCGAACTCACCGGCGTGCGTGACCTGACCGGCTGGCCCGGGGGGACGCGGCTGGTCGTGCGCCGGGTCAAACCCTCCCGACGGGATGAGAAGAAGCTGACCGTCTTCGAACGGCGAACGGGATGGCGTTACCAGATTGTCGCCACGAACATCCCCGCCCACCAGGGGCTTTCCGGCGTTCCCGGTTCCGGGCAGGTGTGGTTCGTCGACGCCCTCTACCGCGACCACGCCGAGGTCGAAGACCGCGTCAAGGCGATCAAGCGGATCGGACTGGGCCTGGTGCCCTCCGCGTCCTGGCAGATCAACACCGCCTGGGTCTTGGCCGCCACCCTCGCCGCGGATCTCGACGCCTGGACGGTGCTCCTCCTCCTGCACGACACACCCCACCTCGCCGCCGCCGAACCCGACACCATCCGCCGCAAGCTCTACCACCTGCCCGCCCGCCTCACCTCCCACGCCCGCCGCCACACCCTCCACCTTGACCAGTCATGGCCATGGGCGCCGGCATTCACCACCGCCTGGCAGCGAGCCACCCAACTCCCGGCCCTCACCTGACCACCGGCCATCACCCCGACGACACCAGGAAGGAGAGGACCGCACCACCTCGGGCCCGTGGAACCCGACGTCACCGCAGCGTCATGCGACGGCCCCGCGTCCGCACCGGCGAGACGAAACAGGGCAAAACGCCGGATCACCCCACGCGATCAGGCCGCAGAAGAATCGAGGTCGAAGCCCCGTTGGGCGCAGGCGACTTGGCAAGGTCACCTCCACAACGGAGCTTCGATGCGTCCGGTCGCGCACCCTCCCGGCATCGTCACACCGCCGTGACCTGCACACTCACGAGATCACCGCCACTTTGCAATCGCCCTGGGGCACGCTGACCGGGAAAAATCCTATCTTCTATCAAATCCATTCGTTCTGCTGCCCCGTCCAGGTGTAATATCTCGCGCCTCGGGGGTCACGGGTGGAATGTTTTTGGTTCCAGACCTCGTGTTCCGGATTGTTATTACTCTCCGCATGGATCCCCTCCGTGACCAATTCTCTCGACGGCTCCCATTCCTGGCCACTCTCCGCGAGGGACTTCACGATGTGCGGTTCGACCTCGCCCAGACACCATAGGAACAGTTCCTCATAGTTACCTGTCGCATCGGTGTGTTCGATGATGCTCGAGAGTGGCTCATTGTTGAACATCCTCACCCCCTCAAGGATGTCCTCCGAGGTGAACGACCGCGCGTCGATATCGGCTCCGTTCCGCTCGAGCATTGCGGCGAGTTGTGGGCCCGTCATATGCCTCAAGGAGCTCAGGCTCCACTGTGAGACGAACCTCCCGGCGTTGTTGAGCCTTATCTGCCCGGTGAGCTCAGCAGCCGTGCCCTGGCTATCCGTTATGAGGTCACCAGAGATCTCAAGCTCCGAGAAGTCGGCGTGGAAGTAGTGGTCTTCCCACAGACAGGCTTGCGCCTTCGTGGGCCAGGGATCGGCCACGACCCATTCCGACTGTGGTTCGTGATCATCCCCTATGAGTACGAACGCGTGATCAATGCCGCTGACGCTCACCATCCTTATGCGCTCGTTAAAGGAACTTGAGCGAAGGATCGAAAAAGCCATCACCGCCTGCTCAGAGCAGTTTCCACCCTGCGCGTGTACCGCCTTTGCCAAGGTCAGGTCGGCAGGATCAGACCACGGGGGGGGCGTCGGTCCAGAACTCCGGCCTGGACATGACCATGTGGCGCATTCTCGAATTGAGCATCGTCCTCTCCAGGGCGCGCTGCTGGTTTCCCGCGTTCGGCACGAGATCCTTCACCTGTCTAATGACCGAGCGCGCGAGCATGAGGCGCCGGGCGGCCGTGTTGGAGACCTGCTTCTCCGTGATGCGCTGGACTACGGAGGAGTGCCGCTCGTGGGCCGAGGCGTGACCGGCCTTCTGCAACAACTGCACGACGGCCGCGTTGCCGGCGTCGCGCTGGAGCGCCGCAGCGCGTTCCGGCGCTGTGTGCTCGGTCCCACCCATGTGGCCGGGCTCGGGTCCGACCTCGGCGGTGGTGTGAGGTATTGGACGGCTCATCACTGCTCGTGCGTTTGCCTCCGCGGCCCGTTCGAACCGGTCACCCGGGTCCGACACGCGCAGCCCCGAACCGTTGTCCGTGCCTGCTACCGGGCCGTGCCGTTGCTGGATCACATGCGTCAGCTCGTGTGCCAGTGTCCGCTTGTCGTGTCCGCCGTCGCCCAGCACCACATGGTTGCCCGACGTGAGCGCCCGTGCCTTCTGCTCCGCCGCCGACGCCTTCGCCGCCGCGTCCGTGTGGAGCCGGACATCGGAGAAGTTGGCCCCCATCCGAGCCTCCATCTCCCCGAGCAGCGGTTCCGGGATCGGCTTCCCGCTGTCGCTCAGCGCCTCGTGCACCGCGGTCCGGCGCTGCACCGGCTCTGCCAGAGCGGGCTGCTCGGCTGCGCCCTGATGCCCCGTGCCGGGACCGTGCTCGTGCCGCTGCCTCTGCACCATCCGGGTCACGGCCGCGTTGCCCACCATGCGCTGCAACTCCGGTAACGAGGCAGCCGAAGCCGCCGCGCCGCCTGTGGCGAGCGGCATCCGCACGGGGGCAGGGGGCGCTGCTGACTTCGGCCGTGCGGCCCGGGTCCGTCCGGTGTCCTGCGCACCGTCGTGATCGTGAGCCTGCATGATCAGCGTATCTCCTTGGTGTTCGGTGAGCTGCTCCGGGATACGGTGGTGATCCACTTGCCACGATGAGTGGTGAGCGCATCGCTGGTGCGTGTCTATGCGAGGCGACCGTCCTGGCACAAGAGCCGCGAGGGCACCCGGCGGTGCACTTGCCCGTCGGCACGCTGCCCAGCCGTGCCGTCCTGACGCGGGCGGGAGGTGTCCTGGGACGCGGGCGCCGGTGCGATGCGCCGCCTTACTGGTATCAAAAGCATGCATCATCGGCCGAGTCATAGTCGATACATTGCCGATCGACGTGGTGAGTGCGATGGCACCGCCCGTCCGCCGGTCATGGGGCGGGGTACATGGAGTTGGATTGTTCCGGACGGGCTATGGGAGATCGCGAAACCGCTGATCCCGCCGTCGAGGGTGCGGCCATAGGGCGGCGGGACGCAGGACACGCCTGATGAGACACTGTTGGCGGCCATCATCTACGTCCTGGTCAGCGGCCAGGGCGACTCTGCTGCGTAATTCGCTGTGAGGAGTGCCGCGTTGACGAGTTGATCGCTCCCGTGGTCGCTTCCTACCGTGTGGCCGCGGGGAGATGATGCGGATGTCGCAACAGCCGAAGGGGCTGCCGGAGGTCCCAGAGCAGACCGCTGCGGTTGCCCGGGCGGCGTTCCCCAAGGGGAGTCTGCCGATTCGAGTGCGGGACCGTCTGGCGGAGGCTTTCGCGGACGAGCCGTTCACCGGCGCCTTCGGGGTCCGGGGTGCCCCGTGGATGGCGCCGGCGGTGCTGTCGCTGGTCACGATGCTGCAGTTCGCCGAGAACCTGACCGACTGGCAGGCTGCCGCGATGGCCGTCCGGGCGATCGATTGGAAGTACGCGATCGGGGCGGAGCTGACGGATACCGGCTTCGATCCCAGTGTGCTGGCCCGTTTCCGGGCGCGGTTGGCCGAGCATGGCCTGGAGCGGGTGGGCTTCGACCGACTGGTCGACCACTGCCGCGACGGCGGGCTGGTCGGCGCCGGCGGCAAACAGCGTACCGATGCCACCCACGTCATCTCTGCGGTGCGGGACCTGAACCGGCTGGAGCTGGCTGGGCAGAGCGTACGCGCGGCGCTGGAGGCCCTCGCGGTGGCACTCCCACCTGGCTGGCCGACCAGGTCGACGTCGCCGAGTTCGCCCACCGCTACGGACCGAGGGTGAACGGCTGGACCATGCCTCGTCCAAGACCAAGCGGGACCGGCTGGCGCAGGTGTTCGCGCAGGACGGCTATGCGATCGTGCGGGCCGCCTACGACGCGGCCGCCCCGATGTGGGTCCGCGATGTCGGGGCCGTGCAGATCCTGCGGCAGGTCCTGGTGCAGACCTACTACGTGCGCGCCGATACCCGGGGGCGGGAGGTGATCGTGAAGCGGGACGCCGACGACGAGGGCGTCCCGCCCGGAAGACGCCGTCTGGCCTCCCCCTACGACACCGACGCACGCTGGGCGGCGAAGGGCGAGGACCTGTTTTGGTGCGGACTCAAGATCCACCTCACCGAGAGCTGCGATACCCCCGCCGAAGCCGAAGCCGAAGCCGAAGCCGAAGCCGAAGCCGAAGCCGAAGCCGAAGCCGGACGGCGGGCCGGCCCACGGCCGAACCTGATCACCGACGTGCACACCACCGACGCCACCGTCCCGGATGTGAAGGCCACGACCGGTATCCAGCAGCGGCTCGCCGACCGCGACCTCGCCCCAGGCGAGCACTACCTCGACTCCGGCTACCCCTCGGCCGACCTGGTCACCGCAGCCGCAAAGAACGGCATCGCCATGGACACCCCGCTGCTGGCCGACCACTCCCCCCAGGCCAGGACCGCCGAGGGGTTCGCCAAGAGCGCCTTCCGCATCGACTGGACGACCCGGACCGTCCGCTGCCCCGAAGGACACGCCAGCACCGGCCGGCACCCCGTCACCCAGCACGGACGCGACGCCATCGTCATCGAGTTCGCCAAGTCCGACTGCGGCAACTGCCGTCAAGGACCGCTGCACCAGCGCCGCCCGCGGCAACCGCATGCTCACCCTGCGGCCCAAGGAGATCCACGAGACCACCGACAAGGCCCGCACCGAGCAGGACACCCCGGCCTGGCGGACCAAGTACGCCCTGCGCGCCGGCGTCGAGGGCACCGTCAACCAGGCCATGGACATCACCGGCCTGCGCCGGGCCCGCTACCGCGGGCTGCCCAAGGTCCGCCTCCAGCACGCCTTCTCCGCAGCCGCGGTCAACGTGGTTCGGCTGGACGCCCACTGGAGCGACCAGCCCCTCCGCCGTGTCCGCACCAGCCGCCTCGAACGCCTCGCCTACCGGCTTACCGCGTAGACCTCGCCAATTGCGCAGCAGAGTCAGCCAGGCCTCCAAAGTGGCGGCCTCGCGGCCGGGCAGTACCTCGATTCGCTCACCGGTCTCGGCATTGATGATGATCGTGGCGTAGCTGTGCCGGCGCCGCAGGGCGAAGTCGTCGACCCCGATCACCTGCGGGATCTGCACCTCCGGCACGGGCACCCGCCGCAGCAGCCGCAGGGCGGAGGCGTACGACACGGGCATGGCCAGCGATCGCGCGACTCGCGCGGACGCCCGGCCGCACAACTCCTTGACCAGCTCGGAGAGCTGGCCGGTCAGACGTGTGGTGCGGCGTTGATGGCGCTCCAGGAACCCGGGGACCTGCTCTCGGAAGGTCTGCCGCCTGCAGCCCAGGACCGGACAGACCAGCCGTCGTATCCTCACCCGGACCACGACCTGCCGGCCGTCGACCGGCACATCCCGCACCGTCCGGCCGTGATACCCGTGGACCCTCTCCGTCACCACCCCGCACACCGGACAGGGAACGGGAACATCCCGGGTCCGAGCCGAAACCCGGACTGTCTCGCCACCGTCCGCCACATCCTCGATGACCAACGCCGGCAACCCCGAAAACACCGTTCCCACAAGCGTGTTCGCCTCATACACGCTCAATGATCACAGGCGAGCACTCACCGTCACCACCGACTACGAAACAGACGCACTCACCGTACAGCCCCCCTTGCGCATACCTCATGCGGTCGGCATACCGCAGGGATCATGAGGCGTCATCCCCTACGACACACGCTTTGAAGGTCAGTAGGATGGCTCAATGAACCCGAAAGATGATCGGTTGATGGCGATTGTGTCCGCCTATGCCGACGCATTCGCGGACCTGGCCGCTGCCACTACGGGGCGCACCCGACGGGGTACACAGGGCTCCGTGCTCGCGATCTCCGGGGCGCCGATCGCCGCGCTCAACGTAATCATCAGTCCCAGTCCGGAGCCGAGCGCCGAGGAGATCGCGGCGCTGGCTGCCGCGGAGAGCCCGTGGGGGGTCCCCTGGAGTATCCAGGTCCGGGGTGTCCCCGGGCCGCGGATCGCTGAGGCGGCAGCGCAGCACGGCCTGACTCATTTCGAGCGGGAGCCACTGATGGTCCGGCGCTCTGACGAAGGGGTACCGGCGGAGCAGGTCGTTGATGGCCTTCGTGTACGGGTTGTGCCGATCGATGAGCTGGACCTGTATGCCAGGACTGTGGCGGCAGGCTTCGAAGCGCCGTACGAGATGTTCGAGGTGCTTGCCGAACCGTCTCTGGGAAAGATGGACGGGCTGGCGTTCTACCTGGCGGAGTTGGATGGCGTTCCTGTGGGAACGGGCATGACGGCCGTATCTGGTGATCTGACAGGCATTTTCAACATCACTACGCTCCCGAGCTACAGGCGGCATGGTTACGGACGGGCCGTCACGCTGGAGATGGTGCGTGCAGGCTTCGCCGCAGGTGCCGGCACGGCGTACCTCTATGCGACTGAGATGGGCGAGCCCGTGTACCAGTCGGTTGGTTTCCGTACCCAGGAGTACCTCACGGTAATTTCTGCCCCAAAATAGGCTCGTACTGCAACTGGGTGGTCAGTAGTTCTCGGGTCCCGCCCGCCCTCCTTAAACACTACTGACCCTGAATGCGTAAGGTCGTCATGGTGGTTTGTGCTGGAGGCCGGTGCCGGTGAGGCAGCCGTCGAGGACGTCGGGGCGGTAGTGACGCGTTCCTTTTTGGGGAGCGCGTTGGCGTAAGTGATGTTGGGGTGGTCGCGACGGGACTTCGTCGCTGCGATGTCGAAAGGCCGTCCGTAGCCGTACTGGCGGGCCCAAGCGACGTCGTCCACGACGTAGGCGGCCGACTTTGCGTTCCGCGACGCTCGCGACTGGGCCGTGTCAGTAGCGGAAGCCCTGGCGCTGCATGCACTGCATGACGAGGTCCTGCTCCGCGCGGTCCATCTCCACTTCTTCTGCGGAGTTCAGGTCCCGGAGAGGTGTCCTGCGTGGAGGCAGCGTCTTTCTGGTGTGGCCGGCCGGTGCCCGCAGGGCTTCCGGTGCCGGTGTTGCGCCCGACAGTCAGAAAAGAAATGAGGGCGACTGAGAGAAGCACTTCTCTCTTCTGTACACTTCCGTGCCCTTCGCCCTTCCAGGTTGACTTCTGATCTATTCTGGAGCTTTCTCTGCGAGTGTTCCGGGTTTCGCTTCAGGAGAGTAGCGGGTGGCAAGGCGGCCGACTTTGTTGTGCGTGCACGGAAGTTGGTCAGTTGTGCAGTAGGCATGCGTTGCATGGCCGGTGCCTTGTGTGGCGGGTGTCCAAGGACGCATCCTGATCTCTGTTCGAGAGCGGGTTAAGGTGTGGGGGAGGGCTTGTGGGAGGAACACGTCACCGCGCCGTCGTCTCGCCGGGCCAGGGACGAGCGGCACCTGCGGTTGGCAAGGCTGGGGTGCTCGATGCCTCGCTCGTGGCGCCGCCAGACCGACGGGACACGATCCGGCACGCACTGTGGGAATCCTTCTCCCGGGTCGACATCGACCATCACACCTCCCCGGAGGACATTGGGGCCCGTATGGGACTCGGCACTGTGGGCCCGATGAAGGTGTGCTCGGCTCAGGGAACTCCGGTTAGCTTGCGCCGTACGGCGCGGCTGGCCCGCGAGGACCACGAGCCGGCGGTCTTCCTTGGTCTCCAGGTGACGGGGTCTAACCAGGTCGGGCAGTACGGCCGCCAGTGCGTCGTAGGACCGGGGAACCTCGTGGTCTTCGAATCGACCGCGCCGTACACCCTGCGCTTCGAGCAGAACTTCGGCTACCTCTCCCTGCGCATCCCGCGCGAGGCACTCGCACTCCCGCAACGCACGCTGCGGGAGGCCGCCGCCGTCACGCTCGGTCCGAACAACCCCACCGCACGCCTGGCCTTCACGTACTTCTCCCAACTGGCCACCAGCGAAGAATTGCGCGCCGGGACATACGCCGAGTCACTCATAGGCGCCAGCGTGGAACTTCTCCGGGCCGTAGTGACCTCCCAGTTGGGAGACTCTCCCCCCGGCAGGGCGGCCTCAGATGAGATGCTTGGTCTGCGCATCACCCAGTACATCGGCGCTCACCTGGCCGACCCGGGCCTGTCGGCCCAGCGCATCGCCGCAGCGCACGGCATCTCCGTCCGCCACCTCTACAACGTGCTGTCGCGGTCGGGCATCAGCCTCGGGGACTGGATCCGCACCCGCCGCCTGGCCGAGTGCAGACAGGAGCTGGCCAGCCACAGCGGCCGGGTGCAGACCATCGCGAGTATCGGCCGCCGCTGGGGTTTCATGGACGCCACCCACTTCAGCAAGGCGTTCAAGCAGGCCTACGGTATCTCACCACGGGCCTGGCGCGAACTACACCACCCCACGCGTTCGCGCCGTTCGACTCCCTCATCGCTGGAGACCCACACCCCGACAGCTTCCGGCACGGGAGTTGTCATCGGCGGATCCGGATGAGTCAGCGGCAACCGGCCGCTTGACCTGCCCGACTGCGATTCATGGCACCCTTCCGTACTTGTCCGGCCCTGCTCGGCTCGGCCGCAGCTCTCGCCGTCGGTGCTCCTGTCCCCGCGCAGCTCGCCGGAGCGAAACCCGCCGTCGCGGGCTACCAGTGGGCCGCCCTGGGTGCTCCTTCACCGCCGGGTCATACGGGCCGCGGGCGACCCCATCGATTCGCCGCGCGACGGCTCGAGCGCACCCATCAGTCCTACCTCAGGACAGCGACCGCCCGGTCACACGGCTTCCCCGCCGCCCGGCATGCCACCCTGGGCCGACCGGGTGTGGACACCGACCGCATCCGGCAAACGGCCCTGGAGCGCCGTCGGCATCCCGTCGCGCACTCCCGCCGACTACCGCGAAGCCGGCTACGACGACCGGGCCCTGCGGCACCGCTTCGCCGGGGAGGACCCCTCCTTCAACGCCCTGCTGATCACCAGTGAACTGGCCCTGGCCGCCATGTCCCGCGAGCTGGGCCTGCCCCACGAGCGGCACACCCAGCGGGCCGACCGGCTCACCAGCACACTGGTGGACCGGCTCTGGACGAGGAGGCCGGCTTGTTCCGCGTGCGCGACCTGCACGACGACACCCTGGTCGACGAAGGCAGCGTCAGCGGTCTGATCCCGCTGCTCGTCCCGCACCTGCCCGAGGACATGGTCCGCAGCCTGCGCGCCACCCTCCTCGGCCCACGATTCAGGGCCCCGGCCACGGAACTGGTCCCCAGTTACGAGCTGACCGGCCACGCCTTCGACAAGCACCGCTACTGGCGCGGACCGGCCTGGTTCAACACGGCCTGGCTGATCCACCGAGGCCTGCGCACCCACGGCCTCCAGCTGGACGCCGAGCGGATCCGCGAGGGCTTCGTCGACCAGGCGAAGCGCTCCGGGTTCGCCGAGTACATCGATCCGGCCACCGGCCAGGGCTGCGGCACCCGGCACTTCTCCTGGACCGCCGCCCTCGCACTCGACCTGCTCTGCGCTGCCCCCGAGGAGCTTCGGCCATGACCGCCGACACCCGCATCCAGCTGGTCCGGGACGCCACCTTCGTCCGTCTGACCACCGACGGGGCGATCACCGGCAGCCGCGGTACAGCTCCCGACGGGCTGTACTTCCAGGACGCCCGGCACCTCAGCCACTGGCAGCTCACCGTCGACGGCACCGCCCCCGTCGCCCTGGTGCCGGCCACGGCGCAGACCGACGACACGGCCGCCTGCGTGCTGACCCCCGAGGGCACCCGGGACCATCCGCCCGCTTACACAGTCTTCCGGCGGCAGAGCGTCACCGCGGGCACATTCACCGAACACCTGCGTCTGGTCAGCAACCGCCCCGACGCCGAGGCGTACGCGCTTCGGCTCCGCGACACCGCGGCCCGGCTGCGGAACCGCTTCGCCGCGGACTTCTGGATGCCGGGGGCCGACTTCCCCGCCCTCGCCCTGGACGGCGACGGTCACCAGGCGGACGCGCTGGCCTCGGACGCGGGACACCTGCTGTGGTCGGGCATCCTTGATGCGGAGCGCGCCCGCCGGGTGGGGCGGCGGCTGCTGGAGCCGGACTTCTTCTCCGGCTGGGCGATCCGTACCCTCGCCGCCGGTCAGCGGCCCTACCACCCGCTCTCCTACCACCGGGGCAGCGCGTGGCCGCACGACAACGCAGTCATCGCCCTTGGCCTGGCCCGGCACGGCCTCACCAACGAGCTGCGCATCCTCGCCGAGGGTCTCGTCACGGCGGCGGCCCACCACGGCCACCGGCTGCCCGAGGTCCTCGCCGGCTACGACCGCTCGGCGACGGCTGGTCCTGTCCCGAACGCCCACTCCTGCTCACCGCAGGCCTGGGCGGCCGCCACCCCGCTGGCCCTGCGGACGGCGCTCGCCTGGGCGTGAGACGGGCCGCCGGGTCAAGCCGCCGCCCACTGCCTGCCGCTCGTCGGTCGGTGAGTGGGTGACGGACGTGCCTGCGGTCATGGTGGGTGGTCCGGTCGTGGTGGCCGAAGCAGTGTGGCAGAAGGTCGCGGGAGTGCTCCCTCCGGCCCTCCATGACGGATGTCCCTGCGCACGCGTGGCGAGCTGAGCAGTACCCGTGCAAGCCTGCTGCCACTCCTCCGAAACGGCTGACTCGATGCTGGGTACGGTCGTCTGGGACGTCCGCTCTCGCGCTGGAACGCCAGAGCGCTAACGGCCACCTGTCTCGACGCGCACGCATGTCCGACGGGCAGGCGCGGGTTCGGCCTGCTCTTCGGCGCAGTGCTCTCCGCGCCCCTGCACCTTCGACCACGAGGAGGGTCGAGCAGTGACCTACGCGTGGATGCGCTGCGTCTCCTCAAGGCGCTCAAGTCGCCACGGCCGAGCAGATCCAGCGGCTGTCCTCGCCGCACTTGACCTACCGGCACACGACCAAGCCGACGGCGGCCGGACGCGGGGCGTGGAGGAGACACGGCTGCTCACTAACTGATCGTTTCAGAATGGCTGCTGCGTTGGTCGCTGCCTCACGTCAGGCGGGGTCTTGCTCCGAGTAGTTCTGCGACCCGCTGGGCGGCCTCGTCTGGTGGTAGCTCGGCCGGCCAGGGGAGTCGTTCGGCGCCTTCCTGGACTGGTTTCTCATCACGGTCCAGGGGGATGAACCGCCAGTCTCGGCCGTGCTGCCAGAACACGACCACTCCGTGAGGCCACGCAGGAAGGCTGGTGGTCCACCAGAAGGCTGTCCCGCGAGCTTCCTCGTGGTGCTCGTCGGGGCCGTGACCTATTGCGACGCAAGCCGCGGTGAAAGCGGCATCGGCGGTACGTCGATCCTGTCAGAACAAGGCTACTGGCCGATCTTATCGATGGCTTCAGCGAGTCTGTGATCTTGCATCTGGCGATCTTGATCGGCAGGCTGTGCGGGTGCGTGCTGATCTTGTGCCGGATGCCCTGTGGGAGCGCGTCGCGCCGCTGCTGCCGCCCGTTCCCGTGCGCCGTTTTCGCCACCCTGGACGTCTGCGCGTTTCGGACCGGATAGCGCTCGCAGGCGTGCTGTACGTGCTGCGGACCGGCGTTGCCTGGCGCGACGTTCCAGCAGGGACCGTGGGTTGCTCCGGAGTCACGGCATGGCGCAGGCTGCGGGATTGGACCGAGGCCGGAGTGTGGCCCCGACTGCACGCCGCCCTGCTGACCGAGCTTCGACGAGCGAGCCTGCTGTACCTGGACGACTGCGCCGTCGACGGCTCACACGTCCGAGCCCTGAAAGGGGGGACCATGTTGGTCCCTCACCGGTCGACCGTGCCCGCCCCGGCTCAAAGCACCACCTGATCGTCGACCGCAACGGCACCCCGCTGGCCGTCACGCTCACGGGAGGCAACCGACACGACGTCACCCAGCTCCTGCCGCTGGTGGATGCAGTCCCATTGATCCGAGGTCTGCGGGGGCGGCCGCGCCGTCGGCCCCGGCGACTGTACGCCGACCGGGGCTACGACTTCGACAAGTACCGCCGCCAGCTGTGGAAGCGCGGTATCAAGCCGATGATCGCCCGACGCGGCATTGCTCACGGCTCCGGACTCGGCAAAGTGCGCTGGGTCGTGGAACGCGCGTTCGCCTGGCTGCACCAGTTCAAGCGCCTGCGCATCCGCTACGAGCGCCGGGCAGACCTTCACCGGGGTCTCCTCGAACTCGCCTGCTCGATCATCTGCCTGCGGCGGCTCTCGCGATCATTCTGAAACGGTCAGTAAGAACGGTCTGGCCGCCGCCGCGGCGCTATGAGAAGACCGCGACCATCGACCTCGCCGGACTTCACATCGCGGGCATCTTCCTCTGGTCCGCCCGCTGATCCAAACGAAACAACCGCCTAGCTGTGGGGCCACCACCGTCGCACGGCTTCCGCTGTGGTGTTCGGTCCCGTGTTGAAACACCAAATGGCCTGCGGCGCGTGCGTCCGGGCGATGTTGACGAGTCGCTCGAACAACGGCGTCATGGACGGCTCCAAACGCACACCGCCCCCGAACACGATGATGTCGTAGTGCTTCTGACGCACGACATCGAGGAACTGCAGCTCGGCCCCTTCCTTCCGGTCGAGCAGGCAGTTCTCCAGCGTCAGGCCGATGTCGGCGAGGTCCCGGGCGGCGGCGTCCAGTCCTGCCTGTACCTCCTCGGGGGTCACCGTGGGGAAGGCCTCGCTCGGGTCGTCGGGGTCTGCGACGACGAGCGGGTTCAGCCCGACGTTCAGGGCGTAACGCATCCTGCTCTCCTTCGGAATTCTGTGCGCGTACGTGGTCAACCGGCGGGACGGCCGATCTCGGCGCGTTCCAGGTTGGTTCGAAGCGTGTGAAGCGATGCTGCGACGGCGGTGGGGAAGTCCGGGTCCGCGTGCGCCGCCAGCAGGGCTGACAGTTCCGCATCGAATGTCGTCTCGGCCGCGTCGACGAGCAGGCGTCCGGCGTCGGTGAGTTCGAGGAACGAGGACCTGCGGTCGCTCGGGTGCGCGACCCGCGTGAGCCAGCCCATCTTCACGTGCCGTTCGATGGCCTTGCTGGTCGAGCCGATCCCGATCGCGAAGTGCTCCGCGATGTCCGCGGCGCGGACATCTGCACGGTCGCGGAGATACCGCAGGAGCAGGAACTGGCTCACGACGACGTCGTGACGGGAGCGGAGTGCCTCGTCGAGCGCGTTGTAGAGCCGGAGCTGACAGCGCACAAGGTCGTCGAAGGTCTCGGTGGGCGGCCGGCTGTGCGTGGAGGCGGGCATGACTCCTATGCTACTACTTGCCTAGGCAGTTACTGCTTACCCCCACTATTAGAGGTCACGCGGATAGGCGCGGTTGGGGGATACCGGTAGGCGGTGCCGCCGTCGACGCCGAGCACCATGGGCGATCTCGTCCGGCCGGCCAGGGCGGCCGAGGGCGGCGAGGGAGCTGAGGTGCTCGATGATGCCCGGGTCGCGCTGCTGCCAAGCGACCATCATCTCGGTCATCGTGGCGCCGGGCGCGATCGCGTTGACACGGACACCGTCGCGGCCGTATTCGGCGGCGGCTCGGCTCATGGCGATGACGGCAGCTTTCGTCACCCCCGTACACGCTCTGCCCGGCGGCGCCGAAGGTGCCACGTGATCACAGAGCGTCGCAACTCCATGATCGCCGGGGCCTGTGCCTTTCTGTTGCCGGTGTCCCCGCGCGACCTCCAAAGAGCCCGGTGCGTTGTGGGCGCGACGGTAGGTCAGTGGTGGCAGACCCAGGTGCGTGTGAAAGTGCTTGCGTAGGGCGACGGGGTCGCCGAAGCCGGAGGCGGTGGCGATCCAGCCTCTGCTGGGAGTTGCTCGCCGAGTACAGTGATGATCCGGCGGATCGCGGCGGGTTCCGCGTACGGCGTCGGGCCAGGTGGCGTACGGCCGTCTCGCTGGACCTGCCCCGGCCCGAAGGGCGTGCCGGGGCCGAGTTGCTCGCCTCGCCGGACGCCGTCCTGGAGACGGTCCTGCGGGAGACGGCCTCTCTGTGCGGGGCGGGGCCCGGTGAACGGCTTGCCGCCGACCGCGCGTTCACCGATCCCGGGCTCACCTCGCTCGGCGCCGTCCGGCTGGTCGAGCTCACCCGGCTGCGACTGCCGGACACGCTGGTCTTCGACCGAGGCTCACGCCCGCCGAGGTGGCCCGGCACGTAGCCGCCGCGCTCACGGCGAGGGAACCACAGGCGCCCCCGCCCGGTGCGTGCCGCGCGCGAACCTGCCGACGATCCTGTGGCGATCGTAGTCATGACCTGTTAGATGCATAGAACGTTCGGTATTGACACGTCGCACTTCACTTGCCAGGCTATAGCGAACAGAACGTTCAGTCTTGCATTGGGTGTGTCAGCGGGTCATGCAACGCCCGAACCTGAACTTCGACCTCCGTCGGATTCCATCTAAGGATCAACGTGACCAGCATCGCTGCTCCGTCAACCACCACAGGGACAGCCTCCGCTCTGCGCAGGCTGTACTTCGTCCGGTTCGCGTTCGCCATTGTCTGGGCCCTGGTGATGCTCACCATGGCCAAGGAGATCACCCCCGTCGCGGCCGTGCTGCTGGTCGTGTATCCGCTGTTCGACGTGGGCGCGGCCGTCGTCGACGCGAACGCCTCGCGCGAGACCCGGTCGCCGGTCCTGCTCTACGTCAACATGGCGGTCAGCCTCATCGCGGCCGTCGGCGTGGGTAT
>NZ_JBVIGS010000024.1:0-78680 GCF_055570675.1 Streptomyces sp. NPDC031111
CCCCCCCCACCTCCCCCCCCCCCCCCCCCCCAAAAACCCCCCCCCCCCCCCCCCCCCCCCCCCTCTCTCTCCCCCCCCCCGCGGCAGGTCGGAGGCGCTGTGCCGGTCCTGCGAGAGGTAGGCCCTGTGGGACTCGAACCCACAACCAATGGATTAAAAGTCCACTGCTCTGCCAATTGAGCTAAGGGCCCCTGGCGATGTTGCCTCCCCGAGCATAGCCCGACGTGGCCGAGACTCCGATCGGGTATCGCGGAGGCGGGTCGGGACGTGTCCCCGGGAGACGCGGGAGGGCCCGCACGACGGGTGTCGTGCGGGCCCTCCCGGCCGGCTCGGTGAGCCTGTGTCAGCCGTTGCGCTTCCAGCGCGGCTTGTCCTCGCGGCGGCCGAAGGAGCCGCCGCCCCGGTGGTCGTCACGACGGCCGTACGGGCGGTCGTGGGAGCCGGAACGGAAGCCCGGGCGGTCGCCCTGGCGGTCGCGGTTGAACGGGCGGTCGCTGCCCCGGTGACCACCGCGGTCGTCCCGGCGGAAACCGCCGCGGTCGCGGTCGCGGTCCCGGTTGAAACCACCACGGTCGTCACGACGCTCGAACGAACGCCCGCCACGGTCGTCGCGGCGCTCGAAGGAACGCCCACCGCGGTCGTCACGGCGGTCGCCGCGGTCACCACGGTCGTCGCGGCGGAAACCACCGCGGTCACGGTCCCGGTTGAAACCACCACGGTCGTCACGACGCTCGAACGAACGCCCGCCACGGTCGTCACGGCGGTCACCGCGGTCGTCACGACGGAAACCGCCACGGTCGCGGTCGCGGTCCCGGTTGAAACCACCACGGTCGTCACGACGCTCGAACGAACGTCCACCGCGGTCGTCACGGCGGTCGCCACGGTCGTCACGACGGAAACCACCGCGGTCGTCACGGCGCTCGCGCCGCTCGTACGGCGCCGGAGCCTCCGTACGCTCCACGCGCTCGACGTCCCGCGCGGTCGGCTGCTCCGGAAGGGTGACCTCGGCCTCGTCCGCCGCCACGGCGGCCGCCTCGGCCACCACGGTCTCGACGTCCTCGCCCCGCTCGCGCGCGACCCGGGCCAGCAGCCGGTCGGCCTCGTCGCGCAGCTCCGACGCGCGGCGCTGCGCCCGCTCCAGCTCCTTGGTCAGCTGGGCGACCTCACGCTCGGCCTGCTGCGCCGCGTTGCCCGCGGACTCGGCCTGGACCTCGGTCATCGACCGGGCGCCGGTGATGTCGGCGACCTCCGGGTCGAAGGCCGCGCCGCCCTGGATGATGTGGCGCGTGGCGTCGACGCCCGCGTCCTCCATCAGCCGGAAGATCTGGCGCCGCTGGTGCGGGAGGGAGAGGGAGACCACGGTGCCGGTGCGGCCGGCGCGCGCCGTGCGGCCCGCGCGGTGCAGGTAGTCCTTGTGGTCGCCGGCCGGGTCCACGTTCAGGACCAGGTCGATGCCGTCGACGTGGATGCCGCGCGCGGCGACGTCGGTGGCGACCAGGACGTTGACGTACCCGTCCTTGAAGTCGGCCAGCGTGCGGGTGCGCGCGCCCTGGGTCATGCCGCCGTGCAGCGCGTCCGCCTTCACGCCGGACTCGCGCAGCTGGTCGGCGACGCGGTCGGCGCCCAGCTGGGTGCGGACGAAGATGATGGTGCGGCCCTTGCGGGAGGCGATGGCGGCGGTGACCGGCGCCTTGTCCTTGGGCTTCACGACCAGGATGTGGTGCGACATGGTCGTCACCGCGCCCTGCGCCGCGTCGACCTCGTGGCTGACCGGGTTGTTCAGGTACCGGTCGACGAGGGTCTTGATCTCGTTCTCCATCGTGGCGGAGAACAGCATCCGCTGGCCGCCCGCGGGAACCTGGTCGAGCAGTTCGGTGACCTCGGGCAGGAAGCCCAGGTCGGACATCTGGTCGGCCTCGTCGAGGACCGCGATCTCCACGTTCTCCAGGGAGCAGGCGCCGCGGTTGATGATGTCGCGGAGCCGGCCCGGGGTGGCGACCAGGATGTCGACGCCCTTCTCCAGGGCGTAGATCTGGTT
Source organism: Streptomyces sp. NPDC031111 (assembly GCF_055570675.1). Taxonomy (NCBI): domain Bacteria; kingdom Bacillati; phylum Actinomycetota; class Actinomycetes; order Kitasatosporales; family Streptomycetaceae; genus Streptomyces; species Streptomyces sp. NPDC031111. The sequence continues at coordinate 2,039 of NZ_JBVIGS010000024.1, forward strand.
GCCCATGGAGGTGCCGCCGCAGACGACCTTCATGCGCAGGCCCACGACGTCGCCGTAGGGCTGGAGCGCGTCGGCGACCTGCATGGCCAGCTCGCGGGTCGGGGTGAGGATGACGGCGCGGGGCTTGTGCTTCTCGGTGCGGCCGCCGGCCAGCGTGGCCAGGGTCGGCAGACCGAAGGAGAGGGTCTTGCCGGAGCCGGTGCGGCCCCGGCCGAGGATGTCCTTGCCGGCCAGGGCGTCCGGGATGGTCGCGGCCTGGATCGGGAAGGGGGTGGTCACGCCGTTCTGCGCGAGCTTGCGCACGACGCCCTCGGGCAGACCGAGGTCGGCGAAGGTGAGCTCGGGGGTCGCCTCGGGGGCGGGGGTGATGTCGGTGTCCTCGGTGTTCTCGGGCACGACGACGTGATCAGTACTGGCGATGGGCATACGAATGCGAAACCTTCCGGAGTCTCTTCGGCACGCGCCCGTCAACTCCGTGATTCGCGATTCGCAATTACGACCGCCTCGATGCGGTCCACCACGGCAAGGGAGAGTACGCGCCACACGGCGCGCTCTGCTGTGGCGCCGGGCAAATAGGATCAAACGATCTGCCACCATACGCACCCCGGCACCCCGAAAGCAAACCGGCAGGTGAGCGGGGGGTCCGGCGGGCGGGGAAGCACAGGCGGGGCCTGGAGGTCAGACCACGGGCGCCCCCGCGTGCGGCGCGGGCTCCCGCTGCGCCAGTTGGGTGTCGGGGGGCTGGTGCGCCGACGAGGACGGCTCCGCCTGCGTCGGCTCGGGTGTGACCGACGGCTCGGGCGGGGTCGGCGTGGGCTGGGGGTCCGGCGTCCGCGAGGGCTCGGGCGGGTCGGGCCGGTCGTCGGGGGTGGGTCCGGCGGGCCCGTCCGGTCCGTCGGGCGGCCCGGACCGGCTCGCCCCCGCCGACGGCGAGGCCCCGGCGGATTCCGTCTTCCCGGTCCTGTCCTTCTTCCCCTTGCCCTTGTGCCCCTTGCCCTCGACGCCTCCGTGTTCCCCGTCCGCCGGCGCGGCGCCGTACCCACCGCCGCCCGGCGCGGTGGCGCCCCCGTCCGGCGCCTCACCGCCCGGCCTCCCCGAGGAGTGCGTCGGCCCGGCGCTTCCGCCCGCACCGTCCTCACTCACGCTCATGCAGCCGGCGGCAGCGGCGACGGCCACGACCGTGGCGGCCAGACGGACGGGTACGTACAAGCGGCGCACGGAGCCACCTCCGATGGGAGTACGGGGTCAACAACCCCAACTCCCGCCACCCGCAAGAAGACACGCGTACGGTCTATCCGTAGCCGAGCGCGTGCAGCCGGGCGTCGTCGATGCCGAAGTGGTGCGCGATCTCGTGCACCACCGTTATCTCGGTCTCGGCGACGACGTCCTCCCGGGACTCGCACATCCGCAGCGTCGGCCCCCGGTAGATGGTGATCCGGTCCGGCAGCACCCCCGCGTACCACTCGCCCCGCTCCGTCAACGGAGTGCCCTCGTACAGCCCGAGCAGCTCCGGGTCGTCCGCGGGCGGCTCGTCCTCCACGAACACCGCGACGTTGTCCATCAGTCGGGTCAGCTCCGGCGGGATCCGGTCCAGCGCCTCGGCGACCAGCTCCTCGAACATCTCGCGCGTCATCTCCAGCACAGAGCCATTGTCGGGTACGAGCCGTCCGTACGAGATGCGCGCGGCCCCCGCATATCCCGCGGCCGGCTTGGGCATACGGGACCAATGGCCCGCGTCCCCTCCGCCGTGATGAAAGCCCTCCACCGCGTCCGACGGGTCCCGCGGGCCCTCACCCGCCACCGTCGCCCCGGGCGGGCCGCCACCCCGACGCCCGCGCTGTCCGCCCGGCCGCGCCCCTGGAGGCGCGCCGTCGGCCTCGTCGCCGTGGTCGTCCTCGGCGCCTGGCTCGGTCTGCTGGTCGTCGGCAACGTCCGGGTCCCCGTGGGCCCCATGAACACCACCATGACCCTGCGCCCCTCCTTCACCGGCGGCACGAAGATCAATGTCTCTCCCCTGGGCGCCCTCCAGCTCGACAGCCACATCGCCCCCGTCCGGCTGGACGTCAACGTCGACCAGCTGGACCCCGAGCGCTCCCAGGCCCTCGTCGACCACCCCGAGCGCCTCTCCGGCCTCCAGGACGAGGTCACGCGGGACATCGCCCACGGCACCGCCGACCTCGCCGTCCGCTCCTGCGTCGCCGTCGTCACCGGCGCCACCGCCCTCGGCCTGGCCGTCTACCGGCGACCCCGCCGCGCCCTCGCCGCCGGCGGTCTCGCCCTCGGTCTCCTGGCCGCGTCCGGCGGAACGGCGTACGCCACCTGGAACCCCGACTCCGTCCTGGAGCCGAGGTTCTCCGGCCTGCTCTCCTCGGCCCCCTCGCTGGTCGGCGACGCGCGGAGCATCGTCACCGAGTTCGACGTCTACCAGAAGGAGTTGGCGCGCCTCGTCACCAACGTGACCAAGCTCTACGACGCCACCTCCACGCTCCCCGCCTACCAGCCCGACCCGACCACCATCCGCGTGCTGCACGTGTCGGACATCCACCTCAATCCGGCCAGCTGGAAGATCATCGCCTCGCTCGTGGAGCAGTACCGAGTGGACGTGATCGTCGACTCGGGCGACACCATGGACCACGGCAGCGCCGCCGAGAACGGCTTCCTGGACCCCATCGAGGACCTGGGCGCCCCCTACGTCTGGGTCCGCGGCAACCACGACTCGCTCATCACCCAGCGCTATCTCGAGGGCCTGAAGAACGTCCACGTCCTCGACGACGGCAGGGCGAAGACCATCGCGGGCCTCCGCTTCGCCGGCATCGGCGATCCGCAGTTCACCCCGGACCGCTCGAAGAAGGCCGGAGCCGAGCAGTCCCAGGAGCTGGCGGGCGCCCGTCTCGCCTCCGCCCTGCGCGACCAGCGGACCGCCGGCACCCCGGTGGACGTGGCGATCGCCCACGAGCCGTCCGCGGCCCGCGAGGTCGACGGCACCGTGCCGCTGGTCCTGGCCGGCCACATCCACCACGAGGAGACGGAGGTCATGAAGTACGGCACCCGGCTCCGTGTCGAGGGCTCCACCGGCGGCAGCGGTCTGCGCGCCATCGAGGGCCAGTACCCGGACCCGATCGAGACGTCGATCCTCTACTTCGACCGCGACACCCGCCGCCTCCAGGCCTGGGACTCCATCGAACTGGGTGGTCTCGGCCTGACCACGGCCGAGGTGAGCCGCCACCTCCCGAAGGAGAACCAGCCGGGCGCGTCCACCTCGCCGTCCCCCTCCTCCGGAACCCCGTCGACCCCCGCCCCGTAAACCGTTTTGGCGAACGCTCCCGACACCACGTATGCTTCTCACGTCCCCGACGCGCTGAGAAGCGCCCAGGCGGGCCGATAGCCCTCATCGTCTAGCGGCCTAGGACGCCGCCCTTTCAAGGCGGTAGCACGGGTTCGAATCCCGTTGGGGGCACGCACCACCCTGTGCGACACTGTCGTACGACACGCTTGGTCCTGTGGAGCAGTTTGGAGTGCTCGCCACCCTGTCAAGGTGGAGGCCGCGGGTTCAAATCCCGTCAGGACCGCTGGTGTTTCACGTGAAACACCGCGGCTGGGTAGCTCAGTTGGTACGAGCGATCGCCTGAAAAGCGATAGGTCGCCGGTTCGACCCCGGCCCCAGCCACAGCAAAGGCCCCGATCCCCGATCGGGGCCTTGTTGTGTGCCCCGGCAAAATCATTGGCCGCGAATTTTCGCGGGATGAGATCCTGGAGTCCGTATGTCTACGCACTCTGCCCCCGCTCTCGGCTCCCTCGCCCCCCGTCTCTCCGAGCTGTCGCTGCGCGACGCGCACCGGCTCGGGCGCAGGCTCGAGGGTGCCCGCAAGATCCGTAAGCCGGAGGCCCTCGCCGCCGTGCTCGCCGAGATCGAGGCGGAGGTCGCCGGGGCCGAGGAGCGGATGGCCGGGCGGCGCGCCCGGGTCCCCGCGGTCACGTATCCCGCGCAGCTGCCCGTCAGCCAGAAGAAGGACGAGATCGCCGAGGCGATCCGTGATCACCAGGTCGTGATCGTCGCCGGTGAGACCGGGTCCGGCAAGACGACGCAGATCCCGAAGATCTGCATGGAGCTGGGCCGGGGCGTCCGGGGCATGATCGGGCACACCCAGCCCCGGCGCATCGCCGCCCGCACGGTCGCGGAGCGGGTGGCGGAGGAGCTGGGGACGCCGCTGGGTGAGGCGGTGGGCTGGAAGGTCCGCTTCACCGACCAGGTGAACCCGGACGCCACCTTCGTCAAGCTGATGACCGACGGCATCCTGCTCGCCGAGATCCAGACCGACCGCGAGCTGCGCGCCTACGACACGATCATCATCGACGAGGCGCACGAGCGGTCGCTCAACATCGACTTCCTGCTCGGCTATCTCGCCCAGCTGCTGCCGAGGCGTCCGGACCTCAAGGTCGTCATCACGTCCGCGACCATCGACCCGGAGCGTTTCTCCCGGCATTTCGGGGACGCGCCGATCATCGAGGTCAGCGGGCGCACCTATCCGGTGGAGGTGCGCTACCGGCCGCTGCTGGAGGAGGACTCCGACGACGCCGACCGCGACCAGATCACCGCGATCACGGACGCCGTCGAGGAGCTGATGGCGGAGGGGCCCGGCGACATCCTGGTCTTCCTCTCCGGTGAGCGGGAGATCCGGGACACGGCGGACGCGCTGACGAAGAAGCGGTACCGGTCGACCGAGGTGCTGCCGCTGTACGCGCGTCTGTCGCACGCCGAGCAGCACCGGGTCTTCCAGCAGCACAGCGGCCGGCGGATCGTGCTGGCGACCAACGTCGCCGAGACGTCCCTCACCGTCCCGGGCATCAAGTACGTCATCGATCCCGGGTTCGCCCGTATCTCCCGCTACAGCCACCGCACGAAGGTGCAGCGGCTGCCGATCGAGCCGGTCTCGCAGGCCAGCGCCAACCAGCGCAAGGGCCGCTGCGGCCGTACGTCGGACGGTATCTGCATCCGTCTGTACAGCGAGGACGACTTCCTGACCCGTCCGGAGTTCACGGACGCGGAGATCCTGCGCACGAACCTCGCCTCGGTCATCCTCCAGATGACCGCGGCCGGCCTGGGCGAGATCGAGAAGTTCCCGTTCATCGATCCGCCGGACCACCGCAACATCCGCGACGGTGTGCAGCTGCTCCAGGAGCTGGGCGCGCTCGACGCGACGCAGAAGGACCCCCGCAAGCGGCTGACGGAGACCGGCCGGAAGCTGGCGCAGCTGCCGGTGGACCCGCGGCTGGCCCGCATGGTGCTGGAGGCGGACCGGAACGGCTGTGTCCGCGAGGTGATGGTGATAGCCGCCGCGCTGTCCATCCAGGACCCGCGGGAACGGCCGGCCGACAAGCAGACCCAGGCGGATCAGCAGCACGCCCGGTTCCGGGACGAGTCCAGCGACTTCCTCGCGTACCTCAACCTGTGGCGGTACGTCCGCGAGCAGCAGAAGGAGCGCGGTTCGTCGTCGTTCCGGCGAATGTGCAAGCAGGAGTACCTGAACTTCCTGCGGATCCGCGAGTGGCAGGACATCTATACGCAGTTGCGCACGGTCGCCAAGCAGATGGGCATCCACCTCAACGAGGAGGACGCCCCCGGCGACCGCATCCACGTCTCCCTGCTGGCCGGTCTGCTGTCGCACATCGGCATGAAGGACGTGAAGGAGTCCAAGGACTCGGGCAGCCCGACGGGCCGCAAGGACGGCGGGCGCAACGAGTATCTGGGCGCGCGGAACGCCAAGTTCGCGATCTTCCCGGGCTCGGCGCTGTTCAAGAAGCCGCCGCGGTTCGTGATGTCGGCCGAGCTGGTGGAGACGTCCCGGCTGTGGGCGCGGGTCAACGCGAAGATCGAACCGGAGTGGGTGGAGCCGCTCGCGGAGCACCTGATCAAGCGCACGTACAGCGAGCCGCACTGGGAGAAGGACCAGGCGGCCGTGATGGCGTACGAGAAGGTGACGCTGTACGGCGTACCGATCGTGGCGCAGCGCAAGGTGAACTACGGCCGGATCGATCCCGAGCTCTCCCGCGAGCTGTTCATCCGGAACGCGCTCGTCGAGGGCGACTGGCGTACGCACCACAAGTTCTACGCCGACAACCGGCGGCTCCTGACCGAGGTCGAGGAGCTGGAGCACCGGGCGCGGCGCCGGGACATCCTGGTCGACGACGAGACCCTGTTCGACTTCTACGACCAGCGGATCCCCGAACACGTGGTGTCGGGGGCGCACTTCGACTCGTGGTGGAAGCGGAAGCGGAACGAGCAGCCGGACTTCCTCGACTTCGAGCGCGAGATGTTGATCCGTGAGTCGGCGGAGTCGGTCACCAAGGCGGACTATCCGGACTCGTGGCGGCAGGGCCCGCTCAAGTTCCGGGTGACGTACCAGTTCGAGCCGGGTGCGGACGCGGACGGTGTGACGGTCCATGTCCCGCTCCAGGTGCTGAACCAGGTGACGGACGAGGGGTTCGACTGGCAGATCCCGGGTCTGCGCGAGGAGGTCGTCACGGAGCTGATCCGTTCGCTTCCCAAGCCGATCCGGCGCAACTACGTGCCGGCGCCGAACTACGCGAAGGCGTTCCTGGAGCGGGCGGTGCCGTTGCAGGAGCCGCTGACCGTGACGATGGCCCGTGAGCTGAAGCGGATGGTCGGGGTGCCCTTCGAGGCGGAGGACTTCGACTGGTCCCGGGTTCCGGACCACTTGAAGGTCACGTTCCGGATCGTTGACGAGCGGCGCCGCACGATCGCCGAGGACAAGGACCTGGAGGCGCTGAGGCTGCGGCTGCGGCCGAAGGCCCGCAAGGCGCTGTCCCAGGCGGCCGCCGCCACGGCGCAGCGTCAGGGCGGTGAGTCCCTGGAGCGCAAGGGGCTGACGGACTGGACGATCGGCACGCTGACGCGCGTGTTCGAGACGCGCCGTGCCGGTCAGCCGGTGAAGGCGTATCCGGCGCTGGTCGACGACGGCGACACGGTCTCGGTCCGGCTGTTCGACACTGAGGCCGAGCAGGCGGAGGCGATGTGGAAGGGCACGCGCCGGCTGATCCTGCTCGGGATTCCGGTGAACCCGGCGAAGTTCGCGGCCGAGAAGCTGACGAACGCGCAGAAGCTGGCGCTGTCCGCGAATCCGCACGGTTCGGTGCAGGCGCTGTTCGACGACTGCGCGATGGCCGCTGCGGACAAGCTGATCGCCGACTTCGGCGGGCCGGTGTGGGACGAGGAGTCCTACCGGAAGCTGTACGACAAGGTCCGCGCGGAGATCGTCGACACGACGGTCCGTGCGGTGGGCCAGGTGCAGCAGGTGCTGGCCGCGTGGCAGGCCTGTGAGCGCCGTCTGAAGGGCGTACGGAGCCCCGCGCTGCTCCCGAACCTCCAGGACGTGCGGGGTCAGCTGGACGGGCTGGTGCGGCCCGGCTTCGTGACCGAGGCGGGGCTGCGGCGGCTGCCGGACCTGATGCGCTATCTGGTGGCCGCGGACCGCCGCCTCCAGCAGATGCCGGCGAACGTCCAGCGGGACACCACGCGCATGGCGAAGGTCCATGAGATGCGGGACGAGTACGCGTGGCTGCTGGAGCAGATGCCGCAGGGGCGGCCGGTGCCGCGGCAGGTGCTGGACATCCGCTGGATGATCGAGGAGCTGCGGGTCAGCTACTTCGCCCACGCGCTCGGTACGGCGTACCCCGTGTCGGACAAGCGGATCGTGAAGGCGATCGACGCGGCGGTGCCGTAACGGCTCCGGTACGCAGGGTGAGTTCGACCAGGGGGCTCCACCTCCTGTACAGTCCTTCTCGCAGCGCAACGCACGAATCGCACTGCGAAACCTGGTCCTGTGGAGCAGTTTGGAGTGCTCGCCACCCTGTCAAGGTGGAGGCCGCGGGTTCAAATCCCGTCAGGACCGCAAAACCGTGAGGGCCGCACCCGCAAAGGGAGCGGCCCTCACGCATGTCGACTCCCACCCGGAGGCCGCGCCCGCGGCGGAGCCGCGATCGGACACAGCAAATCCCGTCAGGACCGCAACAACCGTGAGGGCCGCACCCGCAAGGGAAGCGGCCCTTTCGCATGCCGCCCCCATCACACCGCAAGAGCCCGGGACTTCACCCCCGGGCTCTTTGTGTGGTTCAGGGCGCTGTGCGCCTCTCTGCGCCTCTCCGCCGTCTTGACGGGTTCGCCGGCGCTCGGTACTCCAAGAGGCAGGGCACGGCTCCGTGTGGCCCCCTGGAGGTGGCGAATGGCGGCATCGGCTAGGCACGAGACACGGGCACTGCTCCGCGCGCATCTGGCGGCCGCGTCGTCGTACCGCCACCTCACCCGCCACTGCCCTATCTGCCACCGCCTCCAGCGGCTGGCGATGGACACCGCTCCCCGCCCGTCCCGGCCCGCCGAGGAACAACCCGACCTCAACGCCCGTTCCCTCTAGCGCATATGCCGCAGGCTCAACAAGCCGACTGGTATGTGACGGGTGTCACCGTATGAGTTTTGGGAAGTGCTGCACTTACACCTCTCCTACAACAGGTCAATTTAATATGTGCAATTGCACCACCCGGAGAGGCCCGCGCCGGCCGGCGCACAGCTGATCCCCCACCCGCCCCCAGACTCCGACAAGGCCGCGCACGGAGCGCCCCAGGGGGCCGGTCGGAGCCCGACCAGGTTCCCCATCGGCGCACAAAAAAGATCGCGCTGGACCCGGCGGAGTCCAGCGCGATCGACGACGCACCCTTGTTCAGTTGCCTGGAAAGCTCTGATCAGCTTGGGCGAGGGGCCTGTTGGGGCAGTCCCCGCGTCGCTTGGAGCCAGTGTTCCCGGGCTTCTCGGCCAGTGGGGGACCAGCCGGTGCCACCCGGTTCATTCAGTTGTTCAGGCCTCGCTGCGCTGCTGCGGAATGCCCGCGAGCAGTGCGCGGACCTCGGCTTCGCGGTAGCGGCGGTGCCCGCCGAGCGTGCGGATCGACGTGAGCTTGCCTGCCTTCGCCCAGCGCGTGACCGTCTTCGGGTCGACGCGGAACATGGTGGCGACCTCAGCCGGGGTCAGCAGCGGCTCGGCATCAGGGGTGCGAGCGGTCATGAGCGGCCTCCTCGGGAGAACCGAACCTTCTCGGTTCTTTCCTCTAAATTCTGCACCTTGACCCGCGTTGCCCGAAATGGCGGACGCGAGTCGAGTCGGTTATAGGACGAACGGCTTGTCCTCGGCACTACAACTACACCATCTGTCCAGCGACGTCGGCCAAACCGACGGAATTGCCCTCCCAGGTGTTCATCAGCCGCGGAAGCCGATGGACCGTGCCATAGCGGACAGTCACGCCGCTGTGACGATCAGTCACAGCGGCGATCAGGAGGCACGAGACCCCCCAAAGCGTGCAATGCTGAGAATCCGCCCATAGTCGAGCACAGCAGGACGGAGGAGCCCTCCCCGGACTCCTTGTCCTATTTTGGCATGAGGGTGGGCAAGGGGCGCAAGGGCCGCGTACGTGCGGTCCGTCACGCTTGACGCGCTTGGGACATACGCCCGGATCGGCATCTACGTCCGTTGTCGGACCCGCGCTGACGGAATCTCAGGACACCTCAGGGCGAAGACAAAACCCCAAGAAGGGCGTTTGGTCAAACGTCAGTTCGCCGAGCGCAGGTCGCGCACCGACCGCCACCGCTCCACGAGCCGCGCGTAGGCGGCCCCGGCGCCCTCCCCGTCGCCGCGTCGCAGCGCCGCGATCCCCTCGGCCACGTCCGCCGCCGAGTGGTCGTCCTCCAGCGTGCCGGCCGGCAGGGCGTGCACCAGTCCGCCGTAGTCCAGTTCGACCTGCGAGCGCGGGTGGAACTCCTCCAGCCAGCGACCCACGTCCACGAGCCCGTCGATCAGCAGGCTCTCGTCCACGGCCTCCCGCAGCGCCCGCAGCCCCCTGGCCACCCGCCGCCGGGCCTGGACCATCGGGGTCCGGTAGCGCAGGAGGGGCGCCTCGTCGGAGGAGCCCTTGACGTACTCCCGCTCGTCGTCGGCGAAGAGCACGAACCAGTTGATCGGCACCTGCCAGGTCGCGGTGCGGATCCACGGCCGGGCGTCGGGGTTGTCGGCCAGCCAGCGTTCGTAGTCCTGGGCGGCCTGGTGCCGGACGACCGGGGGCAGGAGCACGTCCAGGACCGGCAGCGGAAAGTCCTCGGCCAGCTCTCCCAGCGCCTGCCAGCCGCGCAGCCGGGTCCGCCAGGGGCAGACGCAGACCACGCCGTCGGCCTCCAGCACGAACGCGTCGTCGCTCTCGTGCACCGGCACCGGCACCGGCGGGGTGGGCACGAGGTCGGCCAGCGCCCGGCGGAGTTCGTCCTGGTAGGAGGGCAGGTCGGTGCGGCGGGCGTAACGGGCCCAGTGGCCGCGTTCCGGCTCCGGGAAGGCGGCCAGCGGTTCGTACACGCGCAAGTAGGTCGCGTAGGGGACGATCACCGAGGACACCTTGGGCACGCCTGCTCCCTCCCCCGCGGACCGTCGCGAAAACCTGCGGGGCCACCGCCCGGACGGGTGGGAAACCCATCCAAATCGTCGCACGGCGGTACTCCGGTCGGAGGTGATCTGGGACACGGTGCCGCCGCCGGGCGCCCGAGGATCTAATCTCGTGCCACGGTCCCCGCCACCTCTACGGGGCCCGACCCCACCCGCCGCTACTTACTCAGGAGTCACCACAGTGACCGACGTATCTGACGGCGTCCTGCACACCCTGTTCCGCTCGGACCAGGGGGGCCATGAGCAAGTCGTGCTCTGTCAGGACCGTGCCACCGGCCTCAAGGCCGTCATCGCCATCCACTCCACCGCGCTGGGCCCCGCCCTCGGCGGTACGCGCTTCTACCCGTACGCCTCCGAGGAGGAGGCCGTCGCCGACGCGCTGAACCTCGCGCGCGGGATGTCGTACAAGAACGCCATGGCCGGTCTCGACCACGGCGGCGGCAAGGCCGTGATCATCGGCGACCCGGAGCAGATCAAGTCCGAGGAGCTGCTGCTGGCCTACGGCCGGTTCGTCGCCTCGCTCGGCGGCCGGTACGTCACCGCCTGTGACGTCGGCACCTACGTCGCCGACATGGACGTCGTGGCCCGCGAGTGCCGCTGGACCACCGGCCGCTCCCCGGAGAACGGCGGCGCGGGCGACTCCTCGGTGCTCACCTCCTTCGGCGTCTACCAGGGCATGCGGGCCGCCGCCCAGCACCTGTGGGGCGACCCCTCGCTGCGCGACCGCAAGGTCGGCGTCGCGGGCGTCGGCAAGGTCGGCCACCACCTGGTGGAGCACCTGCGGGCCGAGGGCGCCGAGGTCGTGATCACCGATGTGCGCGAGGACGCCGTGCGGCGGATCCTCGACCGGCACCCCCAGGGCGTGTCCGCCGTCGCCGACACCGAGGCGCTGATCCGCACCGAGGGCCTGGACATCTACGCCCCGTGCGCGCTCGGCGGGGCGCTGAACGACGACACCGTGCCGGTGCTGACCGCCAAGGTGGTCTGCGGCGCCGCCAACAACCAGCTCGCCCACCCGGGCGTGGAGAAGGACCTCGCCGACCGCGGGATCCTCTACGCGCCGGACTACGTGGTGAACGCCGGCGGTGTCATCCAGGTCGCCGACGAGCTCCACGGCTTCGACTTCGACCGGTGCAAGGCGAAGGCGTCGAAGATCTTCGACACCACGCTCGCCATATTCGCACGTGCGAAGGAGGACGGGATTCCGCCGGCCGCCGCGGCCGACCGGATCGCCGAGCAGCGGATGGCGGAGGCGCGCCCGGTGCGATGACGCGTGCGCGGGCGGCCCGGCTCGGGACGCATTCGTACGTATGAGCGGTACCCGCCGGCGGGCACTTGGAGAGAACTCTCACTTCTCCCGGCGGGTCGACCGTCGATAAGTGGTTAAAATCGCGGTTGACCAGCGAGGACGGGGCGCCTCGAAGGTCCTGGGCGCGGGCACGTCATGCGGGCGACGTACCGTATGGGCGCGGGCTCAGGTACCGTGGAAGCCCTACGGACCGGTCTCTCCGCGGAGAGTCCGTTCTGGACCATGAACGCGTGTCAAGACTCTGGGGCCGTCGAGCCCCGTCGTTGAGGGGGTCGAGCCATGGGGCGCGGCCGGGCCAAGGCCAAGCAGACGAAGGTCGCCCGCCAGCTGAAGTACAACAGCGGTGGGACTGACCTCTCACGCCTGGCCGAGGAGCTGGGCGCATCGACGTCGAACCAGTCACCGAACGGTGACCATTTCGAGGACGATGAGCAGGACGACGAACTGTACGCACGGTACGCCGACCTCTACGAGGACGACGACGAGGACGAGGACGGCCCGTCCTCTCAACAGCGTCGCGGCGCTTGACCTTGCGCTGAACACGAGCCCGGTAGGTGACTCCGGTCACCGACCGGGTTTAGTGCTGCCCGTACCGGACGGACCGCCTCCGTGGCGTGTGCTGCCCGCCCGGTCACCGCGCGGGCAGCACTTTTGGCGTGCTCAGTTCGCGTAGTCACCGACAAGCGCTGCGCCCGTGGTGTGCTCGCCGCGGTCGGTGATCTCACCGGCCACCCAGGCGTCCACCCCGCGGTCGGCCAGCGTCGTCAGCGCCACGTCGACGGAGTCCTGCGGCATGATCGCGATCATGCCGACGCCCATGTTCAGCGTCTTCTCCAGCTCCAGCCGCTCGACCGAACCGGTCCGGCCGACCAGGTCGAACACCGGTGCGGGGGTCCAGGTGGAGCGGTCCACGACCGCGTGCAGCCCGTCGGGGATCACGCGCGCCAGGTTGGCGGCGAGTCCGCCGCCGGTGACGTGGCTGAACGCGTGCACCTCGGTGGTGCGGATCAGCGCCAGGCAGTCCAGCGAGTAGATCTTGGTGGGCTCCAGGAGCTCCTCGCCGAGGGTGCGGCCGAGCTCGTCGATCCGGCCGTCCAGGGCGAGCCCCGCGCGGTCGAGCAGGACGTGCCGGACGAGGGAGTAGCCGTTCGAGTGAAGCCCGGAGGACGCCATGGCGATCACCGCGTCACCCGTACGGATGCGATCCGCGCCGAGCAGCCGGTCGGCCTCCACGACGCCCGTACCGGCCCCGGCGACGTCGAAGTCGTCCGGACCCAGCAGGCCGGGGTGTTCGGCCGTCTCACCGCCCACCAGGGCGCATCCGGCCAGCACACAGCCCTCGGCGATGCCCTTGACGATGGCGGCCACGCGCTCGGGGTGGACCTTGCCGACGCAGATGTAGTCGGTCATGAACAGCGGCTCGGCGCCGCACACCACGATGTCGTCCATGACCATCGCGACCAGGTCGTGGCCGATGGAGTCGTACACGCCCATCCGGCGCGCGATGTCGACCTTGGTGCCGACGCCGTCCGTGGCGGAGGCGAGCAGGGGCCGCTCGTAGTTCTTCAGGGCGGAGGCGTCGAAGAGGCCGGCGAAACCGCCGAGGCCGCCGAGGACCTCGGGGCGCCGCGTCTTCTTCACCCACTCCTTCATCAGCTCGACGGCGTGGTCGCCCGCCTCGATGTCGACGCCCGCCGCTGCGTAGCTGGCACCAGTGTTCTGGGACATGACTGTGAGAGCTTTCGTGTCGTCCGTCAGGGCTTACGGGCGGCGGATCGCGTCGACCGCGGCCGGGGCGGCGGTGCCGGCGGCCAGCTCGGTCTCCAGGAGCTGCTTCCCGAGGAGCTCGGGGTCGGGCAGCTCCATCGGGTACTCGCCGTCGAAGCAGGCGCGGCACAGGTTCGGCTTGGCGATGGTGGTCGCCTCGATCATGCCGTCGATCGAGATGTACGCCAGGGAGTCGGCGCCCAGCGAGGTGCCGATCTCGTCGATGGTCATCCCGTTGGCGATCAGCTCGGCGCGGGTGGCGAAGTCGATGCCGAAGAAGCAGGGCCACTTCACGGGCGGCGAGGAGATCCGGATGTGGACCTCGGCGGCGCCCGCCTCGCGGAGCATGCGGACCAGGGCGCGCTGGGTGTTGCCGCGGACGATCGAGTCGTCGACCACGACCAGGCGCTTGCCCTTGATGACTTCCTTGAGCGGGTTGAGCTTCAGCCGGATGCCGAGCTGGCGGATGGTCTGCGACGGCTGGATGAACGTACGTCCGACGTACGCGTTCTTGACCAGGCCGGCGCCGAAGGGGATGCCGGACGCCTCCGCGTAGCCGATGGCGGCCGGGGTGCCCGACTCCGGGGTCGGTATGACCAGGTCGGCCTCGACCGGGGCTTCCTTGGCGAGCTTGCGGCCCATCTCGACGCGCGAGAGGTACACGTTCCGGCCGGCGATGTCGGTGTCCGGGCGGGCCAGGTACACGTACTCGAAGACACAGCCCTTGGGCTTCGCTTCCGCGAATCGGGAGGTGCGCAGTCCGTTCTCGTCGATGGCGACGAACTCGCCCGGCTCGATCTCGCGCACGAAGCTGGCGCCACAGATGTCGAGGGCGGCGGACTCGGAGGCGACGACCCAGCCGCGCTCCAGACGGCCGAGGACCAGCGGGCGGATGCCCTGCGGGTCACGCGCCGCGTACAGGGTGTTCTCGTCCATGAAGACGAGGCTGAAGGCACCCCTGACCTTGGGGAGGACCACGTGCGCGGCCTGCTCCACGGTCACCGGTTCGCCGTCGGCGGCGCGCTGGCCGGCCAGCAGGGCGGTGATCAGGTCGGTGTCGTTGGTGGCCGCCACCTTGGGGGCGCGGCCGTTCTCCTTGGGGAGCTCGGCGACCATCTCGGCGAGCTGCGCCGTGTTGACCAGGTTGCCGTTGTGGCCGAGCGCGATGGATCCGTGCGCGGTGGCGCGGAACGTCGGCTGGGCGTTCTCCCACACGGAGGCACCGGTGGTCGAGTAGCGGGCGTGTCCGACCGCGATATGACCCTGGAGCGAACCGAGAGAGGTCTCGTCGAAGACCTGGGACACCAGGCCCATGTCCTTGAAGACGAGGATCTGGGAGCCGTTGCTGACCGCGATTCCCGCGGATTCCTGGCCCCGATGCTGGAGGGCGTAGAGCCCGAAGTACGTGAGCTTGGCGACCTCTTCGCCCGGAGCCCAGACACCGAAGACGCCGCAAGCGTCCTGGGGGCCCTTCTCACCGGGGAGCAGGTCGTGGTTGAGTCGTCCGTCACCACGTGGCACGCCATCGAGTGTAGGCGAGATCGACCACTGGTCCGAATGCGGGATGGGGCCCCGACCGTGGATCAGCGCTGTGCGACGGCCCGGACACTGGTGCCGTTTTCGCTGGTCAGCGTGAGGGTTTGGCCTTCGATTCGGTAGTCGACGGTGCCGTGGAACAGCTTCGTCAGGGACCTCTCGCTGTCCATGAGTGAGTCTTCGCACATCATTCGGGTCAGGGCGGGCACGCCGAGGGTGATACGGCCGTCGCGCACCGTGGCGTCGGCGTTCACCTGGTTGCAGCCGAGGCTGCCGGAGACGGTGCCCTCCTTCTTGTCGAAGGTGAGGTGGGCGCGTTCGTCGACGGCGGGTGTGGTGACGGTCCACTTGGTGCCGTGCAGCGGGCTGTCCTCGGTCTCGCTGAGGCGTACGGTGTCGCCGGCCTCGGTGGTCAGGGTGAGGCGGCCGTCGTTCACCTCGGTCTTCAGGGCGCCGTCGCCGAGGGTGCGGGCCACGGTGCTCTCGAGGTCCATCAGCTCCTCGGAGCAGGCCTTCAGGGTGGTCTCCCGCTCACCGAACCGGATGCGGTCGCCGTCGAAGGTGACGCGTCCCTTGAAGAGGTTGCAGCCGTAGTTGCCGGTGGCCCGGCCGTCCTCGTCGAGGGTGACGTGCGCCCCGTCGGGGACGCGGTGGGTGGTGCCGTCGACGGTGACGCTGTCGACGGTCCAGCGGATGCCGGTGACCGGCTCCTCCGCCCCGGCGGTGCCGCTGCCCGCCCCCGCCTTCTCGCTGCCACAGGCCGCCGCGAGCGGGACGGCGAGCACGGCGAGGGCCGTCAGGGTCATGCGCTGCTGGTGCTTCTGCCTGTACATGCCCATTCGACGGGGCGGTGAGCGGGCGGTTCCCCTTCCCCTCCGGAGTCACCGGAGCAGCGGCAGATACGGTCCGAGGTCGGCCCGTTCCCCGCTGGCGCTGACCTTGGCGTCGGCCAGGGCGTCCTGCCAGGCCGTCCGTCCGCCGGCCAGCCGGATCCAGGTGAGCGGGTCGGTCTCCACGACGTTCGGCGGGGTGCCCCGGGTGTGCCGCGGCCCCTCCACGCACTGCACGACCGCGTACGGCGGAACCCGCACCTCCGTCGAGCCGCCGGGCGCCTTCACCGCGAGCGTGTCGGCCAGCAGCCGGGTGCAGGCGGCCAGCGCCTGACGGTCGTACGGGATGTCCAGGCCGGGCACGGCGGCGTTCAGGTCGTCGGTGTGGACGACGAGCTCGACGGTGCGGGTGACGACGTAGTCGGCCAGTGTCAGGGCGCCCGCGCTGGTGGGGAGCAGCCGTCCGCCGGGATGCGCGTCGAGCCGCTCGGTGAAGCGCCGCTCGACGTCGGCGAGGTGGGCGTCGAGGTCGGAGTGCTCGGCCGCGAGCCGGCGCGCGGTGTCGGCGATGGTGTCCGCGTCGGCGGCTATGGCGAACGGCCAGTCGAGCAGCCGCCCGTCCTGCCGCGCGGGCACGGGCTCGTCGAGCAGCCGGTCCACGGCCGTCAACGCCATCCCGACATGCGCCACCAGCTCCCGTACGGTCCAGTCACCGAGCCGCGTCGGCAGGGCGAGCTGCTCCGGGCCAAGGGTGCGGACCGCCGCCCGCACGTTCCCGAACTGCGCCAGCACGGCGCCACGGGTCTTGACGGGATCGTACGAACGGGCGCGCTTCTTGGCCGGTGGCATGGCGGAAGCCTATGCGGGGGCGGCCCTTCGGCAGGCCGAAGCCCCCGACCGGTGGACCGGGCGGGGGCTTCGTGCCGTGCGGGTGTGGGGATCAGGCCAGGAGGGCCGGGATGGTTCCCTCGTGGGCCTCGCGCAGTTCGGTCAGGGGGAGCGTGAACTCGCCCTGGAGCTCCACCGTGTCGCCGTCGACGACACCGACGCGGGTGGCCGGGAGGCCGCGGGCGCCGCACATGTCGTTGAAGCGGACCTCCTCCGAGCGCGGCACGGCGACGATCGCGCGGCCGGCCGACTCGGAGAAGAGGAAGGTGAAGGCGTCGAGCCCGTCCGGTACGACCAGACGCGCGCCCTTGCCGCCAAGCAGCGCCGACTCGACCACGGCCTGGATCAGACCGCCGTCGGACAGGTCGTGCGCGGAGTCGATCATGCCGTCGCGGGAGGCGGAGATCAGGATCTCGGCGAGGAGGCGCTCCCGCTCCAGGTCGACCTTCGGGGGCAGGCCGCCGAGGTGGTCGTGGACGACCTGCGACCAGGCCGAGCCGCCGAACTCCTCGCGGGTGTCGCCGAGGAGGTACAGCAGCTGGCCGTCCTCCTGGAAGGCGACCGGCGTGCGGCGGGCCACGTCGTCGATGACACCGAGGACCGCTACCACCGGGGTGGGGTGGATGGCGGCCTCGCCGGTCTGGTTGTAGAGCGAGACGTTGCCGCCGGTCACCGGAGTGCCGAGCTGCTGACAGCCGTCCGCCAGACCGCGTACGGCCTCCGCGAACTGCCACATGACCGCCGGGTCCTCCGGCGAGCCGAAGTTCAGGCAGTCGGAGACGGCCAGCGGCTTGGCGCCGGTGGTCGCCACGTTGCGGTACGCCTCGGCCAGGGCCAGCTGCGCGCCCGTGTACGGGTCGAGCTTGGCGTAGCGGCCGTTTCCGTCGGTGGCGATCGCGACGCCGAGGCCGGACGCCTCGTCGATGCGGATCATGCCGGAGTCCTCGGGCTGGGCGAGGACGGTGTTGCCCTGCACGAAGTGGTCGTACTGCTGGGTGATCCACTGCTTGGACGCCTGGTTGGGCGAGCCGACCAGCTTCAGGACCTGGTCCTTCAGCTCCTCGCTCGTCGCCGGGCGGGGGAGCTTGTTCGCGTCGTCCGCCTGGAGCTCGTCCTGCCAGGACGGGCGTGCGTAGGGGCGCTCGTAGGTCGGGCCCTCGTGGGCGACCGTGCGCGGGTCGACGTCGACGATCTTGCCGCCGTGCCAGTAGATCTCCAGGCGGTCGCCGTCGGTCACCTCGCCGATGACGGTGGCGATGACGTCCCACTTGTCGCAGATCTCGAGGAAGCGGTCGACCTTGTCGGGCTCGACGACCGCGCACATGCGTTCCTGCGACTCGCTCATCAGGATCTCCTCGGGGGAGAGCGTCGAGTCGCGCAGGGGGACGTCGTCGAGGGTGACGCGCATGCCGCCGGAGCCGTTGGAGGCCAGCTCGGAGGTGGCGCAGGACAGTCCGGCCGCGCCGAGGTCCTGGATGCCGACGACCAGCTTCTCCTTGAACGCCTCCAGGGTGCACTCGATGAGGAGCTTCTCCTGGAAGGGGTCGCCGACCTGGACGGCGGGGCGCTTCGACGGCTTGGCGTCGTCGAAGGTCTCGGAGGCCAGGATCGAGGCGCCGCCGATGCCGTCGCCGCCGGTCCGGGCGCCGTACAGGATGACCTTGTTGCCCGCGCCGGACGCCTTGGCCAGGTGGATGTCCTCGTGCCGCATGACGCCGATGGCACCGGCGTTGACCAGCGGGTTGCCCTGGTAGCAGGCGTCGAAGACGACCTCGCCGCCGATGTTGGGCAGGCCCAGGCAGTTGCCGTAGCCGCCGATGCCGGCGACGACACCGGGCAGGACGCGCTTGGTGTCGGGGTGGTCCGCGGCGCCGAAGCGCAGGGGGTCCACGACGGCGACCGGGCGGGCGCCCATCGCGATGATGTCGCGCACGATGCCGCCGACGCCGGTCGCGGCGCCCTGGTAGGGCTCGACGTACGACGGGTGGTTGTGCGACTCGACCTTGAAGGTGACCGCGTAGCCCTGGCCGACGTCGACGACGCCGGCGTTCTCGCCGATGCCGACGAGGAGGGCGTCGTTCTCGGGGGCCTTCTCGCCGAACTGGCGGAGGTGGACCTTGCTGCTCTTGTACGAGCAGTGCTCGGACCACATCACCGAGTACATGGCGAGCTCGGCGCCGGTCGGGCGGCGGCCGAGGATCTCCACCACCCGCTCGTACTCGTCCTTCTTCAGGCCCAGCTCGGCCCAGGGCAGCTCGACGTCGGGGGTCGCGGCCGCGTGCTCGACCGTGTCCAGAGGCGTCCGGCTCATGCGTTGACCAGCTTCTTGAGGATCGAGGTGAAGAACGGCAGGCCGTCGGTACGGCCCGTACCGATCAGCGGCTCGACGGCGTGCTCGGGGTGCGGCATCAGGCCGACGACGTTGCCGGCGGCGTTGGTGATGCCGGCGATGTCGTTCAGCGAGCCGTTGGGGTTCATGTCCAGGTAGCGGAAGGCGACGCGGCCCTCGGCCTCCAGCTCGTCCAGCGTCCGCCGGTCGGCGACGTAGCGGCCGTCCATGTTCTTCAACGGGATGTGGATCTCCTGGCCGGCCGTGTAGTCGGTGGTCCAGGCGGTGTCCGCGTTCTCCACCCGCAGCTTCTGGTCGCGGCAGATGAAGTGCAGATGGTCGTTGCCCAGCATGCCGCCGGGGAGCAGGTGCGCCTCGGTGAGGATCTGGAAGCCGTTGCAGATGCCGAGGACGGGAAGGCCCGCCTTGGCCTGGTCGATCACGGTGTCCATCACCGGCGAGAAGCGCGCGATGGCGCCGGCGCGCAGATAGTCGCCGTACGAGAAACCACCGCAGAGCACCACGGCGTCGACCTGCTTGAGGTCCTTGTCCTTGTGCCAGAGGGCGACGGGTTCGGCGCCCGCGACACGGATCGCGCGCTGCGTGTCCCGGTCGTCGAGACTGCCCGGGAAAGTGACGACGCCAATACGAGCGGTCACTTCGCGGCCTCCGCGACTTCCTCGACCCGTACGGTGAAGTCCTCGATCACGGTGTTGGCGAGGAAGGATTCCGCAAGATCGTGGATACGGGCGAGCGCGGCCTCGTCGACCGGCCCGTCAACTTCCAGTTCGAATCGCTTTCCCTGACGGACGTCCGAGATCCCTTCGAAACCCAGTCGCGGCAGTGCGCGCTGCACCGCCTGGCCCTGGGGGTCGAGGATCTCCGGCTTGAGCATGACGTCGACTACGACGCGTGCCACTGGCACTCCCGGTGTGTGGTGCTGAGCAGGTTCCTTCAGACTACCCGCACAAAATTTCTACGCGGGTAGAGTTGTAGGAATCTACGTGAGCCCCATCACGATTCGGCATCGCCGGGAGGCGTCAGGGAAAAGATCCGGGAAAGATCCGCGTTCACTCGCTCATCGCTATTGCGCACCGGACACGCGGGGAGATTTAGTCGGGCTTCACATTGCAATGCCGGGCACTGTACAAATGAATTGTCATTAGCAGATACTTTGCCCGATTACAGGCGGACAGCCGACATCTCGGCGACGTACCGGCACGTCATCACGGACGTCCGGACGAGAGGTGCCGCACGAAGGGACCGATATTCGTGGCGCAGAAGGTCGTGGTCACTCTCTTTGACGACATCGACGGCTCGGAAGCGGCGGAAACGATCGCCTTCGGGCTCGACGGCAAGTCGTACGAGATCGACCTCAACGAAGCCAATGCCAGCAAACTGCGGAAGGCGCTCGCGCCCTACGTGGACGCCGGCCGCAAGCGGTCGCGCTCCGGCAAGGCGTACCGGCAGACGGAGGTCGCCCCCGACCCGGCCGCCGTGCGCGCCTGGGCGCAGGCGAACAAGATGGACGTGCCGGCCCGGGGCCGGATCCCCAAGAAGGTCTACGAGGCGTTCGCCGCGGCGCAGTGAGCCGGCCGGGTGACCCGCCCCGACGGCCGGTCACCCGCCCCTCACCGCAACCGACTTGCGCAGCACCCCCGCTGATCAGCTAGAGTCTGGAGCACGCCGAGGGGCGAGGCCGAAAGGCCCGGCTCACGGAGTACATGCGGGTGTAGTTCAGTAGTAGAACATCCCCCTTCCAGGGGGAAGGCGCAGTGTGCAATTCCTGTCACCCGCTCCACACCGCCGTACCGATCACTCCGGTGGATCAGGTAGGCTGGTGTTCGCGCCGGTCGGTGAGAGCCGATCGGAGGCAATGCGGACGTAGCTCAGTTGGTAGAGCGCAACCTTGCCAAGGTTGAGGTCGCGAGTTCGAGCCTCGTCGTCCGCTCGGGAATGAGACCCCGGTCCATTGGACCGGGGTCTTTTCGTGTGCCTGGGCCGCCCGCCCGTCTGACATTTGTCATGTCCGGTGGTGACAGCCCGCACTGCCCCGGCGCCCCGGTCACCGGGATGCTCGAAGCATGGAAGCCAACGAACACGAACACGTGATTGAGGTCACCGACCTGCGACGTGTCTACGGGGGCGGGTTCGAAGCGGTGCGCGGAATCGACTTCTCCGTGCGGCGCGGGGAGATCTTCGCCCTGCTGGGGACCAACGGCGCGGGCAAGACCTCCACCGTCGAACTGCTGGAGGGACTCGACGCCCCGGCCGGCGGGCGGGTCCGGGTCCTCGGCCACGACCCGTACACCGAGCGCGCCGCCGTACGGCCGCGCACCGGCGTCATGCTCCAGGAAGGGGGCTTCCCTTCCGAGTTGACCGTCGCCGAGACCGCCCGGATGTGGGCGGGCTGCGTGAGCGGGGCCCGGCCGGAGGGGGAAGTGCTGGAACTGGTCGGCCTGGAGGCGAAGACCGACGTCCGCGTGAAGCAGCTGTCCGGCGGCCAGCGGCGCCGCCTGGACCTCGCGCTCGCCCTGCTCGGCGACCCCGAGGTGCTCTTCCTCGACGAACCGACCACCGGACTCGACGCCGAAGGCCGCCGCGACACCTGGGAATTGGTGAGCGCGCTGCGCGACCGCGGTACGACCGTCCTGCTCACCACGCACTACCTCGAAGAGGCCGAGCACCTCGCCGACCGGCTCGCGATCATGCACGAGGGCCGCATCGCCACCACCGGCACCCCGGCGGAGGTGACCGCCTCCGAGCCCTCCCGGATCACCTTCGACCTGCCCGACGGCTACTTCGTGGGCGACCTGCCCCCGCTCGCCGAACTGGGCGTGAGCGGGCACACGGTCGACGGCCGGACCGTCCGGCTGCGCACCCACGAGCTCCAGCGGACCGCCACCGGACTGCTGGTGTGGGCGCAGCACGCCGGGGTGGCGCTGCACCGGCTGGACGTGCGGTCGGCGTCCCTGGAGGAGGCGTTCCTCGGGATCGCCAAGGAGGCGTCCGCGGGGGCGGCGGCGACGAAGGAGTACGCGGCATGAGCACGGCCATGACCACCCCGGCGAGCCGGATGGCCGCGCTCGCCCGCGCCGAACTGACGCTCCTGGGACGCACCAGGGGCACCCTCTTCGCCGCGCTGTTCGTGCCGCTGGTGCTGCCGCTCAGCGTGCGCGAGACGTCCAAGGAGATGGACCTCGCCGAGGCCGGACTCACCGTCGGCACGCTGGTGCTGCCCGCCGCGATCGGCTTCTCGCTCCTGTTCGCCGTCTACTCGTCGCTCGTGGGTTCCCTCGTCGCCCGCCGCGAGGAGCTCGTCCTGAAGCGGCTGCGCACCGGGGAGCTGCGGGACGCCGAGATCCTGGCCGGGTCCGCGCTGCCGTCGGCCGCGACGGGTCTGCTCCAGTCGCTGCTGCTGGCGGCCGGCTGTGCGGTCCTGCTGGACATCCCGGCCCCGCCGGCCGTCCATCTCTCGGTACTGGGGCTGCTGCTGGGGCTGGTGTTGTGCGTGGGACTCGCGGCCGCCACCGCGAGCTTCACCCGGACCAGCGAGAGCGCCCAGGTCACCCCGATACCGCTGATGTTCCTCTCGATGCTGGCCTCCGGGATGATGGTCCCGCTGGAGATCCTTCCCGACCGGATCGCCTCCTTCTGCGAGCTGCTGCCGCTGACCCCCGTCATGACCCTGGTGCGCGGCGGCTTCACCGGCGACCTGTCGGCCTCCGAGGCGCTGGGCGCCGTGGCGACGGCGGTGGCCTGGATCCTGCTGTCGGTGTTTGCTGTACGGCGGTGGTTCCGTTGGGAGCCGAGGCGCTGACGCAGGCGAGGACAGGGGACGCGAGGAGATGAGCAGGCCCGGCGGCTGGTGGGGGCGCAAGAGCACCCCGGCGAAGTTCGAGACGTACACGCGGTGGTCGTTCCACCTGCTCGCGCTGACGGAACTCTCGGTGGCCGGCGGTCCGGTGATCGGGGAGGTGGGGCCGGGCACGGCGGCGCTGCTGCTGTCCCTGACGGCCCTGCACAGCGCGGTCTGCGGGGTGACCGCCTCGCGCGCCCTGGACTGGCAGCGCGGACAGCGGAACCGGCCGGTCCGGACACTGTGGGTGTTCGGTGTGACGACCGTGCTGGTCGCCGTCGCCGCGCTCGTCGTCTCCCAGCACGGGCCGGGCGACAACGAGGCCGCGACCGCCTCCGCCGGCGTCTTCAGCACCGTGATGGTCTTCGGCGCGGGCGCCGCGGCCGTCGGCGTGCGCGGGCGGCGGCGGGTGGTCGCCGTGGTGGTGGGCTTCGCGGTGGGGTCGGGAGTGATGATGCTGGCCATGGGGCTGCCCTGGGTCGCCGCGCTGGTCGTCAGCCCGCTCGTCCTGCTCGTCGGCGGGTTCTTCGGCTTCACCTACTCCTTCTCCGCCTGGCTGCTCAACGCCGTCTACGAACTGGACGAGGCCCGGGAGACCCGGGCCCGGCTCGCCGTCGCCGAGGAGCGGCTGAGGTTCGGGCGGGATCTGCACGACGTGATGGGCCGCAACCTCGCGGTGATCGCGCTGAAGAGCGAACTGGCCGTCCAGCTGGCCCAGCGCGAACGGCCGGAGGCCGTGACCCAGATGGTCGAGGTGCAGCGGCTCGCGCACGAGGCGCAGCGCGAGGTGCGCGAGGTGGTGCGCGGCTACCGCGAGGCCGACCTCGCCAGCGAGCTCGCGGGCGCCCAGGGCGTCCTGTCCGCCGCCGGGATCGACTGCACGGTCACCGGACCGGCGACCGGATTCCCCGCGCCGGTGCAGTCCGCGCTCGGCTGGGCGGTGCGGGAGGCGGCCACGAATGTGCTGCGCCACGGGGACGCGCGGCGGTGCGCGATGGAACTGCGGGTACGGGAGGGGCTTGTGGTGCTGACGGTGGAGAACGACGGGGTGCCGCGGACCGGCGGCCCGGGCCGGGGGTCCGGGCTGGTCGGGCTGCGTGAGCGGCTGGCGGAGATCGGGGGGACGCTGCGGGCCGGGCCCACCGGGGACGGGCTGTTCGTGCTGACCGTCGAGGTCCCGCTGCCCGCGCATTCCGGCGAGGCTCCTCCCGCCGCCGTGTCCGCGCCCGGCGCGAGCGGAACGACCCCTGTGAGAGAGGCGACTTCGTGACGAGCCCCCGGCCCGTACGGCTGCTGCTGGCCGACGACGAGCATCTGATCCGGGGCGCGCTGGCCGCGCTGCTGTCCCTCGAGGACGATCTCACGGTCGTCGCCGAGGCGGCCTCCGGTCCGGAGGCGCTGGCGATGGCACGGGCGCACGCGCCCGACGTCGCCGTACTGGACCTCCAGATGCCCGGCGCGGACGGTGTGAAGGTCGCCACATCCCTGCGGGCGGAGCTGCCCGGCTGCCGGGTGCTGATCGTGACGAGTCACGGACGGCCCGGCCATCTGAAGCGGGCGCTCGCGGCAGGGGTGCGCGGGTTCGTCCCCAAGACCGTCAGCGCCCAGCGCCTCGCGGAGATCATCCGCACGGTGCACGAGGGAAACCGCTACGTCGACCCCGAGTTGGCCGCCGACGCGATCGCCTCCGGCGACTCCCCGCTGACCGCGCGCGAGGCCGAGGTGCTGGAACTCGCGGCGGACGGGGCACCCGTGGCGGAGATCGCGCAGCGGGCCGCGCTGTCCCAGGGGACCGTGCGGAACTACCTCTCCTCGGCCGTCTCGAAGCTCGGGGCGGAGAACCGTCATGCGGCGGTGCGCCTCGCACGCCAGCGAGGTTGGGTATAGTGGGTCTCGCGCCACGGCGCATGCGAACGTAGCTCAGTTGGTAGAGCGCAACCTTGCCAAGGTTGAGGTCGCGAGTTCGAACCTCGTCGTTCGCTCTGGAACAAGGCCCCGGTCATCGACCGGGGCCTTTGTCGTGGGCCTTTGTCATGAGTCTTCGTCGGGGGCCGGGCCCGTCGCGGGCCCGGCCGTCGGGCGTTCAGCTCCAGGTGGTGCCGGTCAGCCGCTCGTACGCCTCCACGTACTTGGTGCGGGTGGCGTCCACGATGTGCTGCGGCAGCGGCGGCGGGGGCTGCTCGCTCCTGCGGTCCCAGCCCGACTCGGCCGAGGTCAGCCAGTCCCGCACGAACTGCTTGTCGTAGGACGGCTGGGCGCGGCCCGGCTCCCACTGGTCGGCCGGCCAGAAGCGCGAGGAGTCCGGGGTGAGCACCTCGTCGGCGATGACCAGGGTGTCGCCGTCGAAGCCGAACTCGAACTTGGTGTCGGCGAGGACGATGCCCCGGTCGCGGGCGATGTCCCGGGCGCGGGAGTACGCGGCGAGCGTCGCCTGGCGGAGCTGGGCGGCGGTCTCCGCGCCGACCTGGCGGGCGACCTCCTCGTAGGAGACGTTCTCGTCGTGCTCGCCGACGGCGGCCTTGGTGGCCGGGGTGAAGATCGGCGCGGGCAGCTCCGAGCCGTCCACCAGGCCCTCGGGGAGCGCGAGGCCGCAGACCGTGCGGGACTCGTCGTACTCGGCGAGGCCCGAGCCGGTGAGGTAGCCGCGGGCCACGCACTCCACCGGGACCATGTTCAGGGACTTGCAGACCAGGGTGCGGCCCGCCCAGTCGGCGGGGGCGCCGGCGGGGAGTTCGGTGCTCAGCACGTGGTTGGGGAGCAGGTCGGCGAGCTGGTCGAACCACCACAGGGAGAGCTGGGTGAGGACCCGGCCCTTGTCGGGGATCTCGGTCGGCAGCACCCAGTCGTAGGCGGAGATGCGGTCGCTGGCGACCATCACGAGGTCGCCCGCCTCGCTCCGGTACAACTCGCGCACCTTGCCGGTGTGCAGATGCACCAGGCCCGGAACCTGGATCGGCTCGGGCTTTTCGACGAATCCGGACACGGTTCCTCCGCGTGGTTCTGTACAGGTACGTCGATTCTCCCGTATGCGCGGGTCGCCCTCCGTACGGGGTGGCCCCGGGCGGTCAGGCGCGTTTGCAGATGCGGTCCAGGAGGTTGGCGGTGGCGCGCTGGACCCGGGGGTCGACGTGGCCCGGGCGGTCGAGGGCCGGTGACCAGGCGAAGGTGCCCGAGGCGAAGACCCAGGCGCCGGAGAGGGTCCGGTGGAGGGACGTCTCCTGATGGCGGCGGGCGCCCTCCCGGTCGGTGTACGGGGAGTGGGCGAGCAGGACGCGCTCCTCGTGCTCGGGGAGCGGGGTGCGCGGGTAGTAGCGGTCGGCCTCGGCGGCGACCAGGCCCTCGATGCCGTCGCCCTCGTGCGCGCCGGTCGCCTCCCACATCCAGTGGCCGGCGTTGCGGACGATCAGCGGATGCGGCCGCGGGACGGGGCCGGCGTACTGGATGCCGAGCAGTTGCTGCTCCGCGCGGTCGTTCTCCCGCCACAGCGCAGCCTTTCCCGGTCCCTGGCGTTTGCGGCAGGTGAGCAGGCGGTCGGGGCCGGTCGGTGAGGGAGCGAGCTCCACCTGCCAGTACATGGTGTTGGCGGAGAGGAAGACGAGGGACGTGCCGTGCTCCCGGGCGCGTTCCACGGCGGTGCGCATCGGCACCGACCAGTACTCGTCGTGGCCGGGGAAGACCAGGCCCCGGTAGCGGGTGGGGTCGACCCGGCCGGCGTGCAGGTCGCGGGCGTCGGCGTAGGCGAGGTCGTAGCCGTAGCGCTCGGCCCAGCGGATGACGTCGTAGGCGTGGCCGACGTGCAGCGGGAGGCCGGCGCCCGCGTAGGGGCGGTCGAAGGAGACGGTGGTGGCGGCGTCGGCCTCGCCGAGCAGCCGGCCCTGTTCGTCCCAGGCGTGGTAGAGGCTCGCGCCGGTGCGGCCGTCCTCCGGGTAGAGGTTGTACGCCTGCCAGGTCACGTCGGGCAGGACCAGGAGGAGGTCGGCCGGGCGGCTGTCGCGGACGGTGAACGGGATGTGCGAGCGGTGGCCGTCGGCGGTGGTGAGGACGGCGACGTACGCGCCGACGCTCCAGTACGACGGGACCGGCAGCCGCCAGGACAGCCACCAGTGGTGGCAGGAGACGGTGCGGTCGGCGGTGAGCGGCGCCGGCTGCACGATGCCGGAGAGCCGGGGACTGGAGGTGATCTTGGTGGCGCCGTCGCCGTTGTAGTGGCCGATGCGGTAGACGTCCACGTCGAACGGCTGGGGCGGGTCGACGGTGATGTGGAAGTCGATGGACTCGCCGGGTGCGACCCCGCCGGTGGAGGCGAAGCCCTTGATCTGGAGGTGCACGTCGTCGGCCGCGCGGGGGCCGACGGAGCCGGCGGCGCGAGGGGCGGGCACCTTGCGCCCGCCCTGCCTCGGGATGCGGGCGGCGGCACGGCCCGGGTCCGCGTACGGCTCCGGGTCCACGTACCAGGGGACGACCCGGCCGGTGTCGCCGACGTATGTCTCGCTGCCGCGCAGCCACGGGAGGGGGCCCAGTCCGAAGGGATCGTTCACGGCGTGCGCCATCGCTCCCGACTCCCAGCGGCGAGTCTGCTCCGAGCCCATGATCGCTCCCCTCCCTCGTGCCCCCGTCGCGGTGCGGTGCGTGGTGCGGTCCGGCAGTCGCCTGGCGGATGAGGCCCGCCATCAGTTATGTGCTTGTCGTATGTCGCGAGCTCTTGCCAGTGAGCGCGAACGGTCCCAGCACATCACATTACGCACGCACTCCGTCACCGTTCGTTGTGAATTGACCGAAAACGGAAGGGTGGGCTCCGGAGGGGGCGGGGCGGTCGCGGGGCGGTCCGGGGCTCAGACGAGCCGTACGGGCTTCTCGGGACGTATGCCCTGCCGGGTCAGCCACAGCCGGAGGGCCGAGGGGTCGCCGTCCTCGATCAGGGTCAGGACCTGGGGCGACAGGTCCGTGGCCCGCGCGCCGCCGACGAGGAGGGTGGGGCCGTCGAGCCAGTCGAGTCCGGGGGTGGCGCCCGCGGTGTCCATCGCCGCGCAGCAGACCATCGCCGTGATGTGGTCCGCGAGCAGTTCACGGCCGGTGCGCGGGGGCTGGAGGGGGAAGAGGGGGAGGTCCCGGAGCTCCCGGTCGTCCCGGAGGGGGTCGGCCTCGGGGGAGGCGGCGGCTCGCGGGGTGGCGGGGGAGACCGCGGCGGCCTCCTCACGGGCCAGTTCGGCGGTGAGCCGGGCGGCGAGGGCGGCGCTGCGGGGGGTGGTGCCGGTCAGGTCCTCGTCGTCGGGGGCGGCGGGCGGTGCGGGGTCCGCCGGGAGGGGCGGCGCGGTGGTCAGGTGGGTGAGGACCCGGGAGAGGGTGGGACCGGCGGCGGCCGGGGGTTCACCGGGCGCCGGGGGGCCGTGGAGGGAGTCCAGGACCCGGTGGAGGCGGGCGGCGTCCGTGCGCCACTTGCGGTCGACGACCTCCTCCGGATACTCCGCCCAGGGGACCGGGGACCAGGCCGGTCCGGTCTCCGCGGGCCCGCCGTGGAAGAGGCGTGCGGCGAGGAGCGAAGCGGCCTCGTCCACCGCGCCGGGCTCTTCCAGCAGGTCGCAGGCGGGCCGCTCGCCGAGGCGGGAGGCGAAGCCCTCCGCCAGCCGGTCCCGGCGGGACAGCTCGGTCAGCGCCGCCACCACTCCGGCGTTGAGCCGCGAGGGCCAGCGGCCCATCCGCCAGGCGGGCAGCGCGACCCGGGTGAGCAGCCGGTCCCAGCCCGCGTACGCCAGCCCCACCTGCTCCTGGGCGACGATCCGCAGCCCGTAGTCCACAGCCTGTGCACGATCCGCGGCCGCCGCGGCGACCCCGCGCTCCATCTCGGCGGCGTGTCCCCGGCAGCCGCGCAGCAGCAGCCGGGTGACCCAGCCGACGCCCGCGAGCACCCCGCGGAACACCGGCCCCCGGCGGGGCGCCGAGGTCACGGCCACCGCCGCGTCCAGCCCCCGTACGAAGCGCCGGGCGGCGGCTATGTCCGGATGCGCCGACGGTCCCGTACCGGCGACGACCGGGGCGAGCACCGCGCGCAGCTCGCCCACGCGCATCCACCACAGGAACGGGGAGCCGATGACCAGCACGGGCGCGGCGGCGGACCTCGGGCGCAAGGGGTGCCCCGCACCGGCTATGTCGCCGTGCTCCTCGACGGGCGGAGGGCCGTGGGCCGGGTGGGTGCGGTCCTCCAGCCAGCTGTCGCAGTCCGGGGTGAGCGCTATCGCGGACGGGGCGGGGACGTCGAGCCGGTCGGCGAGGTCGCGCACCATCCGGTACAGGTCCGGGGCCGCCTCCTCGGCGACCGGGACCGTGGGGCTCATGGCGGGCCGGGCCCGGGCGACGACCAGGGCGACGCCGGCGGCGGCGAGCAGGACGAGCACCGCGACCGGGGTGAGGAGACTGCGGGCCAGGTCCCAGCCGGTGCCCGTCAGCCGGCCGGTGGAGCCGCCGGCCAGCAGGATCACGGCGACGGCGGCCGGCAGCAGCGCGACGGCCAGCGCCCGGCTGCGGATGCGCAGGACGGCCAGCGCGTGCGACCGCGCGGACTGGGCGCCCGTGTCCGCTCGCATTCCGCTTCCGCTCATGGCCCGACCTCACCCCCTCACTGCCGTCCTGACGCTGTCCTGGCGTTGTCCACTCCCCCACTGTGGCACCCGTCACTGACATCGCAATGCCGGTGGGCCAAGTGCCGGAACGCTTGCGCGGCACCCTAGTTGGGGCCCCCGTTCCCGTCAGCCGGATGGCGCATCGCTCACTCGATGGAATGGCTTTGGGGAAAGGTGGATGACGGACGGCAAGGCTCAGGCCCCGGATCCTGAGACGGATCCGGGGCCTGCGGGGTTCAGCGGCGCCGGTGAGCGGCGCCCGTGCGGTTGCGCGGTCACGCCTCCCGTGCGGCCTTCGCCGCGATGTCCGTGCGGTGCTGTGAGCCGTCGAGGCGGATGCGGGAGACCGCGCGGTAGGCGCGGTCGCGGGCCTCGGTGAGGTCCTTGCCGGTCGCCGTGACGGACAGCACACGCCCGCCCGCACTGACCACCGCGTCGCCCTCGCGCCTCGTCCCCGCGTGCAGCACGTACGCGTGCGGGGCGTCCTCGGCGGCGACCTCGTCCAGGCCGGTGATCGGGTCGCCGGTGCGGGGGGTGCCGGGGTAGTTGTGCGAGGCGACGACCACGGTGACCGCGGCCTCGTCGCTCCAGCGCGTCGGCTCCAGGTGGGCGAGGTTGCCGGTGGCGGCGGCCAGCAGCAGACCGGCCAGCGGGGTCCTCAGCCGGGCCAGGACGACCTGGGTCTCGGGGTCGCCGAAGCGGGCGTTGAACTCGATCACGCGGACTCCGCGCGAGGTGATCGCCAGACCGGCGTAGAGCAGGCCGGAGAACGGGGTGCCACGGCGCCGCATCTCGTCCACGGTCGGCTGGAGGACGGTCTCCATGACCTCGTCGACCAGCTTCGGGTCGGCCCACGGCAGCGGGGAGTACGCCCCCATGCCGCCGGTGTTCGGGCCCTCGTCGCCGTCCAGCGCCCGCTTGAAGTCCTGGGCGGGCTGGAGCGGGACCACCGTCTCGCCGTCGGTGATCGCGAAGAGGGAGACCTCGGGGCCGTCCAGGAACTCCTCGATCACCACGCGCTCACAGGCGGCGGCGTGCGCGCGGGCCGCCTCGACGTCGTCGGTGACGACGACACCCTTGCCGGCCGCGAGTCCGTCGTCCTTCACGACGTACGGGGCGCCGAACGCCCCGAGGGCCGCGTCGACCTCCTCGGGCGTCGTGCACACGTAGCTGCGGGCGGTGGGCACGCCGGCCCCCGCCATGACGTCCTTCGCGAAGGCCTTGGAGCCCTCGAGCCGTGCGGCCTCCTTGGAGGGGCCGAAGACCGGGATGCCCGCGTCGCGCACGGCGTCGGACACACCGGCGACGAGGGGCGCCTCCGGGCCGACCACCACGAGGTCCGCGCCGAGCCGCGTGGCCAGCGCGGACACGGCCGCGCCGTCGAGGGCGTCGACCTGGTGCAGCTCGGCGACCTCGGCGATGCCGGCGTTGCCGGGGGCGCAGTGCAGCGCCGTGACATCGGGGTCGAGGGACAGGGAGTGGCACAGGGCGTGTTCGCGGGCGCCGCTGCCGATGACGAGGACCTTCACGGGGGTCAGCCTAACGGGAGACGCCCGGTTCGCTTTGTGCGGGCTTCCGAAGGGGTGGGGGGAGGGTGTTCGTAGGTTCCTCCAGACGCCACCGCGACGGGGTGTACGCCGCTGGTCGTTCGTCAGTCGTTCGTGAACTCCTCGACGACCGTCGCGCCCAGCTCCCGTACGAGCAGTTCCTGCCCGGAGAGGGCGGATTCGTCCAGGTCGGGATCGTCGTCCTCGGGGGTGTCGTCCTCGGGGGAGACGGGAGCGGACGGCTCCGGGGCGGACGGGCGGGGTGCCGGGGCCGGGGTGGAGCCGGCGGCGGGCGCGGGTGCGGCCGGGGTGCCGGCCGGGCGGGCGGGGGCGGCGGCCGGGGCCGTGGCCTGGGGGGCAGCGGGGCGCTGACCGCCTGCGGTGCCGGAGCCGCCGTACCCGCCGCCACCGCCGCCGCCCCGACTTGCGGGCGCGCCGGCCGGGGCGGGCGCCGGGGTGCCTCCGCCCGAGGGGTCGACGACCGCCTCGATCTTCCACTGCACGTTGAACTGCTCGGCCAGCGCCTGCCGCAGTACGTCCTCACTGCCGCTGCTGAGGAAGTTGTCCCGCGCGCCCGCGTTCACGAAGCCGAGCTGGAGGGTCGTGCCGTCGAAGCCCGTCACCTGGGCGTTCTGGCTGAGCAGGATCCAGGTGAAGCGGCGACGGTTCTTGACCGTTTCCAGGATGTTCGGCCAGAGCATGCGGGGGTCGAGCCCGCCGCCGCCCGAGGGGGCGGGGGCGGGTGTCGCGGGCGCGGGGGCCGCCTCGGGCTCGGGGGCGGCCGAGGGCGGCCGGCCGCCGCCTCCGCCCGCCGGGGCGGCGGTGGGCCAGCCGCCTGGCCTGCGGCCGCCGCCTCCGCCGGTCGGGGCGGCGGTGGGCCAGGCACCCGGGGCGCTCGGGGCGGGCGGCGCGTCGGACGGTGCCGGGGCGGCCGCCGGGGGCTGCTGGGCCGGGGGTTGCTGCACCGGTGGCTGTTGCGCCGGCGGCTGTTGCGCCGGGGCGGCGGGAGGGGTGGGCGCGGGCGCCGGGCCCTGAGCCCGAACCGCTGCGCGGGCGGCGGCGGGACCGCCCCCCGGCTCGACGGCGCCCTGTCCCTGCGCTCCCCCATGGGCCTCCGGCCCGGGGACGTACCCCATGGCGGGCATACCGGTGCCGGCGCCGCCCGCGGAGAAGCTCACACCGCGCTCGATACGGTCCAGCCGGGCCATCACCGAACGCTCGTCGCCGTAGGCGGCGGGCAGCAGCACCCGCGCGCAGATCAGCTCGAGCTGGAGGCGGGGCGAGTTGGCGCCGCGCATCTCGGTGAGCCCCTCGTTGACGAGGTCGGCGGCGCGACTGAGCTCGGCGGCGCCGAAGGTGCCGGCCTGGGCCTGCATCCGCTCGACGACATCGGCGGGGGCGTCGATGAGTCCCTTCTCGGCCGCGTCCGGCACGGCGGCGAGGATCACCAGGTCGCGCAACCGCTCCAGCAGGTCCACGACGAACCGGCGGGGATCGTTGCCGCCCTCGATCACCCGGTCGACGACCTCGAAGGCGGCGGCGCCGTCACCGGTCGCGAAGGCCTCGACGACGGAGTCGAGCAGCGAGCCGTCCGTGTATCCAAGCAGGGAGGTGGCCATGGCATACGTCACACCCTCCTCCCCGGCACCGGCGAGCAGCTGGTCCATGACGGACATCGAGTCACGCACGGACCCGGCGCCGGCCCGCACGACGAGCGGCAGCACGCCGTCCTCGACGGGGATGTCCTCCTTGCCGCACACCTCGCCCAGGTAGTCCCGCAGCGTGCCGGGCGGCACCAGCCGGAACGGGTAGTGATGCGTACGCGACCGGATGGTGCCGATGACCTTCTCGGGCTCGGTGGTCGCGAAGATGAACTTCAGATGCTCCGGGGGCTCCTCGACGACCTTGAGCAGCGCGTTGAAGCCGGCCGGCGTGACCATGTGGGCCTCGTCGATGATGTAGATCTTGTAGCGGCTGCTCGCCGGCCCGAAGAACGCCTTCTCGCGCAGTTCACGGGCGTCGTCCACACCACCGTGGGAAGCCGCGTCGATCTCGATGACGTCGATCGAACCGGGTCCGTTGCGCGCGAGGTCCCGGCACGACTGGCACTCCCCGCACGGCGTGGGCGTGGGGCCCTGCTCGCAGTTCAGGCAGCGGGCCAGGATCCGCGCGCTGGTCGTCTTGCCGCAGCCGCGCGGACCGCTGAACAGGTACGCGTGATTGACCCGGTTGTTCCGCAGCGCCTGCTGCAACGGGTCGGTGACATGCTCCTGCCCGATGACCTCGGCGAAGGACTCCGGGCGGTAGCGGCGGTAGAGCGCGAGAGACGACACGCCTACGAGGTTATAGGCGTGCGCTGACAACCGGACCGGACGCCGGGAACGCAAGCGCCCCCCACGCACCCGCCAGAGCCAACCTACCCTTGCTGCCTTCCGGCCCTGGGGGAGTTCAGTCAGGTAGCGCCGCGTGAGGGGCTACGCAGAGGCTACCGCATGTCGCGGGCGGGGAACGAGTTCGCGAGCACTCCTCTCGGTCATGTAATGTTTCCGGCGGAGGATTCGCCTAGAGGCCTAGGGCGCACGCTTGGAAAGCGTGTTGGGGGCAACCCCTCACGAGTTCGAATCTCGTATCCTCCGCCAGTGCCTCACCGGGCACGTTGTCGAAGGGCCCCACCGCTTGCGGTGGGGCCCTTCGACGTCGTCCGTCCCAGTCGGTCTTTCCTCGATGTACGCCCGAAGACGGTATCGCTGGCGATAGTATCGCCAGCGATACCATCGCTGGCGGGAGGCTTGCATGCGTCGCTTCATCGGGCGGGAACGCGAGCTGAGCGTGCTCGGCAACGCGTTGGAGGCGGTTCGCGACGCGGTCGGGTCGGCGAAACCCGGCCAGTGTGTCCTCATGCGCGGACGGAGGCGGGTCGGCAAGTCCAGCCTCGTCGAGGAGTTCATCCGGCGGACCGGGACGCCGTCCCTCTTCTTCACCGCGGCAGGCGGCACGGCGGAGGACGAACTGACGGAGCTGCTCGACGCCGTGGCCAGATCCACCCTGCCGGAGCGGGAACTGTTCGCGGAGGAGACCCCGGAACAGTGGAATGCGGCACTCAGGCTGCTGGCGGAGGCCCTGCCCGACGACGCCCCCAGCGTCGTCGTCATCGACGAGGTTCCGTATCTGATGGACCGCATCGACGCCTTCGAGGGCATGCTCCAGCGGGCATGGGACCGGCTGCTCAGCCGCAAACCGGTGCTTCTCCTCCTGGTCGGGTCCGATCTGTCGATGATGGAGGCGCTGAACAGCTACGACCGGCCCTTTCACCAGCGGGGCCGGGAAATGATCGTGGGGCCTTTGAACCCGGCCGACATCGGCGAGATGCTCGCCCTGTCTCCGGCGGCCGCGTTCGACGCCGCTCTGATCACGGGAGGTCTGCCTCTGATCTGCGCCGAGTGGCGGGCCGGAGCGGATGTCTGGGAGTTCCTCCGCGACTCGCTGGACAACCCGATCTCGGCGCTGGTGGTATCCGCCGAACGGTCACTGGCCGCGGAGTTTCCACCGCAGGCGATGAGCAGGGAAGTCCTGCGGGCCATCGGATCCGGGGAGCGCACCTTCACCAACATCGCGCGCGCGGCGGGCGGCATCGCCCACACCACTCTCACCCGAGCCACCGACGTCCTGACCGAGAAACGAGTCGTGGCCGCCGAGCTGCCGCTCTCGCTCAGGCCGTCGAAGGAACGCCGCTACCGGGTGGCCGACCCCTACCTGCGCTTCTGGCTCGCGTTTCTGGATCCGCACATGGCGGAGATCGAGCGGATGCGCGGGGATCTCACTCTGAGCCGGATCAGGGAACAGTGGACGAGCTGGCGGGGCCGCGCGATCGAGCCCCTGGTCCGGGAATCCCTCGCTCGCCTCCTGCCGGACGGAGTCCTGCCCGCCGCCCCGGCGATCGGCGGGTACTGGACCCGCAGCAACGACGTGGAAATCGACTTGGTGGGCGCCGACCGGCAGCCGGTGGCCAAGCAGTTGCTCTTCCTCGGCTCGGTCAAGTGGTTGGAGAACTCCGCGTTCGACAGCCACGACCTGGCCGCCCTGCAGAAGCACCGGGCGGCGGTCACCGACGAGCCGGTACCGCTCGTGGCGGTCTCCCGCAGCGGGATCGGATGTTCCGGTCTCCAGGCGGCCTACGGCCCCGACGAACTGCTCATGGCCTGGCGCAGGGCGTGAGCGGGGCCGGGCTTCTGCCGACGCGGGTTTTCTCCGGTGAGGTGTGGGTGCAAGCTGGAGGGGAGGCCGCCTCCTTGTTCCGGGTGCGGGCTCGGAGCACGGTCCTCCACTCCGAGTGAGCGGGAGGTAGCGAGATGACCGGTCAAGCCACCACCACCGGTACACGCTGGCACCTGACCGGTGACTGGTTCGACGTGTGCAAGTGCGCGATTCCTTGCCCCTGTACGTTCGCCCAGCCCCCGACCTACGGCGACTGCGAAGGCGTGCTGGTCTGGCACATCCGTGAAGGCAGCTTCGGCGACGTGCGGCTCGACGGTCTGAACGTCCTGATGCTCGGCTCCTTCGTCGGCAACCCCTGGGCCGGCACGCACACCGAGCCGTACGCGGCGGTGTTCCTCGACGAACGGGCCGACGAGCGGCAGCGGGCCGCGCTCCAGGCCGTCTTCGGCGGCGAGGCGGGCGGGTGGCCGGCGCGGTTCGGGGAGATGTTCCACCCCGAGATGCGCGGCATGGACGTCGCCCCGGTCCATGTGGAGATCGACGAGGACCTCGCCACCTGGCGGGCCGAGATTCCCGGCCGGGTCACGGCCGCCGCCGAGGCGCTCACCGGCCCGACGACGCCGGAGGGCGCGCGCGTCCAGGTCCACAACGCCCCGGGTGCCGAGGTGGGACCGGGCCAGGTCGCCACCTGGGGGCGGGCCACGTCCGACCGCGCCGACGCGTTCGGCTTCTCCTGGGAGCGCTCGGGGAAGTCGAGCAAGTACTTCCCGTTCGACTGGAGCGGTCCCGACTAGGGCCTGCCCGCCTGTCGCGTCACATGCCGTCCGTCATCGGCATCGATCCCCGCAGGCCCGGCAGCAGCCAGTCCGCGAACGGCGTGAGCACGGCGAGCACGAGGAACAGGACGCCCACGGCGCGGGCGAGCAGCGGACCGCGGGACCACAGTTTCTCGATGAAGATCACCACCGCCAGCCCGGCCATCGCCGCCACGTTCATCACGCCGAGCGGCACCAGGACGACCATCAGTCCCGCGCAGCAGCCCACGCAGTAGGCGCCGTGGTGGACGCCCACCCGCAGGTCGCGGGCCGGCCGCCGGAACCCGGCGTAGCGCACCAGGTGGCCCATGGGGTCGCGGCAGTGCCGCAGACAGACGTTCTTGAGGGGGCCGAGCTGATACAGGCCGGCGAGCAGGAAGGCGGACGCGCCGATCCAGCGCCCGGCGGTCGGACGGTCGTCCACCAGGCCGCCCGTGAGGGCCAGGGCCGCGTAGGCGAGCAGACCGAAGGCCGTCCACACCAGCAGGTACCCGCCCACGAACTCGACGGTGCGCACCGCCCGCGTCCAGCCGGAGGACCGACGGCCGATCCCCCGCACCCAGGTGAGGGCCACCGGCGCCATGGACGGCAGCATCATGGCCGCCATCATCGTCACCCACAGCAGCAGGAACAGGGGCAGCGCCGTCCCCATCGTGCCCGGCCCGACCCCCATGTCCCGGGCCTGCCCGATCGTCAGCACCCAGGCGGGCACCGCGATGAGAACGATCAGGAGCCAGGCGGCGGCGAGATCCCGGGCCGGCAGCAGCCCTCCGCGTGCTCCGGTCGGCGCGGGAGGCCGGGCGGGGGCGACGGCGGAAGTCCGGCTGTGACGCATCGGCGCGTACCTCTGTGACTGCTTCCAGGACAGCACGCACGCCCCCGCGGCGCGACCGCGCGCCCGCGTCAGGCGCGGGCGAGTTCCGCCGCTCCGAAGGAGACGTCGAAGCGGTCGCACCAGATGCTGACGCTGGTGTAGCGGGCCGGGTCGATGTCGTCGGGCACGGCGTAGTTCTGGCTGCCCTTGTTGCCCTTGAGCTTGCCGAGGCTGACGTACTCGCCGTCGTCGAAGACGTGCCAGCCGGCGCGTCCCTCCTTCACCGGCGCGTCGGTCAGCCACACGTGCAGGTCGGGGCCGTTGCTGGTGTCGAGCCCCTCCAGGCGCACCACGTGACTGCCGTCGGCCAGCCGCACGAACGTCACCGTGCCGGACGTCGGGTGCTCGTGGCTGATCAGCTCTCCGCTCGCCAGGGTCGTCGGTCCCGCCGGCGGCGGGGTGGTCGCCGCCCCGGACGGTGCCCCGGCGGGCGGTGTCGTGGCGGCGGCGGTGACCTCGGGCAGCGCCTCCTGCACCGTTTCGTCCTGCCACAGCTTCCACGGCTGGAACCAGTACAGCCCGAACCCGCCCCCGGCCAGCACGACCACCAGTACGCCGACCATCCACGGTCTGAACAGCGCGCTCCGCACCCGTCCCATGTCGCCCACCCTCCTGGGAATCACACGTCGCCCCCATTCAACGGGTCGGCCGGCCGTCCGGGGCCGCGTGGCGGATGACGAAATCCTTACGTCCGCCGAGGCCAGGGACGGAGGACGGGCGGTGGGCGCCTTCGAAGCGGCTGGGGAAGGGGTACTTCCGTTCCAGGAAGGCGTGGAGTGCGCTCCGCGCCTCCGGCCTGGCCTCCGGTGCGGTGTCCACGTCGTTGAGGCAGAAGAAGTCGACGTCCTCGCCGGCCGCGAGGCGGGCCAGACGGCGCGGCATGTCCGGAGCGCCGAGTTGCACATAGCGGAAGCGGTAGTCGGCCGGGACGGCCCGGCCGGTCGCGATCGCCCAGTGGTGGTGGAGCGTGGACGCCGGGGCGACGTCCGAGGTGGAGCGGAAGCGGGAGTGGGCGGTCCGCCGCAGTTCCTCGATCTCCAGGCTCTCCATCTCCCGCATGACCGAGATCAGCTGGGGGTGCGGGGTGTGCAGGGACTTGTTGGTGATGTACCGGCCGTGGAAGCGGCGGATCACCTCGCGGGCGTTCTTGCCGGCGGAGTTCGGGGCCGGCTCGAGGGGGTGCGGGTCGCCGACTCCGAGCTTCAGCGGGGACAGCGGGATGCGGGCGATGCCGTTGCCGTGGAAGAAGTGCTCGGCGCCCACGGGGCGGTTGATGAAGACGTCGTCGTTGAAGTACAGGTAGTGCTCCGACAGGCCCGGTATGTGGTGCAGGCGGCTCTCGATCGCGTGCGAGTTGAACACGGGCAGCGCGTCCGCCGGGAGGATGTCCCGGTGGTCGACCACGGTCAGGCCCTCCGCGTCCGGGTCCAGCCACGCGGGGAGCTGGGAATCGGTCACCAGGTGGACGTGCCGGACGAACCCGGCGTACATCTCCAGCGAGCGCAGCGCGTACCTCAGCTCGTCATGGCTGGTGTAGCGGGAGGCGCCGGTCTCGCGCGGGGCGATGACGCCGCCGGAGAGCGCCTGGTGGGCGCGGCGCTTCGCGGCCAGCGCCGGGTCGTCCCCGTCGACCCAGGTGTACACGGCGTCGACGGGGAAGCACACCTCGTCGATGCCCGGCTCGGCGAACGGGGCGAAGGTCGGCACACCGCGCCGGCGGCGCGCCACCGAGGCCGGCTGCCGTGCCGCCGGCGGGAGCACCTCCGACACCGGGTTGCGGCGCGGGGCGACGAGGGCCGGACCGAAGACGTCCGGCAGCCGGCCGCCGGGAACGGTGAGCCAGGAGGGGTCCGTGGGGAGGTCCCGGCCCGGGCGCCAGAACTCGATGTCGCAGCCCGCCTCCAGACCGTTGAGCACCTGTCCCCCGGGGCCGAGGCGGACCACGCCGGTGCGGAGCACGGCGGCCCGCCGCAGCGCCCGCGGCAGCTTCCCGTCGGCCCACAGCGCCGCGACCGTCACGGCACCGTCCGGTCCGACGGCGCCGACGTACCCGGCGGTGCCCGCCAGGCGGTGGGCGGCCCGGGTGAGGACGGCGTCGCGGTGGCGCTCCTCCACGCCGACGACCTGGCGCGGCGCGCTGTGCCCGGGGCCGACGGGGATCAGGAAGTAGGGGACGCCGAGCCCCTCCAGCAGGGTGCACACCCGCTCGAGATCGGTCTCGACGGCGTCCGCGGCGGTGTATGCGGCGACCGTACGTCCGTACAGCCGCGTCGGTCCGAAGGTGACCAGGCGCAGTCCGGGGACGGTGGCCCGCAGGCGCCGGCGGGCCGGGGCCGTGCGCAGTGCCCAGAGCCGGGCCGCCGGCCAGGGCCGCAGCCGCGCCAGCAGGTCCCGTGCGGCCCGCACACCGGCGGGCGCCGCGATGCGATGACGGATGCCCATCCCCCGGCCCCCGTCACTGCCGCTTCTCGAAGGGGCTCGCGAAGGGGAAGTAGTGCTCCAGGAACTCGCTCATCCGGGCCCCGACCCGCTCCCGCTCCTCGGACGGCACGTCGACGTCGTTGAGGCAGAAGAAGTCGAAGCGGCGGCTCCGGCGCAGGTCGGCCAGGCGCTCCTCGGCGTCGGGGCGGCTGATGTTGACGTAGCGGTAGCTGAACTTCCCGGGTACGCCGCGGCCGGTCGTCAGCGCGTACTGGTAGAGCAGCGGGGCCGTCATGGCGATGTCCTGCGGCGAGCGGAAGCGGGACGCCGTGGTGCGGGCGATGTCCTCGGGGAAGAGGTCCTCCAGCGCCCGCAGTGTCCCCCGTTGCTGCGGCAGCGGGGTGTGCAGGAAGTTGTTGGTGGTCATCCGCCCGAATTTCTCCAGCAGCAGTCGGCGGACGTTCTTGTTCGCGGAATTGGTGGCCGTCTCCTCGGCGTGCGGTTTGCCGACGCCTATCTTGAGCGGGGAGACCGGGATCTTCATCAGGCCGCTGCCGTGGAAGAAGTGCTCGGCGGTGATCCGGCGTCCGACGAAAACGTCGTCGTTGAAGTACAGATAGTGCTCCGACAGGCCGGGGATGTGGTGCAGCCGGGTCTCGATCGCGTGCGAGTTGAACACCGGGAGGACGTCCGGCGGGAAGATGTCGCGGTGGTCGACGACCGTGAGCCCCGGCGCCTCGTCGTCGAGCCAGTGCGGCCGCTGACCGTCCGTCACGAGGTAGATGTGGCGGACGAAGTCGGCGTACATCGCGAGCGACCGCAGCGAGTACCTCAGCTCGTCGTGGCTGGTGTAGCGGGAGGCGTTGGTCTCCTTGTCCAGGATTTCGGCGATACCGCCCCGCTGGTACCGGGCCCGCTTGGCCCGCATCTCCGGTTCCTCGCCGTCCACCCAGGTGTAGACGACGTCGACGGGGAAGGTCACGTCGTTCACGGTCGGCAGGGTGAGCGCGGCGAAGGTCGGCAGCTCCCGGTCGCCGACCCGCACCGTGGCGGGCTTCTGCTCGGACACCGGGAGTACGTCCGTGACGCCGTTGTTCCGCGGCGCGACGAGGGACTCGGCGAAGACGTCCTCGGACGCCTGCGGCTGCACCTTGGCCAGTCGGCGGGGTCCGTCGCCGGAGGCCAGGAGCTGCGCCCCGTCCTCCCAGAACTCCACGTCGCAGGCGAGCTCCGGTCCGGCGAGCAACTGGCCGGAGGGGCCCAGGTGGTTCTCCCCGATCCGCAGGACGGGCGCGGTGCGCAGCGCGGACGGCAGCGCGCCGTCCATGAACAGCGCGGGATGCTTCAACTGCCCGCCGGGCAGCGGCCGGCCGATGAACACCGCCTGTCCCGCGCAGCGCGCCTCCAGGGCGGTGAGGAGGCGCTCCCGGTCCACGGCGTTCACCCCGACCGTGTGGCGGGTGCGCGAGGCCGGCACCAGGAAGTGGGCGATGCCCTCCTGTTCCAGCGCGTCGACGACCAGGCCGAGGTTGGAGGCCGCCGCGTCGGCGGCGTCGAACCGGGTCACGACCCGTCCGTAGAGCCGCTGGCCGCGCACCGCCACCGGGCGGACCACCGGGTCCGTCACCGCGGCCATGCGGCGCCGCCGCATCGTCCGCAGCTGCCACACCCGTTCGGCGGCCTTCCGCTCGACTCTCGGCCCCACCCGCCGGACGAAGGAACGCATGGTCACGTTCTGAGCTCCTCTTCGTAGCCCCCTGAACATCCCTGCGATCAGCCAGACATGCACACGCAAGAGAAGGTTGTAGAGAAGTTCTCGAAGAATTAACGAAGCATATTTTTCGATCTTGATTACTTCGATTTTTCGATCTTGGAATTGCCGGCGGAATCAGCGGGCGACCAGCACCTGACGGGTCTCGCTCACCTGGTCCACTTCGGAGACCCGGATCGTCAGCTTCATCGTCCAGGTTCCTTCGAGGGGGAGGTTGAGGTCGTTGGTGGCCCAGTAGCCGCCCCGGTCGGTCACCTCGGCGTCGATGGGGCCGATGTCCTCGGCGGCGAGGGTGAAGGAGATCCGCAGCTCCGGTACGAAGGTCAGGGCACCGCCGGCGCCGAACACCACGGCCTGGAGGCCGTTCTCGCCGACCCGGCCCGGGTCCAGGGTGATCTGCACCGTGCCGCGGCCGCCGGGGGTGCCGACGTCGTAGGGGACGGTGACCGCCGTCGCGCCGGGGAGGCCGGCCACCTGGGGTTCGGGCGCCCTGGCCGCCTCCGCCTCCGCGCGGGCGGGGAGGGTGCCGGTGAGCACCGTGGTGACCAGCAGGACGAGCACCGCGACGGCGGCCTCCACCAGCACGGAGCGGCGCAGGGCGCGGCGGTGGCGGTCGTCCGGGCCGTCGTCCGTCGCCGGGTCCTCCGGTGCCGGCGGCGGAGGAGGGCCCGGCGCGCCCACCGGTTCGGGTACGCGCTCCTCGACCGCCGCCGGTGCCTTCGCCGGCCGCGCCAGGAGGGCCGTCCAGCGGCGGGACAGTGCCGCCGCCGCCAGCAGGAAGACCGTCGCGGCGAGTTTGACGGTCAGGGTCCGGCCGTACGACGACTCCGTGAGGGCGGACCAGGAGCCGAGGCCGCGCCACGACTGGTAGACGCCGGTGACGACGAGGACGATCACGCACAGGAACGCCAGGCGGGAGAAGCGGGTGACCGTGGCGACGGGCGGCGGGGTCTTCGCGCGGTGGAGGGTGAGGAGGAGGGCCGTCAGCCCGCCGAGCCAGCACGCCATCGCCAGCAGATGCAGCACGGACGACGTCATGGCCAGGGGCACCTGGATCCCGGCGGAGGCGTGTTCGGCCGCCGCCCAGGTCAGGGCCAGGGCGACGGAGAGGCCCGCGCCGGCCGCGAGGCGCGTCCGGGGGCCGGCGCGGTGCCGGAGGAGCGGGACCAGTACCGCCGCCGTCAGCAGGAGCAGGGCCAGCCGGGTCAGCAGGGCGATGCCCGGACGGCCGGTGAGCGTGCCGGAGAGGGCCGAGAGGTCGAACGCGGTCGCTGGTGCGGTGCCGTTCTCGTACGGGGCGCGCAGGACCAGGAGGCAGGACGTCGCCGCCACCAGGGTCCACCAGCCGGTGAGCAGCGGCAGCCGCAGCGGGGCCGTGTCCGGTGGCCGGCACAGCGCCGCGAACGCCGCCGTGCCGATGAGCAGCGCGGCGGCGATGTACGCGAGATGGCGGCCGGTGTCGTAGAGGCTCCCCGTGACGGGGTGCTCGGCCGGCGTCGCGGGTGCCGCCGGTGCGGTGGGCGAGGGCCTGCCGACGGAGAAGGTGAAGGCGCCGGAGACGGGGTGGCTGTCGGCGGAGACCACCCGCCACGCCACCGTGTAGGTGCCGTCGGTGAGGCCCCCGGGCAGCTCGGTGCGGGCGGTGTCGGAGGCGCCGCCCGCGTGCCGCGGCTCACCCAGAGGGACCCGGCGGTTGTCGGGGCCGTAGACGCGGAAGGAGTCCTCGAGCAGGCCGACGGACTCCGTGAAGGTCAGGGTGAGGTGCCGGGGCGCGGACTTGACGACGCTTCCGTCCTCGGGGTCGGTGCCGCGCAGGGCGGCGTGGGCGCTCGCCGGGGCCGCGCCGAGGAGGAGCAGGACCAGCACGGCGCCCAGCAGCACCAGCCCTCGGAGCCGCCGGGTTCCGTCCCGTCCGCCGCCGCCCGCCGCCCCGCTCCGCCGTCGCCCCACGTCGTACCCGCCTCCGCAATCCGGCTACGGGTTACGTACGGACGACAGGCCCCCGGTGCTCATCGGCTCACCAGGTGGGCCGGGCCGACACCCCTCCGTCGACCACC
Source organism: Streptomyces sp. NPDC031111 (assembly GCF_055570675.1). Taxonomy (NCBI): domain Bacteria; kingdom Bacillati; phylum Actinomycetota; class Actinomycetes; order Kitasatosporales; family Streptomycetaceae; genus Streptomyces; species Streptomyces sp. NPDC031111. Next base: position 45,369 of record NZ_JBVIGS010000024.1, read on the forward strand.
AGGTCGTGGCCCGTCACCCAGGACGCCAGCCGGGAGGCCAGGAACACACAGGCGTCGCCGATGTCCTCCGGGCGGCCGAGCCGGCCCACCGCGGACGCCTCCCGCCACCGGCGTACGCCCTCGGGCCAGGCATCGGCGAGGCCCTCCCGTTCGATCAGGCCGGGGGAGACGGTGTTGACGCGCACGCCCCACGGGCCGTACTCCTGGGCCGCCGAGCGGGCGTGCATCACCACCGCCGCCTTGGACGCGGAGTAGTGGGCGTGGGCCGGGGCCGGGCTGTGGGCCTCGACCGAGGCGATGTGGGTGACGGAGCCGCCGCCGCGGTCCCGCATCAGCTCCGCGGCCGCCTGGGTGCAGGCGAAGACGCTGGTGAGGTTGGTGTCCACGACCTCCCGCCACTCGGCCGCCGTCATCCCGGCGAGGTCCCGGACCGGCTGGATCCCGGCGTTGTTGACGAGCGCGGTCAGCCGGCCGCCGCCCCAGTCGGCCGCCTCGGCCACGACCCGGTGGCAGGCGTCCTCGTCGGTGAGGTCGGCCCGCAGGACGACGGCCGCGCCGCCCGCCTCCCGGATGCGGTCGGCGGTCTCCCGCGCGGGCGCCACCGCCGTACGGCAGTGCAGCGCGACGGCCGCGCCCTCCTCGGCGAACCGCCGGGCGATGCCCCGGCCGATGCCGCCGCCCGCGCCCGTGACCAGGGCGACCTGGCCGTGCAGCAGACCCCGCTCGCTCATGGGCGGCAGAGTTCCGCGATCCGCGCCGCCTGGTCCGGGTAGCGCGCCGTCAGGTCCGCCGGGTCGCCGTGCTCGTAGCCCTCGTAGGTGAAGCCGGGTGCCATCGTGCAGCCGAAGAACGTCCAGGTGCCGCCGGCCGCCACCCGCGCCCCCATCCAGGTGCCGGCGGGGACGGTGAGCTGGATGTGCTGACCGCCGAGGACGTCCGGGCCGAGCACGGGGGTGCGGGCAGTGCCGTCGGGGGCGAGGAGGAGCAGCTGGAGCGGGTCGCCGAGGTAGAAGTGCCAGATCTCGTCGGCGGGGAGGCGGTGCAGGGCGGAGAAGTCGCCGGGGGCGTCGGTGAGGAGGGCGACGATGGCGGTGCCCTCGGGGCGGCCGTCGGGACGTGCGGGACCGGCCCAGGTCTGCCGGAACCGGCCGCCCTCGCGGGGGATCGGCTCCAGTCCGTAGTGGGCGACGAGCTCGTCGGGCGTCACCTTCCGAAGGCTACCTCCCGGGTGAGGAAGGCGAGTCGGGCCTTCTTCTCCGGCAGGTACACGTCCGGCAGGTCGACCTCCGGCAGCACGACCTCGGGACCGGCGGTGAAACCCTGCCGGACGAAGCGGGCGACGGCCTTCTCGTTGGCCACGTCCGGGTCGACGACGATGCGCCTGCGGTCCAGGCCCAGCAGGACGTACGTGGCCATCGCGGCCACCAGCCCGTTGGTCCAGCCCGAACGTGAACCCGCGCTCCCGGCGGGGGCCATCAGCAGGTGGATGCCGATGTCGCCGGGTTCGACGGGGTAGCACTCGCCGACCCGGTCCGCCTCCGGTTCATACGTCTGGAGCAGCGCGGCCGGTTCGCCGTCCTTGAGGACGAGGTACGCGTGGTGGGTGTCGAGGGTGTCCATGTGGGCGTAGATCCCGGCGACCTGCTGGACGGTGAGGCCGTTCATGCCCCAGAAGACGGCGCGCTCCTCGCTCACCCAGCGGTGGAGGAGGGGCGCGTCGGCGGCCGGGTCCAGCGGCAGGACGCGTACGGCGCCGAAACCGTCGACCACCTGCTCGTGGACGGCCGGACGGGAGGCGTACGGGTCAGACATCGGTCTCCTTCTTCAGCTGTGCCCAGTCGGTGACGACCGGGGCCAGGTCTCCGGCGAGCCACAGGGGCTGCTGGTCGCGGTGGTGGGGTGAGCCGGGGACACCGGACGCGCCCAGCGGCACCACCCAGCGGCTGTCCTCGCGGCGGGCCAGGTCCCAGACGTACCGGGCGGCCGGGCCGCGCGCCGCGAGGTCGGTGAGGCCGGGCACGGGCGAGGTGCACAGCACGCAGTCGTGGTCGCCGGACAGACGGGGCTCGTCGTACGGCGTCGTGGGCGGCAGTGCCCGCCAGGGGGCCAGGCGGTGGGTGTCGCCCCAGGTTCCGGCGGGCGGCCGGGCGGCCACCTCCTCCAGGGCCTCGCGGACCGCCGCCGGGCGGTCGATGCCGTACAGCTCGTCGGCGGACAGGAGGTGTTCGAGGGCGTGACCGATGCGCGGGACGAGCGCGAGCCAGGGGCGGAACACCTCCGGGTACGGGGGTGGCGTGGCCGTCGCGGCAAACACGGGGTGTGCCGCGAGGCGCCGCACGAGCGCGCTCCGCACCGCCGCGAAGAGCGCCGCGTCGGCGCTGTCCGCGTCCATGCGGCGGTCCCACCGCAGCAGACGGTCGCGCAGGGCGGCGGCGGGAGCGGTGAGGGTGTCGAGGTCGGCCAGGTGGGTGAGCAGGGGGGTGGCCGAGGCCAGGTGGGTGTCCATGTGGATGGCGGACATGTCGGCGGCGGACCAGCGGGTCTGCCGGGACAGCAGTTCCGTGATGCGGTCGGCGCGGTGCGGCGGGGCGAACTCCACGCCCAGCGGGGTCGCCAGCCCCCGCTGGTTCGCCATCACGGCGACGCCCTCGGTGAGTCCGGCGCGCGGTGGCTCGTGCCAGCCCTTCCACTCGTACCCGGGCTCCCACGCCGGCACCAGGCGGGTGCCGTTCGCCTCGGAGCGGACCGGGACCCGGCCGGCCACCCGGTGCAGGGTGCCGCCCTCGGTGTCCGCGGCCATGACGACGTTGACCGGCTCGGCCCACAGGTCGACGGCCCGGTCCACGTCGGCCACCCGGCGGGCCCGCAGCAGTGGCAGCAGGGCGCCGAAGCCGAGGTCGCCGGTGACGCGGGGCGGGTGGCGCAGGGCGACGGCGACCGGGGGCTCGCCGGGCTCGGGCACGCCGTCGTCGAGTCCCTCGGGGCCGCCGATGACGACCGGGCCCCGGTCGGTCTCGATCACCTCGACCTCGACCGGCTCCTCGCCCGCCACCTCGACGGTCTCGGTGTGCCGGGCGGCCCGCCGCCACGTCCCGTCCGGGCCGAGCGCCTCCACCCCGGCGCCGGTGCGCCGCAGCCGCTCCCGGTAGAGGTCCTGGTAGTCGGCCATGGCGTTGGTGATGGCCCAGGCGACCGTGCCGGTGTGCCCGAAGTGGGCGATGCCGGGGACGCCGGGGACGGCGAGGCCGACGACGTCGAACTCGGGGCAGGACAGGCGGATCTGCTGGTAGACGCCGGGGTCCTCGATGAAGCGGTGCGGGTCCCCGGCGATGACCGCGTGCCCGGTGACCGTGCGTTCCCCGGAGACCAGCCAGCCGTTGCTGCCCGAGGTGCCGGGGCCGTCGGCGGCGAACAGGCCGACGGCGTCGGCACCGAGGCGGGTGGTGATGTGCTCGCGCCAGAGCTTGGCGGGGAAGCCGGCGAAAAGGATGTGGACGGAGAGCCAGACCGCGAGCGGGGTCCAGGGCTCCCAGCGGCCGGGGGCCTGACCCGTACGGGCGAACTCGGGGGCGTCGGCGGCGCGCAGCCCCTCGTTCACGCCGGCCACGTACGCCCGTACCCACTCCGCCGTCCCGGGGTCCGTGCGCTCCAGCTCGTCCCAGCAGCGGCGGGCCGTGTCGGCCAGGCGGGCGCGCCGGACGAACCGGTCCCAGGGGAGTGCCTCGGGGCCGAGGAAGGAGGCCGAGGTGCCCTGGGCGCGGTGCCGTTCGACCTCCAGCTGCCAGGCCCGGTCGGCGGCGGTGACCCGTCCCTGGGCGTACGCGAGTCCGTTCGCGTCGTCCGCGCGCAGGTGCGGGATGCCCCAGGGGTCCCGGAAGATCTCGCCGCCCACTGTGCCCTCATTTCCCATTAGGTTAGGCTCCCCTAAGTAAGCCGTGACGGAATCGTACGTGAAGGGTGAAGGCGCTATGGGGCAGGGGCGGGGTTGGGAGGGCGCGGTCCTCAAACTGCTGCGCGCGAAGGACTTCAGGTTCACCGTGACGGGCACCGAGGACGTGACCGCCGACTACCGGCGGGTGCGCTTCACCGACGGCGGGATGCTGGCGGCCACCGGTGACCATCCCACCATGTGGGTGCGGCTGTGGTTCGACAACGCGGGCAAGCCGCACCAGCGGGCGTACACGCTGGTCGACCCCGACCCGGTGGCCGGCACCTTCAGCCTGGAGTTCGCGCTGCACGAGGGGTGCGCCAGCGACTGGGCCAGGGCGGCGAAGCCCGGCGACACCATCGAGGCGACCGTGCAGGGCACGGGCTTCGAGGAGCCGGACCCGGGCCCCTCCCACCTCTTCGCGGTCGGCGACCCGGCCTCGCTGCCGGCCATCAACTCCCTGCTCGGCGCGCTGGGGTCCGCTCCGGCGACGCTCTGGTTCGAGGGCGCGCTGGACGGACTTCCCTGCGGGGCCGACCCGGACCGGCACGAGGTGCGCGAGGTGGCCCGGCAGTCGGCCGGGGCCGCGCTGGTCGAACAGGTGCGGTCCGAACTGCCCGACCTCCTGCGGTCCACCCCCGACCCGTATGTGTGGATCGCCTGCGACACCGCGACCACCCGGGCGCTGTCGGCCTTCGTGCGCAAGGAGCTGGGGGTGCCGAAGCAGCGGGTGCACGCGCTGGGGTACTGGCGCGCGAGCTGAGCCGCGACGCGCGATCATCGGGGCATGGACGTCACTCTTCACCTCGCCCAGGACCCCGACGCCGACGCGCTGCTGGGCCGCAGCCCGCTCGCCGCGCTGACCGGGATGCTGCTGGACCAGCAGATCCCGATGGAGTGGGCGTTCAAGGGCCCGGCGACGATCGCCGAGCGGCTCGGCGCGGACGATCTGGACGCGCACGAGATCGCCGCGTACGACCCCGACGCGTTCGCCGCGCTGCTCTCCGACAAGCCTGCCGTGCACCGCTATCCCGGCTCGATGGCGGGCCGCATCCAGCAGCTGTGCCGGTACCTCGTCGAGCGGTACGACGGTGACGCGGAGGCCGTGTGGCGGGGCGTCGCCGACGGCCGGGAGCTCCTGAAGCGGCTGGAGGAGCTGCCCGGCTTCGGCAAGCAGAAGGCCCAGATCTTCCTGGCCCTGCTGGGCAAGCAGCTCGGCGTGCGGCCCACGGGCTGGCGGGAGGCCGCGGGCGCGTACGGCGAGGAGAAGTCCTTCCGCTCCGTCGCCGACATCACCGGCCCGGAGTCACTGGCCAAGGTGCGGGCGCACAAGCAGGAAATGAAGGCGGCGGCAAAAGCGGCCAAGGCCGCGAAGAGTTCCGGGAAGCGGTAGTCGGCGACGGCCCGGCCCCCGACCGGATCCACCCGCGGCGCCAGCCGCCCGCACCCGGCGACGAACACCGTGAGTCCGGACAGCGGGCCCGCGCCCCCTCACTCACCGCGTTGGCCGGGTGCCGCCGCGCCCACCCGTACCGCCCCAGCGACACGACCACCCGCGACTGGAGCACCCCCAGGGGCGCGAGGAACTGCGCGACCAGCCACGACCCACCCGCACCCGACCACGCCCCCACCCCCAGCGACACGACCGCCCCGCGACTGGAGCACCCCCAGGGGCGCGGGGAACCGCGCGACCAGCCACGACGCACCCGCACCCGACCACGCCCCCACCCCCAGCGACACGACCGCCCGCGACTGGAGCACCCCCAGGGGCGCGGGGAACTGCGCGACCGGCCACGACGCACCCGCACCCGACCACCACCCCACCCGACGACACGACCGCCCGCGACTGGAGCGCCCTTAGGGGCGCGGGGAACTGCGCGACCGGCCACGACGCACCCGCGGCCGGCCACGGCCTCACCCGGCGGCGAGCCAAGCCCGGGGAGGGGGGCGGAAGCCCCGGTCGGCGCGGGTTCGCGATGGCTCGTATCACACCCGCGCTCCCCTTTCATCCCGTATTCGGGTGCCTTTTCCGGCGTCGCACTGCGTCGCCATGGCTGCGCCCGGAACGCGTTGACCGGTAGGCTTTCCGTGTGATCTTCAAGCGCATCGGAAACGGCCGGCCGTACCCCGACCACGGCCGGGAAAGCACCCGGCAGTGGGCGGACGTCGCGCCGCGCCCGGTCCGCCTCGATCAGCTCGTGACGACCAAGCAGCAGCTCGACCTCGAGACCCTCCTCGCCGAGGACTCGACCTTCTACGGCGACCTCTTCGCGCACGTCGTGAAGTGGCAGGGCGATCTGTATCTGGAGGACGGGCTGCACCGCGCGGTACGGGCCGCGCTCCAGCAGCGCCAGGTGCTGCACGCCCGCGTCCTCGAACTGGACTGACACCCTCCCCGAGGCCCGGTGTGGCCCTTTCGGGTTGGACTGCACCCAGTCGAATGATCATCTAGTAGGCATTGCCGCCGGAGCGCACTACGCTGCGCTCATGAGCATGCTCACTCCACCCGGCATGGGCGGCCAGTACCGGATCACGGGTGACAAGTACCCGCGGATGCGCCGGCCCCGGCGGCGCGGCAGGCTCGTCGGCCTGACCGTCGCGTCCGTCGCCGTGCTCGGCGTGGGCGGCTGGGGCACGCTCCAGCTCATCGACGTGTTCACCGGCGGCGGCGACTCCGCGTCGGCGGCCGGCACCAAGGCGGCCTGCGCGGCCAAGGCGAGCCGCACGGCCGCCCCGAAGGCACTCCCCGAGCCCGGGACGATCACCGTCAACGTCCTCAACGCCACGACCCGCGGCGGACTCGCGCAGAAGACCGCCGACGAGCTGAAGAAGCGCGGCTTCAGGATCGGCGAGGTCACCAACGCGACCAAGGAGTACGACAAGAAGGTCAAGGGCACCGGCGTACTCCTCGGGCCCTCCACGGCGCTCGACACCTCGCTGCCGGTGCTCGGCACCCAGCTCGCCGACGCCGAACGCCGCACCGACCCGGCCCGCAAGGGCGACGAGGTCGACCTGATCATCGGCGACGGCTTCCGGGCCCTGACGCCGAAGGCGGCCGCCGACCGGGCCCTGACCACTCTGGCCGAGCCCAAGCCGACGACCGCCTCGGACAAGAACTGCTGAGAAACGCGGGGCCCCGGGGGGACACCCCTGGGCCTACTCGGCCGCCCCGTACATGCGGTCGCCCGCGTCGCCGAGGCCCGGCACGATGTAGCCGTGCTCGTTGAGCCGCTCGTCGACCGACGCCGTCACGACCGTCACCGGCGTGCCGGCCAGCTCGCGCTCCATGACCTCGACGCCCTCGGGGGCGGCCAGCAGCACCACGGCGGTCACGTCGTCCGCGCCGCGCTTGATCAGCTCCTGGATCGCCGCGACCAGCGTGCCGCCGGTGGCGAGCATCGGGTCCAGGACGTAAACCTGACGCCCGGAGAGGTCCTCCGGCATCCGGGTGGCGTACGTGGAGGCCTGAAGCGTCTCCTCGTTGCGGATCATGCCGAGGAAGCCCACCTCGGCGGTCGGCAGCAGCCGGACCATGCCGTCCAGCATGCCGAGGCCGGCCCGCAGGATCGGCACCACCAGCGGGCGCGGGTGGGAGAGCTTCACCCCCGTGGTGCGCTCCACCGGCGTCTGGATGTCGACCTGCTCCGTGCGCACGTCGCGCGTGGCCTCGTAGGCGAGCAGGGTGACCAGCTCGTCGGCGAGACGGCGGAAGGTCGCGGAGTCGGTGCGCTGGTCGCGCAGCGTGGTGAGCTTGTGAGCGACCAGGGGGTGGTCGACGACATGGAGACGCATGTCGTCAACATTAACCGGGCCCGGTCCCCCCGGCGTCCCCGCGCACGGCAAGCCCCTCGCGCGCCCGTCACTCGTTCGCTGGCGTCAAACCGCTCGTCCGGGGGAAAGTGGGAGGGACGGACTGGGGTGGTGAACCGATGCCTGAGCAGGAAGAGCGAGACGATCCGTCGCCGCGCGGAGTGACCGATCCGGCGGAGGCGGAGGCCGACCGGCGCCGGCGCCGCGCCCGGTTCCTGCGCGAACTCGCCGAGGCCCGGGCGCTGCGCGACCGGGTCCAGCCGCGCCGCGCCAAGGCGGCCCGGCTGCGCCACGCCATGCGCATGCGCACCTTCCGCTGGTAGGCGGCACCGGGGAAAAACCCGCCCGGCCGCGGGAAGATCGCGCCACGCGGACACGTTTGCCGAAGTGGCCGTGCGAGGAGGGCGGGTTGCTCCGCGTACGATCCGCACGTGGCGACAAGGAGTGCGCTGGTGAGTCCATTGCGGGCGCACTCGGCGGACTGCGATCAAAACTGCCGGACACAGGGAGCCGAAGACGTCCCCTGACGGCCTTGTTTCTGCCACGATTCCGAGTGGGTGGGGCTCGGAGCACCGTCTCCCCGCCCGCAACACCTCCGCCGGGGGGACCCCCAACCGGCACGCCTATGACCAGTGGGAGAGTCACGGTGTACTTCGCCGCACTGCTCGCGCGCACCGAAGACGGGTGGGAAGCGAGCGACACGGAGCTCGACGATGTGGAAACCCTGTCGGATCTGGCCGACCTGGCCCGGGAGGCCTCTCCCGACGAGGACACGGTGCTCGTGCTGATCGAGCAGGAGGAGGGCTGGTTCGGAGTCGTCCGCGTGGACGGCGAGGAGGATCCTCGGGTCTACGTGTCCGACGCGGCCGCCGCCGCCCGCAGCAGCTACGGCGAGATCCTGCTCACCGACGAGCTGCTCGGCCGTGAGCCCGGGGACGACGGCACCGACCTGGACGCCCTCGACCTCGACGGCACGGAGGACGGTGAACCGGACGACGAGGACGCCGACGACGGCCCCCCGGCCGCCGGTTCCGCCGACGCCGTGCCGCGCGGACCGGTCGGTGACGCGCAGATCCTGGAGGACCTGGGCGTCAGCGAGAAGGAGTTGCGTTCGCTGACCGAGGACGCCGTCACCGAGATCGCCGAGGTACTGGGCGCCTCGGAGGTCCTGGAGACCGTCCGCTGACCGTGTCGGCCCCCACCCCACCCGGAGTGCCGCCGGACCCGGTACGCGACCCCTGGCGGGCGGCGATGCGCCACGCCCTGGACCAGGCCGAACTGGCCGTCCGGGGCGGGGACGTTCCCGTCGGCGCGGTCGTGCTCGCCCCGGACGGCACCGTGCTGGCCGCCGCCCACAACGAGCGGGAGGCCGTCGGCGACCCGACGGCACACGCGGAGGTGCTCGCCCTCCGGCGGGCCGCCGCGGAGCTCGGGGAGTGGCGGCTGGCCGGCTGCACCCTGGTGGTGACGCTGGAGCCGTGCACGATGTGCGCGGGCGCCGTCCAGCAGTCTCGGGTGGACCGGGTCGTCTACGGCGCCCGGGACGAGAAGGCGGGCGCGGTCGGCTCCCTCTGGGATCTGGTCCGCGACCGGCGGCTCAACTACCGGCCCGAAGTGATCGAGGGAGTGCTCGCCGAGGAGTGCGCGCGGCTGCTCACGGAGTTCTTCCGGAATCGCTGAATACCGATTTCAAACCACGCCCCACCGTGCTGTAAGGTCTCCCTCGGTAGCGTGTCCGAGCGGCCGAAGGAGCTCGCCTCGAAAGCGAGTGTGGCGCAAGTCACCGAGGGTTCAAATCCCTCCGCTACCGCTTGGGAAGGGCCTCGTCGTCAGACGGGGCCCTTCGTGCGATCATGGGCCCGCTCGATGCTCGTGTGACACCAGTGACAGGGGAGGGCCGCGATGGCGGTGAACGCGAAGAAGGTCGCCGTCTACGTCCTCGTGGTCTTCGTGCTGTATCTGATCATCACGGACCCGGAGACCGCGGCCGACTACGTCCAGATAGGGTTCGAGGGCATATCGGAGGCCGCCAAGGCCATCGGCGACTTCATGACCTGGATCGCCAACGGAGGAAAGTGATGATCCGCCACCTGGTGCTCTTCCGGCTGAACGAGGGCGTCGAGCGCGACGACCCGCGGGTCGTCGCGGGCGAGGAGGCCTTCCGCGCGCTGGACGGCAGGATCCCGGAGATCCGCTTCTGGGAGTGCGCCTGGAACATCAGCGACCGCCCCATCGCCTACGACTTCGCCATCAACTCCGCGTTCGAGGACGCCGAGGCGCTGCGCCGGTACGTGGAGCACCCGGAGCACCAGGCGGGCGTCGGACTGTGGCGCGAGTTCGCCACGTGGGTGATCGCCGACTACGAGTTCTGACGCTCCGTCCCTCGTAACCCCCCGCCGTGACAGCGGGGGGTTTTTCGTGCCGTATGCCCTTATTTGAGACTCAACACGGAATATGCGGTGCTTGCGCACAGAGAGTCAGTCTTGTGATGCTATGACCGCTTTTGAAGGATGAGTTGACGGACCGTGTGAGCGATGAAGAGGTGGCGTTGACCGTGTCGGCCAGTACTGCGCCGCCCCAGGACGAGGTGTCCCCCGACGCGGTCCAGGCCCCGGCCCCCGCCCCGCCCCTGCCCGCCCCGGCCGACACCGGGCCGGCGAGCCCGGCCAAGCGGCGCGGGGCCGACACCCGGGCGCTGACGCAGGTCCTCTTCGGTCAGCTCAAGGATCTGGAGCCGGGTACGCCGGAGCACGCCCGCGTACGCGCCGCGCTCATCGAGGCGAACCTCCCGCTCGTGCGCTACGCCGCCGCCCGGTTCCGCTCCCGCAACGAGCCGATGGAGGACGTCGTCCAGGTCGGTACCATCGGGCTGATCAACGCCATCGACCGCTTCGACCCGGAGCGGGGCGTGCAGTTCCCGACGTTCGCGATGCCCACGGTGGTCGGCGAGATCAAGCGGTACTTCCGGGACAACGTCCGCACCGTCCACGTACCGCGCCGGCTGCACGAGCTGTGGGTGCAGGTCAACAGCGCGACGGAGGACCTGACGACCGCCTTCGGACGCTCCCCGTCGACCGCCGAGATCGCCGAGCGGCTGCGCATCAGCGAGGAGGAGGTGCTGTCCTGCATCGAGGCGGGACGGTCGTACCACGCCACCTCGCTGGAGGCCGCACAGGAGGGCGACGGGATGCCCGGACTGCTGGACCGGCTGGGCTACGAGGACCCCGCCCTGGACGGCGTCGAACACCGCGACCTGGTCCGGCATCTGCTCGTCCAGCTGCCCGAGCGGGAGCAGCGCATCCTGCTGCTGCGTTACTACAGCAATCTCACCCAGTCGCAGATCAGTGCGGAACTCGGCGTCTCGCAGATGCACGTGTCCCGGCTACTGGCGCGTAGCTTCCAGCGGCTGCGGTCCGCAAACAGGATCGACGCGTAACCGGATCGAGCGAATCGCTCAGAAGTGCCGTTCTGCGCATTTCTGAGCCGAAAGGCCGTCAGACCGCTTGTTTCCAGGGCTGATTCGCATCTCAGATGTCGACATGTCACTACAGCGCGTTGCCGACATGTGACATTCTGCGGGAAGCGCGTTTGCCGGGGCCTCGGCGCCGGTATTCCAGGTGATGGCTGCGTTCCTCAGAACGGGGAGCGTTCGCCGCGACCGTCCCGCGACCCAAAGGGGGTGGCATGTCCGCAGAACAGGGCAGCTCGAAGGTGCTCACGCTCGCGGAGAGCGAGACAGCTCCCCATGCTCTCGACGCACTCGGCCCCATCGACGAAGGGCCGGCCCTCGCGGCCGCGCCGGCTCCGGAACTCCCGGACACGGCGGCCCTCGACACCCGCACCCTGTCCCGCTCCCTGTTCCTGCGGCTCGCCGTGCTCGACGAGGACAGCCCGGAGCGCGCCTACGTCCGGGACACCCTGATCGAGCTCAACCTCCCGCTGGTGCGGTACGCGGCGGCCCGTTTCCGCTCGCGCAACGAGCCGATGGAGGACATCGTCCAGGTCGGCACCATCGGCCTGATCAAGGCGATCGACCGCTTCGACTGCGAACGGGGCGTGGAGTTCCCGACGTTCGCGATGCCGACGGTGGTCGGCGAGATCAAGCGGTTCTTCCGCGACACGTCGTGGTCGGTGCGGGTGCCGCGCCGGCTCCAGGAGCTGCGTCTGGCGCTGACGAAGGCCAGCGACGAGCTCTCCCAGAAGCTGGACCGCTCCCCGACGGTCACCGAACTCGCCGCCGTACTGGGCGTGTCGGAGGAGGACGTCGTCGACGGCCTCGCGGTCGGCAACGCGTACACGGCGTCCTCGCTGGACTCCCCCGCCCCCGAGGACGACGGCGGCGAGGGCTCTCTCGCGGACCGCCTCGGCTACGAGGACACGGCGCTGGAGGGCGTGGAGTACCGCGAGTCGCTCAAGCCGCTGCTCGCCAAGCTGCCGCCCAGGGAGCGACGGATCATCATGCTGCGCTTCTTCGCCAACATGACCCAGTCGCAGATCGGCGAGGAGGTCGGCATCTCCCAGATGCACGTCTCGCGCCTGCTCACACGGACCCTCGCCCAGCTGCGCGAGGGCCTCATCTCGGACTGAGACACGACCGGGCGCGGAGCGTCGAAAAGACGCACCGCGCGTGACATCGGGACCGTGGCCGCCGGGCGCCTGACAAAGGCGCGACGGCGGCCGCCGTGTTCCCGGGGCTGCTGCCGCCCTGTTCCGGGGGCTACTTCAGCGCGAGCCAGGCCACCGCCGCGACGACCGCCACGGCGACGACGATGCCGACGATCAGGCCGATCCGCGGGCCGCCTCCGGTCGCCGCGGCCTGCCGGCCCTGGGGTGCCTCGTCGACGAACGCGCGGAACATCTGGGTGCTGCCGGCGGGGTCGTGGTTGCCCTGCGGGCCCTGGGTGTTAGCCATGCCCCGAGACCCTAGCGAATGCCCGGTGGGGCGCCCAAGCGGGGGCGGCGCGGGGGAGGGCGTCCGGCGGGCTGTCGGAGGGCGTCCCGGCCGCGTCCTGCGGGTTTACTTTCGCGATTACTTGCCTTTGCCAAGTTTTTGGGCCGTCCGGACCCGTTTTTGTTTGCCTGCGGCAACCATCGATTTATGGTTGCTCTAAGCAATGAAATGGGAGGTGTCATGGCCGAGCGGGCGCACTACGAGGAACTGGTGCGACAGTTCAGCGCCTTCGGCGCCGTCAAGCGGGAGATGAACCGGATCATGCCGGCCGACTGCCACAGCGGCTCCGCCGCCGTGCTGACGCTGCTCGGCCGCCACGGCGACATGCGCATGAGCAAGCTCGCCGAGCTGCTGTCGGTGGACATGTCGGTCACCAGCCGCCACGTCGCCCACCTCGCCGAACGCGAGTGGATCGAGCGCTCCCCCGACCCCGCCGACAAGCGGTCCCGCATCCTGCGCCTCACGCCCGCCGGCCAGGAACAGCTCGACGAGCTGTTCCGGCGGACCACCCAGCTCCTCGCCGAGCGCCTGGACGACTGGTCCGACGAGGAGGTCGACCGGCTCGCCCAGCTGATGGCCCGGCTCAGGGACAGCTTCGGCGACTGCCGCGCGGTGCCCCGCCCGGCGTCTCCCGCTCCCGAACGGACCACCCGTACACCCGCAAGCACATAAGAGAAGGAAGTCCATGGCAACGACCACACCAGCCGGTGTGCGGGCTCATGCCAAGCACGGGGGAGGCTCCTCCGCAGACGCTCCGATGACGCATCGGCAGATCATGGAGGCGCTGTCCGGGCTGCTGCTCGGCATGTTCGCCGCCATCCTGTCGTCGACCATCGTCACCAACGCCCTGCCCGAGATCGTCGGCGACCTCGGCGGCGGCCAGAGCGCCTACACCTGGGTCGTCACCGCCTCGCTGCTGACGATGACCGCCTCCACCCCCCTGTGGGGCAAGCTCGCCGACCTGTTCAGCAAGAAGGTCCTGGTCCAGATAGCCCTCTGCGTCTTCGTCCTCGGCTCCGTCGTGGCCGGTCTGGCGCAGAACCCGGCGATGCTCATCGGCGCGCGTGCCATCCAGGGCCTGGGCGCCGGCGGTCTGGCCGCCCTGGCCCAGATCATCATGGCCGCGATGATCTCCCCGCGTGAGCGCGGACGGTACTCCGGCTACCTCGGCGCCACCTTCGCCGTCGCGACCGTCGGCGGCCCGCTGCTCGGCGGTGTCATCACCGACACCAGCTGGCTCGGCTGGCGCTGGTGCCTCTACGTCGGTGTGCCCTTCGCCGTCATCGCGCTGATCGTGCTCCAGAAGACCCTGCACCTGCCGGTCACCCGGCGTCAGGTCAAGGTCGACTGGGCCGGTGCCTTCTTCGTCACCGCGGCCGTCTGCCTGCTGCTCGTCTGGGTCACCTTCGCCGACGACAGGTACGCCTGGCTGTCCTGGCAGACCGGTGCCATGGTCGGTGGCGCCCTCCTGCTGACGCTGATCTTCGTCTTCGTCGAGTCGAAGGCGGCCGAGCCGATCATCCCGCTGCGGCTGTTCCGCAACCGCACCATCACCCTGGCCTCGCTGGCCTCGCTGTTCGTCGGTATCGCGATGTTCGCGGGCACCGTCTACTTCAGCCAGTACTTCCAGCTGGCCCGGGACAAGTCGCCGACCATGTCGGGCGTCATGACCATCCCGATGATCGGCGGCCTGTTCGTGTCGTCCACGGTCTCCGGCATGATCATCACCAAGACCGGCAGGTGGAAGGGGTGGCTGCTGGCCGGCGGCGTCCTGCTGACGGCGGGCCTGGGCCTGCTCGGCACCATGCGCTACGACACCCCGTACTGGCACATCGGCGTCTTCATGGCGCTGATGGGTCTCGGCGTCGGCATGATGATGCAGAACCTCGTGCTCTGCACGCAGAACCAGGTGGCCCCCGGCGACCTGGGCGCGGCCTCCTCCGTGGTGACCTTCTTCCGGTCCCTCGGCGGCGCAGTGGGCGTCTCCGTGCTCGGCTCGGTCATGACGACCCGGATCAGCCACTACGCCTCGGACACCATCGGCACGCTCGGCCCGAAGGAGCAGGCGGCGGCCGCCGAGGCCGCCGGCAGCGGCGCGATCCCCGACATGGACCTGCTGCCCCCGGGCATCCGCACCTGGCTGGAGAGCGCCTACGGGCACGGCATCGCCGACATCTTCCTGTACGTCGCGCCGATCGCCCTCCTCGCCTTCCTGGTGACGCTGTTCATCAAGGAGGTCCCGCTGCGGACCTCGGGCGCGCTGGCCCAGGCGGCGGAGGCGTCCGCCGAGACCGCCCCGCCGGCGGCACCGGCCCCCGCCGAGGCCACCCGCGTCGCCGACGCACCGGTTCCGGCCGGGGCGATGGCGGCCGTGTCGGCGGCTCCCTCGGCCACCTCGGCCACGCAGCGGCTCGCCGCCGTCGCCACGGCCACCGGCCCCGGCGAGCCGGAGGCACCGGTCTCCGGCGGCATCCCGGTGCGTGGTTTCGTGCGGGGCGCCGACAGCGCGCCCGTGCCGCGGGCGGCCGTCACGCTGATCTCGCTGGGCGGGCGTCAGCTGGGCCGGTCGGTGGCGCAGGCCGACGGTTCGTACGCGGTGGACGCGCCCGGCACCGGGTCGTACGTCCTGATCGCCGCCGCCGACGGCCACCAGCCGCAGGCGTCCACGGTCGTCGTGAACGGTGAACCGGTCGCCTACGACATCCTGCTCAGCGGCACCAGCGGGCTGACCGGACTGGTCCGCACGGCCGGCGGCGGGCTGCCGGTGAAGGACGCGATGGTGATCGTCACCGATGTGCGCGGGGATCTGCTGGCCACCGGGACCACCGGCGAGCAGGGCGAGTTCTCGTTCGCCGAGCTGGTGCCGGGCGCGGTGACCGTCGCGGTGAACGCCGCCGGGTACCGGCCGCGCGCCCTGCCCGTCGAGGTCGGCGGCACCGGGGTCACCCGGGTCGAGGTCGACCTGGAGACGGGCGCCCAGGTGCGGGGCGTGGTCCGCGCCCCGCACGGGCCGCTGGCCGACGCCCGGGTCACCCTGGTCGACGCGGCGGGCAACGTGGTCGGCACGGCGACGACCGGTGCGGACGGCGCGTACGCCTTCGCCGATCTGGACGGCGGCGAGTACAGCGTCATCGCCACGGGCTACCCGCCGGTGGCCACCGCGCTGACGGTCACCGGCAGCGGCGTCGACGGCCACGACATCGAGCTCGCCCACCCGGGCGAGTAGCCACACCCCGGCCCGTGGCGGGCCCGCGCGTCCTGTAGCGGAGACGCGCCCCGCCACGGGCCGGTCGCTTCATGACCATTTTGTACGTGTTCGACTTGTTCACACGTGTTCGCAGGGAGAAAACGGGATGCCACTGACCGCGAGGATCCGCACCCGGGACGGATGGGCCGTGTCGCACGCGGTCGTCACGCTGACCGACGGGACCGGTACGCAGGTGCTGCGCGCCGAGGCGGACGCCGAGGGCGCCGTCCGGGACGCCACCGGGCTGGCGCCGGGGGCGTACACGGTGATCGTCACCGCGGTCGGGTACGCGCCCGCAGCCGCCAGTGCGATCGTCACGGCGAGCGGGCGGGCCGAGGTCGGGACGGTGACGCTGGCCCGGCAGGGCGGTACCGAGCTGCCGCCGCCGGGGCCGTGGACCGTCGACCCGGCGCACTCGAGCGTGGCCGCCGTCGCCCAGCACCTGGGCATCTCCAGCGTGCGGGGCCGGTTCACCGAGTTCGCGGCCACGGTGGAGGTCGCGCCGGACGACGTCACCAAGTCCCGGGTGGAGGCGGTGATCCGGGCGGCGTCCATCGACACCGGCAACGGCATGCGCGACACCCATCTGCGGTCACCGGACTTCCTGGACGTCGAGCGGTACCCGGAGATCACCTACCGGTCCACGGGACTGACCGCGGCGGGCTCCGACCGCTGGACGGTCCACGGCGAGCTGGCCATGCGCGGGGTCGTCCGCCCCGTCGACCTGGACCTGGCCTACCTCGGCACGGGCGCGGACCCCTGGGGCGGCACCCGGGCGGCCTTCCGCGCCACGGCCGAACTGCGGCGCGAGGACTTCGCGATGAACTACAACCAGGTCGTCCAGGCCGGCATCGCCGCCATCGGCACGACCCTCCGGGTGGAGCTGGACGTCCAGGCCGTCCAGGGGGAGTCGCTGCCGGCCGTGTGAGGCCCCGTCAGGGGGTGCCGTGCGCGTCGACTATCCGGCGGGCGAGGTCGCGCAGCTTCACGTTCTCCCGCTGCGAGGCCCGTACCAGGCTGTCGAAGGCGCCCGTCGCGTCGATGTCCATGCGTTCCATGAGGATGCCGGTGGCCTGGCCGATCAGGTCCCGGGTGCGCATGGCCTCGGTGAGCTGCTCGCGCACGGTGGCGGAGTCCAGGGCGATGCCGACGTGCGTGGTGAACAGCCGCCCGATCCGCAGCGCGGCCTCGTCGAAGGCGCGCGGCTTGCGGGCGTAGGTGGTGAGCACCGTCAGCCGGCGGCGGTCGGCCCGCAGCCGCATCGACAGCACGGACCGCAGTCCCCGTTCGAACAGCGCGCCCTCGCCCTCGTCGCTCGCGCTGTCCGCGACCTCGGCCACCGGTGCGGTCCACAGGCGGTGCCAGTACGGCGGGTGGCCGTCCCCGGTCCCGCCGTCCTCCTCGACGGTGCGCACGACCTCGTCGGTCCAGGCGAGCGGGGAGCGCCGGTTGTCCCGCTCGACGACGGAGATGCCCGCGTGGTCGGCGCCGGGGACGAGGGCCACCGCGAGACGGACCGCGGTGTCCAGGGTGCTGTCCGGGGTGGAGGTCTCGTGGAGTCGCCGTGCCGCCGCCGTCAGCGCTTCCGCCAGGTCCGACCCGGGCGGGAAACGGGTCACATCAGAAAACCGGGACGCAGCCACCACGAACCTCTTCGGCATGCACGGCACCGACCGTGCGCAGGAGAGCTCCGCAGCACATTCCCGACTGCGAGCACAGGACGCCCGGAATTGTATCCGTCCTGTGGTGACGAGGTGACGCCCGACCTGCGGTATTCGGGGTGCTCCCCCTCGGAGACCGGCTGCCGCGGCGGACCCGTGTGTACGACGGCGTCCCGGAAGCACCGTCCGCCTAGGCTGACGCCATGGCACCCAACATCGCGACCAACACCCGTGTCTCCCTCGACGAGCTGCTGGACTTCGTACGGCCCCGGCACCGGGCGATCCTGCTGACCCGGCGGGCCGACGGCGGCCCCCAGGGGTCGCCGCTGACCTGCGGGGTCGACGACTCGGGCCGGATCGTGGTCTCCACCTACCCCGAGCGGGCCAAGACCCGCAACGCCAAGCGGGACGCCCGGGTGAGCCTGATCGTCCTCAGCGACGAGTGGAACGGGCCCTGGGTGCAGATCGACGGCACCGCCGAGGTCGTGGACTCCCCCGAGTCCGTGGAACCGCTGGTGGAGTACTACCGGAACATCGCCGGGGAGCACCCGGACTGGGACGAGTACCGCGCGGCCATGGTCAAGCAGGGCAAGTCGATCATCCGGATCACCCCGGAACGCTGGGGCCCGGTGGCGACCGGCGGATTCCCGGCACGGCTGGTCGAGGGGGAGTAGCTCCGGTCCGGCCTCAGCCGCGCCCCTGGGGCCGCCATCGCCTCGACGCGGTAGTACTCGGGGTGAGCCCCGCCTCGGCGACCCGGGCGAGGAAGTGTCCCTCGAACGTGCCGTAGCCGTACACGAACTGGAGGACGGCGGCGAGCGCCCCGGCCACCCCGTGCGCGGGCGGCCCCGTCCCGCGGACGACCCGCCGGCCGACCCGGGAGAACGCCGACGCCTCGGGTCCGATGTCGAGGAACCTCCCGGCCGGCGGCGACAGCCAGGGGAGACGCGCCTTCCTCGACTCGCCGGCGCCGCATCATTCCAGGAGCGCGGCCGAGGGCGGCGGCACCGCGGTGCCGCCGCCCTCACCTCATCAAGGGCCCGTCAGCCGTCGGTCGTCCGCTGCGTGAGGTCGTAGAAGGTGGCCGAGCCGGCCGTCACCTCCTCGAAGTTCTCCGCCACCCAGGAGGAGATCTGCGCGGAGCTGCCGGAGCCGCCGCCCATGCCGCCTCCCATGCCGCCGCCGGCGACGAAGTAGTGGATCCTGCCGTCCGCCACGTACTCCTTGAACTGGGCGAGCGTCGGGGACGGGTCGGTGCCGTTGAAGCCGCCGATCGCCATCACCGGTTCACCGGTGGCGAGCTGGTAGCCGGCCGCGTTCTGGGCGCCGATGGCCGCGGCGGCCCAGGTGTAGTCGTCGGCGTCGGCCTCCAGCAGTTCCTTCGCCTCGGAGTCGACGCTCGCGCCGCCGAGCAGGCCGCCCATGCCGCCGCCGGGCATACCGCCCTCGGCGCCGTCGCCGGTGCCGTTCTGCGGGCCACCCTGGCTGTTCTGACCGCCCTGACCGTTCTGGCCGCCTTGGCCGTTCTGGCCCATGGGCCCGCCGCCGGGGAAGCCGCCGGTGCCGTTGCCGCCCGCGCCGGGCGGGGTCTGGCCCTGGCCGCCGTCCTGCTGGTTCTGTCCGTCCTGCCGATTCTGTCCGCCGCCCGGGAAGCCGCCGCCCCCGCCGGGACCGCCCCCGCCGCCCATGCTCGCCCCCGCCGGTCCGGCAGTGACGATCGAACCCGTGTGCCCCTCCTGCACGGTGCTCAGGGTGTACGCCGTCGGTCCGGCCAGCGCCGCCACCAGGCCCAGCCCCGCCGCCGCGAGCGCCACCGGGCGCCCCACCCGACCGGCGAAGACGAGCCCGAGGGCCGCCACCAGCCCGCCGACCAGCACCAGCCACTTCAGCCACGGCACGTAGTCGGGCGTGCGGTTGAGCAGCACATACCCCCAGGCCGCCGTGGCCGTGGCGGCGGCCGCGAGGGCGAGCGAGGCCGCCGGCGCCCGCCGCTTCTCCCACAGCGCCGCCGCGCCCATGCCGACCACCGCCGCGACGTACGGAGCCAGGGCCACCGTGTAGTACTGGTGGAAGATGCCGGCCATGTAGCTGAAGACCACCATGGTCACCAGCAGCGAGCCGCCCCACACCAGGAACGAGGCGCGGGCGAGGTCGGTCCGCGCGGCCTTCCGGGTGAGGACCAGACCGGCGACGAGCAGGATCAGCGCGGCGGGCAGCAGCCAGGAGATCTGGCCGCCGACCTCGGAGTTGAACATCCGGTCCCAGCCGGTCTCGCCCCACTGTCCGCCGCCGCCCATGCCGCCGCCACCGCCGCCGACACTGCCGGTCTCCTCGCCGTTGAGCCGGCCGAGACCGTTGTAGCCGAAGGTCAGCTCCAGGAAGCTGTTGTTCTGCGAGCCGCCGACGTACGGGCGCGAGGACTCCGGCCACAGCTCGACGACCGCCACCCACCAGCCGCCGGAGACGACCAGCGCCACACTGGCCAGGGCCAGTTGGCCCAGCCGCTTCTTCAGCCGCACCGGCGCGCAGACGCCGTAGACCAGCGCGAGGGGCGGGAGGATCAGGAAGGCCTGGAGGGTCTTGGCGAGGAACGCGAAGCCGATCGCGGCCCCGGCCCACACCAGCCACTTCGTACGGCCGTCCTCCAGGGCCCGTACGACGAGGTAGCAGGCGACGGACATCAGCAGCGCCAGCATCGCGTCCGGGTTGTTGAACCGGAACATCAGCGCCGCGACGGGGGTGAGCGCGAGGACGGCGCCCGCGATCAGACCGGCCGCCGGACCGAAGCGGCGGCGGACGGCCGCGTACACGACGGCGACCGTGCCGACGCCCATCAGCGCCTCGGGGACCAGGATCGCCCACGAGTTCAGTCCGAAGATCCGCACCGAGAGCTCCATCGGCCACAACGAGGCCGGGGGCTTGTCCACGGTGATCGCGTTCGCCGCGTCCAGCGAGCCGAAGAAGAACGCCTTCCAGGACTCGCTGCCCGCCTGGACGGCCGCCGAGTAGAAGGAGTTGGCGTATCCGGAGGCGCTCAGGTCGTAGAGGTGGAGCAGGCCGGTCGCCAGCAGCAGGCCGAGGAAGGCGGGGCGCACCCAGCGGGGGTCCTCGGACCGGCCGCGCCACACTCTGCGGGCCAGAGGTCCGCGCGGTTCGCCGCCCCCGGGGGCGGAGTGACGCTCTGTCGGCGGGGTCGGAGGTCCCCAGGTGGCGGGGTCCGCCGAGGGACTCGTCCGGTCGTACTGCGTGGTCATCGGAGGTCCCTCGGGTCGGAGTGGGGGTGGGAAGGACGGGACGGACGCGTGGGGAGCGGTGCGCGGACCGGCTGGAGCGGCATGGTCGCGTCCTGCCGGGCGGGAGCGGCGGGCGCCGCGTGGGAGGAACGGTCGCGGTCCGGGAACACCCACGCCCGGAAGAGCAGGAACCGCAGCACTGTCGCCGCGAGGTTGGCCGCGATGAGGACCGCCAGCTCGGTGGAGTGGGCGGGATCGCTGGTCGCGGTGTTGAGCGCGGCGAGCGAACCGCTGGTCAGCGCCAGACCGATGCCGAAGACGACGAGCCCCTGCGCCTGGTGCCGTACGGCGCCGCCGCGCCCCCGCACCCCGAAGGTGAGCCGCCGGTTGGCGGCGGTGTTGGCGACCGCCGAGACCAGCAGGGCGAGCCCGTTGGCGACCTGGGAGCCGGTGAAGGTGCGGAAGCCGCTGTAGAGCAGCAGGTAGAAGAGGGTGGACAGGGCCCCGACGACACAGAAGCCGACCAGCTGGCGGGCCAGTCCCTGCGGCACGTCCGCGAGGGTGCGGTCGCGCGGGTCGTCGCCGAAGGGCCGGGCGAGCCGGTCCAGCGGCAGCGATCCGGTGGCCAGGGCCTTGCCGACCCGCCAGACGCCCTTGAGGTCGTCGGTCGCCGTCTTCACGATGTGCACGGTGGAGTCGGGGTCGTCGACCCAGTCGACCGGCACCTCGTGGATCCGCAGCCCCGCCCGCTCGGCGAGCACCAGCAGCTCGGTGTCGAAGAACCAGCCGCTGTCCTCCACCAGCGGCAGCAGCACCCGCGCCACGTCACGGCGGATCGCCTTGAACCCGCACTGCGCGTCGGAGAAACGCGCCTGGAGCGAGCCGCGCAGGATCAGGTTGTACGAGCGGCT
Source organism: Streptomyces sp. NPDC031111 (assembly GCF_055570675.1). NCBI lineage: Bacteria > Bacillati > Actinomycetota > Actinomycetes > Kitasatosporales > Streptomycetaceae > Streptomyces > Streptomyces sp. NPDC031111. Next base: position 67,110 of record NZ_JBVIGS010000024.1, read on the forward strand.
GATGAACTCCCGCTTGGCCCCCCGCACCACGCGTGAGCTGCGGCTCAGCCGGGAGCCGATGGCCAGGTCGGAGTGACCGGAGATCAGCGGGGCGACCAGCGGCAGCAGCGCGTTGAGGTCGGTGGACAGGTCCACGTCCATGTAGGCGAGGACGGGGGCGTCCGAGGCGGACCAGACGGTCCGCAGCGCCCGGCCGCGTCCCTTCTGCTCCAGCCGCACGGACCGCACCTCCGGGAACCGTTCCGCCAGCCGGCCCGCCACGTGCGGGGTGCCGTCCGTGGAGGCGTTGTCGGCGATCGTGATTCGGAAGGCGTAGGGGAACGTGCGGCTGAGGTGCTCGTGCAGTCCGCGGACACACGGCTTGAGGTCCTTCTCCTCGTTGTAGACGGGGATCACTACGTCCAGGACCGGCGTACCGGCTCCGGCGGCCGGGAGGTGCTCCCGCGCCGGCAGGGTGCCGGGAGAGGAATCGCTTCGCATGGAACCGACTCTGCTCAGGCGCCCTGTCGTGCCCATGTGGTGAGGCTGTGCCGTGGCTGTGAGTACGGCTCGGACGTCGACTGCGGTGCTACACAAGGGAGATGGAGCGTGAACGCGGTACGTCCTGGCGCGCTGTCGACCGTCACGGCACCGCCGTGCGCGGTTGCCACGGCCTGCACGATGGCCAGGCCGAGACCGGTCGAGCCGGTGGCACGGGTGCGCGCCGAGTCGCCGCGCGCGAACCGTTCGAAGACGTGCGGGAGCAGCCCGGCCGGGATGCCCGGCCCGTTGTCCACCACGTCCACGCAGAGCCAGTTGCCGCTCCGGCGCACCCGCGCGGTGACCGTGGTGCCCGGCGGGGTGTGGTTGCGGGCGTTGCCGAGCAGGTTGACCAGCACCTGCTGGAGCCGTGCGGCATCGGCGCGCACCGGCGCGGGCTCGTCGGGCAGTTCGAGGCGCCAGACGTGGTCCTGGCCGGCGGCGCGGGCGTCGCTGACGGTGTCCACGACGAGCGGTACGAGGTCCGTCTCCTCGAACTGCAGGGGCCGGCCGGCGTCCAGGCGGGCGAGCAGCAGCAGGTCCTCGACGAGCAGCGTCATCCGGCCCGCCTCGGACTCGATCCGCCGCAGCGCGTGCCGGGTGTCGGGGCCGACCTGTTCCCTGCCGCGCCGGGTGAGTTCTGCGTACCCCCGGATGGAGGCCAGCGGGGTGCGCAGCTCATGGCTGGCGTCCGCGACGAACTGGCGCACCCGGGTCTCGCTCTCCTGGCGGGCGTGCAGTGCTCCGTGGACGTGGTCGAGCATCCGGTTCAGCGCGGCGCCGACCCGGCCGACCTCGGTGTGCGGATCGCACTCGGACTCCGGGACCCGTTCTTCGAGGTTCACCTCGCCGCTGTGCAGGGGGAGTTCGGAGACGCGGGTGGCGGTGGCGGCGACCTTGCGCAGGGGGCGGGTGGCGACGCCGACCAGGACGTACCCGGCGATCGCGGCGGCGACCAGTCCGGCGCCGGTGACGCTGACCTCGACCAGGATGAGCGTCCTGATCGTGTCGTCGGTGTCGTCGGTCGGCAGCGCGACGTAGAACTCGCCGTTCCGGCCGCTCTCGTACTGCACCCTGTACTCGCCCAGGCCCGGGATGTCCACGGTGTGCTGGTGGAGGTCGCGCGGGACGGTGGCGACGGCCGCGAGCTGGGCCGCGGTGAGCTGGGTCGCCTCGGACGTCGGAACGCCGTTCTCGGTCTTGCGCTTGCTGACGATCCCGTCGGTCACCCGGCCGTCCTCGATGGTGACGCCGATGGTGCCGATGCCCTGCGGGCCCAGGGTGACGAAGTCGAGAGGGTCCTCGCCCCTCAGCAGCTGAGGGGGCGGCCCTTCCTTCTCCGGACCGCCCGCCGCGCGCTTGGCGACCTCGCTCACCTGACCGTCGAGCTGCTCGTAGAGATGGGACCGCAGCGCCAGTGTGGTCACCGTGCCGATCACCGCGCACACCACCGCGATCAGCGCCACGGACGCGACGACGAGCCGCGTCCGCAGTGTGCGCGGGGTCCCCGCTCGCCGCTGCGGACGCGGCCGTCGCCGTCCGCTCACGAGACCGCGGGCTTGATCATGTATCCGGCTCCGCGCCGGGTGTGGATCATCGGCTCCCGGCCCGCGTCGATCTTCCGGCGCAGATACGAGATGTACAGCTCGACGACGTTCGCCTGCCCGCCGAAGTCGTACGACCAGACCCGGTCGAGTATCTGGGCCTTGCTGAGCACGCGCCGCGGATTGCGCATGAGGAAGCGCAGCAGCTCGAACTCGGTGGCGGTGAGGTGGATGCCGTCGCCGCCCCGCGTGACCTCGTGGCTGTCCTCGTCGAGGGTGAGGTCGCCGACGACCAGCATCGACTCGGACCGGCGGTCGGCCGCGCCGGAGCGCCGGATCAGCCCGCGCAGCCGCGCGACGACCTCCTCCAGGCTGAACGGCTTGGTGACGTAGTCGTCCCCGCCGGCGGTGAGCCCGGCGATACGGTCCTCGACGGCGTCCTTGGCGGTCAGGAACAGCACCGGCACGTCCGGCAGCTCGCGGCGCAGCCGCCCGAGGGTGGCCAGCCCGTCCATGTCGGGCAGCATCATGTCCAGGACGACGGCGTCCGGCCGGAACTCGCGCGCGGCGCGGACGGCTCCCTGGCCGTCCCCCGCGCTGCGGATCTGCCAGCCCTCGTACCGCAGGGCCATGGACAGCAGTTCGGTGATCGACTGCTCGTCGTCCACCACAAGCACGCGGACGGGGCTCCCGTCCGGCCTCAGCAGTTCGGTGCGCCCCTGGGGCGAGATCGTGGTCATGCCGGACACGATGTCCGGCGCCTCTGAGAACGTCCTTTCGGCTACCTGTGTTTTCCCTGAGAAACGCGCGGGCTCCGCTCGGCGAGCGGGCGGCGCCTCAGCCGGGCAGGCCGAAGAGCCGGGCCGCGTTGTCGTGGCACACCGCCCGCAGCCACGCCCGGCCGAGGTCCAGCCGCTCCAGGGCGTGGAGTTGGTGGAGGTAGGGATACGGGATGTTGGGGAAGTCGGTGCCGAGCAGCACGCGGTCGCCGAGGGCGGCCAGCCGGGGCAGGGCCCGCCGGGGGAACGGTGCCAGGCGCTCGCTGAAGTCGGTGAACGCCATCGTGGTGTCCAGCCGCACCTCCTCGTACCGTTCGGCGAGGTCCAGGAAGTCCTCGTACTCGGGCATGCCGAGGTGCGCCACCACCAGCCGCAGCCGGGGGTGCCGTGCCAGGACCCGGGCGATCGGCTCGGGGCCGGTGTGCTTTCCGGGGGCGGGCCCGGACCCGCAGTGGATCACCACCGGGACGCCCGCCTCGGCGAGCAGGCCCCAGGCCTCGTCGAGCGACTCGTCGGCCGGGTCGTACGCGCCGACCTGCACATGTGCCTTGAGGACCCGTGTGCCGGCTTCGACGGCGTCCCGGACGTAGTCCGCGACGCCGGGTTCGGGGAAGAGGGTCGAGGTGTGCAGACAGTCGGGTGTGCGGCGGGCGAAGTCGGCCGCCCAGCCGTTCAGCCAGCGTGCCATGCCCGGCTTGTGCGGGTAGAGCATGGCCGTGAAGGACAGCACGCCGAACTCCCGCAGCAGCGCGGCCCGTTCGTCCTCCTCCTGCCGGTAAGTGATGGGCCACTCGACCCCGCCGGTCAGCGGCCCGAGCGCGTCGAAGTAGGCCCACACCTTGTGCAGCACCCGCTCCGGCATGAAGTGGGTGTGCACGTCGACGAGGCCGGGCAGCCCGAGCCCCTCCCAGAAGCGCCGTACGTCGTCGGCTTCGGCACGGGTGTCGGGGTGAGCGCTCATGCCGCCCACGATCACCCGGGATCCCCCGCCCGGTCCAGAGGGGGCCGGGTGCCGTCGGGTCAGAACAGCCCGTCCTGCGCCGCCGACCGGTCCCTTACGGCTCTGACCGGCACCGCCAACTCCCGTCCCCCGGCCGGGACCAGCCCCCATCCGGTCAGCAGCCGGGTGTCCAGCACCACCACGCCCCTCCCGGTCGCCAGATGCAGATCGGGACCGGCGGCGGCCACCAGCTCACCGCTCACCGCGCCCCCGGCGACCAGCTCGCTCACCTCCCCCGTGGCGGCCGGCACCCCCGCCAGCCCGAACACCCCCACATGGTCGACCGGCCGGAACGGCTCACGGGCGAGCGACTCCGGCCATGCGTCCAGGCCGGCCGCCCGCGCGTGCAACTCGGCGATCTCGGCCGCCCGTGCCTCCTCCCCTGCCGGGAGGGCCGCCCGCACCGCCCGCTTGTCGGCGTACGGGATCCGGTCGGGTACCCGGAGCGCGGCGCGCAGCAGCTCCTCGGTGCGGCGCGCCGCCATCAGCGGCCCCGTGCCCAGCCAGCTGAAACAGACCGCTCCCTGCTCCAGCAGCCGCGCCGGCCCGCGCCCCACCGCCGTGATCCCGACCTTGACCATCCCGGGCCCGAACCACGCCAGGTAGACGCGGTAGGGCCGGGGATCGTCCGCGAGGGTGTCGGCGGCCACCGAGTGCGCCCGGTCCAGCCGGGCGCACTCCTCGCAGCGCGCCCCCCTGCTCCGCCCCGGGACCGCCGCCCCGAGCGGACACGCATGCCCCCGTGCCCCCACGCATGTCCGCACTCCCCCTTCCGCGACCCCGAAGGCCACCCGTTTCCCCCAGGTCAGCGCGGAGCGCCGGCCCCCCTCCCAGGCCAGCACGGGACCGTCCGCCGACCATCGCAGCCCCGAGCATCTCCACGCCTGTGCCATCTCTGCCGAGAGTAGGGGGCACCACTGACAACGGGCCGCCCGCGGCTTTCAGCCCCCGCCCACGGGACGGGCGTCCGCGGCTTCGCTCCGCACGGGCAAGGTGACCCGACCGGAGACCTCCCGCCCCGCGCGCCGGCCCCGGCCCGCCAGCCGGCAGCCCAGGCACTCCGCGTGCCCCTGCCGGGCGCTCAGGTCCCGCACCCGCCACCCCCACTGCTCCCTCGGCCGGGGACCAGGCGGCTTGCCCCACCCGGCGAGGTGCAGCACCCAGGTGACGGCGAGGCCCACCAGCGCGATCAACGCCCCGCCCGCCAGCAGCGGCCAGGACACCATGACGACCCCGAACCCCAGAACCGCCGTACCGGCCCCGGCGATCCCGAAACCTGTCCACCCCGCGACCGTGTGCCCGTGGTCATATGGATGTGCGCTCATGTGCCCCGCCCCCTGCCACTCGAACGAATATCTCGCGTCGTAAGAGGTTTAGCACAGAAATCTCTCACGAACTAAGGAAAACGAGGAAACCCCGCATGCAAGCGAATCCGCGCCTGCCCGCCACGCCGGAGCAGACGCTGTGGGCGATGGACCAGCTCATCGCGACCCACCTGGTGGGCCAGCACGAGATCGCCCAGCGGGTCGGCCTGAACGTCACCGACCTGACCTGCTTCGCCTTCGTCATCGAGGCCGGCGACAACCTGCTCACGGCCGGCGAGCTGGCGGACCGCGTCCATGTCACGACGGGCGCGATGACCGGGATCCTCAACCGCCTGGAGCGCGCCGACTACATCACCCGCCGCCCCGACTCCGCGGACCGCCGCCGGGTCCGGGTGGCCGCCGTACCGGAGGCCCTGGCCCGCACCCGGGAGATCTACGAGCCCTACTACGCCCGCATCACCGAGCTCTTCGCCGACTACACCCCCGAGGAGATGGCCGTGCTCCACGACTGGTTCCGGCGCGCGAACACGGTGGCGGCCGACTATCTGGAGGAGCACTGCCGCACCGACTGACCGGGCACGGGCGCCGAGGTGCCGAGTGGCAGGGGCGGTGCCAACCTGGTTGAGGAGTCGCACCGCTCGGGGACAGCCGAAAGGTCGAACACATGGCGAGCAATGTCAGCGGCACGCGCCACCACCAGGCCGGGTGGGAGGCCAAGAGCCCTTGGGCGACGAGCTGGACGGCGGCAGCGGCGGTCCTGATGACGTTCGGCGGCATCATGGCGATCTTCCAGGGCATCGCCGCCATCGCCAAGGACGACGTCTTCGTCTCCACCAGGAACTTCACGTACGAGTTCAGTCTGACCGGCTGGGGCTGGCTCCATCTGATCCTCGGCGCCCTGGTCACCGTCGCCGGTCTCTCCCTGTTCACCGGGGCCACCTGGGCCCGCGTGGTGGGCGTGACACTGGCCGGGCTCAGCATGATCGCCAACTTCGTGTGGCTGCCCTACGCCCCGGTGTGGGCGATCGTCCTCATCATCATCGACGGCTTCATCATCTGGGCCCTGTGCGCACCACGCCGCGAGTCCCCGGCCTAGCCCTGTGGCCCTGGCTGGTCCAGGCGGCGGGGGTGGCGGCGATGGTCACCGCCTACTTCCTGCTGCCCCTGGACCGGCTGGGCCCGCACCGGCCCGTGCTGAGCTGGATCCTCTTCGGCCTCGCCCTGACGCTGATCGCGCTCCTGCTGCTGCGGCAGGTCGTCCACGTACTGCTCGGCCACCCGAACGTCCGTCCCGGCCTGGTCATCCCCCTGCTGATGAGCCTGTCCATCCTGGTCTTCGCGACCGCCTACCTGGCACTGGCCCGGCGTCCCGGGGAGCTCGACGGCATCGCCACCCGCCTGGACGCCCTCTACTTCACCCTGGTCACCCTCGCCACCGTCGGCTACGGCGACATCACGCCGCACGGCCAGGCGGCACGCCTGGTCACCATCCTCCAGATCCTCTACACCTTCATCTTCCTCACGGCGTCGGCCACCGCCCTGACCCACTATCTGCGCACCACGCTGCTGCGCCAGCGGAGCCCGCACCGGCGCGCCACCCCCGCCGACGACGCCGGCACCGAAGCCGAATGACTCGGGAAACGCCAGAGGCCCCGGATCTCTCCGGGGCCTCTGCTTTATGTGCACTCGGCAGGATTCGAACCTGCAACCTTCTGATCCGTAGTCAGATGCTCTATCCGTTAAGCTACGAGTGCTTGTCTCTTCAGTTTTCTCGCCGCTCCCCGGTCCTTTCGGCCCGCTCGCGGCGACAGGAAGAACATTACATGACTGCCGCCGCCATGTGAAATCCGTTTGGCCCACCCCTTGTGACCTGCACAAACAGGCATCGTGAGGTGAGAACGGGCGAAGCCCCGGCCGTAGGGACCGGGGCTTCGTGATCGGGGCGGAGGCGGAGGGATTTGAACCCTCGATGGGGGGTAAGCCCCAAACCGCATTAGCAGTGCGGCGCCATAGACCGGACTAGGCGACGCCTCCATGCACAGACCCTGCGCGCGCGAGCGCGTGTCGGTCGGTGCGTGCCGATGATGACACAACCGTGTGGGGTGTCACCAATCGCCCCCCACGGTACTAGGCGGGGAGCCCGCAGGGCAAAGCACTTCCGACCGTCGCGTCGGCGTGGCGCAACGTCTCGCGCGGTGGCGCGTTGGTCAGGTCATGTCGCAGGTCATGAAACAGCTCAGCCGTCCCGCGCTCCGGCGGCTACTCGCCGGTGCCGCCGCCTCCGTCGCCGCCCTCACCTCGCTGTCCGCGGCGCCGCCGACCGCGTACGCGCAGGAGCCGTCTCCGCGCGGTGACCGCCTCACCGTCACCGTGCGCGACGCGGGCGGCGGGGCGGACGGGACGTACGAGGTCCGGTGCCGGCCCGGCGGCGGCAACCATCCCGACCCCGCCGGGGCCTGCGCGGCCGTCGAGCGGAACACGCGGTGGGGGCGGGACGCCTTCGCCCCGGCGCCCCGGGACGCCGTCTGCACCATGCAGTACGGCGGGCCGGCCACCGCCCGCGTCACCGGCACCTGGGCGGGCCGTCCCGTCGACGCGACGTACGACCGCGCGAACGGCTGCGAAATCGCCCGCTGGGACCGGCTGGTGCCGCTGCTGCCCGAGGTGCGCGCCGCGGGGCGGCCGTGAGGTGCCCGGGAGCGCGCCGGGGCGCGTGTCGGCGAGTCGGGGCACAGGGGGCGTAAAGGTCCCGCGAAGGTTCGGGGCGCGTCCGCGCAGGCCGTCACGGGTTCCGGGCGCACCGGGCGTCACATCGCCGTCACTTCCTCGTGCGACGTCCGTCCCATCCGGCGTCGCGAGCGCAACCCCAGCCCTTAGAATCCCTCGCGTGACACGCTGCGGGCAGGTTGGCAAGATGGCCCGAGCGGTCGGCACGTCGCGGTAACAGGGAGGAAGCGTCTCGTGAGCAGCAGGCCATCCCGAGGCGCTGCTCGCCTCGCAGCCATACTGGACGCGCTTCCCGACGCCCTGGTGCTGGTCAACGCCAACGGGACCGTCGTCAACGCCAACACCATCGCCCTGGAGGCCTTCGAGACCCCGGGCACCGCGCTGGTGGGCCGGGGGCTGCTGGATCTGCTGCCGCAGTTCGACAGCAAGCTCATCCCGGGGTCGATGCGGCGGCCCGACCATATCGACCCCCGCGCCCGCACCAAGCCGACCCGCATGATCGCCCGGCGGACCGACGGGACCGAGTTCCCGGTCGAGGTCACCAGTGCGAATCTGGAGAACGGGCAGCAGGCGTACGACAGTTCGGGCTACACCGGCGACGAGCTGTTGATGCTCGTGGTCCGCGACCTCTCCGGCACCGTCGACACCGAGGCCGAGCTCGCGCGTTCGCAGCGGCAGACGGAGATGATCCTGCGCGCCGCCTCCGAGGGCGTCGTCGGCACCGACACCGACGGACGGATCGTCCTCGTCAACCCGGCCGCCGCCCAGATCCTGGGCTACCGGGCCGGCGAACTCGGCGGGCGCGAACTGCACACCCTCGTCCTGCACTCGCGCGCCGACGGCGCCCCCTTCCCGTACGACGAGTCCCCGCTCGCCGACACCCTGCGCTCCGGGCGCAAGCACCGGGTGCGCGGGCAGGTGCTGTACGCCAAGAACGGCGACAAGGTGCCGGTCGATCTGACGACCGCGCCGGTGCGCGACGGCGACCAGCTCGTCGGCGCCGTCATGACGTTCCTCGACCGCCGCCCCCATGACGCGCTCGTCGAGGAGAAGGAGCAGGCCGAGCGGAAGCACGCCGAGGCGCTGGAGCGGCTCGCCGAGGAGCACGCCTCCGAGCTCACCGCCCTGCGCCAGGGTCATGTCACCGAGCTGGAGGAGCTGCGCGAGGGCCACGCGGAGGAACTCGCCGCGAACGAGGAGCGGTACGCCGCCCTCGGCGAGCGGGAGAAGGACCGCTACGAGGCCCTCGCCGCCCGGCACGAGCAGCTGCTCACCCTGCTCGGGCGCTCCCTGCGGGGCCCGCTGGACGAACTGCGCCGCGAGCTGTCCACGCTGGCCGCGGACGACGCCGGGCAGCTGTGGCCCGAGGCCAACCAGGTGCTCCACCACCTGTCGGCCGGCTACGCCCGGATCACCACCCTCATCGACAACGTCCTCGGCTACCAGCGCCTCGACGCCGGGAGCGAACAGGTCGCCCGTACGAAGGTGATGCTGGACGCCGTCGTCGCCGCCGGGGTCGACGGGGCCGTGGAGCTCATCGGGCCCGGACGGGTGCAGTTCGCGGTGCACGCGCCGCCCATCGAGGCCGAGGTCGACCCGCGGCTGCTCGCGACGGCCCTCGCGCATCTCGTCGCGGACGTCGCCGGCGTCGACGCGACCGGCAATACGCCCGTGTCGGCGGGCGGTTACCTGGACAACACGGTCGTGGTCGCGGCGGCGCAGCGCGGCGAGGTCGTACGCATCGAGGTGCGCGGCCCGTACGGCGGCGGCGACCCGGTGCACGAGCCGATCGTGCGCGGGATCGTCCGGGCGCACGGCGGCGTGCTCCAGACGCACGAGGTGCCGGGGATGAGCGGCAGCGCGTTCGTCCTCGAGGTGCCGATCGGGGGCGGGGCGGGGGCCGTGGCGGCCACCGAGGCGCCGGCCGAGGAGGCCCCGCCCGCCGAACCGGCCACCAGTGGCGGGCGACGGCGGGCACGGCGGGCGTCCGTGGACGCCTTCCTGGAGAGCGAGGTGCCGGGCGCGAACGACGGCTCCGGTCCGGAGGGCGCTCCCACCGGCCGGCGCAGGCGCCGCGCGGCTGCCGCCGGCGCCGGCGACGAGCCCGCGCAGGCGTCCGGGGGTACCGGGCGGCGGCGCGGACGGCCGGCCGAGGTCGCGCCGGCCGTGGTGGGTGCCGAGGTCGAACTGGCCGGGGCGGCCGGGGTGGCCGGGGTCTCCGAGGGGGCCGTCGTCACCGCCGCCGAGCACGCGGCGGGTGCCGCCGCGTCGAACACGGCGCTGGGCGGGACCGTACCGCCGCAGGGGGTGCCCGCACCGTCCGGGCGGCGTGCCCGGCGAGGGTCCGGCGAGCAGCACGCGCTGCCGGCGGCGCTGCCCGCGCCGTCCGGTGGGGGCGGGGCGGGCGACGCGACGGGTGCCGAGGTCGCGGTGCACGTCCCCGCGCAGGCTCCGGGGCAGCCGCAGCAGCCGACGGGGCGGCGTCGGCGTGCGCTGGCCGCCGCCAGCGAGCGGGCGGCGGCGCAGGAGGCCGCGCCCCGCACGGTGTTCGCGCTGCCGCCGGCCGACGCGGACCAGCCGACACAGGCCGAGGCGGTCGGGCAGGCGGCCGCGCCCGGAGGGACCGGGGGCGACGACGGCCGCCACGACGCCGTTCCGCACGACCAGGCCGACGACCACACCCCGCCGCAGCCGCACCCCACGAGCGCGCCGACGGGCCGCCGCCGACGGGCCGCCGCCGCCCAGCCGACGCAGGGCAACGGCACACCCGCCGAGGCTCCGGCTCCGTCCCCACAGCCGGCCATCGCCCAGGCACCGGCGCCTTCGGAACAGTGGGGCCCGGCACCGGCACGGGGCCTGCCGACGACGCCGCAGGGGGCGCCGGCACCGGCACAGGGGGCCCCGGTTGCGCCGCAGGGGGCTGCGGTGCCGGCGCAGGGAGCTCCGGTTCCCGCGCAGGGCACCGCCGTCCCGCCGCACGGAGCGGCGGCAGCAGCACAGGGTGCGCCGGTTGCGCCGCAGGGGGTCCCAGTACCGGCCCAGGGTGCACCAGCGCCCGCGCAGGGCACCGCGGTCCCGCCGCACGGAGCTCCCCCCGCGCCGCACGGGCCGTCGGTAGCACAGGGGGTCCCGGTACCGGCGCAGGGTGCACCGGTACCCGCGCAGGGCACCGCGGGGCCGCCGCAGGCAGCTCCCGTCCCGCCCCACGGGACTCCGGTACCAGCACAAGGCGCCCCGGTACCCGCGCAAGGCACTGCGGTTCCCCCTCACGGGACTCCGGTACCGGCGCAGGGCGCCCCGATTCCCGCGCAGGGCACTGCAATCCCGCCCCACGGAACTCCCGTCCCACCGCACGGGACTCCGGTCCCTGCGCAGGATGCCGCGCCCCCCGCAGGCGGGGCTGCCGTGCCCGCACACGGTGCGGCTGCTCCCCCGCAAGGGGCGCCCGTCCCGGCACACGGTGCTGCGATCCCGCCGCAAGGGGCTCCCGTTGCTCCACAGGGGGCCCCGGTCCCGCCGCAAGGCGCTTCCAGTCCCGCACAGGGCGCTACGGTCCCGGCGCAGGGCGCCGCCGTACCCGCACACGGTGCTGCGATCCCGCCGCAAGGGGCTCCCGTTGCTCCACAGGGGGCCCCGGTCCCGCCGCAAGGCGCTTCCAGTCCCGCACAGGGCGCTTA